>NZ_JBVLTJ010000015.1:0-196876 GCF_055597585.1 Streptomyces sp. AMJ-169
CCTCCGGTCATTCAGTGGCTCTGGCCGCAGCGGCTTGACTTGTTAGGCACGCGAGATGTCTCTCGGGGGCGGGGGCTTCCTAGTGTGCCCGCCGCGTATTTCGGTTGCCGGACGGGGGCGGCCTCCGACCACAATGTGTATCGCACGCGACACCGCTGACGCCGGTCCGGCATCCGTTTCGCCGACCTTGGCGCCGGTTTTGCGTAATCGGCTTTATGCCCTGTCAGGGGGCTGTTTTTCGGTTTTATGTATGGGGGATTCCATGTCGTACGTCGAACTGCCCGGCGCGCAGGTGCCGATCCGCATGTGGACCGATCCCGCGTCCGTCGAGGACGTCGCGCTCCAGCAGCTGCGCAATGTCGCGACCCTGCCGTGGATCAAGGGGCTGGCCGTCATGCCCGACGTCCATTACGGGAAGGGGGCGACGGTCGGGTCCGTCATCGCGATGCGGGGGGCTGTCTGTCCTGCCGCCGTGGGGGTGGACATCGGGTGCGGGATGTCCGCCGTCAAGACGTCGCTGACCGTCAATGATCTGCCGGGGGATCTTTCGCGGCTTCGGTCGGAGATCGAGCGGGTTATTCCGGTGGGGCGGGGGATGCATGACGAGGCTGTCGCTCCGGGGCGGTTCCATGGGGTTGCCACCTCCGGGTGGGATGACTTCTGGGGGCGGTTTGATGGGGTTGCGGAGGCGGTGAAGTTTCGGGAGGAGCGGGCGGTCAAGCAGATGGGAACGCTTGGAGCCGGGAATCACTATGCAGAGCTTTTGTCCGATTCTGTCGGCTTTGTGTGGATCTCCCTGCACTCCGGATCCCGGAACATCGGCAAGGAACTCGCCGAACATCACATCGGCGTCGCCCAGAAACTCCCGCACAACCAGGGGCTGGTGGACCGGGACCTCGCCGTCTTCGTCTCGGACACTCCGCAGATGGCCGCCTACCGCAACGACCTCTACTGGGCCCAGGAGTACGCCAAGTACAACCGCACGATCATGATGGCGCTCCTGAAGGACGTGATCCGCAAGGAGTTCAAGAAGGCCAAGCCGACGTTCGAGCCGGAGATCTCCTGCCACCACAACTACGTGGCGGAGGAGCGGTACGAGGGCATGGATCTGCTGGTCACCCGCAAGGGGGCGATCCGGGCCGGCTCCGGTGAGTACGGGATCATCCCCGGCTCGATGGGCACCAGTTCGTACATCGTGAAGGGGCTCGGGAACGAGAAGGCCTTCAACTCGGCCTCGCACGGCGCCGGTCGGCGGATGAGCCGGAACGCGGCGAAGAAGCGGTTCTCGCTGCGGGACCTGGAGGAGCAGACGCGGGGTGTCGAGTGCCGTAAGGACTCGGGGGTCCTGGACGAGATTCCGGGGGCCTACAAGAACATCGACCAGGTGATGGAGCAGCAGCGGGACCTGGTGGAGGTCGTGGCGAAGCTGAAGCAGTTCATCTGTGTGAAGGGCTGAGGCGGGGTGCCCCCGGTTCGTGGCGGGGGCACCCTGTCGTTCGGCTACTGCTCGCTGGGCTTCGGGACTTGGCCGGTGCGCAGGCGCCAGTGGCGGAGGTTGCAGCTCTGGACGGTCCTGCCTAGTACGTCGGCGGCGGCCGTGGGGCTGCCCAGCTCCAGCAGGATCAGGTCTTCCTGTTTGGTCCAGCGGCGCCGAGTGCACGCGGCCCGCATTCCGGCGGGACGGGTCCAACTCGCGACGGCGTCGGCGGCGTTCTGCTTGCGGTCCAAGGACAGGCAGCCGGGGTAGTACAGGTCGGCTGCCAGGCGCTGGGCATGTTCCATCATGTAGAGCACGTTGTAGATGCTGTCCCGGGTGTTTCGCGTGAGGGTGCGCTCCGTGCCCGTCACGTCCTTGGCGTACGCGCACAGATGGGCCGCGATGGCGTCGCTGGCCGTGGTGAGCGAGACGAACGGATACCCCTTCTTGGTGAAGCCGACTGAGCCGTCCGCGTCGATCAGTCCCCGGAGGTAGTCGCGGCGGGAGAACTCGGTGTCCGGTGGGGCGATGGTGCTGGACTTGCGGCCGTACGGCAGGCCGAGTCCGTTGAGCTTGGTCCTGGCTTCGAGGGAATACAGGCGCCAGGCGGCCAAGGTGTGCGCCTCGGCGAAGTTCGTGGACTGGGTGTATTCGGTGATGCTGCTGTAGTACGGCGTCAGTTTCTGGAACTTGTGCAGGATTCCGATGTCGCGGGCGTTGATCGCGACGATCAGCCTGCCCTTTTGTCCGGTTCCCTGTTCTAGATGCCCGTCGGCTTGAAAGAAGCCGAACATATAGGCGTACTCGGGGACCGTGAGGTCCATGAAGCGGTGGGCGTTAGGCTCGCAGTCAGCCATGAGGAAGCGCAGTCCTTCCTTGTCGGTCAGGCCCTCGCCCGGGTGGCTGCCTGGGTGAGGGCCGTCGAGTTGATGTGGTGCTGCGAGGCTAGGTCGCCAGTTCGGCGTCCGTTCGGGTGATCGGTGACGTTCACCCTTTTGGCCTACATGGGTGCCCTATGCCTGGCTGCGGTGTCCCTCGCGCCGGCCGTCACGGCGTCCCCCGTGCCGGCCCCACCCTCCCCGCCCCGCAGTCCAGCGTCACCAGCTCCGCCCCCGACAGCTGCTCGAAGAGTGTTTCGCCGCAGCCGATTGCCGCTGGGATGTCGAACTCGGCGCAGCGGATGGTCATGTGGGAGGCGGCGCCGCCGTATTTGGTGATGAGGCCGGCTATGCCGTGGGAGAAGAGCCATTCGTAGCCGGGGTCGGCGTTCTCCGTCAGGATGATGCGGCCGGACAGGGGAAGCGAGGGTGGGGTGAGGGGTTCCACCCTTATCGTCTGGGCCGTTGTGCGGTGGGACGTCACGTAGTTGGGGACTCGGGTCTGGGGGGCGATGATCTGGAGGTCCCGGGGGGTGGTGATGACGTCGGGGAGGTGGATGCGGGACTGGTGGGTGTGGCGGGCGCGGTTCGCGGCGGCCTGCGTGCGCAGCCAGTCCGTGCTCGCCTCCGTGCACTCCTCGTTCGCCCCGCCCAGCAGCTCCTCCACGCTCAGGTACGACAAGTCGTCCCGGCTCAGGCCCTGTTCGGCGCCCCACGCCGTCAACTCGTCCAGCGCCAGGCTGAGGTTCTTCGTGAACTCGAACTTGTACAGCTCCCGCAGGACCCGGGTGCTGCGCACGAACTCCAGCAACTCCCCGGTGCCGAAGGGGAATCCGAACTCGTCGAGTTTCGCCTGGATCGCCTTGCGGGCCGCGGCAGGCAGTGCGTACGAGGTCTCGCGCGCTGTGTCGCCGGAACCCGGCCCCGCGGCCAGGTAGCGCTCGGGGGCCTCGCGGTAGGACGGGACCGTGATGTCGTAGGTGCCGGGGCGCAGATGGCCGTACCTCCGGAGGAACTCCTCGCGGTCCAGGGCGCCTTGGTGCAGGCGGTCGAGGTCGGCGGTGAAGGCGGTGGAGACGGTTTCCACGGTGGTGAGGAAGCCGTCGTGCTCCTCCTGGGAGAGGACGCCGGTGCGCAGGAGCGAGCGCCAGAAGGCCGTCGCGATGAAGGCGCCGCGTACGACGACCGAGAAGGGGAGGGTGCCGTAGGCGGCCGCGTCGTCCAGGAGGGTTTCTGCGGCCTGGAGGCCGGACAGGGACTGCGCCTGTTCTCTGCGGATCGCCGACTCCTCGATGCGGGACGCCATTTCCGCGAACTGGCCGGCGCCGCCGAGCACCACGTTCGTCGTCAGGCGGCGCAGGCTGTCCCGGAAGCGGTCGATCTCCTCCGCCGTGAACCCCGTTTCCAGCAGCCGGAGTTCATGTTCCGGGAAGTCGAAGGCGAGGGAGGTCGCGCAGATGTCGAACTCCGCCTTGTCGTGCGACTCGGGCTGTTCGCGCAGCCGTTGGAGGTAGTGGTCGATCAGTTTGTGCGAGAGGCCGGCGCCGAGGCCGGCCGGGAGGTAGGAGTTGAAGTCGTTGCGGATGTCGACGTAGGGGTGGCCGCCGAGGACGACCATGAGGTGGTGCGGGGCGGGGTCGTGGTAGCCGAGCCGGCGCCGGGCCTCGCGCCAGACGTCCTTCATGACCAGCCGCCGGTACAGGGACACCGCCAGCGGGCGCGGGCGGGTGCCGATGATCTCGGCGGGGTTCCAGTCGGTCATGTCGCTGTAGGCGGTGGAGGAGCCGTGGACGCCGGTGCGGGGGCGGTCGCGGTCGCGCAGGAGGGCGCGGACGCCGGCCAGGGCGGTACGGACGTAGGCGTCGGCGTGTCCGGTGCCGGCGGTGGTCAGCGGGCGGGCCTGGAAGACGTGCACACGTCCGCCGCTGACCGCGAACTCCATGTCGAGGTGCGGCTCGCCGGTGAGCCGTACGACCTCCTTGAACGCCGCGACCACGTCTCGGAGGGGGGCGGGCAGCTCTCCGGGCCCGGCGTCGTGATGCACCCGCACGACCCGCTGCGTACTGCCCGCCCCCGCCGTCACCGTGTCCGTCCGCCCGCCCTCGTCATAGTTGACGACCAGATAAGGCCCCCCACTCTGAAGATCCCGCCCCAGCACCACCCCGCTCACCTCCACCCCCTCCAGCATCGGCTGCACCAGCACCTCGTACCCCCCGATCCCCCCGCCGCCCCGCTCCGCGTAGCCGCGTACGACCGTCCCCACCGCCTCGCCGACGGCCCCCGGATCGTCCGCCGCCACACCGAGCACGCTGTCGTACACCCCCGCCCCGGAGTCCGTCGCGGTGTCCTCGCCGGGCGCGCTGCTGCGGACGACGATCCGGCGGCCGGGGAGGCGGGCGGCGATCTGAGCCGCCAACTCCCTTGGCCGGGACCGCCATTCGGCGACGGTGAAGGTGAGCTGGTCCAGGACGGTCGCGGTGGTGAGGAGGGGGCGCAGCCGGGCCAGGGTCTGGGCCTTCGTACCGAAAATGACAGCGGCCGAGGGCGCGGAGGGCGCCGGGGTCACAGTGGTCATGCGCAGCGTTCCTTCGTGATCGGGTACGGCAGCGGCCGCACAACCCTGGGCGTCGTGCGCCCCAGCCGGACCAGTACCTCGGTGTTGATCGTCCCGGCGGCGTCGGCCCAGTCCTGGACGGTGAGGCCGGCGCCGAGCAGGACGACCCGGTCGCCGTGCGCGACGCGCGGGACGGCGGTGACGTCGACGTGGAGATGGCTCATGCCGACCTGTCCTACGACGGGCGCGGACCGCCCGCCGACCAGGACGCGTCCGGCGCCGCCGCCGAGCGCTTTGGGTAGCCCGTCGGCGAACCCGGCGGGGACGGTCGCGATCACCGCCGGGCCGGGGGTGACGTACGTGCCGCCGTAGCCGATGGGCGTTCCGGACGGGACGTGGTGCAGTTGCTCGACGCGTGAGGTCATCGACAGCACCGGGCGGAACTCCGGCAGGTCGGGCAGGAGGGACGGGAGGTGGGAGGGGCCGAGGCCGTACAACAGGACGCCGGGGCGGACCAGTTCGAGGGGGTGGCGGCGGTGGAGTCCTGCCGCGAGGCCGGGGCTGGCCAGTGCGTGGCGGGGCGGGCGACTGCCCAGGGCGGCCGTGGTGTTGGCGCAGGCCAGGGTGAAGCGGGCGAGCTGGCGGGCGGGGTCCGTGGTGCCCGCGAGGTGTGTGTAGACGCCCTCCACGGTCAAGTGGCGCAAGTTCGCGACGCGTTCGAGATCGGCGGCCGGGTTCAGGCCGTATCTGCGCAGGCCGGTGTCGAACTCCAGGTGGACGCGGGCCTGTTGGCCTTGTGCGGCGGCGGCTCTGTTCAGGTCGCGGGCCTGGGCCGGGTCGTACACGCAGGCGGCGATGCGGGCGTGGAGCAGTTCGGGGAGGTCGGCGGGGGCGGCGGGGCCGAGGAGGAGGATCGGGACCGGGATGCCGGCCGCGCGGAGGGTCAGGGCCTCTTCGGGGTGGGCCACCGCGAGGCGGGGGACGCCGTGGCGGACGAGGAGGCGGGCGAAGGGGACCAGACCGTGGCCGTAGGCGTCGGCTTTCACCACGCCCATCAAGTCGGTGTCCGGGCCCGCCAGTTGGCGCAGGGAGGCGATGTTGTTCGCGACGGCCGCTTCGTCGAGTTCCAGGGTGAGGCGGGTCATCGGGCCACCAGTCCGGTCACCAACTCCTTGAACACACGCCCCCGTTGGCGGTGGTCGGTGAACATGTCCCTGCTGTTGGCGCCGGGGCTGAAGACGACGGCCGCGCCGGACTGGGCTGTCTCGCGGGCGAGTTGGAGCGCTTCGGGGAGGGAGGCGGCGGGCGTGAGGGCGGTGTAGCCGTGGGTTCGGGCGGCGTCCGCGATGCGCGGGGCGGTCTCGCCGATGGTGATGACGTGGGCCGCGCCGCTGGGGAACGCGGCGGTGAAGTCGGCGTTCTTGTCGTCCTTGCCGCCGGTGATGAGGACGACCGGGCGGTCGGGGAAGGCGTCGACGGCGTGCAGGGTGGACCAGGGGTTGGTGGCCTTGGAGTCGTTGTAGTACTCGACGCCGTCGAGCGTGGTGACGTACTCGACGACGTGTTCGCGGCCGGGGTAGGCGGCGATCATCGTGTCCATCGCCTGCCGGCCGACGTCCCAGAGGAGGCCCACGGCGAGGGTGGCGAGGATGTTGGCGGTCGCGGACCGGACGCGCAGGTCGGTGAGTTGGGCCAGGACGCGGGTGAACTCGCCTTGCCGCGCTATGACTTGGCCGTCGTGGACGTACACCCCGTCTACGCCGTCCGGGAGTTCGCGCAGGCTGAAGTAGAGGACGCGGCCCGGTGTGGTCGAGGCGATCCGGCGGCACCACTCGTCGTCGTGGTTGGCGACCGTGTTCTGGAGCTTGGTGTGGTGGCGGACGATCCGGGACTTCAGCTCGGTGTAGTGCTCCCAGGTGTAGAGGTTCATGTGCTCGGCGCGGACGTTGGTGAGGACGCTGGTCAGCGGGCGGAAGCGGTGGCAGTTCTCCAGCTGGCCCGCGCTGACCTCGATGACGGCGACGGAGTCGGGCGTCAGCTCGGGCAGGACGGCGGTGAAGGGCAGTCCGATGTTGCCGGCGACCTGGGTGGGGCGTCCGGCGGCCCGCATCAGCTCGCCGATCAGCGTCGTGGTGGTGGACTTCCCGTTGGTGCCGGTGATCGCGACGACCGGCGCCGGGCACAGCTCGTACGCCAGTTCGACCTCGCTCCAGACGGGCACCCCGAGCGCCCGCGCGGACGCCAGCACCGGGAGGTCGTCGGTGGCGCCGGGGCTGCGGACGATCAGGTCGAACCCGGCGGCGTCCGGCGGTTCGCCGCCGAGCGCGTACGAGATCGGGTGCGAGACCGAAGAAGCCGAAGAAGCCGAAGAAGCCGAAGAAGCCGAAGAAGCCGAAGCTTCCGAAGCGGCCAACCTGCCCAGCGCGCCGGTGAGTTGGCCGGCCGGGCGGGTGTCGGTGACGGTCACTCGGGCGCCGCGTGCCGCGCAGCACAGGGCCGCGCTCTCTCCGCTCGCACCGAGTCCGATCACCAGAACGTTCGCATGGTGAAACAACACTTACTGCCCCCGTGATGTGAAACTCGTGAAACTCAAGGGGCGCCCCTTGCGAAGACGCCCCTCTTCAAAGGCGGTTCAGCCTGCGGCGAGTTCTTCGCTCAGCTCCCGCACCGTCTCCATGTCCTCGAAGTGGATCGTCCGGTCCCCGATGATCTGGTAGTTCTCGCTGCCCTTCCCGGCGATGAGGACGGTGTCCCCCTCGCCCGCCGCGACCAGCGCCGCCCGGATCGCGGCCCGCCGGTCGCTGACCCGCTCGAAGGGCGTACCGGTCGCGGCGAGGCCGGGGACGATGTCGTCGAGGATCTTCTCCGGGTCCTCGCTGCGCGGATTGTCCGAGGTCAGGACGCACAGGTCGGAGTAGAGGCCGGCGATCTCGCCCATGGGCGCCCGTTTGGTGGCGTCGCGGTCGCCGCCGCAGCCGAAGACGGTGATGACGCGGCCGGTGGTGAAGTCGCGGATGGTGGACAGGACGTTGTCCAGGGCGTCCGGGGAGTGCGCGTAGTCGACGATCACCGGGACCCCGGCGGGGGTGCGGTAGCTCTCGAACCGGCCCGGGGTGGGCGGGAGTTCGGCGAGCGCGGCGGCGGCCTGGTCCAGGGAGTGCCCGAGGCTCGCGCAAATCGCCAGCGTGGCAAGGGCGTTGAGGGCGGCGAAGCGGCCCGGGACGGGCAGCGACACCGGCAGCTCACGGCCGCCGTGGCGGAGCGTGAACCGGGTCCCGGCCGCGTCGATCACCAGATTCGCGCCGTGGAAGTCCGCCGACGCGTCCTCCAGCGCGAACGTCGTGACGGCCCCCGGCATCAGATCCAGGATCTCGCGGCCCACCGGGTCGTCGGAGTTGACCACGGCCCGCCGGCACAGCCCCTTGAAGAGGGTGAGCTTGGCGTTCTTGTAGTTCTCCATGGTGCCGTGGTCGTCGAGGTGGTCCTGGGTGAAGTTGGTGAACACCCCGACGTCGACGAAGCAGCTGTCGACCCGGTGCAGGTGCAGCGCCATCGAGGAGGCTTCGAGGACGACGGCGGAGGCGCCCTTGTCGCGCATGTACCCCAGGAGGTACTGGAGGTCGATGGCCTCCGGCGTGGTCGGCGTCGTCTTCTCCAGCGCGATCGGCTCCTCGCCGATCCGGTTCCCGGCGGTCCCGATCACCCCGACGGTGGCGTCGACCGACCGCCGCAGCACGGCTTCCAGCATGAACGCCACCGATGTCTTGCCGTTGGTGCCGGTGATGGCGACCATGTCCATGGCCTTGCCCGGCTCGTCGTACCAGCGGGAGGCGACGACGGGGGAGGCGGCGCGGGTGTCGGCGACGCGGACGACGGCGACGTGCTCGGGGACGCCGGTGACGTCCTCCTCGACCAGTACGGCCGCCGCCCCGTTCGCCACCGCCTGGGCGACGAACCGGTGTCCGTCCACGCTGAAGCCGCGCACCGCGACGAACAGGGCGCCCTCGGCGGCCTTGCGCGAGTCGTAGGCGACGCCCGCGGTGATCTCGGTGCCCGTGTCACCCCGCAGGACCTCGTGGTCGTATCCGTCCAGCAGTTCACTCAGCTTCACAGTCACTCCTACACCGCCGGTCGCGGCGGTTTCTGGCGTCTCGGTGGGCAAGGGTCGGCTCCGCCCCGTCACAGCTCGTCCGACAGCCACGCCTCGCCGATCGCCCCGATGTCGCCGGGGCCGATCGTCACCAGGACGTCGCCGCTGGTGAGGGACGCGCTCGCGAACTTCCTGATGGCGGCGGGGTCCTTTGTATAGCGCACGTCACGGCCGTCGGCGCGCATCGTGCGGACCAGGTCGAGCGAGCTGAGCCCGTAGGTCTCGGTGTCGCGCGCCCGGTGGATGTCGGTGACCACCACCGTCTCACGCCGGGTGAAGCAGCCCGCATATTGGTGCATGAGGTCGCGGACCCGGGTGAAGGAGTTGGGGCGCAGCACGACCAGGTTGCGGGCGCCGGGCGCGGCGGCGCGGACGGCGGCCATGGTCGCGGCGATCTCGTTGGGGTGGCAGGCGATGTCGTCGTAGACGCGGACGCCGGCCCGGCTGCCCTTGTACTCGACGCGGCGCGGCGCGCCTCTGAACTCCTCGATGCCGGGCCGCAGTTGATTGAGCGTCAGCCCGGCCTGGTGGCCTGCGGCGACGGCGGCGAGGACGTTGCCGATGTTGTGCCGGCCCAGCAGCCGGGGCGACAGCTCGCCGAGCCGTTCGCCGCGGTAGGTGACGGTGAAGCGGGGCCTGCCTTCGGAGTCGCCGATGTCCACGGCGCGGTAGTCGGCGCTCTCCGCGAGTCCGAACGTGACCCGGCGCCGGCCCTCGGCGACGGTGAGGGCGCGGGCGCGCGGGCAGTCGGCGGCGGCGATCAGCACCCCGCCGGGCCGCAGCCGCCCGGCGAACTCCTGGAACGCGGAGACGGTGTCGTCGAGCCCGGTGAAGTAATCGCCGTGCTCCGCCTCGATGTTGAGGACCACGGCGAGGTCCGGGGCGAGGCTGAGGAAGTGCCGGTGGTACTCGCAGGCCTCGGCGACGAAGTGCTCGCCGCGCCCCATGCGGTGGTTGCCGCCGGTGGCGGTCGCGACGGCGCCGAGCGAGGCGCCCGGGTCCGCCCCGGCCGCCACCAGCCCCTCGATCGTCAGCGACGTCGTGGTCGTCTTCCCGTGCGACCCCGCGACCGCGATCCCGGTCCGGTACCGGCCCATGACGGCGGCCAGCACCTCGGCCCGGTCGACGACCGCCATCCCGCGCTCCCGCGCCCGCGCCAACTCCGGGTTCCCGTCGGCGATACCGGGCGTCACGACGACGGTACGCACACCATCGTCAAGGTTCTCCGCCCGGTGCCCGACCGCTACTTGAACACCCGCGTCGCGTACGACGGCCAGGTTCGCGCCGTCCTCCCGGTCCGAGCCGGTGACGTGGCCGCCCATGCGGTGCAGCAGCACGGCGAGCCCGCTCATGCTGGAGCCGCCGACGCCGATGAAGTGGACGGGCCCGCCGAGGAGTTGGGCTGCCTGGAGACTGTTTTCGGCCATGCCGAGGCCTGTGTCCATGATGTGCGATACCCCCGTATCAGCACCGGACAGGGCGTGTCGCACGCGCCGGTCCGGTTGAATGTGACCGCGCGTTCCGGGCCTGCCGGCCGGCGCGATCAAGATCGTAGACCGTGACGATAGGGATCACTTGTGTGCCGTGCAACCGCACATCGCCCCCTGCTCGCGGGAGTTACAGGGTGGTGACTCAGCCATGACATACGCGGGGACGCGCCGGAGGATCGCGGCGCTGCTGACGGAGGGTGTGGAGAAGGGGGTCTTCCCCGGCGCGGTGTGGGCGGTCGGTGACAGCCGGGAGGTGCTGGCGAGCGGCGAGAGCGGCACGCTCTCCCCTTATGGATCAGGGGAGTTCGAGGGCCCGATGACCGCGGGCACGGTCTTCGACCTGGCCAGCCTGACGAAGGTGCTCGCGACCTGGGGCTGTGTCGGCGCCCTCGTCGAGAGCGGCCGGCTGACCCCGGACGACCGCCTCGCCGCCCACTGGCCGGAGCTTGACCGGCTCCCGCTGGGAGGGGTGACGGTCCGTCAACTCCTCACGCACACCGCGGGGTTGCCGCTGCGGGCGAACGTCCGGCCGCTCTACGGGCCCGACCGTGAGGCCATCCGCCGGGGTGTCCTGGGCGCCGAGTTGAGGCATCCGCCGGGCGCCGAGGTCCAGTACACCGACCGGGCCGCGATCGTCCTCGGCTTCCTCGTCGAACACCTCACCGGCGAGCCCTTCGCCGTCCACTGCCGCGAGCGGATCTGGGCGCCGCTGGGCCTGGCCGACACCCGCTTCGGCCCGCACGAGCCCGGGTACGCGGCCCGCTGCGCCCCCACCGAGTGGGACGAGGAGAGCGGCGGGCGGCTGCGGGGCGCCGTGCACGACTTCTCGGCGCGGGCGCTGGGCGGGGCGTGCGGGGCCTCCGGGGCGTTCTCGACCGCCGCCGACCTCGGCCGGTTCCTGTCCTGCGTCCTCGACCCGGCCCAGGGGCCCGCGCCCTTCGGCGCCGGCTGGGTGCGCGCCTCGTTGCGCGTGCACACCGGCGAACTCCGGCCGCGCTGGGGGCTGTTGTGGTTCCCGCCGGTCAACACCCCGCCCGCCGAGGATCTTTGGGCGCACTACGGGTTCACGGGCACGGCGATGTGGGTGTCGCCGAAGCGGGGGAAGTGGGCCGTGCTGCTCACCAACAAGCTGTACCACTCGCGGGAGCGGGGGCCGATGACGGCGGTGCGGGACGGGTTCCAGGAGATCGTGTTCGGCTGCTGACGCGGCTGTTCGTCACAGCTCCCGGTGCACCTTGGTGTTGGACGCCTGGGCGCGCGGGCGCAGGACGAGGAGGTCCACGTTGACGTGGCTCGGCCGGGTCACCGTCCAGGCGATCGTGTCGGCCACGTCGTCCGCCGTCAGCGGCTCGGCGACCCCCTCGTACACCTTCGCCGCCTTCGCCGCGTCCCCGCCGAACCGGGTCAGCGCGAACTCGTCGGTCTTCACCATGCCGGGGGCGATCTCGATGACGCGGACCGGCTTGCCGACGATCTCCAGGCGCAGGGTCTCCGCGAGGACGTGGGCGCCGTGCTTGGCGGCGACATAGCCCGCGCCGCCCTCGTACGTCCCGTGCCCGGCCGTCGAGGAGACGACGACGACCGTGCCGTCGCCGCTCGCCTCCAGCCGGGGCAGCAGGGCCTGGGTGACGTTCAGGGTGCCGATGACGTTCGTCTCGTACATCGTGCGCCAGTCCTCGGGGTCGCCGCTCGCCACCGGGTCGGCGCCCAGCGCCCCGCCCGCGTTGTTGACCAGCACCCCGACCGTCTTGAACGCCGACGCGAACTCGTCCACCGCCGCCCGGTCCGTCACGTCCAGCGGGTACGCCGTCGCCGAGCCGCCCGCCTCCGTGATCTCCTTCGCCAGCGCCTCGATCCGGTCCTCGCGGCGGGCGGTCAGGACGACGCGGTAGCCGGCGGCGGCCAGCTTGCGCGCGGTCGCGGCGCCGATGCCGCTGCTGGCGCCGGTGACGACTGCGATACGGGACGCGGGGGAGGGCATGTGCGGCTCCTTGGCCGAGCGGACGGACTCCGTCCAGGGTAGGCGGGGGCGGCCCGGGGGCGCCGGGGGGCTTCACCTGTTGGACGGCGCCTGCCCGCCGCTGCGGGTGGGATACATCGGTACGACCCAGGTCGGAGCCGGTCGAGAGGTGGACGGTATGCGCGGGATGCGGGTTCTTGTCGTGTGCGGGGCGGTGGTGGCGGGGGTCGCCGGACAGGGCGGGGGTGCGCTGGCGCTCGTACGGGTGGAGAGTCCCGCGCCCGAAGCCGGTCTCTCCTACCACGGGTACGCCGTCCTGGAGCGGGGGCACGTGCGCGTGCGCCTCACCGCCCGTAACCACGGCCCCGCCGGCATCCCCGACTCCGCCGTCCGGCTGCGCTGGTCCGTGCCGCTCGCGCAGGGGGCGCAGGGGCTGCCGGGCGGGTGTGCGCGGGCGGGGGCGGCCGAGGTGGTCTGCCGGACCGGGGCGCTGGCGGCCGACGAGGCGGGGGAGCGGGTCGAGGTGGGGGTGCGGCTGCGGGGGCGGCCCGCCGAGGTGGTGCTGGAGGTGGAGACCGCGTGGGGCGGGGGGAGCGCGGACCGGCGGCGGGTGCTCGTCCTGGACACGGGGGATGCGTACAGCTTCTGAAAAGCTGTCCCGGAATACGCGATACCCTCCCGCTGTTCACCGCTATAGTTGAACGGTCAACCACTTGGAGGGTGAGCCGCCATGCAGTTCGGGATCTTCACCGTCGGGGACGTCACCCCGGACCCGACGACCGGACGTACGCCGACCGAGGCCGAGCGGATCAAGGCCATGGTCGCCATCGCGCTGAAGGCCGAGGAGGTCGGCCTCGACGTCTTCGCGACCGGCGAGCACCACAACCCGCCGTTCGTCCCGTCCTCGCCGACGACCATGCTCGGCTACGTCGCCGCGCGCACCGAGAAGCTGATCCTCTCCACCGCGACGACGCTCATCACCACCAGCGACCCGGTGAAGATCGCGGAGGACTTCGCGATGCTCCAGCACCTGGCCGACGGCCGGGTCGACCTCATGATGGGCCGCGGCAACACCGGCCCCGTCTACCCCTGGTTCGGCCAGGACATCCGCGAGGGCATCAACCTCGCGATCGAGAACTACGCCCTGCTGCACCGCCTGTGGCGCGAGGACGTCGTCAACTGGAAGGGCAAGTTCCGTACGGCGCTCCAGGGGTTCACCTCGACGCCGCGCCCGCTGGACGGCGTACCCCCCTTCGTCTGGCACGGCTCGATCCGCTCGCCCGAGATCGCCGAGCAGGCCGCCTACTACGGCGACGGGTTCTTCCACAACAACATCTTCTGGCCGGCCGACCACACCAAGCGGATGGTCGAGCTGTACCGCGGCCGGTTCGCGCACTACGGGCACGGGACGGCGGAGCAGGCGATCGTCGGCCTCGGCGGGCACGTCTTCATGCGGCGCAACTCCCAGGACGCGGTACGGGAGTTCAGGCCGTACTTCGACGTCGCCCCGGTCTACGGGCACGGCCCCTCCCTGGAGGACTTCACCGCCCAGACCCCGCTCACCGTCGGCACCCCGGAGCAGGTGATCGAGAAGACGCTCGCCTTCCGCGAGTACGCGGGCGACTACCAGCGCCAGCTGTTCCTGATCGACCACGCCGGGCTGCCGCTGAAGACCGTCCTGGAACAGCTCGACCTGCTGGGCGAGGAGGTCGTCCCGGTGCTGCGCAAGGAGTTCGCGAACGGCCGCCCGGCGTCCGTGCCGGAGGCGCCCACGCACGCGTCGCTGAAGGCGGGGGCTTCCGCATGAAGCTCGTCGTCGTCTGCGCGGGGCTGAGCGTCCCCTCGTCCACGCGGCTGCTCGGTGACCGGCTCGCCGCCGCCGTCGGGGAGCGGGTGGCCGGGGCCGGCATCGAGGTCGTCGAGGTGCGGGAGCTGGCCGTCGAGATCGCGCACCACCTCACCAGCGGGTTTCCGGGGAAGCGGCTGGCGGGGGCGCTGGACGCCGTCGCGGGGGCGGACGCCGTGATCGCGGTGACGCCGGTGTTCTCGGCGTCGTACAGCGGGCTGTTCAAGTCGTTCTTCGACGTGCTGGAGCCCGGGGCGCTGGAGGGGAAGCCGGTGCTGGTCGCGGCGACCGGCGGGTCGGCGCGGCATTCGCTGGTGCTCGATCACGCGCTGCGGCCCCTGTTCTCCTACCTGCGGGCCGTCGTCGTGCCGACCGGGGTGTACGCGGCCTCCGAGGACTGGGGGAGCGAGGGGCTGCCGGAGCGGATCGGGCGGGCGGCGGGGGAGCTGGCGGCGCTGGCGGGGGCCGGGCGGGGGGCCGTGCCCGCGCAGAAGGGCGCGCCGACCTCCGTGCCGGACGGCGGGCTCACCGTCGTCCCCTTCGCCGAGCGGCTCGCGGCGCTCGAGGAGTAGCCCGGCCGGAGCAACGTCCGGCCGCTCCTGTCAGGAGGCGTCCCGCAGGCATGAGGTTGCCTGCGGGACGGTGAGAGGCAGGTAAAAAGGCTGATCGTAAACCCGGTCGCCGACGCTGCCGGACAGGATGCCTTGGCAGACTGGACGAGTGCCTCAGACCGTACTGCTTGCCGAAGACGACCGCGCCATCCGCCATGCCCTGGAAAGGGCGCTGACGCTGGAGGGCTACCAGGTCACCGCGGTCGCCGACGGGGTGGAGGCACTGGCGCACGCCCACAAGTCGCCGCCCGACGTCCTCGTCCTCGACGTGATGATGCCCGGCATCGACGGACTCCAGGTCTGCCGGGTGCTGCGCGCCGAGGGCGACCGCACGCCGATCCTGATGCTGACCGCGCTGGTCGAGACCGCCGACCGGATCGCGGGCCTGGACGCGGGCGCCGATGATTACGTCGTCAAGCCCTTCGACGTCGAGGAGGTCTTCGCCCGGCTGCGCGCCCTGCTGCGCCGCAGCAGCCCTGATACCCCCTCCGCCGCCCCCGTCTCCGCCCTCCCCAAGGAGCCGCAGGTGTCCGACCGGCACATCGAGGCGGCGGGGCTGCGGATGGACCCGCAGGCGCGGCGGGCCTGGCGCGGCGCGCGCGAGCTGGAGCTGACCCGGACCGAGTTCGAGCTGCTGGAACTGCTCGTGCGCAACGCCGGCATCGTCCTGGACCACTCCACGATCTACGACCGCATCTGGGGCTACGACTTCGGCCCCGGCTCCAAGAACCTCGCCGTGTACGTCGGCTATCTGCGCCGCAAGCTCGACGAGCCGGGCGCCTCGCAGCTCATCCACACCGTCCGGGGCGTGGGGTACGTCCTGCGGGAGGACTGAGTGAGCCTGCTGCGCCGCACGCTGGAACGCAGGCGCCCGGGACTCGCCTCCCTCAGCACGACGTTCGCGGTGTCGTTCGCCGCGATCACCGCCGCCGTGACCATCCTCGTCGGCATCACCTCCTACAACGCCGCCGCCCGGCTGGTCCGGGTCGATCAGCAGACCGTGTTCGGCGAGGTCGTCCAGGACCTGCGCGACGAGGTCCGCCAGCAGCGCATGACCCCGGAGGACTTCTCCTCCTCGGCCCCCGGCCACGACCTCGTCCGCCCCGCCCGCACCAACGTGCAGGTCCTGGGCGCCGGCGGGGACGTCGTCGACCCCGGCCGCCCCCACCTCCCGGTCACCGCCGCCGACCGCAAGGTCGCCGCCGCCCCCGACTCCGGCGCGCTCGTCCAGTACAAGGACGTCACGGTCGGCAGCGACGTCTACCGCATCGCCACCGTCTCCCTCGGCCGCGGCTGGGGCGCCGTCCAGGTCGCCCAGGAGTTCAGCGGCACCGAGGACCTGCTGCGGGCGCTGCAACAGCGGACGCTGCTGCTGGTGGCGGCCGTCGTCACCGCGTCCGGCCTGTTCGGCTGGTGGCTGGCGCGCCGCATCACGCGCCGGCTGGTCGTCCTCACGACGGCTGCCGAGGACGTCGCCCGCACGCGGCGGCTCGGCATCGAGGTCCCGGTGACGGGGTACGACGAGGTCGGCCGGCTCGGCCGCGCCTTCGACCGGATGCTGGGCCGGCTCGCCCAGTCCGAGGAGGACCAGCGCCGGCTCGTCCAGGACGCCGGGCACGAGCTGCGGACGCCGCTGACGTCGCTGCGCACCAACATCTCCCTGCTGCGCCGCATCGACGAGCTGCCGCCCTCGACCCGCGACGAACTGGTCGCGGACCTCGGCCAGGAGGCCCGCGAGCTGACCGACCTCGTCAACGAACTGGTCGACCTCGCCGCCGGGCAGTCCGACACCGAGCCGCCGCAGCGGGTGGACCTCGCCGACCTCGCGGAGGAGGTGGCGGCGCTCGCCCGGCGCCGGACCGGCCGCGAGATCGTCGTCCGGGTCAGCGGCGACACGACGACCGACGGCCGCCCCGGGCTGCTCCAGCGCGCCATGTCCAACCTCCTGGAGAACGCGACCAAGTTCGACCGGGAGGGGAAGGGGCCGGTCGAGATCGCGGTGACCGGTCCGGCGCGGCCGGGGACGATCCGGGTGGAGGTCCTGGACAGGGGGCCGGGGATCTCCGAGGCCGACATGACGCGGGTGTTCGACCGTTTCTACCGGGCGGCGGACGCGCGGTCGCTGCCGGGGTCGGGGCTGGGGCTGTCGATCGTGCGGGAGGTGGCGCTGTCGCACGGGGGGACGCCGTACGCGCATCGGCGGGCGGGGGGCGGGTCGGTGATCGGGTTCACTGTGGGGGGTGGGTGAGGCGGGGGGTGCCGGGGGGTTCGCCGGGGGCTCCGGGCCGGGGCATTTGCTGTGGGCGGTGCGGGATGGGGCAGCGGCTCGGCAAGGAAATGGTGAGAGCGGGAGTGTCCGGCGGCTGGGGTCCGCCGTCGCCGTCGTCGCCCCGGATCTCTCCGGCCGGGACCGGATAGCGGTCGCCGGGTCCGCCGCCGACGCGGTGCCTCTCGTACGACGGCTGCTGGGCGAGGTCGGGCCGTCGTACCGTCCGTTCGGGCCGGCCGCGCTGGTGCGGGAGCTGGTCGCGGGGGTGCCTGAACTGGTGTGGGGCGGGCCGGAGTTCGTGTGGATGGAGACGTGCGCGGCGCCTTCGGTGCCTTCGGTGCGTGTCGAGTGGCTGGACCCGGCGGGGGAGGCGGAGGCCGCCGGGCTGTTCGCGGAGGGGTTCCCGGGGTCGTACGCGCAGCCCGGGCGGGCCGGGGTGCGGCGGTGGGCCGGGGTGCGGGAAGGGGGTTCGCTGCTCGCCGTCGCCGCCGACGCCTGGTCGGCCGAGGCGTGCGGGTTCCTCGCCGGGGTCGTCACGCGGGCCGACGCGCGGGGGCGGGGGCTCGGGGCGGCCGTCTCGGCGTACGTCGTCGACGCGCTCGTACGGCGGCACGGGCGGGCCGCGCTGATGGTCGACGCGGGCAATGTGGCGGCCGTCTCGGCTTATGAGCGGGCCGGGATGAGCAGGTATGCGTTCGGGGCGGCTGCCGTCGCTTCCTGAGGGGCTGTCCTGAGGGAGGGTGCTGTGGGCTTCGGTGAGCTGGACGCGCGTGAGGCCGCTGTGCTGGCGGCGATCGACGAGGGGGCGCTGGCGCGGACCTTGCGGGAGCTGATCGCCGTGCCGAGCGTCACGGGGAGCGCGGCGGAGTCGGAGCTCCAGCATCTGCTGGCGGGGAAGCTGCGGGCGCTGGACATGGACGTCGACCTGTGGTCGATGGATCTGCCCGCGCTGACGGGTGACCCGGGGTTTCCTGGGCTTGAGGTGGAGCGGGACGAGGCGTGGGGGCTGGTGGGGTATCTCGGTCCCGGTGAGGGTGAGGCGGACGTCATCCTCCAGGGGCACGTCGACGTCGTGCCCGCCGGTGATCCCGCCGCCTGGGAGGGGGACCCTTTCGTCCCCCGGGTCCGGGGGGATCTCGTGTACGGCCGGGGGGCCTGTGACATGAAGGCCGGGCTGGCGGCGCAGCTCGCGGTGCTGGGGGCGGTGCGGGCGGCCGGGGTGCGGCTGCGGGGGCGGGTCGGGGTGCACTTCGTGGTGGGGGAGGAGGACGGGGGGATCGGGGCGTTCGGGACGCTGGCGCGGGGGCACCGGGGGCGGGCCTGCGTCATCGCCGAGCCGACCGAGTCCACGCTGATCACCGCCAACGCGGGGGCGCTGACGTTCCGGATCGAGGTCAACGGGCTTGCCGCGCACGCCAGTTCGCGGGAGAAGGGGGTGAGCGCCTTCGACGCGTTCCTCCCCGTGCACCGGGCGCTGGCCCGCCTGGAGGCGGAGCGCAACAAGAACCCCGATCCGTTGTTGGCCGAGTACCCCATCCCCTACGCCCTCTCCATCGGCACGGTCCGCACCGGGGACTGGCCCAGCAGCGTTCCGGATCTGCTGGTCGCGGAGGGGCGGTTGGGGGTGCGGCTTGGGGAGGAACCGGGGGCTGCGCGGGCGGAGTTGGAGGGGGCGGTGGCTCAGGCGTGCGCCTCGGAGGGCTGGTTGCGGGAGCATCCGGCTCAAGTGACGTGGCCGGGGGGTCAGTTCGCGAGCGGGCGGCTGCCGCAGGGCCATGCGCTGTCAGGCGTGGTGTCCCGGGCCCACGCGGACGCCAACGCGGGAGCCCCGCCCCGGGAACGAGGCGCCACTTACGGCAGCGACCTCCGCCTCTATACCGCCGCGGGCATCCCGACCCTCCAGTACGGGCCTGGGCGGATCGGGGTGGCGCATAGTGCGGGGGAGGTGGTGTCGGTACGGGAGACGGTGTCGGTGGCTCGGGCGTTGGCGTTGGTGGTACTGCGGAGCGAGGGCGTGCCTCAGGGCCACACCAGGCAATAAGGCTGATGCCCCGCCTCATGCAACCGATGGCTGAAGTCCTGCCACTCATGCAGCAGTTGGTACACATTGAACGCGTCCCGGGGCCCGCCCCGGTCCGGGACCGTCGACCAGATGAAGGCTGCCGCGCCCACCGCCTCCTCGCCGATGTCCCGCAGCGGATCCACCACCGTCATCGGAAGTTTCACCACCGCGTAGTCCGGGTGGAGGACGACCAGTTCGAGGGGCGGGACCTTGTGGAGGGGGACGCCTTCGATGCCCGTCAGGACCATCGCGGCCATCGTCTCCGGCTTGATCTTGGTGAACATGCCGTTCATGCCCAGCTCGTCACCGCCGAGTTCCTCGGGGCGCATGGAGATCGGGACGCGGGCCGCGGTCGCGCCGTCGGGCGCGCCGAAGTATTTGTAGGTCACCCCCACCCGACCACCATTCCTGCTCCCCGCCCGGAGGCGGTCGGCCCGCTGGTCGATCAGCCGATCGATCCCTTCGGGCACGTCGTTCTGTGCGCTCTGCGGATTCCCGGAGTTTCCCGGACTCCCCGGGCCCCCCGGAACCCCCGGTGCCGGTGAGCCATGGGCCTGATATCGCTGCTCTGCTTCGTTCGCTTCCTCCGCGTCGCGCCGGTGCCTTCCCCGCCGGGCACGTCGAGGACCCAGGTCATCGGTCCCCTCGCCCAGTCCGCCACCGCGATGCATATCTCCACCCGACTGCTTTTCTAGGACGCGCGGACCCCGCCGCGCAACCCGATCATCGTGTCAGTGACCTCCCCCACGGCCGCCCGCCGAAACGTGCGGTGAAACACCTGTCCGCAGGATCTTCCCGGTCCCCGTTCAGTACGGCCCGTGCGGGCTGTATGTATCAGCTCTCAGTTTCTCAGATTCACCGCCGCTCCCCGGCCGACCGCCGGGCCCGCGCACCCCTGGCCTACCCTGAGACGGTGAGCGAACTGCCCTTTGCGTACGACGCACCCGCCTCCCAGGCCCTCTTCGACCGGGCCACGGCCGTCACGCCCGGCGGCGTGAACTCGCCGGTGCGGGCCTTCAAGGCCGTCGGCGGCACCCCCCGCTTCATGGTCTCCGGCACCGGCCCCTATCTGACCGACGCCGACGGCCGGGAGTACGTCGACCTCGTCTGCTCCTGGGGGCCGATGATCCTCGGCCACGCGCACCCCGAGGTCATCGCCGCCGTCCAGGACGCGGTTTCACGTGGAACATCCTTCGGCACCCCCGGCGAAGGGGAGGTCGCCCTCGCCGAGGAGATGGTCGCCCGGATCGCACCCCTGGAGCAGGTCCGCCTCGTCTCCAGCGGCACCGAGGCCACCATGTCGGCGATCCGCCTCGCGCGCGGCTTCACCCGCCGCACCAAGGTCGTCAAGTTCGCCGGCTGCTACCACGGCCACGTCGACTCCCTTCTGGCCGCCGCCGGTTCGGGCCTCGCGACCTTCGCGCTCCCCGACACCCCGGGCGTCACCGGCGCCCAGGCCGGCGACACCATCGTCCTGCCCTACAACGACCTCGAAGCCCTCCGCGAGGCCTTCCGGCTGCACCCCGGTGAGATCGCCTGCGTCATCACCGAGGCGTCCCCGGGCAACATGGGCGTCGTCCCGCCGCTGCCCGGGTTCAACCAGGGGCTCAAGGACATCTGCCAGGCGGACGGGGCCCTCTACATCTCCGACGAGGTCATGACCGGGTTCCGCACCTCCCGCGCCGGGTGGTTCGGGGTCGACGGCGTCGTACCCGACCTCATGACGTTCGGGAAGGTCATGGGCGGCGGTTTCCCCGCCGCCGCCTTCGGGGGGCGCGCCGACGTCATGGCGCACCTCGCCCCCGCCGGGCCCGTCTACCAGGCCGGCACCCTCTCCGGGAACCCGGTCGCCACCGCCGCCGGCCTCGCCCAGCTGCGGCTGCTCGACCAGGCCGCCTACGACCAGCTCGGCGCCGTCTCCGCCCGGCTCCAGTCGCTCGTCTCCGACGCGCTCACCAAGGAAGGCGTCGCGCACACCGTGCAGAGCGCCTCCAACATGTTCTCCGTCTTCTTCACCGACCGGCCCGTGCGCGACTACGAGGACGCCAAGGCGCAGGAGTCGTACCGCTTCACCGCGTTCTTCCACTCGCTGCTGAGCGACGGCGTGTATCTGCCGCCGTCGTCCTTCGAGTCCTGGTTCGTCTCCACGGCCCACGACGAGCGCGCCGTCCAGAAGATCGCCGACGCCCTCCCGGCGGCGGCCCGAGCGGCTGCGGAGGCCACGGCATGAGCGGCACCCCGAACACCGGCGGCAGAAGCAAGGAACTCACCGTCGTCCACCTCATGCGCCACGGCGAGGTGCACAACCCCGACGGGATCCTCTACGGGCGGCTGCCGGACTACCACCTCTCCGAGCTGGGCCGGCGGATGGCCGACCGGGTCGCCGAGCACCTCTCTTCCCGGGACATCACCCACGTCGTCGCCTCCCCGCTGGAGCGGGCGCAGGAGACGGCCACGCCGATCGCCAAGGCGCACGGGCTCGACCTCGCGACCGACGGGCGGCTGATCGAGGCCGGCAACGTCTTCCAGGGCAAGACCTTCGGCGTCGGCGACGGCGCGCTGAAGAACCCCGGGAACTGGAAGCACCTCGTCAACCCTTTCAAGCCGTCCTGGGGCGAGCCGTACGTCGACCAGGTCGTGCGGATGAAGGGGGCGCTGGACGCGGCCAAGGACGCCGCGCGCGGACATGAGGCGGTGCTGGTCAGCCATCAGCTGCCGATCTGGATCGTCCGCTCGTACGTCGAGCGGCGCCGGCTCTGGCACGATCCGCGGCGCCGGCAGTGCACGCTCGCCTCGCTGACGACCTTCACCTACCAGGGGGACCGGATCGTCTCCGTGGGGTACTCGGAGCCGGCGATCGACCTCGTGCCCGCGCATCTGCGGGCGGGGGCGAAACCGGTCAAGGGCAAGGACAAGGCGTTCGGCGCCTGAATCCCTCCCGCACGGCGCCCGAACCCCCGGATTTTCCGGAGCGTAACTGACCGACTCCGTAAGGTAATTGACTCGAACATATCCTTATCTCTCCATCCTGTTACCAAACCCGGAACTTTTCGAGGAACCTCTTCGTTCGTCGCCACCTCTGAATGGGTGACCCAGACAGATAATCGTGACGAACGGGGAGGCCATGCGCACTCTCAGCCGAAGGGGAGCCCTCGGGCTCGGAGCGGGTGCTGCGGCTGCCGCGGGCCTGACCGCCTGCGGAAGCTCCGACGCCGGTTCCGGCAGCGGGGACAAGGGGAGTGACGGCGGCACCAAGGGCAGCGCGAGCCCCAGCGCCGCCGCCCGCCCGATCGGGGACGGCTCGACCTCGTTCACCGGCAAGCAGCCCCACCAGCCCGACGCCCCTCAGCCGCTGGAGGCCGGGCAGGAGCCGCCGCAGTTCGTCATCTTCTCCTGGGACGGCGCCGGCGAGGTCGGCAACGGCCTCTTCCCCCGCTTCCTGGACCTCGCCAAGCAGCACGGCGCGTCCATGACCTTCTTCCTCTCCGGGCTCTACCTGCTGCCCGAGTCGAAGAAGCGGCTCTACGCCCCGCCGAACAACCGCGTCGGCGCCTCCGACATCGGCTACCTCACCGACGAGCACGTCAGGTCGACCCTCACCAACGTCCGCCGCGCCTGGCTCGAGGGCCACGAGATCGGCACCCACTTCAACGGGCACTTCTGCGGCGAGTCGCACGGCTCGGTGAAGTGGTGGACGGCCAAGCAGTGGGCCAGCGAGATAGAGCAGGCCAAGTCCTTCGTCAAGGAGTGGCGCACCAACACCGGCTGGAGCGATATGCCGGCGCTGCCCTTCGACTACGACAAGGAACTCGTCGGCGCCCGCACGCCCTGCCTCCTCGGCCAGGACAACCTGCTGCCCACCGCCCGCGAGCTGGGCTGGCGCTACGACGCCTCCTCGCCCGGCGGCCGCCAGGTGTGGCCCGTCAAGCGGCACGGCGTCTGGGACCTGCCGCTCCAGGCGATACCTTTCCCCGGCCGCAAGTTCGAGGTCCTGTCCATGGACTACAACATGATGGCCAACCAGTCCCAGAACTCCACCAAGGCCCCCGCCTACAACTACCCGGGCTGGCGCAAGCAGTCCGCGGGCGCCTACATCGCCGGCTTCGAGCGCGCCTACGCCACCAACCGCGCCCCCTTCTTCATAGGCAACCACTTCGAGCACTGGAACGGCGGCATCTACATGGACTCCGTCGAGGAGGCGTTCAAGCACATCGCCGCCGAGAAGGAGAAGGGCGCCGACGTCCGCATGGTCTCCTTCCGGCAGTACGTCGACTGGATGGACGTCCAGAAGCCCGAGGTGCTCGCCAAGCTGCGGACCCTCGATGTGGGCCAGGCGCCGTCGCAGGGCTGGAAGAACTTCCTCGTGGAGGCGAAGCCGTCCGCGACCCCCTCCAAGACGGCCTGAAACCCCGCCTGAAATGCGGGTTTCCGCCCACAAGGGGGGTGCGCAAGATCCCCAGAACGGGCATGCGAAACTTTTCACATGAGTGCCGCCCGCAGCGCCCCCCGACGCTCCACCAGCACCTTCCCGCCCCGGCCCCGCTCCCGCCGCGCCGCCCTGACCACGGCCGCCGGCGCCGCGACGGCCGCGCTGCTGCTGTCCGCCTGCTCCTCCGGAGGCACCTCCGGAGGCGGCGGTGACACCCACTTCATCGTCGGCGCCGACGGCATCGCCACCGTCGCCCAGGGCAAGCGGGACGCGGTCCCCGACCTCTCCGGCAAGGCCATCGACGGCACTCGGCTCGACGTCTCCTCCTTCAAGGGCAAGGTCGTCGTCCTGAACGTCTGGGGCTCCTGGTGCTCGCCCTGCCGCGCCGAGGCCCCCGGCTTCCAGAAGGTCTCGCAGGACCTCAAGGCCAAGGGCGTGCAGTTCGTCGGCATCAACACCCGCGACACCAGCACCGAGCACGCGATCGCCTTCGAGAAGCAGCAGGGCGTGACCTACCCGAGCCTGTACGACCCGACGGGCAAGCTGCTGCTGCGGTTCAAGAAGGGCACGCTGAACCCGCAGGCGATCCCCTCGACCCTCGTCATCGACCGCGCCGGCAAGATCGCCGCCCGCTCGCTCTCCGCGCTCAGCGAGGAGCGGCTGCGCGAGATGATCGCGCCGGTGCTCGCGGAGAAGTCGTGACCGACGTCACCGAGTTGGCCGTCGGCGGGCTCAACGGCACGGTCCTGAACGGCGCGTTGATCGCCGCCTTCCCGCTCGCCCTCCTCGGCGGCCTCGTCTCCTTCTTCTCGCCCTGCGTGCTCCCCCTCGTCCCCGGTTACCTCTCCTACGTCACCGGCGTCGCGGGCACCGACCTCGCACAGGCCCGCCGGGGCCGGATGGTCGCCGGCGCGAGTCTCTTCGTCCTCGGTTTCACCGCCGTGTTCGTCTCCAGCGGGGCCCTGTTCGGGTACTTCGGCGAGACGCTGCTGGAGAACCAGGGCGTGCTGTCCAAGGTGCTGGGCGTGCTCATGATCGTCATGGGTGTGTTCTTCATGGGGCTGATGCCCTGGATGACCCAGCGCGAGTTCCGCATCCACAAGAAGCCGGCCACCGGACTGCTCGGCGCCCCGCTGCTGGGCGCCCTGTTCGGGATCGGCTGGACCCCGTGCATCGGCCCGACGCTGGCGTCCGTGCTCACGCTCTCCTCCCAGCAGGGCAGCGCGGGGCGCGGTGCGATACTGACCGTCGCCTACTGCCTCGGCCTCGGTGTGCCGTTCGTGCTCGCCGCGGTCGCGTTCCGCAAGGCGCTCGGCGCCTTCGGCTGGGTCAAGCGGCACTACGTGTGGGTGCTGCGGACCGGCGGGACGATGATGATCGTCACCGGTCTGCTGCTGCTGACCGGGGCGTGGGACAGCCTCGTACAGGACCTCCAGTCCTGGTCCGCCGGCTTCACTGTGGGGATCTGATGAGCAAGACCACCGAGACGACCGCCTCCGCCGCCACCGGCGACGACGATCTGGGCGCCGCCGGTTCCCAGCTCTCCACCGCCCCCCAGGAGTCCCTGAACGTCCCCGCGCTCGGCGTGCTCGGCTGGGCCCGCTGGTTCTGGCGGCAGCTCACCTCGATGCGGGTCGCGCTGCTCCTGCTGCTGCTGCTCGCGCTGTGCGCGATCCCCGGCTCGCTGATCCCGCAGACCGGCAACGACGTCACGAAGGTCACCGACTTCCGCAAGGCGCACGAGACCCTCGCGCCCATCTACGACAAGCTCGGCCTCTTCCACGTCTACAGCTCGGTGTGGTTCTCCGCCGTCTACATCCTGCTGTTCGTCTCCCTCATCGGCTGCATCGTCCCGCGCACCTGGCAGTTCGTCGGCCAGCTCCGCTCCCGCCCCCCGGGCGCCCCGAAACGACTCAACCGGCTCCCGGCATACACGACATGGCGTACGGAGGCGAAGCCGGAGGAGGTCCGCGAGGCCGCGCTGAAGCTGCTGAAGAGGCGCCGCTTCCGCGCGCACGTCGCCGGGGACGCGGTCGCCGCCGAGAAGGGGTACGTCCGCGAGGTCGGCAACCTCGCCTTCCACATCGCCCTGATCGTCCTGCTCGTCGCGTTCGCCTGGGGCCAGCTCTTCAAGTCCGAGGGCAACAAGCTCATCGTCGAGGGCGACGGCTTCTCCAACGTCCTCGTCTCCTACGACGACTTCAAGTCCGGCAACCTCTTCGACGTCTCCGAGGACCTCGTCCCGTTCAGCTTCACGCTCGACAAGTTCACCGGCACGTACGAGCTGACCGGCCCCAACCGGGGCACGCCCCGCACCTTCCAGGCGGCCATCACCTACAGCAAGGGCGCCTACGGCAAGGACCGGAAGACGGTCGTCAAGGTCAACCATCCGCTGGAGATGGGCGACGCGAAGATCTACCTCACCGCCCACGGCTACGCCCCCGTGATCACCGTCCGTGACGGCAAGGGGAACGTCGTCTACCACGACGCCGTCCCCCTGCTCCCGCTGGACGCCAACGTCACCTCCTCCGGTGTCGTCAAGGTCATGGACGGCTACAAGGACGCCGCCGGGAAGACCGAGCAGCTCGGCTTCCAGCTGTTCTTCCTGCCGACGTACACCCAGGGCAACGAGGTCGCCTCGACCTTCCCCGCGCTCCAGAACCCGATCATGAACGTCGTCGGCTACCACGGTGACCTGGGCGTCGACTCCGGTATCCCGCAGAGCGTCTACCAGCTCGACAAGACGCACATGACCGAGTTCAAGGACGCCAAGGGCGCGCAGCAGCGCGAGAACCTGAAGCCCGGGGCGACCATGACGCTCCCGAACGGCGCCGGCTCGATCACGTACGAGGGCACCAAGGAGTGGGCGAACTTCCAGGTCGTCCAGGACCCGGGCGGCGCCTGGGCGCTCACCGGCGCCGTCGCCGCGATCTTCGGCCTCGCCGCGTCCCTGTTCATCCAGCGCCGCCGCGTGTGGGTGCGCGCGGTGACCGGGTCCGACGGCGTCACCGTCGTCGAGATGGCCGGCCTCGGCCGCAGCGAGTCCGCCAAGGTGCCCGAGGAGCTGGGCGCCCTCGCCGAAACCCTCTACGACCAAGCCCCCGGGGCCCCTGACCCCGAAATCCCCTCCCACAAAGCCGTCCTTCCCGAAGGGGCTGAGAAGTGACTCTCGCCGCCACGACGGATCTCGCCGCCGCGACCAACGAACACCTCGCCAACATCAGCAACACGCTGATCTACTCCTCGATGGCCGTCTACACCCTCGCGTTCTTCGCGTACATCGCGGAGTGGACCTTCGGCAGCCGCAGCAAGATCGGCCGCACCGCCGCCGCGCTCGCCCCGGCCGCCGCCGCCAAGGCCGGCAAGAAGACCGCCCCCGCCGTCCAGGTCAAACAGGCCGGCGGCACGGCCGTCCTGGAGCGCCCCCAGGTCGTCGTCCGCGCCGCCTCCGGCAGCCGGGACGTCCCGGACGGGCCCGGCGCGCACGGCGGGGACGAGCAGGGCGACCTGTTCGGGCGGATCGCGATCTCGCTGACGGTCCTGGCGTTCCTCGTCGAGCTGAGCGGCGTCATCGCCCGCGCGGCCTCGGTGCAGCGGGCGCCGTGGGGCAACATGTACGAGTTCAACATCACGTTCTCCACGGTCGCCGTCGCGGTCTACCTGACCCTGCTGGCGCTGCGCAAGAACGTCCGCTGGCTCGGCCTGTTCCTCATCACGACCGTCCTGCTGGACCTCGGCCTCGCCGTCACCGTCCTGTACACCGCGAGCGACCAGCTCGTGCCCGCGCTGCACTCGTACTGGCTGTACATCCACGTCTCGACCGCCATCCTCTGCGGCGCGGTCTTCTACGTCGGCGCGGTCGCCACGATCCTGTACCTCTTCAAGGACTCCTACGAGACCAAGCTCGCGAGCGGCGGTACGCCCGGAAAGTTCGCGAACTCCGTCCTCGACCGGCTGCCCGCCTCCTCCTCCCTCGACAAGTTCGCCTACCGCGTCAACGCGGCCGTCTTCCCGCTGTGGACGTTCACGATCATCGCGGGCGCGATCTGGGCGGGCGACGCGTGGGGCCGGTACTGGGGCTGGGACCCGAAGGAGACGTGGTCGTTCATCACGTGGGTCGGCTACGCCTGCTACCTGCACGCGCGCGCGACGGCCGGCTGGAAGGGCCGCAAGGCCGCCTACCTGGGCCTGGCCGCCTTCGGCTGCTGGCTGTTCAACTACTACGGCGTCAACATCTTCATCTCCGGCAAGCACTCCTATGCGGAAGTGAAGAGCCTCGGGGCCATTGTGGGCGTGCACTTCTGAGTTCGGCCTTCTGAGCGGCGGGCGTCCCCAACCGGGGGCGCCCGCCGCTGTTTTACGAAGCCCTCCGATGAGGCTTCTACGACGGCGGCAGGCACTCCTTCGCCGGCGGGTTCTTCTCCGGCCAGGCGATCTTCACGAACCGCGACCCGCCCTGCGGGGTCAGCTCGACGATCGGTACGGCCTTGTCGTACGGGTTGCCATGGTCGTCCAGGCAGATCCAGCCGCTCGCGCCGTCCACCCGCAACGAGCCCTTGACCTGCGGCCATTGGACGCTCACGGTGTCCAGCGCGGGGAGGGTGGCGCCCTGCCCGGTGGCGCCGCGGATGCCGCGTACGGCGAGGGCGAGCGCGTCGTGGCCGACGATCAGCTGGCCGTCGTCCAGCGGGGCCGCGCCGATCGGGCCGACGGGCTCGCGGACCGCCTGGGCGGCCAGGGACAGCAGGGACGCGGTGTCGGCGGCCGAGCCGCCCGGGGTGCCGGCCGGGGTCCTCGCCCAGGCGTCGGGGTGGGCGAGGCCGGTGTAGCGCACGGAGACGCCGTTGCTGAGGGCGGCGCGCTTGAGGGCGCTGTCGCCCGCGAGGTAGGAGCCCTCGTCGCCGGTGAGCACGGTGAACGAGCGGTTCTGGCAGCCCCGGTCGCCCAACGCGTTGATGAACTGGCGCAGTTGGACGTGGCGGCCGGCGAACAGGATGGTGTTCGTGTCCGGGGCGGTGTCGCACATGATCTGGGTGATCTGCCAGAACGTGTTGGCGGTGGTGCCCTCCTGGTTGCGGTCGGCGGGCGGGGTGAAGGGCTGCGCCCCGTACGGGGAACCCTTGGTCAGCGCGGCGAAGGAGTCCTGGAGCGTGCGCGTGTAGGGGTCGCCGGGCTTGTCGTACACGAGGACCGCCTTGCCCGCGTTGACCTGCGCGTACGAGGCGAGGGCCGCGGCCTCGTCGGTGTTGGTGGGGGAGACCCTGGCCAGGCCCGGGTAGGGGTCCTTGCCGCCCTGGCCGTTGGCGAGGTCGTCGGCGGTGATCGAGGAGCCGATGACCGGGATGCCGTGTTTCGTGAGTGCGGCGACGGCCTGTTTGTTGGCGTCGGTGCTGGTGCCGACGCCGATGACCGCGCGCAGCCGGTCCTTCGTGGCCGTCAGCGCGGCCAGCTGGTCGACCACCGGCTGCCAATGGTCGCTGGTGGCACCGGGGTTGGCGAGCACCAGGCGGATCGCGGGGGAGCGGCCGTTGGCGTCGTGGTTGGCCTCCCACTGGGCGAGGTAGGCGCCCTGGAGCTGGTGCAGCACGTTGCCCAGCGCGGACGGGGAGGACGCGGAGAACGGGAGCAGGACGGCGACGGTGACGTAACTGTCCTTCTTCAGGCCCGCGTTCTCCCGCGCGATGGCCTTGGTGACGTCGGCGAGGGCGGGTCGGCCGAAGTCGTACGCCGTGCCGCTCACGCCGACGCACTCGGCGCTGTGCTCGGGTCTCGCGACGCCGGGGGCGCAGGCGCGGTCCTCGGTCAGCAGGGTGCGGGTGCCGATCACGACCCCGGCGACCAGGGCGGCGGCGGCCAGGACCGCCGCGTACCGGTAGAGGCGGATCGCCCACAGCTCACGCAGCCGGCGCACCATCAGCTCTCCCCGTCCTCTCGGATGTCCCGCGCGACCGTCAGCGGCCGTCCCGCGAGGGCCTGCGCGGGCCAGGTCCGGGACGTCGCGAAGAGCAGGGCGCCCCCGGCCGGGCGCAGGTCGGACAGCTGCTCCAGCTCGAACCGCAGCCGGTCGCAGACCCGGGGGTCGGGCAGCACCAGCGGATCGGTGACCTGCCACACCGCGTGCAGCAGCCTGCGCACCCGCAGGTGCAGTCCGACGTCGGTGCCCCGGGGCGGCGGCGCGGTGCCCAGCCGGCCGAGGGCGACGTCCGTACGCCGGTCGTCCCTCGGGAAGCACGGCGCCGACGCGATGAACCGCAGGTCCGCCAGCCACCGCCCGGTGTCCGACTCCGCGAAGCCGTCCCGGAGATGGGCCACCGCGTCGGCCGACTCCTCCAGCGCCAGCTCGTGATGGAGCCGGTAGCGCGGCCGGTCCTCGTAGTGGACGATCAACTCCTCATGCACGTCACTCCACTTGGGGCCGACGGCGCTGCGGTGGTGCAGCCGCAGGAGCAGCAGCGTGCGCACGAAGGGGTCGCCGACGAAGTGCCCGGGCGTGTCCGGCATCCCCTCCCCGGCGAGCCGTGCCCGCAGCTCGCGCACCCCCGACGAGCCGAAGTCGTCGGGGAGTTGGGCGCGGGCGAGGACGGCAGCGGAGTCGTGGTCGTGGGCGGCGGCCAGCACGGTCAGCTCGTCGAGCCGGTCCGGCGGCACGAGGTGCCCGAGGAGTTCGCCGTACAGCGGCGGCCCGTCCGCCTCGGCCGGCTCGGTCAGCAGCCGGGCCAACTCCCCTGCCGCGCCCGGGTGGTCACGGGCCGCGCGGGCGACGAGGACGATCCCCAGCGGGTTGCCGCCGGTCAACCGGTGCACGGCGTGCGGGAGTTCGGGCGGGAAGTCGGCGTCCTCGCAGACCGCGCCGACGATGTGCAGGGTGTCGTCGGGGGACAGCGGCGGGAGCGGGACGAGCAGGACACCGGGGTCCTGCGGGCCTTGGTGGCGGCCGGCTTCGGCCAGCGGTCTTCGCAACGCACCGCGCAGGAAAGGGAGTTGGGTGCCGCGTACGGTGGCGATCACCGCGACCTGATGGGCGGCCCCGTCGGCCCGGTCCCGCAGCAGCGCCTCAACGAGCCCTTGTCCGGGGCCGGTTGCGATGTTGTCGAGGAGGACGACCGGGCGGCCCAGCCGGGTCAGCCGGGCGCCGATCCCCGTATAGCCGTCGGCAAGATCGGCCAACAGGGCGCGTACCAGCCAGCGTTCGGCGTGCTCGCGGGAGGTGCCGCCCGCGCGGAAGTTGCCGGAGAGCAGCATCAGCCCGCGCTTGGCGTTGCCGCCCGCGTTCGGATAGGTCCGGTACCAGGCGGAGGGGCGCTGGTCCTTGCGGGAGAGGGCGTCCTCGGAGACCGCCTCCAGGGTCGCCTCGACGACCGCCGCGAGGTAGGGGCCCTGGCCCACGGAGGCGGCGGCCACTTTCGCGGCGACCTTCGTGGCCCAGCGGCCGGCCGTGGAGAAGCGGGAGCGGGGCTCGCCCAGCAGCAGGATGCGGGTCAGCTCGGCGCGGATGCGCTCGGAGTCGGGGGCGCCGCCCCAGCCGCCGGCCCGCACCGCGACCAGCCCCGCGGTGAGCCGGGGGAACGTCAACTGGCCCGCCGCGCGCACCGGTTCGGTGAGCTGTTCGGCGAGGACCAGCACGGCCTGCCAGAGCGGGGACCAGGACTCGGGTCTTTCGGTGTGCGGGGCCGCCGCGAACTGGGGGTCCTCGCAGTCGATCCGGGCCAGCGGGGTGTGCTTGCGCCGCTCGCCCTTGTACGGGGTGCTGTAGGCCGCGCGGATCTCGTCCAGCACGGCCGTCTTGCCCAGGCCCCGGCCGCCGGAGAGCACCAGCACCGGTGGGCCTTGCGGGTGTTCGGGCGGGCTCGCGACGTGTTCGTAGGGGCGGATCCCGATCAGCCGGGGCAGCAGCCCCGGGGGCTCCGCGTCGAACAGCGCCCCCCGCCCGTGCAACGGTCCGTGCACCGCACCTCCCCCTGGCCGGTCCCTCAAGTAGAGGGTAAGGACGGGGTGTTGGTGCAGAACAGACGGTGGCGACAAGTTCGTACAAGAAATACATACGGGGGAAACACCGAAGTCCCGGGCCCGCTCGCCCGAGTCGGCTCGGGGAGGGGGCCCGGGACGTCAAGTTCCCCTCAGGTAAGGGAACTTGAGCCTCGGTCAGGCACGGGCGCCTGGAAGGTCAGGCGCCGGTGCCCTGAGAGTCAGGCGCGGACGTCGAACCGGTCCAGGTCGGCGACCTTCGCCCAGGCGGCGACGAAGTCCGTGACGAACTTGGCCTTCGCGTCGTCGCTCGCGTACACCTCGGCGAGGGCGCGCAGCTCGGAGTTGGAGCCGAAGACCAGGTCGGCACGGGTGCCGGTCCACTTCAGCGCGCCGTCCACGCGGCCCTCGAACGCGGTCTGGGAGGCGTCGGTGCCCTTCCACGTCGTGCCCAGGTCGAGCAGGTTGACGAAGAAGTCGTTCGACAGGACGCCCGGGCGGTCCGTGAGGACGCCGGCCTTGGTCTCACCGTGCGAGACGCCCAGGGCGCGCAGGCCGCCGACGAGGACGGTCAGCTCGGGGGCGGTCAGGGTGAGCAGGTTGGCGCGGTCCAGCAGCAGGTACTCGGCGGGGAGGCGGTTGCTCTTGCCGTAGTAGTTGCGGAACCCGTCGGCCTGCGGCTCCAGGGCCGCGAACGACTCGGCGTCCGTGTGCTCCTCGCCCGCGTCGACGCGGCCCGGGGTGAACGGGACCTCGACGTCGTACCCGCCGTCCTTGGCGGCCTTCTCGACCGCGGCGGCGCCGCCGAGGACGATCAGGTCGGCGAGGGAGACCTTCTTGGCGCCCTGGCCGTTGAACTCGGCCTGGATGCCTTCGAGGACACGGAGGACCTGCGCGAGCTGCTCGGGCTCGTTGGCCTCCCAGCCGCGCTGCGGCTCCAGGCGGATGCGGGCGCCGTTGGCGCCGCCGCGCTTGTCGCTGCCGCGGAAGGTGGACGCCGACGCCCAGGCGACGGAGACCAGCTGCGAGACCGTGAGGTCGGAGGCGAGGATCTTCGCCTTCAGCGCGGTGACGTCGGCCGCGTCGATGGCCTCGCCCTCGGCCTGCGGCAGCGGGTCCTGCCAGATCAGCGTCTCGGCCGGGACCTCGGCGCCCAGGTGCAGGACCTTCGGGCCCAGGTCACGGTGGGTGAGCTTGTACCAGGCGCGGGCGAAGGCGTCCGCGAACTGGTCGGGGTTCTCCAGGAAGCGGCGGGAGATCTGCTCGTAGACCGGGTCGAAGCGCAGCGCCAGGTCGGTGGTGAGCATGTTCGGCGCGATCTTCTTGGACGCGTCGTGCGCCGAGGGGACGGTGCCCTCGCCGGCGCCGTTCTTCGGCTTCCACTGCTTGGCGCCGGCCGGGGACTCGGTCAGCTCCCACTCGAAGCTGAAGAGGTTCCAGAAGAAGTTGTTCGACCACTTGGTCGGCGTGGTGGTCCAGGTGACCTCCAGGCCGGACGTGATGGTGTCCGCGCCCTTGCCGGTGCCGTAGCTGTTCTTCCAGCCCAGGCCCTGCTCCTCCATGGAGGCGCCCTCGGGGTCGGCGCCGACGTGGGAGTCGGAGGCCGCGCCGTGGGTCTTGCCGAAGGTGTGACCGCCGGCGATGAGGGCGACCGTCTCCTCGTCGTTCATCGCCATCCGGCGGAACGTCTCACGGATGTCGCGGGCGGCGGCGATCGGGTCCGGGTTGCCGTTGGGGCCCTCGGGGTTGACGTAGATCAGACCCATCTGGACGGCACCCAGGGGCTCCTCCAGCTGGCGGTCGCCGGTGTAGCGCCGGTCGTCGAGCCAGGTCTGCTCGGGGCCCCAGTAGACGTCCTCCTCGGACTCCCAGACGTCCGCGCGGCCACCGGAGAAGCCGAACGTGGTGAAGCCCATGGACTCCAGGGCCACGTTGCCGGCGAGGATCATCAGGTCGGCCCAGGACAGGCTCTGGCCGTACTTCTTCTTCACCGGCCACAGCAGGCGGCGGGCCTTGTCCAGGTTGGCGTTGTCCGGCCAGCTGTTCAGCGGGGCGAAGCGCTGCTGGCCGGCGCCGGCGCCGCCGCGGCCGTCGCTGATGCGGTACGTACCGGCCGAGTGCCAGGCCATCCGGATCATGAACGGGCCGTAGTGGCCGAAGTCGGCGGGCCACCAGTCCTGCGAGGTGGTGAGGACTTCCTCGATGTCGCGTTTCACGGCGGGCAGGTCGAGGGACTTGAACGCCTCGGCGTAGTCGAAGTCACCGCCGAGGGGGTTGGCGACCACCGGGTTCTTCGCGAGGATCTTCAGGTTGAGCCGGTCCGGCCACCACTGACGGTTCCCGCCGCCCTGCGTGGGGTGCAGTGCACGGCCGTCGTGGGCCACCGGGCACTTTGCTTCTGCGGCGTTCTCGGACATTTCGGGGGTTCCTTTCGGAGCTGAGCGCGCTTCGGGATGTGCGAGGGGTCGCTCAGGCAGGGTGTTCAGGTGGTGAGGTTCTGGCGGTGAAGTCTTTGGGCGGCGGTGAAGTCTTTGGGTGACGGTGAAGTCTTTGGGTGGCGGTGAAGTTTTTGGGTGGCGGTGGCCGTCAGGCACAGGCGGGGCACAGGCCCCAGTAGACGACCTCGGCCTCGTCGATGCGGAAGCCGTGGTCGTTCGCGGCGGTGAGGCAGGGGGCGTGGCCCACCGCGCAGTCCACGTCGACGACGGTTCCGCACGTCCTGCATATGAGGTGGTGGTGGTTGTCGCCGACGCGGCCCTCGAACCGGGCCGGGCTGCCGGCCGGTTCGATACGTCGGATGAGTCCGGCCGAGGTGAGGGCGTGCAGCCCCTCATATACGGCCTGAACAGAAACATGCCCCACACGTTCGCGCACCCCGGCGGCGATGGCGTCGACGCCCAGATGATCTCCCGTGCGCACCGTGTCGAGCAGCGCGACCCTCGCGGCCGTCACCCGCAGGCCGACACCGCGCAGCTCTTCGGCGGGGGTAGGGGTTCCGGATGCGGTCATAGGACCAACCTACCCCCACAAACACGAACGGTTCAAGAAAAGGAGGAGTACAGGTTTGGTGAGAGGGGGGTGGGGGGTGTTCATCTGGACGTGGGGAGGCTGGGGGCGGGCTTGCCCCGTACCCCCGCCCCCTGGACAGTGGGCGCCATGAAGCTGCCGAACCGGTCAGTGCCGGAAGCCGAGGCCCGCGAATGGCTGGGTGTCGCCGTGGGGGAGGCGCGGGCCGGGCTCGCTGAGGGGGGTGTTCCCATCGGGGCCGCGCTCTACGGCGCCGACGGCACGCTCCTCGGCCGGGGCCACAACCGCAGGGTCCAGGACGGCGACCCCTCCACGCACGCCGAGACGGCGGCCTTCCGGGCGGCGGGCCGGCAGCGGTCGTACGCCGGGACGACCATGGTGACGACCCTCTCCCCGTGCTGGTACTGCTCGGGCCTGGTCCGGCAGTTCGGCATCTCCAGGGTCGTCATCGGGGAGGCGGAGACCTTCCAGGGCGGACACGACTGGCTGGCCGAACACGGAGTGGAGATCGTCCTCCTCGACGACGCCGAATGCGCGTCCCTGATGCGGGAGTTCATCGAGAAGAACCCGGAGCTGTGGAACGAGGACATCGGGGAGTAGCCCCGCGAAGCACCCGGCCCCACAGAGCTTCCAGCACCGCAGAACTTCCGGCGCGGCAAAGCTTCCGGCGCCGCGAACTTTCGGTCCCGCCAAGCTTCCGGCCCCGTAGAGCTTCCGGCGCGGCAAAGCTTCCGGCCCCGCAGAGCTTCCGGCCCCGCCAAGCTTCCGGTCCCGCCAAGCTTCCGGCCCCGCAGAGCTTCCAGCACCGCAAAGCTTCCGTCCCCGCAAAACCGGCGGGACCTTACTGCCCAGCACCCCCCGCCTCCCGCGCGATCCCCTCCAACCGCCCCCGATACCCCTCCCACCAACCCCGGTCCCCCTCCGGCAAGCTGCTGCTCCCCGGGATCAACCCCACCGCCCCGTCGATGAGTTCACGCACGATGTCCGCGTGCCCGGCATGCCGGTTCGTGTCGGCGATGACTCGGGTCAGCAAGTGATGCAACGTCGCCGCGCGCCGTTCCTTCGGCCACCACGGGACCTGGCCGACCGCCTCCAGCGGCAGGGCGGCGATGGTCGCGTCGGAGTGGGCCCAGGCCGCGCGGTACAGGGACGTGATGTCCGCGCGGGACTCCTCGGCGGTCGCGTACATGTCGGCCTGGGGCTCGGCGTCCTGGGTGTACCACCACGCCGGAGGGCTCTCAGTGAAGTAGGGGCGGCCGAACGTGTCGCCGAAATACCCCAGTTCCACCCCGGCCGCATGCTTGACCAGCCCCAGCAGATTCGTCCCCGTCGGCGTCAGCGGGCGGCGTACGTCGTACTCGGAGAGGCCGTCCAGCTTCCACAGCAGGGCCTCGCGGGCTTCGCGCAGATAGCGGACCAGGTCCGCCTTCGGATCGGTGACCGTCATGCGGCGAGTCTCGCAGCCACCACTGACAACGCCCCCTCACCAGCGAGAACGCGCCCTAGCCCAGCCCTACCCCTCCTTGGACTCGTCCCCGAAGTCCCGAGAATCCCGAGAATCCCGAGAATCCTTGCGCCGCAACTCCTCCTCCCGCCGCCGAAGATCCGCCTCCCAGTCCTTCAGCAGCGCCTCGTCCTTCTTGTTCTCCTCCTCGCGGAGGGACTTCAGGAACTCGGGGTTGTCGTCGGGCGCGACCCAGGTGTGCCCCCGGTGCCACTCCGACGGTGTACGGCCCCCGGTCGGAGGGTTGCGCACCTTCCCCGCCACCAGCCACACGATCGGCCCCACCAGCCAGAACAGCAGGATCAGGAACACCCACGCGACCTTCGGAAGGTGCTTCGCCTCGTCCTCGGGCGTGTTGAGGCAGTCGATCAGCGCGTAGACCGTCAGCGCCAGCGGCACCAGGAACATCAGGACTCTGAGCATCGCGGCGGCTTCCCCCAAGGATGTGCAGTCGGATGCGGCCAAGGGTAACGGGTAGGAAAAAACCAGACCCGCACCTCCCGCCGACCGGCCCCTCATCCCCCTCGGCGATACTGGGACACATGGCTTACGACGATCTCCGCTCCCTCCTCCGGGCCCTGGAACGCGAAGGCGACCTCAAGCGTGTGAAGGCCGAGGTCGACCCCTACCTGGAGATCGGGGAGATCGTCGACCGCGTCCAGAAGTCCGGCGGCCCCGCGCTCCTCTTCGAGAACGTGAAGGGCTCCGCGATGCCCCTCGCGATGAACGTCTTCGGCACCGACCGCCGCCTGCTCAAAGCCCTCGGACTGAAGTCCTACGCCGACATCTCCGACAAGATCGGCGGCCTGCTGCGCCCCGAACTCCCGCACGGCTTCATCGGCGTACGCGAGGCGTTCGGCAAGCTCGGCGCGATGACGCACGTACCGCCGAAGAAGGTCAAGGAGGCGCCGGTCCAGGAGGTCGTCCTCCAGGGCGACGACGTCGACCTCGACCAGCTGCCCGCGCTCTTCACCTGGCCCCAGGACGGCGGCTCGTTCTTCAACCTGGGCCTCACGCACACCAAGGACCCCGAGTCCGGCATCCGCAACCTCGGCCTGTACCGCCTCCAGCGGCACGACAAGCGGACCATCGGCATGCACTGGCAGATCCACAAGGACAGCCGCAACCACTACCAGGTCGCCGCCCGCCGGGGCGAGCGGCTGCCGGTCGCGATCGCCTTCGGCTGCCCGCCCGCCGTGACGTACGCCTCCACCGCCCCGCTCCCCGGCGACATCGACGAATACCTCTTCGCCGGGTTCATCGCGGGCAAGCGGATCGAGATGGTCGACTGCAAGACCGTCCCGCTCCAGGTCCCGGCCAACGCCGAGGTCGTCATCGAGGGCTGGCTGGAGCCCGGCGAGATGCTGCCCGAGGGGCCGTTCGGCGACCACACCGGGTTCTACACGCCCCAGGAGCCGTTCCCCGCGCTGAAGATCGACTGCGTGACGATGCGCAAGCGCCCGCTGCTCCAGTCGATCGTCGTCGGCCGCCCCCCGACCGAGGACGGACCGCTGGGCCGCGCCACCGAGCGCTTCTTCCTCCCCCTGCTGAAGATCATCGTCCCGGACATCGTGGACTACCACCTCCCCGAGTCCGGCGGCTTCCACAACTGCGCGATCGTCTCGATCGACAAGAAGTACCCCAAGCACGCGCAGAAGGTGATGCACGCGGTCTGGGGCGCCCACATGATGTCCCTGACGAAGCTCATCGTGGTCGTCGACTCCGACTGCGACGTCCACGACCTGCACGAGGTCGCCTGGCGCGCCCTCGGCAACACCGACTACGCCCGCGACCTGAGCGTCGTCGAAGGCCCCGTCGACCACCTCGACCACGCCTCCTACCAGCAGTTCTGGGGCGGCAAGGCGGGCATCGACGCGACGAAGAAGTGGCCCGAGGAGGGCTACACGCGTGACGGGGGCTGGCCGGACATGGTCCTGTCCGACCCGGATACGGCGGCGAAGGTCGACCGCCGCTGGAAGGAGTACGGACTGTGACCTCCGCAGCCGCCGTCTCACAACCGGGGCGCACGAAAGCTTTCTTGCGCCTCGTCATGATCGAGCACTCCGTCTTCGCGCTCCCCTTCGCCTACATCGCCGCCTTCACCGCGATGTACCAGGCCGACAAGAGCGTCCACTGGACGAAGCTCCTCCTGGTCACCGTCTGCATGGTCGGCCTGCGGACGTTCGCGATGGCCGTCAACCGGATCATCGACCGGGAGATCGACGCCCGTAACCCCCGTACGGCCCAGCGCGAGCTGGTGACCGGCGCGATGTCGGTGCGGCACGCCTGGACCGGTGCCCTCGTCGCGGTCGTCGTCTTCCTCGGCTCGGCCGCGCTGCTCAACCCGCTCTGCCTGGCGCTCGCGCCCGTCGCCGTGATCCCGATGGTCGTCTACCCCTACGGGAAGCGGTTCACGAACTTCCCGCAGGCCATCCTGGGGCTCGCGCAGGCGATGGGCCCGGTCGGCGGCTGGCTCGCGATCAGCGGCGAGTGGTCCTGGGACGCGGTGATCCTGGGGCTCGCGGTGGGCATCTGGATCGGCGGCTTCGACCTGATCTACGCCTGCCAGGACGTCGCGACGGACCGCGAGACCGGGGTCAGGTCGGTCCCGGCCCGTTTCGGCATCCCGGCCGCGATCTGGGGGGCGCGCGGCTGCCACGCCGTCACGACCGGGCTGCTCGTCTGGTACGCCGCCGCGACCGGCGCGGGCGCCTTCTTCTGGCTCGGACTGGCCGTCGTGGCAGGGGCGTTCGTGTACGAGCACACGATCGTGCGGCCCCACGACCTCTCCCGCCTCAACCGCGCGTTCTTCTCCGTCAACGGGTTCATCGGCATCGCGCTGTTCGTGTGCGCGCTGCTCGATCTGCTGGTGCGGGGGCTGACGCTGTGAGTGTTCCGTCCGACGGTACGCTCAAGATGTGAACGCAGGAGAAACGCAGCGCACGCCTTGGATCGTGGGGGTGTCCGGGGCATCCGGTACGCCGTACGCCGCTTCGGTGCTGCGGGGGCTCCTCGCCGCCGGTGAGGCCGTCGACCTGGTCGTCAGCCGCGCCTCCCGGCTCACCCTCCTGGACGAGACGGGCATCTCGTTCCGGGACGCCCACTGGCGGGACGACCTCGCGGACTGGCTCGGCCGGGGGGCCGACGGCAAGCGGGACACCTACGACGCCGACCTCGCCGGGGTGCGGTACTGGGCCGCCGGCGACCTGGCGGCGGGGCCGTCGTCGGGGTCGTACCCCGCCAAGGGGATGCTGATCGTGCCGGCCTCGACGGCGTGCGTGGCGGGGGTCGCGCTCGGGCTGTCGAAGGACCTGCTCCAGCGGGCGGCCAGCGTCACGCTCAAGGAGCGGCGCCCGCTCGTGGTCTGTGTCCGGGAGGCGCCGCTGAACGGGCAGACGCTGCGGCATCTGGTCGCGCTCGACGACGCCGGGGCGAGCGTCGTACCGGCCTCGCCCGGGTTCTACGCGGGGGCCACGCACATCCAGGACCTCGTCGACTTCGTCGCGGGGCGGGCGCTCGACGCGGTGGGGGTGCCGCACGGGCTGTACCGGCGCTGGCGGGGCGAGCTGGGCGCGGCGCAGTAGTTCAGGTCAACTTTTCTCACGGATGTTTTCAGCGGAAGGCTTCATGCGCATGGACGCGGTGGACAGGCAGCTCATCCAGGCCCTGCGGGAGAACGGCCGGGCCTCGTACGCGGAGCTGGGGCGGCTCGTCGGGCTCTCGGGGCCCAGCGTCACCGACCGCATCAACCGGCTGGAGGCGGCCGGGGTGATCACCGGCTACCGGGCGACCGTCAACGCCGCGTCCCTCGGCCTCGGGGTGAGCGCGCTCATCGGCATCTCGCTGTCCGACGCCGCCGACCACGAGGACGTGGCGCGCCGGATGAAGGAGTTCGGCGAGATCGAGGACTGCTGGTTCATCGCCGGTGACGACTCCTTCATGCTCAAGGTCCGCGCGGGCGACGTGGACGGCCTGGAGCGGCTGATCCGGCGGCTGAGCGGGACGAAGGGCGTGTCGCGGACGCGGACCACGATCGTCCTGTCGACGAAGTGGGAGAACCGGGTGGGGGAGCTGCCGGAGGAGGTGTAGCGGGGGCGTAGCGTGGGGGATCGTTCGGGTTCGGTCGGTACGAAAGGTGTGTTGCATGGACGTCGGGCGCAAGCGCGAGCTGGAGGAGAAGGTCCGCTCCGGCGAGCGGCTGACCCGCGAGGACGGCATCGCGCTGTACGCGTCGGACGACCTGGCCTGGCTCGGCGGCCTCGCGCACGAGGTGCGCACGCGCAAGAACGGTGACGTCGTCCACTTCAACGTCAACCGGCATCTCAACATGACGAACGTGTGCACGGCGTCGTGCGCGTACTGCTCCTTCCAGCGCAAGCCGGGGGAGAAGGACGCGTACACGATGCGCATCGAGGAGGCCGTGCGGCTGGCCAAGGAGATGGAGGGCGAGCACCTCACGGAGCTGCACATCGTCAACGGCCTGCACCCGAACCTCCCTTGGCGCTACTACCCGCGTTCGCTGCGCGAGCTGAAGGCCGCGCTGCCCGGGGTGTCGCTGAAGGCGTTCACGGCGACGGAGATCCACCACTTCGAGACGATCTCCGGCCTGTCCGCCTCCGAGATCCTCGACGAACTCATCGACGCCGGCCTCGAATCGCTGACCGGCGGCGGCGCGGAGATCTTCGACTGGGAGGTCCGGCAGCACATCGTCGACCACCGCACCCACTGGGAGGACTGGTCGCGCATCCACCGGCTGGCGCACGAGAAGGGTCTGAAGACCCCGTGCACCATGCTGTACGGCCACATCGAGGAGCCCCGCCACCGCGTCGACCACGTGCTGCGGCTGCGTGAACTCCAGGACGAGACCGGCGGTTTCCAGGTCTTCATCCCGCTGCGCTACCAGCACGACTTCGTCGACATGAAGGACGGCAAGGTCAGGAACCGCCTCCAGGAGCGCACCCAGATGGCGACGGGCGCGGAGGCCCTGAAGACGTTCGCGGTGTCGCGCCTGCTGTTCGACAACGTCCCGCACGTCAAGGTCTTCTGGGTGATGCACGGCGTCCAGACCGCCCAACTGGCGTTGCAGCACGGCGCGGACGACATGGACGGCTCGGTCGTCGAGTACAAGATCACCCACGACGCGGACGACTACGGCACCCCGAACAAGCTGACCCGCGAGGACCTGCTGGACCTGATCCGGGACGCGGGCTTCCGGCCGGTGGAGCGGAACACGCGGTACGAGGTCATCCGGGAGTACGACGGGCCGGACGCGGGGCGCAGGGAGTCGCCGCAGCCGATGCGGGTGTGAGGCGGGGCGCTGCGGGTGGGCCGGGGTCCGGCGGGTGGGCCGGGGCTTTACCTGTTGGCCACCCAAGGGGCGTCGGGTAAGGCTTACGCTGCTGCCGTGGCCCTTACCTTTACCCTCGACCCGGCCGTCACCCCCGAGCTGCGGGACGGCATCCTCCACCTGTGGGTGGACGTCTCCAACGCGGGCGGCGCCGTCGGCTTCGTCCCCGGGGTGGACGTCGAGACCGTCCGCCCCGCCCTGCTCAAGCAGCTGACGGCGCTGGTGGAGGGCCGCGCCCGGCTGCTGGTCGGGCGCGACGAGGAGGGGCGGGTCGCGGCGACGGCCTTCCTCACCTTCAACACCCACCCGCTGATGACGCACTGGCTGTGGCTGTACACGGTGATGGTCCACCCCCGCCACCAGGGCAAGGGCTACGGCCGCGACCTCCTCGCCGCCGCCGAGTCCGCCGCCCGCTCGTTCCCCGGCATCGAGGCGATCCGGCTGAGCTGCCGGGGCGGGCTCGGGCTCGAGCGGTTCTACGGGGCGTGCGGGTACAAGGAGGTCGGGCGGATACCGGACGCGATCCGGGTGGCGCCGGGGGATGATCGGGACGATGTCGTCATGTTGTTGCCGTTGGGGTGAGTGGGGGGTGTTCGGGGACGGGGGTGGGGTGTCCGGCTCTGGGGGCGGGGTGTGATCGCCGGGGTGTGCGCTGTGACCCCGGGGTGTGCGCTGTGCCTCCGGGTGGGTGCTGTGACCCCCCTCCAAGATCGCGGGTCCGGCGTGGTTGACTGGACGGTGCCCCTTTTGGGGCTTCCGACTGTTCGACACGGAAGTGTGGATTGAGATGCTCCGCTACACGCTGATGCGCCTCGGGATCTTCGTGGGCTGCCTCTTGGCCGTCTGGGGCCTCGTCTACTCCGGGATCGTCCCGCGCGGGCTCGGCGAGTCCAACGGCATGTGGATCGTCCTGCTCTCCCTGGTGCTGTCCGCGCCGATCAGCTTCGTCGTGCTGCGGGGGGAGCGCGACCGGGCGTCCGTGAACGTCGTCGCGCGGGTGGACCGGATGAAGGCGAATCTGGAGGCGAACCGGTCGCAGGAGGATGAGGTGGCTGAGGGGGCGCAGGGGGCGGCGGGGACGCCGGGGCAGACGCCGGCCTGATCGCCGGGGCAGACGCTGGCGTGATCGTTGGGGCAGACGTCGGCGTGATGTCGGGATGGATGCCGGCGTGATGCCGGGACGGATGCCGTTTCTGATGGCGCGGTCGGCGTCGGTCCGACCCGGTTCCGGCGGGCCGTTCTCCGGGCGGTGACCGGCGCTTCGGGCAGGCCCTAACCTTGGTCGCATGGGTGCCGTGAAGACCAAGCGGATGCCGCGCGCGGTCCGTGAGCAGCAGATGCTGGACGCCGCCGTACGGACCTTCGGGCGCCGTGGGTACATGGCCGCCTCGATGGACGAGATCGCCGAACTCGCCGGTGTCTCCAAGCCGTTGGTGTATCTCTACCTCAACTCCAAGGACGACCTCTTCTCCGCGTGCATCCGCCGCGAGGCCGCCGCACTGGTCACCGCCGTGCGCGCCGGGGTCTCCACGGAGGTCCCCGCCGACCGCCAACTCTGGGACGGCCTGCGGGCGTTCTTCGCGCACACCGCCGAGCATCCGGACGCCTGGTCGGTGCTGCACCTCCAGGCCCGCACGCACGGGGAGCGGTTCGCCGGTGAGATCGCCGCGATGCGGGAGGAGTTGGTGGCGTTCGTGACTCAACTGATCGTCGCCTCGGCGCGTGACGCCCACCGCAACCCCGACCTGGCGGAACGCGAAGTGGCGGGCCTGGCCGAGGCGTTGGTGGGCGCGGCGGAGTCCTTGGCGGACTGGGCGAACGCGACGGAGGGCGTGACGGCGAGGGAGGCGGCGGCGACACTGATGAACTTCGCCTGGGCGGGGTTGGGGAGTTTGATGGAGGGGAGGGTTTGGGGGGTGCCGGGGGAGTGAGGGGCGGGGAGGGGTTGGGGTCTTTTGAGGGGGCTCGGGCTGGGGCTTTTGGGGAGGCTCGCGCCGAGGGGTTGGGCCTTCTGGGGGGCGGGGGGCGGGGGGCGGAGGGCGTCCGAGGGGGGTGCCGGAAGCATTCCGAGGACGCCTCGCCGGAGGTCTTCCAGAGGGGCTCAAGCTGAGGTCTTCCGGAGAGGTCTGCGGTGGAGGCCTTCCGAGGACGCCTTGCTGGAGGCCTTCTGAAGGGGCTCAAGCTGGAGGTCTTACGGAGAGGTCTGCGTTGGGGGTCTTCTGAGGAGGCCCGCGCTGGAGGTCTTCTGGAGAGGCTCGTGCTGGAGGTCTTTCGAGGACGCCGCGCTGGAGGTCTTCTGGAGAGGCTCGTGCTGGAGGTCTTTAGAGAACGCCTCGCCGGAGGTCTTCCGAAGAGGACCGCGCCGGAGGCCTTCCGCGCACGCTCCCCCTACGCGCGCCCCAACGCCTCCACCCGCCCCCGCACATGCACCCGCCCCTTCCCCCCGGCCTCCCGCAGCTCGAACCGTTCCCCGTCCGACGCGAACACCACCGCCGACGGCAGCGGCACCGGCGCCTTGAACTCCGCCCGCAGCCGCACCCCCGCCGGCGTCCCGTGCGCGGCGAGGCACCGGGCGACCGTCCACATCCCGTGCGCGATGGCCCGGGGAAACCCGAACAACCGGGCCGTCAGCGGATACAGATGAATGGGATTACGGTCCCCGGACACGTCCCCGTACCGCCGCCCCACATCCCCACCGAGCCGCCACTCGTCGAGCAGCGGCAGACTGACGGCATCCTCAACAAGGCTGCTGGCAGGCTCAGTTGACCCATCGGCCTGACGATGCCGCGCGAGATACGTACTGCGCGACTCCCACACGACACCCCCACCACGCCGCAACTCGGTCAGCACCACCGCCTCGGTCCCCCGCCGATGCGCCACCAACTCCTCGACCCGCACACCGAGTTCGTACTCCCCGGTCACGGCGAGCTCGTCGTACCGAGTGATCTCGACGGAGGTATGAACCAGCCCGAGCAACGGCAACGGAAAGGAGGGCGCGCTCATCAGCCGCATGGCGAGGGGGAACCCGAGGACATGCGGATAAGTCACGGGAAGCGAGTCATCCCCGGCGGCGAACCCACAGACCCGCTCGTACGCGGACAGCCGGGCGAGGTTGATCCGAAGCCCGCTCAAAAGAAGCGGATCACGGCTGAACTCGGCATCGGGACGGGCCCGTTTGAAGGGGGAGAGGAGCGCTCCGCGGGCGAGCAGGAGGGAGAGCGCGGTCATCGGACCTCCGGAGGCGGCGGCGCGGACGAGACGGAGGGAGCGACCCCGGCGACAGGGGTACGGGCGTCACCGTCAGCCCCCGGAGGCGACGCGAGCGAGGAGGGCGTCACCGTCAGCCCCCGGCGCGGGCGCGGGCAGGGCGGAGGACGTGGCCGTTGGACCCCGAACGTCGCCGTCAGCCCCCGGAGGCGACGCGAACGCGGAGGTCGTGCCCATCGGACCGGCGGCAGCCACCTGGGCGTCGCCTTCAGCCCCCGGCAGCAGCGCGGACGCGGAGAGCGCCATCGGACCGGCGGCAGCCACACGCACATCGCCGTCAGCCTCTGGCAGCGACGTGGGCGAGGCGGAGGGGGTGATTCCGGCAGCAGCGATATGGGCGTCGCGGTCAGTCCCCGACGGCGGCGCGAGCGAGGAGGGCGTGGCCATCGGACCGGCGGCAGCCACCTGGGCGTCGCCTTCAGCCCCCGGCGCGGGCAGCGCGGAGGGCGTGGCCATCGGACTCCGGACATCGCTGCCAGCTCCCGGCAGCAGAGCGGACGCGGAGGGCGCCATCGGACCGGCGGCAGCCACACGCGCATCGCCGTCAGCCCCTGGCAGCGACGTGGGCGAGGCGGAGGGGGTGATTCCGGCAGCAGCGATATGGGCGTCGCGGTCAGTCCCCGACGGCGGCGCGAGCGAGGAGGGCGTGGCCATCGGACCGGCGGCAGCCACCTGGGCGTCGCCTTCAGCCCCCGGCGCGGGCAGCGCGGAGGGCGTGGCCATCGGACTCCGGACATCGCTGCCAGCTCCCGGCAGCAGAGCGGACGCGGAGGGCGCCATCGGACCGGCGGCAGCCACACGCGCATCGCCGTCAGCCCCTGGCAGCGACGTGGGCGAGGCGGAGGGGGTGATCCCGGCGGCAGCGATATGGGCGTCGCCGTCAGCCCCAGGCGCGGGCGTAGGCAGGGCGGAGGGCGTGCCCATCGGCCCCCCGGCGGCAGCCACCCGCACATCGCCCCCACCCCCCAGCGACAACAAACCCATCACGCCCCCAGCAAACTCTGCCCGCACACCCGCACCACCTGCCCATTGACCGCCCCCGACCCCGGATGCGCCAGCCACGCCGTCGTCTCCGCCACGTCCGCCGGAATCCCGCCCTGCGCAAGGGAGTTCATCCGCCGCCCGGCCTCACGGATGAACAGCGGTACGGCGGCCGTCATCTGCGTCTCGATGAACCCGGGGGCGACGGCGTTGACGGTGACCCCGTGCTCGGCGAAGGCCTTGGGCCCCAACGCCCTTACCAGACCGGCGATCCCGGCTTTGCTCGCCGCATAGTTGGTCTGCCCGGCGTTCCCGGCGAGCCCGGAGATGGAAGCCGTCGCGACGATCCGCCCGCCGGCCCGCAAGGCACCCTTCGCGAGCAGCACGTCGGTCGTCCGCAGGACACTCGCCAGATTGACGTCGATGACCGAACTCCACCGCTCGGCAGGCATGTTGACCAGCCGCCGGTCCCGAGTGATCCCGGCGTTGTGCACCAACACATCAAGCCCGTCAGGGAGTTCGGCGGCGATCCGCTCCCCGGCACCGCCCCCGGTGACGTCCAGCAAGAGCGCCCGCCCCCCGATCCGCTCAGCCAACTCCCGCGCGTCCGACTCGGCTTGAGGCACATCGAGGACGACGACATGGGCACCGTCCCGCGCAAGGGTCTCGGCGACGGCGGCCCCGATCCCCCGCGCGGCCCCGGTGACCAGCGCGGTCCGCCCGGCCAGCGGCAACGCCCAGTCCCCGTCGTACACCTCCCCGCCCCCGACGCAGATCACCTGCCCGCTGACGTACGCGGACTTCGGCGAGAGCAGGAACCGCAGCGTCGACTCGGCGGCCCCGGCATCGGCCAGCCGCACGAGATTGACGGTCCGCCCCCGCCCGACCTCCTTGCCGAGCGACCGGACGAACCCCTCCAACGCCTGCTGCACGGCGGCCTGTTGCGGATCACCGGAGTCGAGCGGGGCACCGAGCACGACGATCCGCCCGCTGGCGGCGACGGACCGGACGACGGGGTGCAGGGCGGCGTGCACATCGGCGAGGGTGCCGATGTCCCGTACGCCGGTGGCGTCGAGAACGACGGCGCCGGGACGACCGGGACCGGAGCCGGAACCGCCGCTTCCCGTACTGCCGCTCCCAAGTCCCGCACCGTCGCTTCCCATACCACCACCCCCAAGTCCCGCACCGCCGCCCCCCGCACCACCACCCCCAAGTCCCGCACCGCCGCCCCCCGCACCGCCACCCCCAAGTCCCGCACGCTCCAGCACCGTTGCCACCCCAGGCGCCGGCACCCCCGCCGTAAGGTGAACCAAGTCGCCGGTGAGAGAAGGACGTTCGGGTGACCAGCGGTGCAGGACCGCCGGCTGGGGCAGCCCGAGCCGGCGGGTCAGGAAACGGCCGGGCGCGGTGGCGGCGAAGCTCAGATAGCGATCGGCCATGGTCGTCTCCAGTCCCCCGGTCTCCCGGCGCCCTGCCCTCCGGCCCCGTCTCTCGCGGCCCGGCGCAACATGCTTACTCCCAAGTAAGGTTACCGCGAGTAAGTCTAGGTCAAAGGTGAGGAACAGGTCGACATGAGCCCTCTGGAACTGGTCCGCGAGAACGACCCGAAGCCCCCCGCCGAACCCCCGCGCGCCCGCCGCGTAGCGGTGATCGGCGGCGCCCGTACCCCCTTCGCCCGCTCCGACGGCCCCTACGCCACCGCCTCCAACCAGGAGCTGCTGACGGCCGCAGTGAACGGCCTCGCGCTGCGCTACGGGCTAGGGCCCTCCTGATGGATCTCCGCGGCGTCGCGATGCCCGGCACGCACGCTCGCCGCACGGCGCGAAGGGACAGGTGGCTCCGCCACATGACCCTTCGCGCCGCACGCCGATCGCACGCACCGAACACCGCTCCTTCTCCCGCGGAGATCCATCAGGAGGGCCCTAATGTCCCGGGCGTGGTGGGCGAGTTGGTGGCCGGCGCGGTGCTGAAGCACAGCCGGGACTTCAACCTGGCCCGCGAGACGCTCCTCGGCTCGAAACTGGACCCGCGCACCCCGGCGTACGACATCCAGCAGGCGTGCGGCACCGGGCTGCAAGCCGTCATCGCCGCCGCCAACAAGATCGCCCTCGGCCAGACCGACTCGGCGGTCGCGGGCGGCGCCGACACCGCGAGCGACGCCCCGCTGGGCGTCCACGACGAGCTGCGCCGCATCCTGCTGGAGGCCCGCCGCGCGAAGTCGGCCGGGGCGCGGCTGCGGGCGCTGGCGAAACTCCGCCCGGGGCACCTCGTCCCCGAGATCCCCCGCAACGCCGAGCCGCGCACCGGCCTGTCCATGGGCGAGCACGCGGCGGTGACCGCCCGCGCCTGGGGCATCACCCGCGAGGCCCAGGACGAACTCGCGGCGGCCAGCCACCAGCGGCTCGCGGCGGCCTACGACAGGGGCTTCTTCGACGATCTCGTCGTCCCCTTCCGGGAGTTGAGACGCGACCAGAACCTCCGCCCCGACTCGACACCGGAGAAACTCGCCGCCCTGAAGCCGGTGTTCGGCGTCAAGGACCCCAACCCGACGATGACGGCGGGCAATTCGACCCCGCTCACCGACGGCGCCGCCGTCGTCCTGCTGGCCTCGGAGGAGTGGGCCGAGACACGCGGCCTGGAGCCGCTGGCCTATCTGACGGCCTACGAGACGGCGGCGGTCGACTTCGTGCGCGGGGACGCGGCCGGCGGGGAGGACGGGCTGCTGATGGCGCCCGCGTACGCGGTACCCCGGATGCTGGCCCGAACGGGCCTGGAAATAGGGGACTTCGACTACGTGGAGGTTCACGAGGCCTTCGCCTCCCAAGTGTTGGCGACGCTGGCGGCCTGGGAGAAGCAGGGCCTGGCGCCGGTGGACCGCGACCGGCTCAACGTCACCGGATCTTCACTGGCGACCGGTCACCCCTTCGCCGCGACCGGCGCCCGGATCGTCGCGACGCTCGCCAAACTGCTGGCCGAACGGGACGCTCCCGCAAGGGGGTTGATCTCGATCTGCGCGGCCGGCGGACAGGGGGTGACGGCGGTCCTGGAGCGGGCCTGACCAGCGGACGTGACGGTTGTTCACGTATTGCCGAGACTGCACAGGCCCGCCCCCGGACGACCCGGGAACCCTCACAGGCCCCACACGTACGGCCCGTACGATCGCTGGCCTAACCGCTGGTAACAGATTCCCCGAGGCCCCCAGGCTGGACGCCTCGGAGCGCGAGGCACGTACGTTTGATGCAGCGAGCGCTATGTGCGCTGCACGCCCAGGGAGCCGCCTGTGTCCACCTCGTACCTTTCCTCGGCCGAATTCGCCGACGGCGCCCCTCCCGCCCCCGTGGAACCGGAGACGCGGCGCCTCGACGGAGTCGTCCGCGAAGCCGCCGTACCCGCTTTCGCACCGCCCGTCACCCACGGCTCGCTCGCCGAACTGCCCTACGACAACGCCGCGTTGGCGCCCGACGCGGTGGCCCTCAGCCGGCGCGGGCCCGACGGCCGCTGGAGCGACGTCACGGCCGCCGAGTTCGCCGCCCAAGTCCAGGCCGTGGCAAAGGGGTTGATCGCCGAGGGGCTCGTACCCGGCGACCGGGTCGCCGTCATGGCCCGCACCCGGTACGAGTGGTCGCTGCTCGACTTCGCGGCCTGGGCGGCCGGTCTCGTGACCGTCCCCATCTACCCCACCTCCTCCGTCTTCCAGGCCCGCTGGATCCTCCAAGACTCAGGCGCCGTCGCCCTGTTGACCGAGACCGTGGGCCAGGCCGCCGCCCTCGGCCCCGAGCGCGACCGGCTGCCCGACCTCAAGCACATCTGGGTGATGGACAAGGGCCACCTCGACCGGCTCGCCGACGCCGGCGGGCACGTCCCCGACTCCGAGGTCGAGATCCGCCGGGGCATGCTCATCCCCGACACCCTCGCCACCCTCATCTACACCTCCGGCACCACCGGACGCCCCAAAGGCTGCGCGCTCACGCACGGCAACTTCTTCGCCGAGGTCGACAACGCCATCGAACTGCTCGCCCCGGTCTTCAAAGCGCGCGGCATCGAGGTCTCCGTCCTGCTCTTCCTGCCCATGTCGCACGTCTTCGGCCGCATGGTCGCCATCGCCTGCGTCCGCGCCCGCGTCCGCCTCGGCCACGCCCCCAGCCTCAAGTCCGAGGACCTGCTGCCCGACCTCGCCGCCTTCAAACCGACCTGCCTGCTCGCGATCCCCTACATGCTGGAGAAGGTCTTCAACGTGGCGCGGGCGCGCGCGGAGGCGGGCGGCCGGGTGACGTCCTTCGACCGCGCGGTGAACGTCGCGCGGCGCTACGGCGAGGCCGTCGAGGCCCAGAAGACCGGCACGGGCCCCGGCCCCGGCGCCGCCCTGCGCACCGCCCGCACCTTCTACGACCCCCTGGTCTACCGCCGCATCCGCAACGCGATGGGCGGCCGGGTCCGCCACGCCATCTGCGGCGGCTCCCCCCTCGGCCGCCGCCTGTCGTCCTTCTACCTCGGCGCCGGCATCGAGATCTACGAGGGCTACGGCCTCACCGAGACGACGGGCGCGACGACCTGCACCCCGCCGCTCAAACCCCGTCTGGGCACGGTCGGTTGGCCCATGCCGGGCACCCGCATCCGTATCGCCGCCGACGGTGAGATCCTCATCGCCGGTGACCACGTGCTGCGCGGCTACTGGGACCCCGCGGCCGGCGGAGTCGTCCCCGCGGCTCCCGGCGGCTGGCTCGCGACCGGTGACATAGGCGAGCTGGACGACGAGGGCTACCTCACCATCACCGGCCGCAAGAAGGAAATGATCATCACGGCGGGCGGCAAGAGCGTGGCCCCGGCGCCCCTGGAGGACTGGCTGCGCTCGCACCCCCTCATCTCCCAGTGCATAGTCCTGGGCGACGGCCGCCCCTACGTGTCCGCCCTCCTGACCCTCGACCCCGAAGGCCTCACCCACTGGCGCCAGATGAACGGCAAACACCCCGTCCCCGTCGAACTCCTCATCGGCGACGAGGAGTTGGAGGCGGTCCTGCAACGCGCCATAGACGAGGCCAACAAACTGGTCTCCCGCCCCGAATCAATCCGCCGCTTCGCCGTCCTGCCAAGGGACTTCACGGAGTCGGCCGGCTATCTGACTCCGTCGATGAAGCTGAGGAGAGCGGCGATCCTGCGGGACTTCTCGGAGGAGGTGGAGGGGTTGTACGAGAGGGGGTGAGGGGCGGGGCTTTTGGGGAGGGCGGGGCGACGGTTTTCGGGGGTCCGGGGAAGCTTGCGGGGTCTTCGGGGAGGGGGGTTGAAGGGACGGGCCGGGGGTCTTCGGGGGCTCGGGGAAGTGTGCGGGGCTTTCCGGGAGAGGGTTGAGAGGCGGGCTGGCGGTTTTCGAGGGCCCGAGGAAGCTCGCGGGGCTTTCCGAGAGGGGGTTGAGAGGGCGGGTCGGTGGTCTTCGGGGGTCCGAGGGAGCTTGCGGGGCTTTCCGGAAGCGTTTGAGAGGCTGGCCGGAGGTTTTCGGGGGCCCGAGGAGGCTCGTGGGGCTTTCCGGGAGGGGGTTGAGAGGGCGGGCCGGGGGTCTTCGGGGGTCCGGGAGGGTTTGAGGGGCGGGCCGGCGGTTTCGAGGGGCCGGGGAGGCTCGCGGGTCTTCCGGGAGTGGTCTGAGAGGGCGGTCGGCGGTTTTCGAGGGCCCGAGGGAGCCGTGTCCGGGGTCTCCGGGAGGGCGTTCGCCAGCTGCTCGAGCCCGTCCGGGGTCTCCGGGAGGGCGTTCGCCGGCCACTCGAGCCCGCCCCGGGTCGCCGGGAAGGCGTTCGCCAGCCGCTCAAGCCCCCGCGCCGCTCACCCGCTCACCCACTCACGCGGCCGAACCCCTCCCCACCGGTCAGCAACTCCGCCACCCCCTCCGCGAATCCAGTCAGCCGCTCCAGCTCCGGGCCGCCGCGCGCGATCCGGAAACCATGCCGGCGGGCCCAGAACGCGGCCTGCACGGCGTGGAGTTGGGACCACCGCCGCAGCCGCTCCCGGTCGACCCCGGCGGCCTCCCCGAAGACGTCCAGCGCCCGGTACACGGCCGCCCGCACATCAGGCGCGGCGAGCAGCGAAAGCGCCCTGGTCTTCAGGAAGTTGCCACCGTCGTACCCCTGATCCCCGGCACACCCCTTCGGGTCCACCACCAGCCACGGCTCCCGCTCGGCCCGCAGGATGTTACGGGCGTGCAGATCCCCGTGAACCATCGTGTCGGGCTGACCCCGGCCGAGGTCGCGGACGGTGTCGTACGCACAGCCCAGCGCACGGGCGGACAGACCGTGCCCCAACTCGTCGGCATCAAGCCGGAGTTGCCTCTCCCACTCATCGGCCCGCTCCCTCAGCCGGGGCACCCCCGCAGGCGCCGGTACGGCCAGCCGACGGCTCAACTCCCCGGCGACGGAGGCGATGACGTCCTCGTCCCGTTCAACTTCCGCCAGCGTCCGCGCACTCACCCGCTCCAGCAGCATCGCGAACCGAGAGCCGTCCCGCTCGTACAACGCCACGGCCCCCCGCCCACCCCAGACGGCAAAGGCGTCCGGCTCATGCACGTTCCCCGGATGCGGAAAGGAAACTTTGAGCACGGCGGAACCCCCGCAGTCCCGCACAACGGGCACGACGACCCCGACCCCGCCGTACATGAGGTCCCCGTCGACTTCACACCCCCACGTACCGAGCAACTCCCCGACCAGCAGCGGAAGTTCAGCAAGCCACTGCTCGGCCCGCTCCCCTTCACGGGCGAGGGTGGTCCGAACGAACTCATCGGGTACGTCGATCATCCGGGCACCCTAGCGGCGCGGCGGCTTGAGCGGCTGGCGAAAGCCTTCGCGGAGACCCCGGACGGGCTTGAGCGGCTGGCGAAAGCCTTCGCGGAGACCCCGGACGGGCTTGAGCGGCTGGCGAAAGCCTTCGCGGAGACCCCGGACGGGCTTGAGCGGCTGGCGAAAGCCTTCGCGGAGACCCCGGACGGGCTTGAGCGGCTGGCGAAAGCCTTCGCGGAGACCCCGGACGGGCTTGAGCGGCTGGCGAACGCCTTCGCGGAGACCCCGGACGGGCTTGAGCGGCCGGCGAACGCCTTCCCGGAGACCCCGGACGGGCTCGAGCGGCCGGCGAACACCCTCCCGGAGACCCCGGACACGGCTCCCTCGGGCCCTCGAAAACCGCCGGCCGCCCTCTCAGACCCCTCCCGGAAGACCCCGCGAGCCTCCTCGGCCCCTCGAAACCGCCAGCCCGCCTCTCAACCCCCTCCCGGAAGACCCCGCGAGCTTCCCCGAGCCCGGGGTTCGCGGCGAGCCGGGCGGGATTCCGGCCGGGCTCGCGGCCCGCTGGGCGGAACCGCTGCCGCGGAAGACGCTCACGCGAGCCCCACCCTCGGCGCGCGGACGGACCTGGGCCCGAGCTTCGCGACGAGCCGTTGTCGCAGAAGGCGCTCACGCGAGCCCCACCCCCGGCACCCCCCACCCCCAGCCCCCTCACCCCCGCTGCCGCAACTCCACCACCAGATCGGCGAACGCCCGCGCCGGCGGGCTCAGCGCGTCCCACCTGCGCACCGCCCACCCGACGGGCAACGGCCGCAGCCCGGCCAGCGGGATCAGCCGCAGGGCGCCGCCCACGGGAGCGGCCAGCCCGGGCAACGCCGGTACGACCGCCCGCCCCACGCCCACCTCGACGAGCAGCAGCGCCGTGTCCCAGTCGGCCACGCTGGTGTCGTACACGAACCGCACCCCCAACTCGGCGGCGGCGGCGTCCAGTCGGGCGGCGGAGGTGGAGTTCGGGGGCAGCTGGATCAGACGGACGCCGTCCAGTTCGGCCGGGTCCAGGGACGCACGGCCGGCGAACTCGTCGTCCGAGGGCACCGCGAGCACCCAGGGCAGCTCCACCACCGGCCGCTGCTCGATCCCCCGCACGGGCGGGCCGAGCGTGATCCAGGCGAGGTCGAGCACCCCGTCGGCCAGCGCATCGAAGCTGCCCCGCCCCGAACTCACCGTCCGGAACTCCAAGTTGACATCCGGATGGGTACGCCGGAACGCCACCACCGCGTCCGACATGAAGTGCCGTACGGTCGTCGCCCCCGTGGCGAGCCGGACGTACCCGCTGGTCCCCGCCACGAGATCCCTCAACTGCCGTACGGCCAGGTCGAGTCCGGAGATCCCCTCACTCGCGGCGGCCTCAAGCAGCCGGCCGGCCTGCGTCGGCACCACCCCACGGGGCCGCCGCTCCAGCAACCCGGCCCCGGTCTCCCGCTCCAGCCGCTTCACATGCTGGCTCACCGCCGACTGCGTACACCCCAACTCCCGCGCCACCGCACTCAGACTCCCGGCCCGGCACACAGCCACGAACACCCGCAGATCCTCCAGCGTCACACCCCCAAGCTAACACTTGGGTCCACCGACAAATCCCAAGGATTGACTGGGTGTTGGCCCCCGTACGACCATGACCACAGGGCCCGAAAGGCGGCAACCCGCTCCCAGCCGGAAGGGAGCGGGTGCCGACCTGCTTGGAGAGACGTACACAGGGCGCACATGTGAGGGACATCCCCTACGGAATGCCCCCTAAGGCCAGGGATGCCCCCTACCCCTCCCGTACCGCGATCAGAAACGCGTGCGGTGTCCGCTCCTCCCCCTCCGGCTCCCGTACCGACTGCGACAGCAGCCGGAACCCGGCCCCCTTCAGCAGCGCGGCCATCGTCTCCGGGCGGCGGCGCAGGAAATCGAGGGTGACGGGGTGGCCCCAGGGGTGTTCGTGGCGGCGGGGTTCGTCGCCCACCTGGAAGCCGAGGAGGAGGTGGCCGCCGGGTGCGAGGACGCGGTGGAACCCGGAGAAGAGGTCGGGGAGCCGGTCGGCGGGGGTGTGGATGGAGGAGTACCAGCACACGACGCCGTCGAGGGAGCCGGCCGGGAGGGCGAGGTCGAGCATCGAACCCTGTGCGAAGGGGACCCCGGGATTCTCCCTACGGGCCACCGCGAGCATCGACTCCGACAGGTCGAGGCCGGTCATCTCCAGGCCCAGCGCGGCGAGCCGTTTCGTGGTCCGGCCCGGACCGCAGCCGAGGTCCGCGACCTTCCCTCCGGCGCCGACGAGTTCCGCGTACACCGCGAGGACGGCCCGTTCCAGCGGCTTGTTCTCCAGTTCCTCGCGGAACTTCTCCGAGTAGTCCTCGGCGATGGCGTCGTAGAAGACGCGGGTGGCGGTCAGGAAATCTGTCATGGGCGGGGACCTTAGGGCACGCCACTGACAATGGGAGGGAGCTGTCGACCGCACCCGAATTCGGAATGCGGTATTCCGTGCCGGAGACCGGACGGACAGGTGTGAACGGAACCCGCGTGAACGGAATATGAATTCTCGGCGCGCCCCCTCGTACCGAACGCACCGACGCAAGGGCGGACCCTCGTACCGAAAAGGGCAGGAGCCCCGATGCCGAACGGCGCGGGGCTCCTTGGGTACTGCTCTCAGACTGCGATCCATGCTGCCGGAAGCGGCAGCATCCCGGCGATCAGACCGGGGTGACGTTCTCCGCCTGCGGGCCCTTCGGGCCCTGGGTCACGTCGAAGGAAACCTGCTGGTTCTCTTCGAGGGAGCGGAAACCCGCGGCGTTGATCGCGGAGTAGTGGACGAAGACGTCGGGGCCGCCGCCTTCCTGGGCGATGAAACCAAAGCCCTTTTCGGCGTTGAACCACTTCACGGTTCCGGTAGCCATAAGCCCTCCTTGGGCCCAAAGGGTCGCCCTGCTCCAGAACCTGCAAGTGTGAAAGCAGTGCCGCACAATGCAAACTTCCGAAAACGTCGAGAGCCCGCGGTCACATGCTCCGCAGGCTCTGTACTGCAAGGGAAACCAAACTGCAACTTGCGTCGAGCCTAGCACGCAGGCAGCCGAAAGCGATAGAGGTCAAGATCACGTCACCCGGATGTTTGAAGTACCGGGGAGAAGGATTGACGCGGCGGGAAGAACGGGGCCAGAAGGACCAGGGGTCTCGGTGGGGCCGCGCGGGGGGTGACTCTGCACCCTACCCGACCGGGGGCTAGCCTCGCGATGTGGACAATTCTCGCACCCGGCCCCGCGTCGGACACATCCAGTTCCTCAACTGCCTGCCCCTGTACTGGGGTCTCGCGAGAACGGGCACGCTGCTCGATCTCCAGCTGACCAAGGACACCCCGGAGAAGCTCAGCGAGCAGCTCGTCCGCGGGGAGCTCGACATCGCGCCGATCACCCTGGTCGAGTTCCTGCGCAACGCCGACGACCTCGTCGCCTTCCAGGACATCGCGGTCGGCTGCGACGGGCCTGTCATGTCCTGCGTGATCGTCTCCCAGGTCCCCCTCGACCGCCTCGACGGCGCCCGCGTCGCCCTCGGCTCGACCTCCCGCACCTCGGTCCGGCTCGCCCAGCTGCTGCTCGCCGAGCGCTACGGCGTCACCCCCGAGTACTACACGTGCCCGCCCGACCTCAGCCTGATGATGCAGGAGGCCGACGCCGCCGTCCTCATCGGCGACGCCGCCCTGCGCGCCAACCTCCTCGACGGTCCGCGCTACGGCCTTCAGGTCCACGACCTCGGCACGCTCTGGAAGGAATGGACCGGCCTCCCCTTCGTCTTCGCCGTCTGGGCCGCCCGCCGCGACTACCTCGAACGCGAGCCCGAGCTGACCCGCGAGGTCCACCGCGCCTTCCTCGCCTCCCGCAACCTCTCCCTCGACGAGGTCACCAAAGTCGCCGAACAGGCGGCGCGCTGGGAGGAGTTCGACGAACAGGTACTGGAGAAGTACTTCACCACCCTCGACTTCCGCTTCGGCACCCACCAGCTGAACGCGGTCACAGAATTCGCCCGCAGGGTCGGCCCGACGACCGGGTTTCCGGCGGATGTGAAGGTGGAGTTGCTGCGTAGCTGAGGGTTGCGGCTGCGGGGTCGGCGGGGTCGGCGGGCCGATCGGAGCCGGCGGGGCGGTCGGGGCGGTCGGAGTACGGGGGCGGCCGGCGGGGCCGGCGGGCTGGCGTGTGCGGTGCTGAGTTCGCGGGACGGCGAGGGGTGGCTGCGCCGGCTTCCGGAGTGTGTGGTGCGGAGTCCGCTTCGGGTCCCGGGGGTGCGTGCGCGGGGGAGCGAGGGCTGCTTCCGGGCTGTGGGGGTGCGGGGCTGCGGGGCCGTCGGGTCGGCATGGGTGGCGGGTGTGGCGCTGAGTTCGCGGGACGGCGCGGTGCGCGGTGAGCGGAGTCGGCGGCAGGTCCGGGGCGTGCGGCGCAGGCCGGCGGCTGGATCCCGAGGCGTGCGGTACGACGCCTGCTTCCCGCGCGCGGGCGGGTCTGCTTCCGGTCCCCGGGGTGAGTGGCACGGAGTCCTGCGGGGGTGCGAGGTCTGCTTCTGGGCTCCGGGGGCGTGGGTACGAGGCCTGCGTTCCGGTCCCCGGGGCGTGCGGCGCAGGCCGGTTTCGGTTTCCGAGGTGCTCGGTACGACGTTTGTTCCCGGCGTCCGGGGTGGGTCTGTTTCCGGTCCCTGGAATGAGTGGTGCAGGTCGGCTTCCGTGCCGGAGGTGCTCGGTACGACGTCTGTTCCTGGCGTCCGGGGCGGGTCTGCTTCCGGTCCCCGGGGTGAGTGGTGCCGAGTCCGCTTCAGCTTCTCGGCGTGTGCGGCGCGGTGTCTGTCGAGGGCTTTGGGATACGCGGCGCGTGCCTGTTCCAGATCCCTTGGGTGCGCGGTACGACCGCAGTTGACGTCGTCGTAATTGCCCTCGATGCTCCAACTCCCTTGTACGCGTCCCCTCCCCGCAGGGTGCGAGCGGCGTGACGCCGGCCCCCGGAGTCCAGGGCGCGCACTGGCTCCGGCGTTCAGGGGAGCGCGCAGTGCTCCGGCGTCCAGGAGGCGCAGCGCTCCGGTACCCAGGGTGCGCAGTGCTCCGGCGGCCACGGGGCACTCGGCGCTTCGGTGCCCTGTGTTCAGCGGTGGCCCAACCACTCCTCCTCGTCCAGCAACTTCCGCAACGCGGGCGAGAGTTCAGGCGCCGTCGCGCCGTCGGCCTGTGCGTCCGCGACCGCCGTGAGGTACGCCAGCGACTCCTCCCGCAGCCGCGCCCGCTCGGCCCCCCGCCGCCCCCCGGCCCGCCACACCCCCACCGCGAGCGGTACGAGCAGCAACGCCCCGTACGCCACCGGCGCCCCCTCCCACCACGCGTACCCGGCCCCACCGAGCGCACCGGCGACCAGCAGACACCCGGCCTCACCGTGCCAGCCGGTGTCGTGGGCGAGGGCTTCGTAGGCGGCGACGGAGTCGGGCTTCTCGGGGACGGCCGCTGGACCCTTACGGGGAGCCGGGGAACCCTGAGTGCCCTGAACGTCGGCTGCCGAACCCCTACGGGGAGCCGAGGAACCCTGAGCGGGAGCCGCCGGATCCTGAACGCCGGCTGTCGGACCCTTACGGGAAGCCGTTGGGCTCTGAGTGCCGGGCGCCGAACCCTTAAGGGGAGCCGAGGACTCCCGAGCGGGGGGCGCTGAATCCTGAGCGCAGGGCGTCGAGCCCTTAAGGGAAGCCGAGGAATCCCGCGCCGGGGCCGCTGGATCCTGAGCGCTGGCCGGCGGAGCCTTACGGGAAGTCACCGGACCCTGATCCCCTGCGGCTGCCCCCTTACTGGTAGCCGCCGAACCCTCAAGGGGACCAGCCGAACCCTTAAGGGACCCCTCCTCCAGCCCGTCGCCGGACCCCTCCTCCAGCCCGTCGCCGGACCCCTCCTCCACCCCGTCGCCCGCGCCCCCACGCGTACAGGACTCCCGCACACCCCCCTCCCCGCTCCCCACCCCCCGATACACCGGCACCGCCACCACCGCTCGCCCGCCCCCGTACTCCGACCGCCCCTCCAGCCACGCCGGTATGTACGCCACCGGCAGCCCCCGCGCCCGCGCGACCCCGAGCACGTGCCGGTAGCCGACCAGCGCCGGATGCCTCAACTCCCGTTTCCAGCGCAGCCGTACGGTCGTGAGGGCGGCGGTGGCGAGGACCAGGAGGGGGGCGGTGGGACCGTAGGACAGGGCGGGGCTGTCACCGAGGTCAGCCAGCCCCTCCAGACCCCCTAGGTCCCCCAGGGACAGGATCAGGGGCGCGAGGAACGGCCAGAGCGCCCCCGTCACCAGCGCCGCGCCCCCGATCCACACCGCCCGCCCCCGCCGGGCCTCCCGCAGCGCGTCCCGGCGTTCCTCGAACATCTCCGCGACGGCGTCGTCGTCCAGATAGTTCACGCCGTACTGCGCACCGATCGTCCGGGCCGACGCCAGCACGGTCGGATCGGTCGCCAGCGTCGCCCCGCTGATCGGAAGAAGGTCCATTTCCGGATCATGGCACGGGAGTTCGGGTGCCCCGGCGGGCGTCGGGAGGGAACGCGCGGGGGGCGTGCGGGGGAGTCGTGGACGGCGGGGAAGGGCAGGATGGTGGCCGTGCTGACCGAGCAGTGGGTGACCGGGCCATGGGTGATCGCGTCGGCGGCGGCGCTGTGGGGAACAGCGTCCGGCGCGGCGCTGCCCCGGGCGGTGTACAGGTTTTCGGTACCGGTGGTGGAGGAGGAACCCGTAGGGGAGAGGGAAGCCGAGCGGGCGGGGAGGCGCGCGGGGGAGAGGGGGCGCGCCGGAGAGAGGGGGCCTGCGGGGAAGGGGGAACCCCCAGAAGAAAGGGCGCCCCTCAAGAAGGTCCAACCCCCAGAAGAAGGGGAACCCGCAGAGGAAAGGGCGCTCGCCAAGAAGGGCCAACCCGCAGAAGAAGGGGAACCCGCAGAACAAAGGGCGCCCACAAAGGAAAGGGCGCCCGCCGAGAAGCGCCAGCCCGCCCCTGACCCCACCCTCACCCCAGACTGGCACCGCACCTGCCCCGCCGGCCACCCACTACGAGGCTGGCTGGGCCCCGCCCGCTGCCCGACCTGCGCGAGCCCCCCTAGGGGACCGGCCAAGGAACCCTCGCCGTTCAGCGGCCCCCTAAGGGAAGGGGTGCCCCTAAGGGAAGGAATGCCCCTAGGGGAAAGGAACCCGTCAGGAGACCGGCACCCCGTAGGGGAAGCCACCGCCGCCCCCGGAGCCCCGGCACCCCAGCCGCCAGCACCCCCGCAGAAATCCGCCCCCCAACTCCCCGAACCCCCCGCCCGCCCACATCAGCCATCCCACCTCCCCAAGCCCCCCACCTACGACCCACCCCTCACCCCCCTCACCACGCCCAGCTACGGCCCATCCCCCACCCCCCTCACCACGCCCACCTACGACCCATCCCCCACCCCCTTCGCCACCCCCACCTACGGCCCACCCCTCACTTCCCTAGCCACCCCCACCGCCCTCCTCTGCGCCCTCCTCGCCCTAGCCACCGGCCCCCGCCCCGAGCTCGCCGTCTGGCTGCTGCTCGCCCCCGTATGGGTGCTGCTGGCCGCCGTCGACATACGCGTACGCCGGCTGCCGAACCCGCTCACCCTCGGGCTCGCCGGTGCCGCAGCCCTTCTGCTGGGGCTCGTCCAGCTGCTGCCCGAACATGCCGGGGAGTGGGGCACCGCACTCCTCGCCGGGCCCGTCTTCGGACTCGGGCTGACCCTTCTGCACCTGCTCAACCCGGCCGGGATGGGCTTCGGGGACGCCAAGCTGGCGCTGGGGTCGGGGGTCGTGCTGGGGTGGTACGGGTGGGACACCCTCCTGCTCGGGGCGTTCTCGGGGTTCGCCCTCGGGGCGCTGTACGGGATGACCCTGGTCATCACCCGGAGAGCCGGCCGGCGGACGGTCATCGCGTTCGGCCCGTTCCTCATCGCCGGGACCGTCCTCGGCGTACTGGCCGGGGCGTACACAGCCTGACGAGGGTGCACGCCCCCCGGAGCGCCCGACCGGGACGCGCGCAGTCTGACCGGGACGCGCATGACCTTGACCGGCGCCCATCGCCGTGACCGGGACGCGCATGACCTTGACCGGTGCCCATCGCCGTGACCGGGACGCGCATGACCTTGACCGGTGCCCATCGCCGTGACCGGGACGCGCATGACCTTGACCGGTGCCCATCGCCGTGACCGGGACGCGCATGACCTTGACCGGTGCCCATCGCCGTGACCGGGACGCGCATGACCTTGACCGGTGCCCATCGCCGTGACCGGGACGCGCATGACCTTGACCGGTGCCCATCGCCGTGACCGGGACGCGCATGACCTTGACCGGTGCCCATCGCCGTGACCGGGACGCGCATGACCTTGACCGGTGCCCATCGCCGTGACCGGGACGCGCATGACCTTGACCGGTGCCCATCGCCGTGACCGGGACGCGCATGACCTTGACCGGTGCCCATCGCCGTGACCGGGACGCGCATGACCTTGACCGGTGCCCATCGCCGTGACCGGGACGCGCATGACCTTGACCGGTGCCCATCGCCGTGACCGGGACGCGCATGACCTTGACCGGTGCCCATCGCCGTGACCGGGACGCGCATGACCTTGACCGGTGCCCATCGCCGTGACCGGGACGCGCATGACCTTGACCGGTGCCCATCGCCGTGACCGGGACGCGCATGACCTTGACCGGTGCCCATCGCCGTGACCGGGACGCGCATGACCTTGACCGGTGCCCATCGCCGTGACCGGGACGCGCATGACCTTGACCGGTGCCCATCGCCGTGACCGGGACGCGCATGACCTTGACCGGTGCCCATCGCCGTGACCGGGACGCGCATGACCTTGACCGGTGCCCATCGCCGTGACCGGGACGCGCATGACCTTGACCGGTGCCCATCGCCGTGACCGGGACGCGCATGACCTTGACCGGTGCCCATCGCCGTGACCGGGACGCGCATGACCCTGACCGGCCCCCATCCCCCCGACCGGAACGCCCATCACCTTGACCGGCGCCCATCCCCCCGACCAGGACGCCCATCCCCCCGCCCGGCGCCCATCACCCCGCCCGGGACGCATCCGCCCCCACCGCAGCCCACACACCCCGACCGCAGTCCCCCACGCCCCCACCACAGTCACCCACCCCCGACCGCCCCCCGTCCAGCCTGACCGCAGCCCCCCCACCCCCCTGGCGTACGCTAAGTCGAGTCCGTCCACACCCCTCCGAAAGGGACGCCCGGTGACCGAGAAGGCCGACCTCCAGTCCGTCCTCGACCGTGCCGCAGCCGGTGGGCGGATCACCCCCGAGGAAGCGCTCGATCTCTACCGGGACGCCCCGCTGCACGCGCTCGGCGCCGCCGCCGACGCCGTGCGCCGGCGGAAGTACGCCGGCACCGAGCACATCGCGACGTACATCATCGAGCGGAACATCAACTACACGAACGTGTGCGTCACGGCGTGCAAGTTCTGTGCGTTCTACGCCGCGCCGAAGGACAGGGCGAAGGGCTGGACGCGTGATCTGGACGACATCCTGCGCCGCTGCGCGGAGACCGTCGAGCTCGGCGGGACGCAGATCATGTTCCAGGGCGGGCACCACCCGGACTACGGGGTCGAGTACTACGAACGCCACTTCGCGGCGATCAAGGACGCGTTCCCGCAGCTGGTGATCCACTCGCTGGGCGCCTCCGAGGTCGAGCACATGGCGCGGATCTCCGGGGTGTCGGTCGAGGAGGCCATCACCCGTATCCACACCGCCGGCCTCGACTCCTTCGCCGGCGCCGGCGCGGAACTCCTCCCCGCGCGCCCCCGCAAGGCGATCGCGCCCCTGAAGGAGTCCGGCGAGCGCTGGCTGGAGATCATGGAGACCGCGCACCGGCTGGGCGTGGAGTCCACCTCGACCATGCTCATGGGCACCGGCGAGACCAACGCCGAACGCATCGAGCACCTGCGGATGATCCGCGACGTCCAGGACCGCACCGGCGGTTTCCGCGCGTTCATCCCGTACACCTACCAGCCCGAGAACAACCACCTGAAGGGCCGCACCCAGGCGACCCTCTTCGAGTACCTGCGGATGATCGCCATCGCCCGCGTCTTCATGGACAACGTCCAGCACATCCAGGGCAGTTGGCTGACGACCGGCAAGGAGGTCGGCCAGCTCTCCCTGCACTACGGTGCCGACGACCTCGGCTCGATCATGCTGGAGGAGAACGTCGTCTCCTCGGCCGGCGCCAAGCACCGCTCCAACCGCCAGGAGATCATCGACCTGATCCGCAAGGCGGACCGCGTCCCGGCCCAACGCGCCACGACGTACGAGCACTTGGTGATCCACGACGACCCGGCGAACGACCCCGTCGACGAGCGCGTCATGTCGCACATCTCCTCCACGGCGATCGAAGGCGGCACCGCCCACCCCGAGTTGAAGCTGATCGCCACCAACTGAGGCCCACCACAACAGAACTGAGGCCCCCGGAAAGCCGAGCCATGCCCCTGAGGCCCCCCGGAGCCGTGCCGTGCTGACGATCCACACCGCGCCCCTGCTCCTGCCGGTCGGCGTGGAACCGATCGCGGACGGCGCGGTCGCGGTCGACGGCGACCGGATCACCGCCTTCGGCCCCTACGACACCGTCGCCGCCGCCGCGCCCGCCGCCCGCGTACGCCGCTGGCCCGGCGTCCTCACCCCCGGGCTGCGCCAGCGCCACGCCCTGCGGCTGCTGCGCGACTGCTACCACCCCGACCCGCGCGAGGCCGACGAGCTGGGCGAACTCCCGCTGTACGGCGAGGAGTTCGCGGCCCTGGAACGGACCGGCGCCCTCACCGGCACCCGCCGCTCCGGCAGTGTCCGGCGCGGTATCCAGCGGATGCTGGCCCACGGCACGACGGCCGTCGCGACCCCGGGCGCCCGCTTCACCGACCCCCTCCTCGCCCAGGCGATCGCCCGCTCAGGTCTCGTCGTCACCGACGGCACGGCCCCCGACGGCCGCCCCGGCCTCGACCCCTTCGCCGACGGCCACACCCTCGCCGCCACCGTCCGCACCCCCCTCGCCGTCGGCGCCCGAGCCGACCTCGCCGTGTTCGACGTCCCCGACGAGACGGCGCTCCTGGAGCAGGGCGCGGGGAGTTGCGCGGCGACCGTCCTCAACGGCCGCCTGATGTACCGGAGTCGGTGAACTCCCCCTGAAACAGCCCGCCTTCTGAAGAGCGCGCCCTCCCTGCGGGAACTCCCCCTGAAACAGCCCGAGTCGGACCGCTCCCTCACGACTTCCCCGCGAACGCCTTCCCGAACGCCCCCGAACTCTGGCTCACCCCACTGCAATTGGTCGCCGAGTCCCCCTTCTCCGCCGACCCGCTCTCGCACTGCTGATCCCGGAACGTCGCCCACATCGACACCCACGCGATCCCCTTCTCCTCGGCGAACTCCCGTACCTGCGCCGCGTCGGAGAGGCTGAGCGTCTCCCCGGCGATGTCGTTGACGCCGAGCATCGAGGTGAGCGCCATGCCGTGCCAGGCGCCCTCGTCGGAGGTGCCGAAGACGGACTTCAGCTGGGTGTGGGCGGCGGTCGCGGAGGTGATGGCGTAGTCGCCCATGTCGCCGGTGTAGCTCTCGCCGTAGTTCATGGTCATGATGTTGACGCCGGAGACCTGGACGTCGTACTTGTTCGCCGAGGCCAGCAGGGCGAGGCCGGCGGAGTCGAGGCCGGAGGGCATCACCGGGAGGGTGTAGGTGACCTTCAACTCCGGGCGCTGCTTCTGGAGTTGGGCGATCGCCTCGGAGCGCCGGGCGACCGAGGCGCTGTCGGTGAGGGTGGTGCCCTCGATGTCGAAGTCGGCCTTGGTCGCGCCGGCCGCGTCCAGGGCGGCGCCGTACGCCTTCGCGAGGTCGGAGGCGCTGGAGCAGACCGTCGCCAGCTCCTTGCCGGAGGCGCCGCCGAAGGAGACGCGGACGCTCGCGCCGGTGGCGGTCAGGGCCGCTATCCGGGATTTGACCTTCGTGTCGCCGATCGCGTCGGTGCCGTTCCACTTGGCGGTGCAGCTGCTGCCGTCGGAGATGACGAAGGCGAGGTTGTAGGTGGCCGGGGAGCCGGCGGAGTCGTTCGCGGAGGCCTCGGTGGCGCTGACGTAGGGCTCGTAGGACGTGGTGGCGGTGGGGGACTGGGACGGCTGAGGGGTCGATGAGGGGGTGGCTGAATCAGTCGCCTCGGGGGCCGCCTCCGTCGTCGCGCTCTTGTCCGCCGAACAACCCGTCGCCGCGAGGGCGAACAGGCAGGTCAGCCCGGTCAGCGACGTCAGGAAACGCCTCATGCTCAAGCACCCGCTCTCGTGATTTCGATCTCAGGGAAGGCGAAACAAATTGTGTTTCTGAAGTAAAAATGTCTCACACGAGGGCAGGGAGCGAAGGAACAGTAACCGCACAGAAAGCGCATGGACAGAGTCGATCAAAACCGGGCAAGCCCCCGCCCAAAAGGGACAATCAACCCTTGCATTCCGCGGGGTCGGCGCGCAGCCGTTTTGCCGTTCTCTCAGGTGAAAGACAGGTTCCGGTGTTTCTCATGGGTCTCTCACAACAGAGTCAGAGTTTAGGCCACATAAAGGCTCCCTAATATCCGGGGAATGCATTCCGAGCCCGCCTACGAAAGCCGCGCAGCCGCCCGCGGTCGCCGTCGCAAACGCGGCCGTGACTCCGCCGAGGGGCCCGTGTTCGTCGACAATTCCGGACGCAGGTCCAAGCTGCTGCGCCGGCTCGGCCTCCTCCTCGGGGTCGGCTGCCTCGCCTACGCCGTGATCCTCGGCGCCGCCTTCATGGGCTGGGGCACCTCGCTCACCCCGTCCGCCCTGCTGCCCTTCGGCGGCGGAAACGGCGGCGGCGCCCAGGGCCCCGGCGGCGGCCTCGGCCCGGCCGGCGGCCGCAACGGAACCGCCCCCAGCGGCGCCCCCACCGCCGCCCCGCCGGTCTACTCCGACGGCTCCGCGAACCCCGCCGCCGTCCCCTCCGCCGTCCCCTCCGCGTCCGCGACGGCCGGCTGACCCGCCCCCGGCGGCACATCTGAGGACCCCAACCGGAACGGAACGCTGAGGCAACTCCCCATGGCTACGACGACGTCCAACCGCGGCCGCCGCCGCGCCCCCTCCCGGATCGGGCGGGCGGCGGGCAAGGCCGCGGCACTCCAGAAACCGCGGGTCATCCTCGCGCTGCTGCTCCTGCTCGCGCTGACCAGCGTCATGCTGCTCGACGGCTATCTGCGCGCCGAGGTCGGCGGCGACGAGCGGGTCAGGACCGGCGCCAGCGCCGACGACGTACCCGACAAGGTCCTCGACGGCGGGCCCATCCTCACGTTCCGGGGCGGGCAGGCGACCAGCATCTCGGTGCCGAAGAAGACGATCGCGCTGACCTTCGACGACGGCCCCAACCCGACCTGGACCCCGCAGGTCCTCGCGATCCTTCAGAAGTACGACGTGCCCGGCACGTTCTTCCTGGTCGGCTCGATGATCTCGCGCTACCCGGACATCGTGAAGGACATGGTCGACGAGGGGAACGAGGTCGGCATCCACACCTTCACCCACGTCGACCTCTCCTACCAGTCCGACGCCCGCGTCAACCGCGAGATGCAGCAGACCCAGCTCGCCCTGGCCGGCGCGGCCGGCATCACCACGACCCTGTTCCGCGCCCCCTACTCGTCCGAGACGAACGCCATCGACAACTACAGCTGGCCCGTCTACAAGAAGCTCGGCGCGGACGGCTACACCAGCGTCTTCGTCGACACCGACTCCGACGACTGGAAGAAGCCCGGCGTCTCGAAGATCATCCAGTGGGCGACGCCCGAGGACGGCAAGGGCGCCTCGGTCCTCTTCCACGACGCCGGCGGCGAACGCTCCCAGACCATCGCCGCCCTCCCCACCTACATCGAGAAGATGAAGGCCAAGGGGTACACCTTCACCACGATCAGCGGGGTGATGGAGGAACAGCAGCAGACCGGTACGACGGCCCCGGCGGGAGCCGGAGCGGGAGCGGGCGCCGGAGCCCCGGGCGGCGCCGAAGGACAGGGCGGCGGCGCAGGCCAGGGCACCGGGATCGACCGGCTCCAGGCCGCCCACCGCAAGGCGTCCGGCGTCACCCTCTACGAGGGCAAGGCCCTCCTCGCGGCCGTCGCGCTCGCCGAATGGACGGTCCCGGCGCTCTCCGTCGGTCTGATGGTCGTAGGCGTCGCGGTCATGAGCCGGTTCGGGATGATGCTGATCCTCGCGCGGCGGCACTACCGCAAACGCAACAAGCGGCGCTTCAGCTGGGGGCCCGAGATCACCCGGCCGGTGAGTGTGATCGTCCCGGCGTACAACGAGAAGGAGTGCATCGCCAACACCCTTGAGTCGCTGGCGCAGAGCACGCATCCGATCGAGGTCATCGTCGTGGACGACGGTTCCACGGACGGCACTTCGGAGATCGCCCGCGAGGCCGCCGACCGGCTCGGCATGACCAACGTACGCGTCATCCGGCAGGAGAACGCGGGCAAGCCGGCCGCGCTCAACAACGGGGTGCGCAGCGCGAGCCACGACATCGTCATCATGATGGACGGCGACACCGTCTTCGAGCCCGACGCCGTCCACCAGCTGGTGCAGCCGTTCGCCGATCCCAAGGTCGGGGCGGTCGCGGGCAACGCCAAGGTCGGCAACCGCAACACCATCATCGGGGCCTGGCAGCACATCGAGTACGTGATGGGCTTCAACCTCGACCGGCGCATGTACGACCTGCTGCGCTGCATGCCGACGATCCCCGGCGCGATCGGCGCGTTCCGCCGCGACGCGGTCCTGGAGGTCGGCGGGATGAGCGAGGACACCCTCGCCGAGGACACCGACATCACCATCGCCATGCACCGCGCGGGCTGGCACGTCGTCTACCAGGAGCACGCCCGCGCCTGGACCGAGGCGCCGGGCTCGCTCAAGCAGCTGTGGTCGCAGCGCTACCGGTGGTCGTACGGGACCATGCAGGCGCTCTGGAAGCACCGCAAGTCCCTTACGGACAAGGGGCCTTCGGGGCGGTTCGGGCGGGTCGGGATGCCGCTCGTGGTCATCTTCCAGATCATCACGCCGGTGTTCGCGCCGCTCATCGACGTGTTCACCGTCTACTCCATGATCTTCGTCGACTTCCAGGCCGCGCTGCTCGCCTGGCTCGCCGTCCTCGGTCTCCAACTCCTGTGCGCCGCCTACGCGTTCCGGCTCGACCGGGAGCAGTACCGGTATCTGCTGATGATGCCGCTCCAGCAGCTCGCCTACCGGCAGATGATGTACCTCGTCCTGATCCACTCCTGCATCACCGCGCTGACCGGCGGGCGGCTGCGCTGGCAGAAGCTCAAGCGGACCGGTGAGGTCGGGACTCCGGCGGGGGCGAGCTGATGGGGACCCGCAGGAAGGGGGCGCCGCTTCCGGAGCCCCGCGTGCTGCCCGAGACACCTGCCGTCGAGCCTGCCGCGAAGCCCCAACGGCCGTCCAGGGACCGGTACTTCGACACCCTCAGGGCCCTCGCCCTGATCCGGGTCGTCGCGTATCACACCTTCGGCTGGGCCTGGGCCGGCATGGTCTTCCCGTCCATGGGGATCATGTTCGGGCTCGCCGGGACGCTCATGGCGAAGTCGCTGGAGCGGCCCGCGCCGAAGGTGATCCGGGGCCGGCTGCGCAGGCTGCTGCCGCCGTTCTGGTTCTGGGGCTTCTTCGTCGTCCTCGCGATGCTCAAGCACGACTGGATGCCGGGCTGGCAGATCGTCTTCTGGATCGTGCCGGTCGGTGACCCGCCGGGCAACGCGTGGGGGACGCAGGCCTGGGAGATCCTCTGGTACCTGCGTACCTACCTCTGGTTCGTGCTGCTCTCGCCCGTGCTGCTGCGGGTGTTCCGGCTCGCGCCGGTCGTGGTGCTGCTCGGCTCGCTCGCGCCGATCCTCGTCCTGCACTACCTGTGGGAGCCGCCGGACAACCGGTTCGGCAACGGGCTGACCGACCTCGCGACCTTCCTGTTCTGCTGGGTCCTCGGCTTCGCGCACCGCGAGGGCGTGCTCCAGCGGCTCAAGCCGTTCGCGGTCGTCGTCCTCTCCCTCGCCGCGATCGGCTTCGGCGGCTGGTACGCCTTCACCCACCAGGGGGAGACCGGCAGTTACGACCTCGACGACATCCCCCTCGCGCAGGCGTTCTGGTCCGCCGGGTACGTGACGCTGCTGATGTATGCCAAGGCGTACTTCAAGGTCGATCTCGCCGGGCTCGTCAAGCACAGGCGGCTCGACCGGATCGTCACCGTCTTCAACGCCCGCGCGGTCACGATCTACCTGTGGCACGAGATCGCGCTGGTCCTCGCGGTCCCGCTGATCGACCAGTTCTGGAACGTCCCCGCGTTCGTGAAGTGGCTTCCGCTGGGCAGCCAGTGGTTCATGTTCATCATCGGGTGCGTGCTGATCGTCGTGTTCGTGCTGCTGTGCGGGTGGGTGGAGGACGTGGCGGGGAAGAAGAAGCCCAAGCTGCTGCCGCGCTAGCTTTCTACGGGGCTGTCGCTAGAAACCTCTAGATACCGCTAACAGTCTCTAGAGGTAGGGCTGCAAGAATGACCCGGTGACCCGCGCATTCCTGGACAAGCAGCCGCACGAAGTCGCCACGATGTTCGACAACGTGGCGGAACGGTACGACCTGACCAACGACGTGCTGTCCCTCGGACAGGACCGGCGCTGGCGCAAGGAGGTCGCGCGGGCGGTGGACGCCCGCCCGGCGCAGAAGGTCCTCGACCTCGCGGCCGGCACGGCGACCTCCTCGCTGCCGTTCGCGCAGAGCGGCGCGTACGTCGTCCCCTGCGACTTCTCCCTCGGGATGCTCCAGGTCGGCAAGGCGCGCCACGCGTGGCTGCCGTTCACCGCCGGGGACGCGACACGGCTGCCGTTCAAGGACGACACCTTCGACGCCGTGACGATCTCCTTCGGGCTGCGCAACGTGCAGGACTTCGACGCGGCGCTGCGCGAGATGCACCGGGTGACCCGCCCCGGCGGGCGCGTCGTGATCTGCGAGTTCTCGCACCCGACGTGGGCGCCGTTCCGCACGGTCTACACCGAGTACCTGATGCGCGCGCTGCCCCCGGCGGCCCGCGCGGTCTCCTCCAGCCCCGACGCGTACGTCTACCTCGCCGAGTCGATCCGCGCCTGGCCGAACCAGCCGGCGCTCGCCGCGCGGCTTCAGGAGGCCGGGTGGGAGCGGGTCGCGTGGCGGAATCTGACCGGGGGAGTGGTGGCGCTGCACCGGGGCTTCAAGCCCGCCTGACAGCGGGCCCTGACAGGGAGAGCCCCTAAGGGCGCGGGCCCTGACAGGGAGAGCCCCTAAGGGCTGGGGCCGCTAATACGCCGGGCCGCCGAACCCCGCCACGGCGTACGGGTCGCCCGGCTCCTCCAGCTCGCGCTGCATCCCGCCGCCGCCCGGCCGGGGCACCCGCGGTTCGTGGACGCCCGCCCCGCCGCCGCCCTCCCCTTCGCCGAAGTCGAACCACACCGTGACGACGGCGCCGCGCGGGATCTCGACGCCGGGGGGCGGGTACTGGCGTACGACGTGGTCGATGACCGTGCGGGAGAAGTCGGGGCGGTCCGGCGCGGCGAGCCGGATGCCATGGGCCTTGGCCGAGTCGCGCGCGTCCATGGCCATCAGGCCGACCAGACGTGGGACGCGCACTTCGGGTGTCTTGGGTGGTATGTGCACAGATGTCACCCCCAGCGGTACTGGCAGGGTAACCGCTGGAGGGGGCCGTCCGGAAGCTCTGTGCGACGAATTCGCGACGGTTGGCTACCCAGAGTTACAGCTTGAGCCGGTAACAGAGCGCCTCCTCCGCGAGGCGAGGGTGCGGGAAGCGATCGGAAAGCTCCATTCCCAGCCGTTTCGCGACCGCCGCCGACCGCTCGTTACCGGGCCTGATCATCGCGACGACACTCGTGACGCCCGCCGACCGCACCCGCTCCAGGGTCATATGGGCCGCCGCCGTGACGTACCCCTTGCCCCAGTGCGCGCGTCCGAGCCGCCAGCCGATCTCGATCTCGCCTTTCGGCCCCCAGTCCTGCGGCCATGGCTGCGCCCCGGTGAAGCCGATCACCTCGCCCTCCCGGTCGAGCATGGTCCACAGACAGAACCCGTGCTCCGCGTCGTGCCGCCGCTGACGGGCGGTGAGTTCCTCGTAGTACGACAGCTCGGCCGAACCGCCGCCGAAGAACTCCATCACCTCGGGGTGGTCGAAGATCCGATGCCAGGCGACGGCGTCCTCGTCCGTGGGGACGCGCAGACGTACGACAGGGAGAGCCAGGTTCACGGGGGGAGCCCTTCAGCCGGGTGATCAATTCTGCTGAATAGACTGCCCATGTCCAGTGCCGGTCGGCACGCAGATTCCGATACTTGGGGAGATCCAGCCGTGACCGTCGTGACTGAGAACACCGCCGACGTCATCGTCGTGGGCGCGGGGCCCGCCGGTTCGACGACCGCCTACCACCTCGCCAAGTCCGGGCTCGACGTCCTCCTGCTGGAGAAGACCGAGTTCCCGCGCGAGAAGGTGTGCGGCGACGGGCTCACCCCGCGTGCCACGAAACAGCTGGTCGCGATGGGGGTCGACCTCTCCGAGGAGGCCGGCTGGCTGCGCAACAAGGGCCTGCGCATCATCGGCGGCGGCGTCCGCCTCCAGCTGGACTGGCCCGAGCTGGCCTCCTACCCGGACTACGGACTCGTCCGCAAACGCGACGACTTCGACGAGCAGCTGGCCCGGCAGGCGCAGAAGGCGGGGGCGCGGCTGCACGAGCGGTGCAACGTGGGCGCGCCGGTCGTCGACGAGCGGACCGGGCGGATCACCGGGGTGCACGCGAGGGTCGGGGAGGAGAAGCGGGAGGTCACCTTCCACGCGCCGCTGGTGGTCGCCGCCGACGGCAACTCCACGCGGCTGTCCCTGGCGATGGGGCTACACCGGCGGGAGGACCGGCCGATGGGGGTGGCGGTGCGGACGTACTTCGAGTCGCCGCGGCACGAGGACGACTACCTGGAGTCCTGGCTGGAGCTGTGGGACCGGCGCGGGCCCGGCGAGGACCGCCTTCTCCCCGGCTACGGCTGGATCTTCGGCATGGGGGACGGGACGTCGAACGTCGGCCTCGGGGTCCTCAACACCTCCGACTCCTTCAAGGAGCTGGACTGGCGTGAGGTGCTGAAGGCGTGGTGCGCGTCGATGCCCGAGGAGTGGGGGTACACGCCGGAGAACATGACGGGCCCGATCCGCGGCGCGGCGCTCCCCATGGCCTTCAACCGCCAACCCCATTACACCAAGGGCCTGTTGCTGGTCGGCGACGCCGGCGGCATGGTGAACCCCTTCAACGGCGAGGGCATCGCCTACGCCATGGAGTCCGGCCAGATCGCCGCCGACGTCATCGTCCAGGCCCACGCCCGCGCGACCCCCGGCCAGCGGGAGATCGCCCTCCAGCGCTATCCGCAGGTCCTGAAGGACACCTACGGCGGCTACTACACCCTGGGCCGCGCCTTCGTGAAGCTCATCGGCAACCCGAAGGTCATGAAGATCGCCACCCAACGCGGCCTGACGCACCCGTTGCTGATGAAGTTCACCCTGAAAATGCTGGCCAACCTGACGGACCCGACGGGCGGCGACGCGATGGACCGCATCATCAACGGGTTGAGCAAGGTGGCGCCGAAGGCGTAGGGGAGGGGGCGGAGCCGGTCCGGCTCGGCAGGGGGCGGCCTCAAGGGTTACGACGACGAGGGCGCCCCCTGCGCAACTGCCCCGGCTATTCGGCGCCCTCCAGCTCCCGCACCTTCGCCGCCCGCCGTGCGAACACCTCCGCGCGCCGCTCCCCGGCCTGCCGCAACGCCTCCTTGCGGTCCCGCCTGGAGAGCCGGTCGAGATACACGTGCCCGTTCACATGGTCGGTCTCGTGCGCGAGACAGCGGGCGAAGTAACCGGTGCCTTCGATGGTGAGGGGGGCGCCGGTCCTGTCGAGCCCCCGCACGAGCGCGCGGTCGGGGCGGGGTACGTCCATCACGGCGCCGGGGACGGAGAGACACCCCTCCCCGTCGTCCAGAAGACGCCGCCCGGCGGGCCCTTGGGGCTCCAGCACCGGGTTGACGATGTGCCCGACATGCCGGACACCGTCGTCGTCGGGGCAGTCGTACACGAACAGGCGCAGATCCACGCCGACTTGGTTCGCGGCGAGACCCGCGCCGTCGGCGGTGTACATGGTGCGGAACATGTCGGCGACGAGCGCGGCGAGGTCGGGGCCGAACTCGGTGACGTCACGGCAGGGCCGGTGCAGGACCTGCTCGCCGTACTCGGTGATCCGCAGGACGCGGCCGGCGCGGGCCTCGGGGGCCGGGCGCGGGTAGGAGTCGACGGGGCGGCCTTGGACGAAGACGCTGGGCACGCTGGGCTCTCCTTCGTGTGGCCGTGGCGCTGGGTGTCACGGCGGAGGAGAGCCCATTCTCGTGCGGGTGTTCAGAGGACGCGTACCGCGCCTGTCGCCGGGTAGCCGGAGAGGTCCTGGATGACTACGCCCTTGGAGGGGTTGGCGGCGTCGAGGTACTGGCCCCCGCCGATGTAGACGCCCACGTGGTAGGCGGAGCCCTTGGAGCCCCAGTAGAGGATGTCGCCGACCTGGAGGTTGGAGAGGGAGACCTCGGTGCCTACGGTCGACTGGTCCTCGGAGACGCGCGGGAGGTCGATGCCGACCTGCTTGAACGCGGCCTGCACGAGGCCGGAGCAGTCCCAGGCGTTGGGGCCGGTGCCGCCCATGACGTACGCGTCGCCGACCTGCGCCTTGAGGAACGCGATGACGGTCGCGACGCTGCCGCTGGCGGGCGCCGAGACGTCGGAGGAGCTGCTGCTGGACGCGCTGAGGCTCGTACGGGCCGTCGAGCGGGACACAGCGGCCTCGGCGGCGGCCTTGCGGGCCTCCTCCGCCTTCTTCTTGGCCTCGGCCTTCTTCGCGGCGTCCAGATCCTTCGCGGCCTGCTTGGCCGCGGCGGAGGCGGCGGCGTCCCGCTCGGCCTGGAGCTGGTAGTTGGCCGCGGCGAGCTGGGTGGCCTGCGCGGACTGCGCGACCTGGTTGGTCAGGTCGGCGGTGAGCGTCGGCAGTTCGAGCGTCTGCGTCACGGGCGACTCGGCGGCGCTCGCCGAACCGGCCGCCGTGGCGACCGCCAGCGTGCCGAGGACACCACTGGCGACTCCGGCCCGCATCGCGATCGTCGACGCGCTGCGGCGGGGTTTCCGGTGGCTGCGTATGTGAGCGGTGTGGGACATGGGGATAACCGGTACCAGGAGGTCCTTCATACCTTCAAGGAACGTGTGCTGCGCCACATTTGTTCAACAGGTCCGCCAACTTCCGTGCCCCCGGCTCTTTATTGACGCCGTAACGGACATTGTGGACCTGGGTGCACAAGGCTGTGATCACGGCCTTTCGCTGTTACGCCCGAATTGCCCGACGCCTACCATCTGTTGAGACCGTTGGCCAAGCCCGGCTTCTGACGGCCGCTCACCGGTGTGGCGGAGGTCACGGAACCGTCACGCGTCCACATCTCGCCTTCGCGTCCCCCTGATGTGTGAACGCCGTCCTCTATCAATCGCACCTGTCCAGGGCCAATTTGCATGCACGGGAAGCCTCTTGATATAGAGACGCGCCTTTCCGGCCCACCCTGACGAGCGAAAATGTCACGCCTGGTGATCACTTGAAAGCTTCGTGTACGAAGATCATGGCTGATATGACTACATGATCCATCGTCAGGTGGTGGAGATCACAAAGCTTGTGCAATACCCCGTGTCGCAGATCACAGATCGGCGGGCATAGGATGCGGAGCGATTGGGCTTGTGACTTGCTTCACATGTTCGCGATCTTCGTGCGAGCCCACATCACAGCAACCCTCCCCCAAGTCCTCGGATCCGCTCGGACAGGGGGGACCCCCCAACAGTCAACGCCGACTGAGAGGAGCGAGGACGCGGTGAACGCCTATGCGCCCATCCTCGTACTGGGAGCCCTCGGGGCAGGCTTTGCGATCTTCTCCGTGGTCATGGCCACGCTGATCGGGCCGAAGCGGTACAACCGCGCCAAGCTTGAGGCCTACGAGTGCGGGATCGAGCCGACCCCCACGCCGGCCGGCGGCGGGCGCTTCCCCATCAAGTACTACCTGACGGCGATGCTCTTCATCGTCTTCGACATCGAGATCGTCTTCCTCTACCCCTGGGCCGTCACCTTCGACGCCCTCGGGGTCTTCGGGCTCGTGGAGATGCTGCTCTTCGTGCTCACCGTCTTCGTCGCCTACGCGTACGTCTGGCGGCGCGGCGGCCTGGAATGGGACTGAGAGGCCTTTGGCAATGGGACTCGAAGAGAAGCTGCCGAGCGGCTTTCTGCTGACCACCGTCGAACAGGCCGCGGGCTGGGTGCGCAAGGCGTCCGTCTTCCCCGCCACCTTCGGCCTCGCCTGCTGCGCCATCGAGATGATGACCACCGGGGCCGGCCGCTACGACCTGGCCCGCTTCGGCATGGAGGTCTTCCGGGGCTCGCCCCGCCAGGCCGACCTGATGATCGTCGCCGGCCGGGTCAGCCAGAAGATGGCGCCGGTCCTGCGGCAGGTCTACGACCAGATGCCGAACCCCAAGTGGGTCATCTCCATGGGGGTGTGCGCCTCGTCGGGCGGCATGTTCAACAACTACGCGATCGTCCAGGGCGTCGACCACATCGTCCCCGTGGACATCTATCTGCCGGGCTGCCCGCCGCGCCCCGAGATGCTGATGGACGCGATCCTCAAGCTCCACCACAAGATCCAGACCTCCAAGCTCGGCGTCAACGCCGAGGAAGCGGCCCGGGAGGCGGAGGAGGCGGCCCTGAAGGCCCTGCCGACCATCGAGATGAAGGGGCTGCTGCGGTGAGCGACGCCCACCCCGAGGACGCCGAGAGCCCGGCGGGGCTGCCCGCGCCGCGCGGCGCGGGCGAGGAGATCCGCGTCCAGCGCGGCATGTTCGGCGCCGGCAATGGCGGCGACACCTCCGGCTACGGCGGCCTCGTCCGCTCGGTCCGGCTGCCGGGCGCCTCCGCGCGGCCGTACGGAGGCTGGTTCGACGAGGTCGCCGACGAACTGGAGGGCGCCCTGGAGGAACAGGGGCTGCTGCCCGGCAACGCGATCGAGAAGACGGTCGTCGACCGGGACGAACTCACCTTCCACATCGAGCGCGAGCACCTTCTGCGCGTCGCCCGCACCCTGCGCGACGACCCGGCGCTGCGCTTCGAACTGTGCACCGGCGTCAGCGGCGTCCACTACCCGCACGACAAGGGCCGCGAGCTGCACGCCGTCTACCACCTGCGCTCGATCACCCACAACCGGCTGATCCGCCTCGAAGCCAGCGCCCCCGACACCGATCCGCACCTGCCGTCCCTGGTCGCGGTCTACCCGACCAACGACTGGCACGAGCGCGAGACCTACGACTTCTTCGGGATCGTCTTCGACGGCCACCCGGCGCTGACGCGGATCATGATGCCGGACGACTGGCAGGGCCACCCGCAGCGCAAGGACTACCCCCTCGGCGGCATCCCCGTCGAGTACAAGGGCGCCCAGATCCCGGCTCCGGACCAGCGGAGGTCGTACTCGTGAGCACGTCGCACGCATCCGCCGCCTCGGCGCGCGAAACCACCGAAGGCGCCGTCTACACGGTCACCGGCGGCGACTGGGACGAGGTCGTCCAGTCCGCGGCCCGCGCGGACGACGAGCGCATCGTCGTCAACATGGGCCCCCAGCACCCCTCCACCCACGGAGTGCTCCGCCTCATCCTGGAGATCGAGGGCGAGACCGTCACCGAGGCCCGCTGCGGCATCGGCTATCTGCACACCGGGATCGAGAAGAACCTCGAATACCGCACGTGGACGCAGGGCACCACCTTCGTCACGCGCATGGACTACCTGACGTCCTTCTTCAACGAGACCGCCTACTGCCTCGGCGTCGAGAAACTCCTCGGCATCGAGGACCAGATCACCGAACGCGCCGAGATCATCCGCGTCCTCCTCATGGAGCTCAACCGGATGTCCTCCCACCTGGTGTGCATCGCCACCGGCGGCATGGAGCTCGGCGCCACCACGATCATGATCTACGGCTTCCGCGACCGCGAACTGATCCTCGACATCTACGAGCTGATCACCGGCCTGCGGATGAACCACGCCTACATCCGCCCCGGCGGACTCGCCCAGGACCTCCCGCCCGGCGCGGTGGACCAGATCCGCGAGTTCGTCAAGAAGATGAAGAAGAACCTCCCCGAGTACGACAAACTCGCCACCGGCAACCCCATCTTCAAGGCCCGGATGCAGGACGTCGGCCACCTCGACCTGGCCGGCTGCATGGCCCTCGGCGCGACCGGCCCGATCCTGCGCTCCACCGGCCTCCCGCACGACCTGCGCAAGGCCCAGCCCTACTGCGGCTACGAGACCTACGACTTCGACGTGCCCACCGCCGACACCTGCGACTCCTACGGCCGCTTCCTGATCCGCCTGGAGGAGATGCGCCAGTCGCTGCGCATCGTCGAGCAGTGCCTGGACCGGCTCCAGCCGGGCCCGGTCATGGTCGCCGACAAGAAGATCGCCTGGCCCGCCCAACTGGCCCTCGGCCCCGACGGGCTGGGCAACTCCCTCGACCACATCAAGAAGATCATGGGCACCTCCATGGAGGCCCTGATCCACCACTTCAAGCTGGTCACCGAGGGCTTCAGGGTCCCGCCCGGCCAGGCGTACGCGGCCGTCGAGTCACCCAAGGGCGAACTCGGCGTGCACGTCGTCTCCGACGGCGGCACCCGCCCCTTCCGGGTCCACTTCCGCGACCCGTCCTTCACCAACCTGCAAGCGATGGCGGCGATGTGCGAGGGCGGCCAGGTCGCCGACGTCATCGTCGCCGTCGCGTCCATCGACCCCGTGATGGGAGGCGTCGACCGGTGACCACCTCTTCTGCCGCCGGCACCCCGGGCCGGGGCGTCGGCCTGGGCATGCCCGAACTGCCCGCGCCCGCCTACCCGGACGACGTACGGGCCCGCCTGGAGCGGGACGCGCGCGACGTGATCGCCCGCTACCCCGACTCCCGCTCCGCGCTCCTGCCGCTGCTGCACCTCGTGCAGGCCGAGGAGGGCCACGTCACCCGCACCGGGATGCGTTTCTGTGCCGACGTCCTGGACCTCACCACCGCCGAGGTCACCGCCGTCGCCACCTTCTACTCCATGTACCGGCGCCGGGCCGGCGGCGACTACCAGGTCGGCGTCTGCACCAACACGCTGTGCGCGGTCATGGGCGGCGACGCGATCTTCGAGGCGCTCCAGGAGTATCTGGGTGTCGGCAACGGGGAGACCACCGACGACGGGTCGGTCACCCTGGAGCACATCGAGTGCAACGCGGCCTGCGACTTCGCGCCCGTCGTGATGGTCAACTGGGAGTTCTTCGACAACCAGACCGTCGAGAGCGCCAAACGCCTCGTCGACGAGCTGCGCCTGGGCCGGACCGTACGGCCCACGCGCGGAGCGCCGCTGTGCACCTTCAAGGAGACCGCCCGCATCCTCGCGGGCTTCCCCGACGAGCGCGAGGGCGCCGTGGAGGCGAGCGGCGCAGCCGGCCCCGCCTCACTGGTGGGCCTCCGCCTGGCCAGGGGAGAGACCGCACCCGCGCGCGTGGTCCACCCGCGGGACGAACCCGCGGACCGGCCCGCCACCGAGGAGGGGGAGGGATGACCTTGGCACCCGAGCTGAAAGGCAGCAGCCCCGAGAAGCTGCTCGCACCCGTGCTGTCGGCCTTCTGGGACGAGGAGCGGTCCTGGTCGCTCGACGTCTACCGAAGGCACGAGGGGTACGAGGGCCTGCGCAAGGCGCTCGCCATGTCGCCGGACGACGTCATCGCCTACGTCAAGGACTCCGGTCTGCGCGGGCGCGGCGGCGCCGGGTTCCCGACGGGGATGAAGTGGCAGTTCATTCCCCAGGGGGACGGTAAACCGCACTATCTAGTTGTCAACGCCGACGAATCGGAACCGGGGACCTGCAAGGACATCCCGCTCCTCTTCGCGAACCCGCACAGCCTCATCGAGGGCATCGTCATCGCGTGTCACGCCATCAGGTCGTCGCATGCCTTCATCTATCTGCGGGGCGAAGTCGTCCCCGTTCTGCGGCGGTTGCACGAGGCCGTGCGCGAGGCCCACGAGGCCGGCTACCTCGGCGAGGACATCCTGGGCAGCGGGCTCGATCTCCAGCTCACCGTGCACGCCGGCGCCGGCGCGTACATCTGCGGTGAGGAGACCGCGCTGCTCGACTCGCTCGAAGGCCGCCGGGGTCAACCGCGGCTGCGTCCTCCTTTCCCTGCCGTCGAGGGGCTCTACGCCTGCCCCACTGTCGTGAACAACGTCGAGTCCATCGCGTCGGTTCCCGCCATCCTCCAACGGGGGAAAGAATGGTTCCGGTCGATGGGCAGCGAGAAGTCACCGGGCTTCACGCTGTACTCCCTCTCCGGCCACGTCGCGAGCCCCGGCCAGTACGAGGCCCCGCTCGGTGTGACCCTGCGCCAGCTGCTGGAGATGAGCGGCGGGATGCGCCCCGGGCACCGGCTGAAGTTCTGGACGCCGGGCGGCTCCTCCACGCCGATGTTCACCGCCGAACACCTCGACGTCCCCCTCGACTACGAGGGCGTCGGCGCCGCCGGCTCGATGCTCGGCACCAAGGCGTTGCAGTGCTTCGACGAGACGACGTGCGTGGTGCGGGCGGTGACCCGCTGGACGGAGTTCTACGCCCACGAGTCCTGCGGCAAGTGCACGCCGTGCCGCGAGGGGACGTACTGGCTCGTGCAGCTGCTGCGCGACATCGAGGCCGGCAAGGGCGTCATGAGCGACCTCGACAAGCTGAACGACATCGCCGACAACATCAACGGCAAGTCGTTCTGCGCCCTCGGCGACGGCGCCGCCTCGCCGATCTTCTCCTCGCTGAAGTACTTCCGCGAGGAGTACGAGCAGCACATCACCGGCCGGGGCTGCCCCTTCGACCCGGCCAAGTCGACGGCCTGGGCGGACCGCCCGGAGGTGAACGCATGACGGTGACCACAAGTGCCCCCTCCGGAGGCGGGGGAGAGGCGGCGGTCCCGCCGGAGGACCTCGTGACCCTGACCATCGACGGCGCCGAGATCAGCGTGCCCAAGGGCACCCTCGTCATCCGCGCCGCCGAACAGCTCGGCATCGAGATCCCCCGCTTCTGCGACCACCCCCTCCTCGACCCGGCCGGCGCCTGCCGCCAGTGCATCGTCGAGGTCGAGGGCCAGCGCAAGCCCATGGCGTCCTGCACGATCAGCTGCACCGACGGCATGGTCGTCAGGACCCACCTCACCTCGCCCGCCGCCGAGAAGGCCCAGCACGGCGTGATGGAGCTGCTGCTCATCAACCACCCGCTGGACTGCCCGGTCTGCGACAAGGGCGGCGAGTGCCCCTTGCAGAACCAGGCCATGTCGCACGGCCAGGCCGACTCCCGCTTCGACGGCCGCAAAAGGACCTACGCCAAGCCCGTACCCGTCTCCGCGCAGGTCCTCCTCGACCGGGAGCGCTGCGTGCTGTGCGCGCGCTGCACCCGCTTCTCCAACCAAGTCGCCGGCGACCCGATGATCGAGCTGATCGAGCGGGGCGCGCTCCAGCAGGTCGGGACCGGGGAGGGCGACCCGTTCGAGTCGTACTTCTCCGGGAACACCATCCAGATCTGCCCCGTGGGCGCGCTCACCTCGGCCGCCTACCGGTTCCGTTCCCGGCCCTTCGACCTGGTGTCGTCGCCGTCGGTGTGCGAGCACTGCTCCGGGGGCTGCGCCACCCGCACCGACCACCGGCGCGGCAAGGTCATGCGCAAGCTCGCCGCGAACGACCCCGAGGTCAACGAGGAGTGGATCTGCGACAAGGGGCGCTTCGCCTTCCGGTACGCGCAGCAGCGCGACCGGTTGCAGACGCCCCTGGTGCGCAACGCCGAGGGCGACCTGGAGCCCGCCTCCTGGCCGGAGGCCCTCCAGATCGCCGCCCAAGGGCTGCTCGCCTCGCGCGGGCGCGCGGGAGTGCTCACCGGCGGGCGACTCACCGTCGAGGACGCCTACGCGTACAGCAAGTTCACGCGCGTGGCGCTCGCCTCCCACGACATCGACTTCCGCGCGCGCGTGCACAGCGGCGAGGAGGCCGACTTCCTGGCCTCCCACGTCGCCGGGCGCGGCCGGGACCTCGACGGCACCGGCGTCACGTACACCGCCCTGGAGAAGGCCCCGGCCGTGCTGCTCGCCGGGTTCGAGTCGGAGGAGGAGGCGCCCGGCGTCTTCCTGCGGCTGCGCAAGGCGTGGCGGGGGCACGGACAGCGGGTGTTCTCGCTGGCCACCCATGAGACGCGGGGCCTGCGCAAGGCGGGCGGCACGCTGCTGCCGGCCGCTCCGGGCACCGAGACGGAGTGGCTGGACGCCCTCGCGGCCGGCAGCGGCCTGGAGCCGCCCGGCGAGGAGGCCGCACGCGCCCTGCGGGCGGACGGCGCCGTCATCGTCGTGGGCGAGCGCCTGGCCGGTGTCGCGGGCGGGCTCACGGCCGCCGTGCGGGCCGCGCAGGCGACCGGGGCGCGGCTGGTGTGGATCCCGCGCCGGGCCGGGGAGCGCGGGGCGCTCGAGGCGGGGGCGCTGCCCGCGCTGCTGCCCGGCGGACGCCCGGTGACCGACCCGCGCGCGCGGGAGGAGGTCGCCGCTGTCTGGGGCCTGGCCGAACTCCCGCACGGGTACGGCCGCGACACCGGGCAGATCCTGGAGGCCGCCGTCGCCGGTGAACTCCGGGCGCTGGTCGTCGCCGGCGTCGAGGTCACCGACCTGCCCGACCCCGCACGCGCGCGTACCGCGCTCGACGAGGTCGGCTTCCTGGTCTCCCTGGAGCTGCGGCCCAGCGAGGTCACCACTCGCGCGGACGTCGTCCTGCCCGTCGCCGCCGTCGCCGAGAAGCCCGGGGCCTTCCTCAACTGGGAAGGCAGGGTGCGCTTCTTCGAGGCCGCGCTCAAGCCTGAGCAGCTGACCCGTACGCCCGCGCCGAGCGACGCGCGCGTGCTTCATATGCTCGCCGACGCCATGGCCCGCGCCGAAGGCGCTAATGGGAGCTGCCACTTGGGGCTGCCGGATCTGCGCTCCGCGCGCGCGGAGATCGACCGGCTCGGCGCCTGGGACGGCGCCCGGGCCGCCGCTCCCGCCGAGAGCGCCGGGGTGCTGCCCCGCCCGGCCGCCGGGGAGGCCGTGCTCGCCGGCCACCGGCTGCTGCTCGACCAGGGCGCGCTCCAGGACGGCGACGACGCGCTCGCCGCGACCCGGCACGCGGCCCGCGCGCGCGTGTCGCACGCCACGGCCGCCGAGGCAGGCGTCGAGAACGGCGCCCTGCTCGCCGTGACGGGCGCCGCCGGGACGGTCGAACTGCCCCTGGAGATCACCGACATGCCCGACCGGGTGGTGTGGCTCCCGCTGAACTCCACCCGCGCGGGTGTCGCCTCCGCCACCGGGGCCCGCCCCGGAACCCTCGTCCGCATCGGCCCGGCGCAGCCCGCCGACGCCCCCCAGGAGGTGGAGGCGTGAACCAGTACCTCGCCGCGGAAGACCTCTCCATGTTCGGCCGCGACCCCTGGTGGCTCGTCGTCGTCAAAGCGGTGTTCTGCTTCGCGTTCCTGATGGTGACCGTGCTGTTCTCCATCGTCTGGGAGCGCAAGGTCGTCGCCTGGATGCAGCTGCGCATCGGGCCCAACCGGCACGGCCCCTGGGGCATGCTCCAGTCCCTGGCCGACGGCATCAAGCTGATGCTCAAGGAGGACGTCGTCGTCAAACGCGCGGACAAGGTCGTCTACGTCCTCGCGCCGGTCATCGCCGCGATCCCCGCGTTCATGGCGATCGCCGTCATCCCCTTCGGCCCGGCCGGCAACGAGGTCTCGATCTTCGGCCAGCGCACGACGATGCAGCTCACCGACCTGCCCATCGCGATGCTGTACATCCTGGCCGTCGCCTCGGTCGGCATCTACGGCATCGTCCTGGCCGGCTGGAGCTCCGGGTCGACGTACCCGCTGCTGGGCGGGCTGCGCTCGTGCGCGCAGATGATCTCCTACGAGATCGCCATGGGCGCCGCGTTCGCCTCGGTGTTCCTGTACTCGGGCTCCATGTCGACGTCGACGATCGTCGAGCAGCAGCACGACCGCTGGTACATCCTGCTGCTGCCGGTGTCGTTCGTCCTGTACATCGTCACCATGGTCGGCGAGACCAACCGCGCCCCCTTCGACATGCCGGAGTCCGAGGGCGACCTGGTGGGCGGCTTCAACACCGAGTACTCGTCGATCAAGTTCGCGCTGTTCATGCTCGCCGAGTACGTCAACATGGTGACCGTCTCGGCCGTCGCCACCACCCTCTTCCTCGGCGGCTGGCGGGCCCCCTGGCCGGTCAGCACCTTCTGGGAGGGCGCCAACCACGGCTGGTGGCCCATGCTCTGGTTCACCGTCAAGGTCCAGCTGCTGCTGTTCTTCTTCATCTGGCTGCGCGGCACCCTCCCGCGCGTGCGCTACGACCAGCTGATGAAGCTCGGCTGGAAGGTGCTCATCCCGGTCTCGGTGGCCTGGCTGATGCTCGTCGCGACCGTACGGACCCTGCGCAACGAGCACTACGCCTTCGCCGACATCGCCCTCTACGTCGCCGGCGGCCTGCTCGCCGTCCTGCTGGTCTCTTTCGTCGCCGACACGTTCCGCGAGAAGGCCAAGGGCGCCGAACCCCCCGCCGAACCGGCCGCGTTCGACCCCATGGCGGGCGGATTCCCGGTGCCGCCGCTGCCCGGACAGGAGCTTCCCGCGGTGCCCCGCCGCCGGCCGCGCAGGGAGCGGGAGCTGATTGTCAGTGGTGGGGTCGATACTCAGAGTGACGGACCTCATGACGGAAAGGAGGCGTCCGATGGCTGATGAGCCGAAGGAGACCGACCCCGGTTTCCTCAACCCCGTCGCCGGCTTCGGCGTGACCTTCAAGGCCATGTTCAAGAAGCGGCTCACCGAGCAGTACCCGGAACAGCAGAAGACCACCGCCCCCCGGTTCCACGGACGGCATCAGCTCAACCGCCATCCGGACGGCCTGGAGAAGTGCGTCGGCTGCGAACTGTGCGCCTGGGCCTGCCCCGCCGACGCGATCTACGTCGAGGGCGCCGACAACACCGACGAGGAGCGCTACTCCCCGGGCGAGCGCTACGGCCGCGTCTACCAGATCAACTACGCCCGCTGCATCCTGTGCGGCCTGTGCATCGAGGCGTGCCCCACGCGCGCGCTGACGATGACCAACGAGTTCGAACTGGCCGACTCCAGCCGCGCGAACCTCATCTACACCAAGGAACAGCTCCTGGCCGGCCTGGAGGACGGCATGGTCGACTCGCCCCACGCGATCTACCCGGGGACCGACGAACAGGACTACTACCGGGGGCTCGTGACGGAGGCGGCGCCGGGGACGGAGCGCCAAGTGGCCGTCTCCCAGGGCGAGAAGCCTCAGGACGAGGGGGTGGTGGGCGCATGACCGCGCAGCTCGCGGCCTACTCGACCTCCACCGGAGAAGCCTTCCAGTTCTGGGTGCTCGGCACGGTCGCGGTGATCGGCGCCTTGTGCACCGTCTTCATGCGGAAGGCCGTCCACAGCGCCCTCTGCCTCGCCGGGACCATGATCGTCCTGGCGGTGTTCTACCTCGCCAACGGGGCGTACTTCCTGGGCATCGTCCAGATCGTCGTCTACACCGGCGCGATCATGATGCTGTTCCTCTTCGTGGTCATGCTCGTCGGCGTCACCGCCGCCGACTCCCTGAAGGAGACCATCAAGGGCCAGCGCTGGCTCGCCCTGCTCAGCGGGCTCGGCTTCGGCGTCCTGCTGGTCGCGGGGCTCGCCAACGCCTCCCTGACGGAGTTCGACGGCCTCGCCCAGGCGAACGCGAACGGCAACGTCGAGGGCCTGGCGACCCTCATCTTCACCAAGTACGTGTTCGCCTTCGAGATCACCGGCGCGCTGCTCATCACGGCCTCCGTCGGCGCGATGCTCCTCACCCACCGCGAGCGTGCCGAACGCGCCATGACCCAGCGCGAGCTGGCCGCCCGGCGGGTGCGCGACGGCAAGCACGTGCCCCCGCTGCCCGCCCCCGGCGTGTACGCGCGGCACAACGCCGTCGACATCGCGGGCCTGCTGCCCGACGGCACGCCCTCGGAGCTGACGGTCAGCAAGACGCTGCGCGACCGCGGCCAGATCCGGGACGTGTCCCAGGAGGCGATCAGCGACCTGAAGGCCCTCCAGCAGCGCTCCGAGGAGCGGCTGGAGCGGGCCGCCGTGGAGCCGCCGCACTTCAAGCAGGACGCCCGGCAGGCCGAGGAGGCGTCGCAGTGAACCCGGTCAACTACCTGTACCTCGCCGCCCTGTTGTTCACGATCGGCGCGACCGGCGTCCTCATCCGGCGCAATGCGATCGTCGTGTTCATGTGCATCGAGCTGATGCTGAACGCCTGCAACCTCGCGTTCGTCGCCTTCTCGCGGATGCACGGCAACCTCGACGGCCAGATCATCGCCTTCTTCACGATGGTCGTCGCCGCGGCGGAGGTCGTGGTCGGACTCGCGATCATCGTGTCGCTGTTCCGCGCCCGGCACTCCGCGTCCGTCGACGACGCCAGCCTGATGAAGCTGTAAGGGGTCGCAAGAATCGTGGAGAACCTCATCGCGCCGCTGATCGCGGCGCCCCTGCTCGGAGCGGCCGTTCTGCTCACCGGAGGCCGCCGGCTCGACGCCGCCGGCCACTGGATCGGCACGTGCCTGTCGGCCGTCTCCTTCGTCCTCGGCGTGGTCCTGTTCACCGACCTGCTCGGCAAGGACGCCGAACACCGCACGCTGACCAGCCACTTGTTCAGCTGGATCCCCGTGGAGGGCTTCCAGGCGGACGTCGCCTTCCGCCTCGACCAGCTGTCCATGACGTTCGTCCTGCTGATCACCGGCGTCGGCTCCCTGATCCACCTGTACTCGGTGGGCTACATGGAGCACGACGAGCGCAGGCGCCGCTTCTTCGGCTATCTGAACCTGTTCCTCGCGGCGATGCTGATCCTGGTCCTCGCCGACAACTACCTCCTGCTGTACGTCGGCTGGGAGGGCGTGGGCCTCGCCTCGTACCTGCTCATCGGGTTCTGGCAGCACAAGCCCAGCGCCGCGACGGCAGCCAAGAAGGCCTTCCTGGTCAACCGGGTCGGCGACATGGGCCTGTCCATCGCGATCATGCTGATGTTCACGACCTTCGGGACGTTCGCCTTCGGCCCCCTCCTCGGCACCCACGCCGAGCCCGGGGCCGCCGCCGGCGCCTCCGAGGGCAAGCTCACCGCGATCGCCCTGATGCTCCTGCTGGCCGCCTGCGGCAAGTCCGCGCAGGTCCCGCTCCAGTCCTGGCTCGGGGACGCCATGGAGGGCCCCACGCCCGTCTCGGCGCTCATCCACGCGGCGACGATGGTCACGGCGGGCGTCTACCTCATCGTCCGCTCCGGCGCGATCTTCGACGCCGCCCCGGACGCCCAGCTGGTCGTCACGGTCGTCGGCGCGGTCACGCTGCTGTTCGGCGCGATCGTCGGTTGCGCGAAGGACGACATCAAGAAGGCCCTCGCGGGCTCGACGATGTCGCAGATCGGCTACATGGTCCTCGCCGCGGGGCTCGGCCCCATCGGGTACGTCTTCGCGATCATGCACCTGGTGACGCACGGCTTCTTCAAGGCCGGGCTCTTCCTGGGCGCCGGCTCGGTCATGCACGGCATGAACGACGAGGTCGACATGCGCAAGTACGGCGGCCTGCGCACGTACATGCCGGTCACGTTCGTCACCTTCGGCCTCGGCTACCTCGCGATCATCGGCTTCCCCGGGCTGTCCGGCTTCTTCTCCAAGGACAAGATCATCGAGGCGGCGTTCGCCAAGGGCGGCACCGAGGGCTGGATCCTCGGCGGCTGCGCGCTCCTGGGCGCCGCCATCACCGCGTTCTACATGACGCGCGTGATGCTGATGACGTTCTTCGGCGAGAAGCGCTGGCAGCCGGACGCGGAAGGACATGAGCCGCACCCGCACGAGTCCCCGAGGTCCATGACGATCCCCATGATCGTCCTGGCCTTCGGATCGGTCTTCGCGGGCGGCCTGTTCAGCATCGGCGACCGCTTCCTGAACTGGCTGGAGCCCATCACCGGGCACGACCACGGACACGCCCCCATCGGCGCGACCACGGTCACCCTGGCCACCATGGCGGTCCTCGTGCTCGGCGTCGCCCTGGCCTGGGCCCAGTACGGCCGCCGCCCGGTGCCGGCCGTCGCCCCGCGCGGTTCACTGCTCACCCGCGCGGCCCGCCGCGACCTCCTCCAGGACGACTTCAACCACGTCGTCCTGGTCCGCGGCGGCGAACACCTCACGCGCTCCCTGGTGTACGTCGACCACACCCTGGTCGACGGCGTCGTCAACGGCACGGCGGCCGGCTTCGGCGGGCTCTCCGGGCGGCTGCGCAGGCTCCAGAACGGCTTCGCGCGGTCGTACGCGGTCTCGATGTTCGGCGGCGCGGCCCTCCTGATCGCCGCGACCCTGCTGATGAGGGCGGTCTGATACCGATGTCCTTTCCCCTGCTGACAGCGACGGCGGTGCTGCCCGCCGTCGGAGCGGTGGCCACGGCCGCCGTACCGGCCGCGCGGCGTAATGCCGCGAAGTCGCTCGCCCTGCTGTTCTCGCTGGGCACGCTCGCCCTCGCGATCGCCGTCCTGGTCCGCTTCGACCCCGGCGGCGACCGCTACCAGCTGACCGAGTCGCACGCCTGGATCAAGGACTTCGGGGTCCGCTACGAACTGGGCGTCGACGGCATCGCGGTGGCGCTCGTCGCGCTGACGGCGCTGCTGATCCCGTTCATCGTCCTGGCGGGCTGGAACGACGCCGACCCGCTGGAGACCGGCAGCCGGCGCTGGCGGCCCACCCAGGGCTTCTTCGCGCTGATCCTGGCCGTCGAGGCGATGGTGATCATCTCGTTCGAGGCCACCGACGTCTTCCTCTTCTACATCTTCTTCGAAGCCATGCTGATCCCGATGTACTTCCTCATCGGAGGCTTCGGGGACCGCGCCCACGAGCACGGGGAGGAGACGGCGGCGACCCAACGGTCGTACGCGGCCGTCAAGTTCCTGCTGTACAACCTGGTCGGCGGGCTGATCATGCTGGCCGCCGTCATCGGGCTCTATGTGGTCGCGGGCAACTTCAGCCTCCAGGAGATCGCCGCCGCGCGGGCGGCCGGCACGCTCGACATGGCGACGAACACCGAACGCTGGCTGTTCCTCGGCTTCTTCTTCGCGTTCGCGGTGAAGGCCCCGCTGTGGCCGCTGCACACCTGGCTGCCCAACGCGATGGGCGAGGCCACCGCCCCGGTCGCCGTCCTCATCACGGCCGTCGTCGACAAGGTCGGCACGTTCGCGATGCTTCGTTTTTGTCTGCAACTCTTCCCAGAGGCGTCGAAATGGGCGACTCCGGTCATTCTCGTACTCGCCCTGATCAGCATCATCTACGGCGCCCTGCTCGCCGTCGGCCAGCGGGACATCAAGCGGCTGATCGCGTACGCGTCGATCTCGCACTTCGGGTTCATCGTTCTGGGCATCTTCGCGATGACCAGCCAGGGCCAGTCCGGCGCGACGCTCTACATGGTCAACCACGGCATCTCCACGGCCGCCCTGATGCTCGTCGCCGGCTTCCTGATCTCCCGGCGCGGCTCGCGGCTCATCGCCGACTACGGCGGCGTCCAGAAGGTCGCCCCGGTGCTCGCCGGGACGTTTCTCATCGGCGGCCTCGCCACCCTGTCACTGCCCGGACTGGCGCCGTTCGTGAGCGAGTTCCTCGTCCTGGTCGGCGCGTTCGCCCGCTACCCGGTCGCGGGGATCATCGCCACCTTCGGCATCGTCCTGGCCGCCCTGTACACCCTCGTCCTCTACCAGCGGACGATGACCGGGCCGGTCAAGCCCGAGGTCGCGGCGATGCCCGATCTGAAGGTGCGGGAGATCGCGGTCGTGGCGCCCCTGGTGGTGCTGCTGATCCTCCTCGGGGTGTACCCCAAACCGGTCGCCGACGTCGTCAACCCGGCGGTCAAGCAGACGCTTTCCGACGTACACAAGAAAGACCCCCAGCCTGAGGTGGAGGCGGCCAGGTGAGCGCGACAGTCGTCCACAGCCTGTGGACAACGGCGGCCGATCCGATCTCGAAGATCGACGCGCCGAAGATCGAATACGGGCAGTTGTCACCCGTCCTGATCATCCTCGGCGCGGCGGTCCTCGGCATCCTGGCCGAGGCATTCGTCCCGCGCCGGCAGCGTTATTACGCGCAGCTGTTCGTCTGCGCGGTCGCCCTGTGCGCCGCCTTCGCGGCGGTCGTCGCGCTCGCGGCCGACGGGTACGCCACCACCCGCGCGGGCATCGCCGCCATGGGCGCGATCGCCGTCGACGGACCCGCCCTCTTCCTCCAGGGCGTCATCCTGCTGTCCGCCCTGGTCGCCCTCTTCACCTTCGCCGAACGCCGCCTCGACCCCGAGGCGCACGGCAACCGGGTCGACTCCTTCGCCGCCCAGGCCGCCGCCGTACCCGGCAGCGACGCCGAGAAGGCGGCCGTCAAAGCGGGGTTCACCACCACCGAGGTCTTCCCGCTGCTGCTGTTCGCGGTCGCCGGGATGCTGGTCTTCCCCGCCGCCAACGACCTGCTGACCCTCTTCATCGCCCTGGAGGTGTTCTCCCTCCCGCTCTACCTGCTGTGCGCCCTGGCCCGCCGCAAGCGGCTGGTCTCCCAGGAGGCGGCCGTCAAGTACTTCCTGCTCGGCGCCTTCGCCTCCGCGTTCACCCTGTTCGGCATCGCCCTGCTCTACGGCTACGCGGGCTCGGTGTCCTACGGGACGATCGCCCAGGTCGTCGACGGCACCGTCAAGTCGGTGGACCCCGCCCTCGCCGACACCATGGGCAACGACGCGCTCCTGCTCATCGGCGCCGCGCTCCTGGTGATGGGCCTGCTCTTCAAGGTCGGCGCGGTCCCCTTCCACATGTGGACCCCGGACGTCTACCAGGGCGCCCCTACCCCGGTCACCGGCTTCATGGCCGCCGCCACCAAGGTCGCCGCCTTCGGCGCCCTCCTGCGCGTCCTGTACGTCGTCCTGCCCGGGCTGCGCTGGGACTGGCGGCCGGTCATGTGGGGTGTCGTGATCATCACGATGCTCGGCGGCGCGATCGTCGCGATCACCCAGACCGACATCAAGCGGCTGCTGGCGTACTCGTCCATCGCGCACGCGGGATTCATCCTCGCGGGTGTCATCGCGATGACGCCTGACGGTGTCTCCTCGGTGCTGTTCTACCTGGCGGCCTACTCCTTCGTGACGATCGGCGCGTTCGCGGTCGTCACCCTGGTCCGCGACGCCGGCGGCGAGGCCACGCACCTGTCCAAGTGGGCGGGCCTGGGCCGCCGTTCACCCCTGGTCGCGGCCGTCTTCGCGGTCTTCCTGCTGGCCTTCGCCGGCATCCCGCTGACCTCGGGGTTCGCCGGGAAGTTCGCCGTCTTCAAGGCGGCGGCCGAGGGGGGCGCGGCGCCGCTGGTCGTGGTCGGTGTGATCTCCTCCGCGATCGCCGCGTTCTTCTACATCCGCGTGATCGTCCTGATGTTCTTCAGCGAGCCGCGGCCCGAGGGACCGACGGTGGCGGTTCCGTCACCGCTGACGACGACCGCGATCGCGATGGGCGTCGTGGTGACGATCGTGCTCGGCGTGGCCCCCCAGTACTTCCTGGACCTGGCGGGCCAGGCGGGGGTGTTCGTACGCTGACCTGCGGCGCTGGCCTGTGAGACATACATGTGGCCCGGCTCCCTCGGGGGTGCCGGGCCACAGGCGGGTCTGTGCGGGGGGCTACTGCTCCCTGGTGCGGCGGGTCCTGATCTGGGTGAGGTCCAGGTCCATCGGGAAGGGGGCGGCTACCTTCATGCGCTCGCGGAAGATGCCGGTGCTGGTGTAGGTGCCGGTCGTCGGCTCCAGCTCGAAGGTGTGGACGACGGCGAGGCCCTTCTCGTTCTCGATGCGCCAGTAGTGGGGGATCTTGGCGCGGGAGTACTTCAGGGGCTTGGTCTCGCGGTCACGGGAGACGGATTCCTCTGAGACGACTTCGATGGCCAGGATGACGGCTTCCACCGAGACCCGAGTCTGTTCCGAATTTTCCCCCACCGCATCCTCGTGCACCACGACCACATCCGGCTCGGGCCTGTTCTGATGGTCGATGTCGATGGTGAACTCGCGGATCACCTCGAACTCCGCAGGCGCGAGAGACTGGAGTTGCCACTCGAAGAAACTCACAGTGCGCGAGTGAAACAGGGTCTGCGGACTCACGAAGACCAGGCTCCCGTCGATCAGTTCCGTGTGCGCAGGAAGATTCGGAAGCCGGTCCAGGTCGTCGGCAGTCCAGCCGCCCTCCGGCGGCATCGGCCAGGCGGACTCGGACGCCTTCGGTGCGACGCTCATCAGTGCTCCCATGGGACGGAGTCTCGACGGTCTATCCAGGCTATCCGCCGAAAACGGGTGAGTCTCCCGCGAACGTGTGAACGGGGTCGTGTCCTTGACGCGGACCAGGCTGGCTGGGGCCCGGTGCGGGGAGACCGATTCAGGTGGCGCGGGTCGCTCGGGAGGCTTGAGCCTGTGGATAACTCTGTGGCTGTCGGTGCGGGGCCCTATGGTGGAGGCAGGTCGAGGGACGGCGTACGGGGGACGGGCGATGGGCGGGATCAGGGAGATGGCAGAGGTGGCCGGGGTGTCGGGTGTGGTGGAGAGCGAAGCGCTGGGCACGCTGCGGCGGGTGTTCGGGTACGAGAGCTTCCGCGGGGAGCAGGAAGCGATCATCGAGCACGTCGTGGACGGCGGGGACGCGGTCGTCCTCATGCCCACCGGCGGCGGCAAGTCGTTGTGTTATCAGATCCCGGCGCTGGTCAGAGCGGGCACGGGGATCGTCGTCTCGCCGCTGATCGCGCTCATGCAGGACCAGGTGGACGCGCTGCGCGCGGTGGGCGTGCGGGCCGGGTTCATCAACTCCACGCAGGGGTTCGACGAACGGCGCCTGGTGGAGGCCGAGTTCGTCTCCGGCGAGCTGGACCTGCTGTACCTCGCCCCCGAGCGGCTGCGCCTGGACGGCACGCTGGAGCTGCTCTCCCGCGGCAAGATCTCGGTGTTCGCGATCGACGAGGCGCACTGCGTCTCCCAGTGGGGCCACGACTTCCGGCCCGACTACCTCTCCCTCTCCCTCCTCGGCGAACGCTGGCCGGACGTCCCGCGCATCGCGCTGACGGCGACGGCGACGAAGGCGACGCACGAGGAGATCGTCCAGCGCCTGGTCATGCCGGCCGCCCGGCACTTCGTCGCCAGCTTCGACCGGCCCAACATCCAGTACCGCATCGTCCCCAAGGCCGACCCCAAGAAGCAGCTGCTGGGCTTCCTGCGCGAGGAGCACGCGGGGGACGCCGGCATCGTCTACTGCCTGTCGCGCAACTCGGTGGAGAAGACGGCCGAGTTCCTGGTGAACAACGGGATCGCGGCCGTGCCGTATCACGCCGGGCTCGACGCGGCCGTCCGCGCGGACCACCAGTCCCGCTTCCTGCGCGAGGACGGCCTGACCGTCGTCGCGACCATCGCCTTCGGCATGGGCATCGACAAGCCCGACGTCCGCTTCGTCGCCCACCTCGACCTGCCGAAGTCCGTCGAGGGCTACTACCAGGAGACCGGCCGCGCGGGGCGGGACGGCCAGCCGTCGACGGCCTGGATGGCGTACGGCCTCAACGACGTCATCCAGCAGCGCAAGATGATCCAGTCCGGGGAGGGCGACGAGGCGTTCCGGCGCCGCGCGCAGTCCCACCTCGACGCGATGCTCGCGCTGTGCGAGACCGCCCGCTGCCGGCGCGGCCAGCTCCTCGACTACTTCGGCCAGGACCCCGACGCGGCGGGCTGCGGCAACTGCGACACATGCCTGACCCCGCCGGAGACCTGGGACGGCACGGTCGCGGCCCAGAAGGTCCTCTCCACCGTCGTCCGGCTCCAGCGCGAGCGCGGGCAGAAGTTCGGCGCCGTCCAGATCGTCGACATCCTCCTCGGCAAGCGCACCGGCAAGGTCATCCAGTTCGACCACGACCAGCTGTCCGTCTTCGGCATCGGCCAGGATCTCGCCGAGGGCGAATGGCGGGGCGTCATCCGCCAGTTGCTCGCCCAGGGCATCCTCGCCGTCGAGGGCGAGTACGGCACGCTGGCGCTGACCGAGGCCAGCGGGACGGTGCTGCGGCGCGAGCGGGAGGTGCCGTTGCGCAAGGAGCCGAAGCGGCCCACCGCCGCGAAGGCGTCCGGCGCGGCGGGTTCCTCCTCCGGCAAGGGCAAGTCCAAGGCGGCCGTCGTCGAACTGCCCTCCCAGCTCCAGCCCGCGTTCGAGGCACTGCGCGCGTGGCGCGCCGAGCAGGCCCGTGAGCAGGGGGTTCCGGCGTACGTCATCTTCCACGACGCGACGCTGCGGGAGATCGTCAGCGTGTGGCCGGCGTCGGTGCGGGACCTGGCCGGGATCAGCGGGGTGGGGGAGAAGAAGCTCGCGACCTATGGGGAGGGGGTGGTCGCGGCGCTGGCGGAGTTGGGCGGGGCGCCGGAGGGGGTGGGGTCGGATGCCGCGGGTTCTGGGGCGGGCGGTTCGGTTTCCGCGCCGCGCGGGTCCGCTCCGGCGGGCGGGTCGGCTCCGGCTCGCTCACCGCGCGGGTCGGCTTCGGTGAGTTCCGGGGCTCGGGCGGGTTCCGGAGCTCCGGCGGCCTCCGGGGTTCCGGCGGGCGCCGCTGCCCCCGGGGGCGACGACCTCTGGGGTGAGATCGAGGAGGAGCCCGACTGGTCGTAGGGGGAGGCCCGTTGGGGGCCGTCCGCTGAGCGGAGTTCAGGGAGCGTGCGGCTCACGTCAACGCCGTGAGCCCCGGCGCGAACGCGATCAGCAGCGGCAGCAGCGGGATCAGCGCGGCGACCGCCGTGGTCAGCGCCCGGTGCCGGCGCGGCAGCCGCGGCGGCGGCTTCAGCAGGCGGTCGACGCGCTCGCCCAGGAGCCGGTGGCTGGAGGCGCAGGACAGCACACCCCGGTGCTGGTTCAGCTCGATCAGAGCGAGGGCGGTCGTGAGGTGGCCGCAGCGCCGGGACGCGCTGTCGTCGGCGGCGAGTTCGACGAGGCGGTGGGTCTGGTCGCAGAAGTGGGCGAAGAGGGGGACGCGCGGGAAGCCGGTCGCGAGGGCCGTCGAGAGGTGCAGGAGCCAGTCGTGGCGGGCGCGGGCGTGGCCGCGCTCATGGGCCAGGACGGCGTCGACCTGGTGGGCGGTGAGCCGGTTCAGCGCGCCGGTGGTGACGATGAGCTGCGGCGGGCTGCCCGGGAGCCACCACGCGTCGGGGTACTCGTCCTCCAGGACCAGCAGCGGCCCCCGCGCGGACGGCAGCCCCGCCGGCAGATCCGGGGCCCGCTCCCGCAGCAGCGCCCGTTCGAGCGCGCGCCGCCGCCGGGCCTCGACCAGCTGACGGGCCAGCATCGCCGTCGTCCAGGCCGCCCCGCAGGCCAGCAGCAGCGTCAGGGCCGCCGCCCACACCGGCGCGGCCGACAGGTCGTACGCCTCCCTGACCTCCTGCGGCGCCGGGGCGAACAGCTGGGAGCGGACGGTGTGGAAGACGGCCGCCGCGCCCAGGGCGAGGGCGGTGAGGCAGCACAGCAGGACCGTGGCGACCAGGCACTGCCACACCCACAGGCCCACCACCGGCTCCCGTTCCGGCCAGCAGGCCCGGGTCAGCGCGTGCGGCGCCGGCACGGCGGCGGCCAGGGCGACGACGCTCAGCAGGAGCAGGCAGACGACCATGCCACGGGCTCCCCATCTCGGTCGGGTCTGGGTCGGCTTCGCGGCTCACCGTTCCCCGCCGCCAGTATGGCCGTGCGGCAAGGGCCGGGTCAGCCCTTCGCACAGGCCCGCCCGGACCTCGTGCGCCGCGCGGCACGCAGCTGCCCTCCCGAGGTGCTCCCGCCGGTCCGCGACCGTCAACCCGGCGGCCCCCAACCCCCCTTTCGGGTAAGGAAGTTGTCCACAAGGCGGGCCATATCCACAGGCTGGACCGCAATCTTGACGGAGCGGTGCGAACAGGGAGACTCTGGGCAGGTGCCGGAAGGCCTCGGGGAGGGGGCCTTCGGTTGGTGCACCTGGGGGGCGGATGACCAAAGGGGAGGCCGGTCCCGGGGCGGCGCGTCGCCGTCCGGGGCCGGGGAGGAAGCGGGAGCCGCGCCGGCTCGCGGAGCTGGAAGCGGCGATGCGCGGCAGGCTCGGCCGGGAGTGCGTGTACGTGCCGTCGTGCCGCTTCGGGCTGTACGTGGCGCTGCGCCACTGGTGCCCGCCCGGCGGCCGGGTCCTGATGTCCCCGGTCAACGACGACGTGATCTTCTTCGTCCTGCTCGCGGCGGGCCTGCGCCCGGTCCAGGCCCCGCTCAGAGCGCTCGATGCGTCGATCGACGTGGACGCGGTGCCGCAGGAGACCTGGGCGGGCCTGTCGGCGGTCCTGACGACGAACCTGTACGGCAACCCCGAGGACACCCCCCGCCTGCGCGCGCGCTGCGACCGCCTGGGCATCCCGCTGTTCGAGGACGCCGCGCACGCCATCGGCAGCGAGAGCGGCGGCCGTCCCGTGGGCGCCTGGGGCGACGCCTCCGTCTTCAGCCTCTCCAAGCACGCCGGCGCCAAGGCGGGCGGCTTCCTCACCGTCGCCGACCCCGCCCTGCGCGCGACCTTGGCCAAGGCCCGCGACGACCTGCTCCTGCCGTCCCGCGCGGGAGCCGAACTCGCCTACGCCGTCCGCCCGTACGCGGAGGCCGCCGTACGCGGGCTCGGCCTGCGCGCCGCCGCGTGGGCCACCCTGCGGATGCTGGGCCGCGCGGAGCGCGAGGACATCAGGATGCCGCTGCGCCCCGAAGCCCTCACCCGCGCGGCAGCCGCCGCCCCCGGCCTCACCGCGTACGACTCCTGGGTCCGCGTCGACATGCACGACTACCGCCTGCGCGCCGGAACCCACCGCCTCGCGCGCGTGGGACGCAGGCTCGCCCGCCTGGACGACGTCCTGGCCGCCCACCGCGCGGGCACGCGGGCCCTGCTGACGACACCCTGGGCGCGCACGTACACGGAAGAGGCCCAACCCCTGTTCCGCGTCCCCCTGTTCGTCGAGGACCGCGACCACGCGCGCGAGGTGCTCGCCCGCCGGGGCATCATCGTCGGCTATCTGTACGACCCCCCGCTGGACGACTACGCGGGCCCCGAGTTCACCGACGCCTCGCCCGACCCCGCGGGCGCCCGCTGGTTCGCCCGGCACGCCCTCCCCGTCGACCCCCTCCGCGCGCGCGAGGTGACCGAGGCACTGGGCGAGGCCGGCGTACGACCCGCAGGGCAGCCCCCGGCCCGGCACCCCACCCCCCGGACGGCCGACCATGGCTGAGACCCGCACCGTCCAGGACCGGAAGGGCGCCGGCCCCCCGAAACCCGCCCCCGCGCGCGGGAGCGGCCCCGACTCCCTCTTCAAGAACGCCTACTTCCTGATGCTCAGCACAGGAGTCTCGGCCGTCCTGGGCCTCGGCTTCTGGCTGGTCGCCGCCCGCTACTACACCGAGGAGGCCGTCGGCCAGGGCTCGGCGGCCATCGCGGCGATGCGCCTGCTGGCGAGCATCACGGCGACGACGATGATCGGCGCCGTCGTCCGGTTCGTCCCGCGCGCGGGACGCGCGACCGGCTCCCTGGTGGGCCGCGCGTACCTGGCCAGCTCGGTGGTCGTGGCGGTCGCCGCCGTCGTCTTCCTGCTCACGCTCGGCCTGTGGGGGCCGTCGTACGCGCCCCTGGGGACGCCGGCGGCGGGGGCCGGGTTCGTCGTCGCGTGCGTGGCGTGGGCGCTGCTGACGCTCCAGGACGGGGTGCTGACCGGGCTGCGCAAGGCGCTGTGGGTGCCGGTCGGGAACGCGGTGTTCTCCGTCGGCAAGCTGATCCTGCTGGCCTTCTTCGCGACCGCGCTGCCGGTGCTCGGGATCTTCGTGTCCTGGGCGGTCGCGATCGCCTTCTCCACGCTGCCGCTCGGCTGGCTGGTCTTCCGCCGGCTGATCCCGCGCCAGGCCGCCGCCGACCGGGACGTCGAACCGCCCGGGCCGCGCGAGATGGGCCGCTTCCTCGCCGGGGACTCGCTGGGCGCGCTGTTCAGCCTCGCGATGATCAACCTGCTGCCGGTGATGGTCGCCGTCCGCTTCAGCGCCGCCGAGAACGGCTACTTCTACGTCGCCTACACCGTCGGCGGCACCATGGAGTTCATGGCCATCAACATGGCCTCCTCCCTCACCGCCCACGCCTCGCACGACCCGCGCCGCCTCGCCGACGGCGTACGCGGGGCGCTGCGCCGGATGGGCCTGCTGCTGGTCCCCGTCGTCCTCGTCCTGGTGCTGTTCGCGCCCCAGATCCTCACCCCGTTCGACCAGGACTACGCCGAGCACGGCACCACGGTCCTACGGCTGCTCGCCCTGGGGGCGCTGCCCCGGGTCGTCGTCGAGCTGTACATCGGGGTGCTGCGGGTCCAGGGGCGTACGGGGGTGCTCGCCGCGCTCCAGGGCGCGATGTGCACGCTGGTCCTGGGGGGCGCGGCCCTGTTGTTCGCGCCTGCCGGGATCGCGGGGGCGGGGTGGGCGGTGCTGCTGGGGATGACGTTGACGGCGCTGGTGTCGGTGGTGGGGTTGCGCGCGGCCTTGCGCCCCGCTCCGGTGTCCGGGGGCGCCCCTGAGAGCGCCCCTGAGACCGGCCCTCGCTTGGGCGCGACCGCCGGGTACGGCACGTCCGCCGCCCCTATGTGGGCTCGCCGCGCGGGGGTTGCCGACGAGGACACTGTGCCGCTGTTCATCGGGCGGCCCGGGTATGAGCGGGAGGCGTTGGGGGCGGATATGTTGGCGATTCTTGTGCGGCCGGGGGGTGGGGGGTTCTTGGGGGCGGGGGCTGGGGCTGGGGCGATGCCGGGGGCGCCGGTCAGGGGGAAATCGGGGGCGAAGTCCGGGGCGCGGTCGGGGTCGGACTTGGGGGCGCTCTCGGGGGTGCCGGTTGGGGAGAAACCGGGGTCGAAATCGGGGGCGGACTCGGGGGCGCTCTCAGGGGCGCGTGCAGAGTTGGACTCGGGGGCGCTCTTGGGGGCGGACTCGGGGGCGTTCTTAGGGTCGGCTTCGGGGGCGCGCGCCGGGCACTCTCGCAACCCCGGGCACCCTGACACCCCCGGCCGCCGCCTCGCCGAACCCCCGTACACAGCAAGGGGTTTATGGTCCCGCGCAGGCCAACGACGGCTCCGCGCGGGATTATGGGCCGCCCTCTGGACAGCCGTGGCGACGTTCGTCGTCGGGGCCTGGCACCTCCCCTGGCTGCGCGCGCCGGAGCCGTCCACGACTCTGCCGCCGGCCCCCCTCACGGGCCGCGCGATGCTCGACGCCCTGCCCCCGGCCGCCGCCGGCGCGGGCCTGGTGCTGCTCCTTCTGTACGTCGCCTCGGTGACGCTCTGCCTGCGGCAGGACCCGTGGCTGCCGGGTACGGCCCTCGGCGCGGTCGCCCTCGCGCTGTACGCCGTGCCGGTCGCGCTGGGGCGGGAACCGGAGGCGGTGAGTGGGACGTTCTACACGGAAACGGCGCGTTTCTTCGCGGAGGCGATGGGGCTCGACGGGCCTGAGCCGCTGCTGAGGTGGGTGCCGCCGATCTGTCTGCTGCTGTGTCTCGTCGCGCTGTGGCAGTTGCTCGCCCGGCTGGGGGAGCGGCTGCGGCTGCCATGGGCGGTGCGGTGGGGGGCCGTCTATCTCGCCGCCCTGGGGGGCTGGGCGTGGCGAGAGGACCTGGCTTCCGCCGCGCCGCCGCTGCTCGCCTCGCTCTTCGTCCTGGTCCTGGCGCTGTCGGTGCACCGCGCGCAGCCGCCCCAAGGCCAGACCGCCACCACCTGACCCGCCACCACAATCCGTACGCCAAGGGGGGAACCGCCGTGCGTCCGCCACCTGCTCCGCACGAGAGAACCGAACCGGAACCGGGCCGGGGTCCCCGGAGCGCGGAGATCTGTCAGAGCGTGGAGATCCGTCAGAGCGCGGAGACGTCCCAGCCGACCTCGGAGACGTCCGAGCCGCCGGGGTGGGATGAGGAGGGGGTGGGGGAGAGGGGGCCGCGTGTGGGGGAGGGACGGGGGGAATCGCGGTGGGCTCGGGAGGGGGAGCGCTGGGAGGACCCGGGTTCGCCGGATGCGGGGGAGCCACGGGGGCGGGAGTCCTGGGAGGGGCGGGGGTCGGAAGATTTGCGCCTGCCCGGTGCGGGGGAGCCGCAAGCGGGGGAGTCCCGGGAGGGCTTGCGTTCGCCGGGTGTGGGGGAGTCCCGTGAGGGGGAGCGCTGGGAGGACCCGGGTTCGCCGGATGCGGGGGAGTTGCGGGGGCGGGAGTCCCGGGAGGGGCGGGGGTCGGAAGATTTGCGCCTGCCCGGTGCGGGGGAGCCGCAAGCGGGGGAGTCCCGGGAGGACTTGGGTTCGCCGGGTGTGGGGGAGTCCCGTGAGGGGGAGCGCTGGGAGGACCCGGGTTCGCCGGATGCGGGGGAGCCACGGGGGCGGGAGTCCCGGGAGGAGCGGGGGTCGGAAGATTCGCGTCTGTCCTGCGTGGGGGAGCCGCAAGCGGGGGAGTCCTGGGAGGGGGAGCGCCGGGAGGACTTGCGTTCGCCGGACCTGGGGGAGTCGCGGGGGCGGGAGTCCCGGGAGAGGCGGGGGTCGGAAGATTCGCGTCTGCCCGGTGCGGGGGAGTACCCGAAGGACGGGTGCCGGGAGGACGGGCGTCCGGAGGACTCGCGTTCGCCCCACACCGCGGACCACCAAGAGAAGCCCCGCCGGGAAGACCCACGCCCCCCGAACACACCGGGCCGCCCCGAAGACCCCCGCGTCCCTCACCGCGCCACCCCCTCCCGCGTACTCCCCTGGCCCCAAGCCGCCGGCCAGTCCAGCGCCGCGGACTGGCCCGCCGCCGCAGGACAGTCCCGTACGACGGAACTCCGCGCGGTCCGCTGGCCGGAACCGGAGGCCGAGCAGGGCGGGCAGGAGCCCGAGGCCATCCCGGCAGATGAGGACACGGTGGCAGAGCAGCGCGCCCGAGACGCCGCCGAACCACCCTTGAGGAAACCCGGGGCCACAGCCGAGGACGGTTCAGCGAACCCCGGAGGTCCCGTAGGGGCAGCACCCGCCTCTCCATCGGCTCCCGGAGGTCCCGTAGGGGCAGCGCCCGTCTCTCCATCGGCTCCCGGAGGTCCCCTAGAGGGAGCGCTTGTCTCTCCATCGGCCCCCGGAGATCCCTTAGGGGCGGCGCCTGTTCCTTCGCCGGCTCCCGGAGGTCCCCTAGGGGGAGCGCCCGTCTCTCCATCAGCTCCCGGAGGTCCCCTAGGGGCAGGGCCCGCCTCTTCATCGGCCCCCTCAGATCCCTTAGGGGGAACGCCCGTTTCCTCGTCGACTCCCGCAGCTCCCTTGGGGGCAGCGCCCGCTTCTTCGTCGGCGTCCGCAACTCCCCTAGGGACAGCGCCCGCCCTCGCGTCCCCCGCAAGCCCCCTAGGTCCCCTAGGGGCAAGGCCCTCCTCTTCGTCGGCGCCCGTAGCGCCCTTGGGGGCAGCGCCCGCCCCCTCGTCACCCCCCGCAGCCCCCCTAGGGACAGCCCCCACCCCCTCGCCCCCTCCCGCAACCCCCCCAAGAGCCCCCACCCCCCACCGATCCCGCACCTCCACCGCCACCGCCCTCGCCCCCCCACCCCCTCGCCCCCCAGACCCCGTGACCGATCTCGCCGACCTCCCCCCTGCCCGCCCCTGGGCCCACTCCTCCCTCTGGCCCGCCGTAGCCCTCCTTGGCGCTCTCGGGCTGTGGGGATACGCCGTCACCCATACCGACATCACCCGCCTCGACGACTTCGGGCTCGTCACCGCAGCGCATCCCACCTTCTGGGCCGGCCTGGTCCTGCTCACCGCAGGTTTCTGGCACACCCTCGTCAACTCCCGTCACCGGCACCCCGCTTGGGCGCCCGCGTACGTCGTCGGGCTGCTCGTGATGGAGCGGGCGACGCAGGCCGTGCTGTACCCGACCCCGCTGTACGCGTGGGCGTGGAAGCACGACGCGGTCATCGACCATCTACTCAACTCCGGCCGCCTGCAAGGCTCCGGCGTGCTCGGGGACATGGCGGTGTACGACCAGTGGCCGGGCTTCTTCGCGGCGCAGGCAACTCTCGTACGGCTGCTGGGAGTTGATTCCGCCGCGCGGTACATGGCGTGGTGGCCGCTGTTCTCCGGTCTGTTGCTGCTGCTCCCGCTGGTGCTGATCTACCGGACGTTCACCGAGGACAGGCGGCTGATCTGGACGGCCGTATGGCTGTTCTGTGTCGGCAACTGGGTCGGACAGGACTACTTCTCACCCCAGTCGCTCGCGTTCGCGCTGCACCTCGGGGTGCTGGCGATCGTCCTGCGCCGATACGCGAGCGGCACCAACTTCCGTGCGCAGCAAGGCCGTTCACGGCAGGCCGTATGGACGGTGGTCCTCACCCTCCTGGTCACCGCGATCGTCATCTCCCACCAGCTCACCCCGGGCATGCTGATCGTCTCCCTGCTCGCGCTCTTCTTCGCGCGCCGCTACCGCGACAAGGTCCCGCTGATCACCACGGCCGTGATCTTCCTGGCCTGGTGCCTGACGGCGGCGCTGCCGTTCCTGTCGGCGGCGCTGCCCGACATGCTGCGCGGCATCGGCGACGTCGGCGCGAACGTCGAGACGGGCTACGGCGCGACGCCGACCGGCGCGGGCGCGGTGCTGTCGTCGTGGACGGCCCGGCTGCTGTCCGGCTCGCTGCTGCTGCTCGCGGCGCTCGGCGCCTGGCGCCAACCGGTGCTGCGGCAACGGGCGTTCGCGCTGCTGCTGCTCGCGCTCGCCCCGCTGCCCATGTTCGTGGCGAGCAGCTACGGCAGCGAGATGATCTTCCGGGTGCTGATGTTCCTGCTGCCCGGCGCCGCGTTCTTCGCGGCGGCGGCGCTGCTGCCGCAGGTCAGGACGCTCACGGCGAAAGAGCGCAACCCCGCGCGGATAAAACGCCGTTACGCCTGGCTGCCGCTGCCCGTCCTGCTCGCCGGGACGCTCGCGTTCGTGCCCAGCTACTCCGGCAAGGACCGCATCAGCTACTTCCCGCCCGCCGAGGTCGGCCTCGTCCAGAAGCTCTTCGCCCAGGCGCCCACCGGCTCCCTGGTCGTCGCCCCTGACCGCAACTACCCGCTGGCGTACGACAATTACTGGCGCGTGGACCACTACTGGTTCCTCGACGACTCCCGCAGCCACGTCGACCTCATCCTGCGCAGCCCCGCCGCGACCCTCGCCAGTGACATGTCCGCCGTCCGTGCCCCGGCCCGCGCCTATCTCCTGTTCTCCCAGGGCCAGTACGCCGACTCGGAGATGAACGGCCTCCTCACCAAAGCCCAGTTGGACCGCATCCGCACCGCGATCGCCGCCTCCCCGCTCTTCGAGGAGGTCGCGCGCAACAGCGCGGGCGTGGCGTACGTCCTGAAGGAGCCGCCCCCGTGACAGCGAGGAAGCCGAAGGAGCCGAACAGGCCGAAGGAGCCGCCCAGATGACCCCTCAGGAACTCGTCGTCCGCATGGCCGCCCCCTTCTCCGGCTGGCTCGCCACCGCCTCCCTCGCGCTGCCCGCCGCGTCCGCGCCCAGAGCCGCGGCCGTCGTGCTGTTCCTGCTGGCCGGACCCGGCGCGGCCCTGGTCAGGATCTGCGGCCCCGCGCTCGCCGCCAGCCCGGCCGAAGGGCCCGTAGAACAAAGGGACTTGGCCTTCGCCCGCCGCTCCGACCTGCTGGAGCGGCTGATGCTGACCGTCTTCGTGAGCGTGTCCGCCGTCATGGTCACCGCGACGGTGTTCATCGCCACGCACGCCTTCAGCGCGCAGCGCGTCCTGCTCACCCTGACGCTGCTGACGACCGTCGCGGCGTTCTGCCCGCGCCTGCGCGCCTCCCCGCCGAGGACTGCGAAAGGTACTTCCCCGTGAGGTGGCTCCACCGTTTACGAGGCCCCCGCCGCCCGCCGACGTCCGTAGGACGCCAGGTGACTCCCGCACAGCGCCCGCCAGTTACCGGGCAGCGCCCGCCAGTTACCGGGCAGCGCCCGCCAGTTACCGGGCAGCGCCCGCCAACTCCCGAGCAGCGCCCGCCAACTCCCGCACAGCACAGGGCAATTCCCGTACGCCAAGAGCCAACCCCACTGCGCCACGCCCCAACTCCCCTGCACCGCCACCGAATCCCCCCACACCGCCGCCCCGGCAAACGCCGCCGCCTCCTGCTGACGGCCCTCCTCGCCGCCTGTGCGACCGTCGCCGCCGTGGCTCTCCTCAAGGACCGGCCCGCCGGTACCCCCGGCTCGCGCCCCTCCGCCCAGGGCGGTCGCTGCGCACCCACCGCGCTCCTGGAGCCGCCCTGCGGCGCCTGGTTCGGCGCGTTCGTGCCGCACGACAAGGACGACCTGGCCGCCAAAGTCAGCGCCTACGAACGCCGGATCGGCCGCCCCCTCGACATCGTCTACACCTACCACGACATGTCGCTCCCCCAAGGCACCCGTGAGGAAGGCCTGTTGCTCACCGACGAGGAGCAACAGGTCGGCAAGGACCACCTGTTGCTCCTCTCCTGGGAGAGCAAGGTCTGGGGCGGCACGGCGGCCCAGCAGCCCACGTGGCGGCAGATAGCGGACGGCGATCTCGACGCCTCGGTCGTCGACGTCCAGGCCCGCCGCATCAAGGCATACGGCAAGAAGGTCTTCCTCTCCTTCGACCTGGAGATGGACACCCGCACCCCGGCCAGCGGCACCCCCGAGGAGTACGTCGAGGCCTACCGCCACATCCACGACCGCTTCCGCGCGCTCGGCGTCACCAACGTGGTGTGGACGTGGATCACCACCGGCTACCTCGGCCACGCCGACCTCATCAAACGCATGTACCCGGGGGACGGTTACGTCGACTGGGTCGCCTACAACCAGTACAACTACTACCAGTGCCACGACACCGGCTGGCTGAGCTTCGCGCAGACCCAGCAGTCGACCCACGACTGGATCCGCGAGCACATCTCCGCCGAGAAGCCGCTGATGCTCTCCGAGTTCGGCACCGCGAACGACCCCACCCGCCCCGGCCGCCAGGCCCAGTGGTACGCCCAGGTCCCGTCCGTCCTCAAGGACCTCACCGGAGTCAGGGCGGCCCTCCAGTGGAACTCCCGCGACCCCGGCCCGCACTGCGACCTCGCGGTGGCCAACTCGGCGGCATGGGCGGCGTTGAAAAAGGCGGTGTCGGACCCGTACTTGAACCAGCCCCTGAAGTGAGGCCCCTTAAGGGACGCCCTCAGCCTCACGGCCCTCAGCCTCACGGCCCTCAGCCTCACGGCCCTCAGCCTCACGGCCCCCGGTCTCGCTGCCCCCAGCCCCGCCGCCCCCTAGGGCCCCTAGGGAACTCAGGGGCGCCCGCTCCCTTAAGGGACGCCCCCACCCTTAGGGGCCCGCCCCTCAGCCACGCACCCCTGCACCCCTGCACCCCTGCACCCCTGCACCCCTGCACCCCCGCACCCCTGAGATCCCCTAGCCCCCCCAAGCGACTCACCCCGCGAACACCGGCCCCCTCACCACAGCCCGCCCCCTCCGATACCACCGCCACCCCACAGTCCGAACCGCATCCCGATAAGGCGCCACCCGAGCCCCCCGCCCCTCAAGCCACCCGGCGACATCCGCAGCCGTATGCCCCCGCCGCACGATCAGCCGCGCGAGCCGGTACACCTCGTCCCGCTCCGAACTCAGCGCATGCCGCACGGCGGTCGCCGTCTCGTACCCCGCCGCGGCGGACGCCCGCCGCACCCGCCGGTCGTTGTACCCGTGCGGATACGCCAGATGCCGCACCGGATGCCCCAGCACGTCCTCCAACACCGCCCGAGAATCCCGCAGTTCACCGTCCAGCTCCCGCCCCCCGAGGGTGTCCAGCTGGGCATGGGTGACCGTATGGCTGCCGATCTCCACCCCGGCCCGCTCCAGCTCGGCCACCTGACCGAGCGCCATCATCGGCGCCGGCGGCAGCAGACTGCGCCCGCCGGGGGTGATCGCCCCGGTCGTGAGATACGCCGTCGCCGTCAGCCCGCGCGCGAAGACGGCCTCGGCGGTCGCCCCCGGCAGATCCGCGAACCCGTCGTCGAACGTCAGCAGCACCGGCCGCGCAGGCAACTCCGCCCGCCCGGCGAGGAATTCGGCGAACGTACTGATGGTGACGGGCGTACGACCGCTGTCGACGACCGCGTCCAGATGCTCCCCGAACACCTGCGGCGAGACGGTGAACTCGGCGATCCAGGAAGGGGGTTCGGCCATCACCGCGTGATAGAGGAACACCGGCACGACACCAGGGCCGCTCATCTGGAACCCCGGCGAACAGAACCCCGGCGAACAGAAACCCGGCGAACAGAACCCCGGAGAGCGGAACCCCAGCCGGCACCCGCCCACCCGACACTCGCGCACCCGACACCCGCCCACCCGGCACTCACCCACCCAACAACCCCCCGCCGAACAGAACTTCGCCGCAGAGCCACCCGCGCCCGCACATACCCCACCGGCCCGTACAACATCCCCCTCCGCTGCAACCGCGACAGCCGCCGAGGCCAAGGATGCTCCCGCAGCGCACCCCCGATCCCCACGTCAGCCTCCCTGCTGGCCGTCAACTCCCGCGCATACCCAACCCCCTTGGGCAACCGAATAAGGAACGAGGGCAACAACCCAGGACAGTTGACGAGAACAGCCGCCAAGTACGCCCCAAGACCCGCCCCATACCCATACGCCTGCCCCTCCAGATCCCCCCACGTCTCCCGATGGTGATGCCACACCAACGCGTACGGCGTGTAGTGCAGCCGATACCCCCGCGCAAGCACCCGCACGAACCCGTACAGATCATCACCCCCGCGCGCGAGCGTCCCCGCCCCGGTCGCCGGATCGAACCCCCGCACCTCACGCAGCACCGCCGTACGGAACGCCATGCTCGCCCCCGACCCGAACCGCCCGGCGGTGAAGGGGAACAGCGGCTGGTCGGCGGGCGGGGACAGGGGATCGTAGGTCCGGGGCGCGAACCCCTTCGCGAAGCCGCCGTGGCTCTCCAGGAGGACCTGCGCCGGGGTGCGCAGCCGCGCGGGCAGGATGAGGCCGGTGGTGCAGCCGAGGCGCGCGTCGGCGGCGAAGGGGGCGGTCAGCTCGGTGAGCCAGCGGGGGTCGGCGACGACGTCGTCGTCCGTGAACGCCACCACCTCCCCGCGCGCCTCCCGCACCCCCCGGTTGTGCGCCACCGCGAGCCCCGCGACCGGCTCCCGCACGTACCGCACCCGCTCGGCGTACTTCGCCCGCACCAGCTCCCGCGTCGCGTCCGTCTCGGGCGCGTTGTCGACCACGACGACCTCGAACCGCGGATGATCCTGCGCCAGCAACGAGTCGAGCGCGTAAGCGAGTTGACCGGTCCGCTCACGGGTGGCGACGATGACGGTCGTGTACGGCGGGACGGCGGACGCGTACGACCGACCACTCCCGGCCGGCGGACCCTGCACCCGCGCCGCCAGCCCGGCAAGCACCCCCTTAGGGTCCTCCCCCTCCGGGACCTCCCCTAGGAGAGTCCCTAAGGGCACCCCCTCCCGCCGGACGAGCACGAACACCGGCCCGGCCCCGACCGGCGGACTCCCCGGCCCCGGCCGCAGAACCACCCCCTCCCCCCGAAAGTCCAGCTCGGCGACCTGCACCGGCCGGATCGCGAGAAACCGCCGGATCTCCTCCTCGACAAGAGCACGAGCACGAGAACGCGTACGAGTGACACGAGCCGTACGGGACATGAACCCCCCTGACGTCATGAGCCGTGCTCCAACTGCCGCCGCCACAAAGCCCCGTAGGCCCCGTAGGCCCCGCAGCCCCGGCGGACCCGCTAACCCCCCCGCAGCCGCCCCGCCCCCTTCAGCACCCGCGCAGCCACCCCCGCCAACCGAGGCCGCTCGCGCACGAAGTGATGCGCCCGGCGCGCAGGCTCGCGGCTGAGCCAGTACAGCGCCGCCCCCGCCCCCGCACGCGTCCACGCGCCCTCGTACACCGGGATCTCGCCCGTCCGCAGCGCGTCCTTGTACTCGGCGGCCCCCCGCCCGAGATCCAGCGTCCTGATCCCCTCGGCGGCGGCGGCCTCGGCCATCCGCAGATGCAGCACGAGACCCGGCGAGAACTTCGCGAACTCGGTGTCGTAGGAAGGGAACCAGCAGGCCAGGACGGTCGAGGAGCGCAGGCCGAAGTGGGCCGCGAGGGGGCGCGCGCCGGCGTAGAGGACGGAGAGCGTGCCCGTGCACTCGGGGGCGCGCGTCTCGGCCAGGAGCCCCACCAGTCGGGTGATCCACTCCTGCGCGAAGCGGTCGCGCCGGCCCGTGCGCCGGTACTGGGCGGACTTCCAGGCCATCAGGGTGCGCAGCGCGGCGGGGTCGCGCTCGTCGAAGACGAACCTCAACTCGCCCGCCTGGCGCCCGAGTTTGCGCTCCTTGGCGAGCGTCGTGCGCAGGAACTTCGGCGACTGCCCGCGCAGGACGGACTCGTAGGTGTCGTAGCCCTTCTCGACGTCGATGACGTACGACGGGTACTCGGCGGCGGCGTGCGGGACGAACAGGGCCTGTTCCGCCTCCAGGTTGTCGAAGGCGAAGCTCGACAGGCCGCAGGCCCGCATCAACTCGCCCGGTTCCAGGCCGAGTCCGGGTGTGAGGACGGCTCCCTGCGCGTCGGACACGCCGTACGCGAGCGCCTGCCCCCGGCCGAGCGCCCCGCGCTCGTGCGGCAGGAAACCGACCGGTTCACGCCCCTCGTACACCACCGCGACCCGGGCGCGCGCCTTCACGCGCCCCACGGCGTCCGCGAACTCCGGTTCCATGAACGGGTTCCGGGGCGCCGCCGACATGGCGCGCAGCGCCCGCCACCGCTCCCGCTCCCCCTCGCCCAGCTCGTGCGTGCCCAGCACGCGCGTACGCCCACTGCTCAACCTGACCCCCCGATCAAGTCCCCCCTGGACAACCTGGACGGTACCCCTCCCGCCCCCGGCGCGGTAGATAGCGCCGCATGTTGTTGCCAACCGGTGCAGTCTTCGCAGACGCCCTGAGACGGGGACGTTCGAACAACCGCCGCGCGAGCTTCGGCGGGCGCTCGAACGGGCGGCGGGGGAGGGCCGGCCGGCGCTCGAACGGCCGTGTGCGAGACCGCCAGTTGGCCCTCGGCGGCCCGCCCGGGTCCGTATTCTCTGATCATGGCCGCACCCACCACCGCTTCCGCCGCGCGCGCGTACGACCTCGTCGCCACCGACCTGGACGGCACACTGCTGCGCGCCGACGACACCTTCTCCGACCGCTCGCTGGACGCCCTCCAGCGGGTCGTCGAGGCCGGCGCGCGGCACCTGGTGGTGACCGGCCGCCCCGCCCCCCGGGTCCGCCCCCTCCTGGACGTCCTGCGCGGCAGAGGCCTCGCGGTGTGCGGCCAGGGCGCCCAGGTGTACGACATCGGCGCCGGCCGCCTGCTGTGGTCGGTGACCTTGGACCGGGACCTGGCGGAGACCGCGCTCGGCAAGATCGAGGCGGAGGTCGGCCAGGTGTACGCGGCCGTCGACCAGGACGGCGTCGAGGGGCTGACCCTGATCGAGCCGGGCTACCGGATGCCCCACCCGACCCTGCCGGCCCTGCGCGTGGGCCACCGCGCCGACCTGTGGTGCGAGCCGATCAGCAAGGTCCTGCTGCGCCACCCGACGCTCACGGACGACGAGTTGGCGGCGATCGCCCGCGCGGCGGTCGGCTCGCTGGCCACGGTGACGATGTCGGGCCCGGGGACGGTGGAGCTCCAGCCGCCCGGCGTCACCAAGGCGACGGGCCTCGCCCTGGCCGCCGACCGGCTGGGCCTGGCCCCCGAGGCCACGGTGGCCTTCGGGGACATGCCCAACGACATCCCGATGTTCGAGTGGTCCGCCCACGGCGTCGCCATGGCCAACGCCCACCCCGAGCTGAAGGCGGCGGCGGACGAGGTGACCCTGTCCAACGAGGACGACGGGGTGGCCGTGGTGCTGGAGCGGCTGTTCCCGTAGGGGGAGCTCAAGTGGACCGGGCGAGCCCCGTACGGGGCGCCTCAGTAAGCCCCGTACACGTTGTCGATCGACCCGTACACCGCCGCCGCGTAGTTGCACGCGGCGGTGATGTTCGCGACCGGGTCGTAGGGGTCGTAGGCCGTGCCGGACACGTGGTACGCCTGGAAGGTCGGGTCGATGACCTGGAGCAGGCCCTTGGACGGGGTGCCCTTGGCGGCGTTGGAGTCCCAGTTGTTGATGGCCCAGGGGTTGCCGGAGGACTCGCGGATGATGTTGCGGTAGATGCCGTTGTAGCTGCCCGGGATGCCCTTCTGGGACATGATCGCGAGGGATTCGCGGATCCAGCCGTCGAGGGTGTTGGGGTACCCGGCGGGGGTCGTCGAGGCGGTCTTGACGGCCGCGGACGCGGTGGTCGCGCCGATCAGCGGGAGGGCGAGCACGGCGGCGCCGGTGGCGGCGACGGCGAGGGTGCGGGCGAGGCGGTGGGGACGGAATGCGGACATGAGTGTGTTCCTCTCCGGCGCCTGCGAGGTGAGCTGTCGGGTTCGGGCGGGGAGGTGCCCGGCCGGTCCGCCGGGAAGGCGGTACGGCTTCACCCCGAGCCGGCCCGGAGGGGTGCTCCGGGACGGCGTACTGCCTGGGTCCCCCGCTCCTGCCGTGCGCGAGTGGTTTCGTCGATGGGAAGAGCCGGGACGGCGGCAGGATTAGGCGTCCGTCCGACTTGGCCGGGAACGTATGCGAGAGCGACTGCCTGGAACAAGTGCCGGATTCACCTCTGGTCCCTATTGGGAGCGCTAAGGGGTTTATGGGCGACTTGATCGTTTGCGTCCGGGAAGCGTCAACTGGCAAGTGACGACAGGGGGAAGAGGGAATGCCGAGGCCGCGGTGGCCGGCGGGGCCCCGTGACCCAATTCACGAAACGGCAATTACGGCAAAATGGACAGATGCTGAATATGTCGGACCATTACATGTCGTATCGAACGATCAGAAACATAGCGGTCGTGATCCGATAGGGGCCGGGCTGTAACCGTGGGGGCTATCGGTGATCGAAACCTGACCGGATACGCTGACTCGGGTGATGGCAGCGACCTGTCGACAAACCGTGTAATCGTCAACAGCAGTCAGTGGGCAACAGCAGACAGGAGATCCCTCGTGACCGTCGTCGGGCCGTTCGGGCTGAGCGTGCGGGACCAGGCTCTGGAAGCCGATGTCCAGGCCGGGATGGCAGCCGTCGAGGGGGGCCTCCTGGAGGCCACCAAGAGCGAGGTCCCGTTCATCACCGAGGCCGCGCAGCACCTCGTACGCGCCGGCGGGAAACGCTTCCGACCCCTCCTCGTCATGCTCACCGCCCAGTTCGGCGACCCTTACGCCCCCGGTGTCGTGCCGTCCGCCGTCGGCGTCGAGCTGACCCACCTGGCGACCCTGTACCACGACGACGTCATGGACGAGGCCGACGTCCGGCGCGGTGTCGCCAGCGCCAACACCCGCTGGGGCAACTCCGTCGCCGTCCTCACGGGTGACTTCCTGTTCGCCCGCGCCTCCCAGATCCTCGCCGGCCTCGGCCCCGAGATCATCCGCATCCAGGCCGAGGCGTTCGAGCGGCTGGTCACCGGCCAGATCCTGGAGACCGCGGGCCCGACCGACGGCCGCGACCCGGTCGAGCACTACCTGGACGTCCTCGCCGGCAAGACCGGCTCCCTGGTCGCCGTCTCCTGCCGCTTCGGCGCGATGACCTCGGGCGCCGACGAGACGGTCGTGGACATCCTCACGCAGTACGGCGAGCGCCTCGGCGTCGCCTTCCAGCTCGCCGACGACTTCCTCGACGTCGCCTCCGACTCCCACGAGTCCGGCAAGACCCCCGGCACCGACCTGCGCGAGGGCATCGCGACCCTCCCCGTGCTGCGGCTGCGCGAGATGGCCGCCCGCGACGGCCGCCCCGAGGACGTCGCCCTGTGCGAACTCCTCGCCTCCGACCTCACCGACGACGCCCGCCACGCCGAGGCCCTGACCGCCCTGCGCGCCCACCCCGCCCTGGAACAGGCCCGCCGCGACACCATCCGCTACGCGGAGGAGGCCCGCGCCGCCCTGTCCCCGCTGCCGGAGTGCGACGCGAAGACGGCGCTGGTGGAGCTGTGCGACGCGGTGGTGCACAGGGCGGGCTGATCCCCTAGGGACCCTGATCCCCTAAGGGACACGAGAGGTGTCCAGGGGGTTTGTCATACCGCAGGAGTACGAGGAGTTGACTCTGCGGGCTGACGCGATTGTCAGTCCCGTTTGGTGTCATGGAGGTACGGACGAACGACCACGGCTCACCGGTTCGGGTGAGAATGGCGGTCAAGGGCAGCCGTACGACGGCCCGCCCGGCCCGCCGCCGAAGACGGAGGTAAGGCACATATGTCACCGTACGCATCCGACGACAGCACCACCCCGGAGGCCATGGCCGAGGCCGACGAGGCGCGGGCCCGGCGGCGCAGGACGGCCGTGCGGTACGTCGTCCCGGTCACGGTCGTAGGGGTGGCCGCGGCGACCATCGGCCTCGTCCCCGCGCTCGCCGACTCCGGCGACCCGAGCCTGCCGAAGATCACCGCCCAGCAGCTCCTCGACAAGATCGCCAAGTCGGACGTGCAGCAGCTGTCCGGCACCGTGAAGATCACGACCGACCTGGGCCTGCCCGACCTCGGCGGCCTGGAGAGCAGCCTTCTCTCCAGCGCGACCCAGTCCTCCGGCGACGGCTCCTCGGCCGACCCCAAGGCGAAGCTCACCGAACTCGCCTCCGGCACCCACACCCTGCGCGTCGCGGCCGACGGCCCCGAGAAGCAGAAGCTCTCCCTGCTGGAGAACGCCGCCGAGTACAGCCTCGTCCACAACGGCAAGGACGTCTGGGGCTACGACAGCAAGTCCAACGAGGTCTACCACGCGACGTCCCCCGAGGGCGCCGACGCCAAGGAGCCCGTCCCGACGACCCCGAAGGACCTCGCCGACGAGACCCTGAAGTCCGTCGACGACACGACGTCCGTGACGGTCGACGGCACCGCCCAGGTCGCCGGCCGCGACGCCTACAAGCTCCTCGTCAAGCCCAAGCAGTCCGGTACGACGGTCGGCGCGATCAGCATCGCCGTCGACGCCAAGACGGGCCTGCCGCTGAAGTTCACGCTCACCCCGAAGAGCGGCGGCGCGGCCGTGATCGACGCGGGCTTCACCCAGGTCGACTTCGCCAAGCCGGCCGCGTCCACCTTCGACTTCACGCCGCCGAAGGGGGCGAAGGTGACGGAGGGGGGCGCGCTCGGGAAGGAGGCCGCGTCCGACAAGTCCGCGGCGTCGGCGATCTCCGGGCAGGGTTTCACGGTGGGCCAGGGGACTGAGGGCAAGGGCTCCGAGGGTCCGAACGTCCTCGGCAAGGGCTGGACGTCGATCGCCACGTTCGACACCGGCGCGAAGGGCGCCGCCCTCCCGTCCTCCGGCGACACGTCCTCCGCCATGGGCGGCTTCCTGAACTCCTTCGGCGACAAGGTCTCCGGCAGCTTCGGCAAGGGCACGGTCTTCTCGACCCGCCTGGTGAACGCGCTGATGACGGACGACGGCAAGATCTATGTGGGCGCGGTCACCAAGGAGGCGTTGGTGAAGGCGGCTGAGCAGAAGTAACGGTAGGGGGCTGGGGGGGGGAGGGGGCGGGAGGATATGGGTGAAGTGGTGGGTGGGGGAGGGGAGTTGGGTTCGGGCGGGCCGGAGTTGGGGCCTGGGGCGGGTGAGCTGGGTTCAGGTGGGCCGGGGTTGAAGCCTGGGCCGGGTGAGCTGGAGCCGGGCGGACCGGGGTTGAAGCCTGGGCCGGGTGGACTGGACTCGGGTGGAGCGGAGTTGAAGCCTGGGCCGGGTGAACTGGAGCCGGGCGGGCCGGAGTCGGGCGGGCCGGAGTTGGGGCCGGAGCCGGGTGGACTGGAGCCGGGTTCGGGTGGGCCGGAGTCGAAGTCGGCGCCGCCCACCGTCCCGGGACCGCCCGCCACCCCGCTCGCGCTCCCGCCTTCTCCGCCGACGTCGCCCGCACCGCCTGAGCCCTCGCCCGCGCCTTCTCCCCTCGCGCCGCCCGCATCCCCTCCCACCCCGCCCGCGCAGTCTCCGCCCGGTTCACCCCAGCCCCCGCCGGCGTCGCCCTCTCCCCTCACGCCGCCCCCGCCGTATCTCGCATCACCCGATGCCCCCGTGATCCACACCAAAGCCCTCACCAAGCGCTACCGGGGTGGCCAACTGGCCGTGGACTCCCTCGACTTGACCGTCCCGGCGGGCAGTGTCTTCGGCTTTCTCGGGCCCAACGGCTCGGGGAAGACGACGACCATCCGCATGCTGATGGGCCTGATCGCGCCGACTTCGGGCACAGCGAGGGTGCTTGGCGAACCGATGCCCGGCGCGGCCCGCGAAGTCCTCCCCCAGGTAGGCGCGTTGATCGAGGGCCCGGCGCTGTACGGCTTCCTCTCCGGCCGCGACAACCTCGTACGCTACGACGCCGCCGACCCCACAGCCGACCCGAGAACGCGAACCGCCCGTGTAGCAGAGGCACTTGACCGGGTCGGCCTGACGGCGGCGGCCGGCAAGAAGGCCAGGGCGTACTCGCTCGGCATGAAGCAACGCCTGGGCCTGGCAGCGGCGTTGCTCCAGCCCCGCAAACTCCTGGTCCTGGACGAGCCGACGAACGGCCTCGACCCGCAGGGCATGCGCGAAATCCGCACCCTGGTAAGGGAGTTGGCGGCGGACGGCACGACCGTATTCCTCTCCTCCCACCTCCTCGACGAGATCGAACAGGTCTGCACCCACGCGGCGGTGATGGCCAGGGGCCGCCTGATCACCCAGGGCCCGGTGACGGAGCTGGCGGCCCGAGCAAGAGGCAGACTCCTCGTGACGACCCCCGACCCGGCCGACGCGGCAAGGGTGTTGAAGGAACAGGGCCTGACGGACGTGACAACGACAGCCGACCAAGTCACCGCGGACCCCCCGGACCGAGACCTGGCGGACCTGAACGCGGCGTTGGTGAGGGCGGGCGTAAGGGTGAGAGCGTTCGGCGTCCGACGGGCGTCGCTGGAGGACGCGTTCGTGGAACTGACGGGTGAGGGGTTTGATGTCGCGGGCTGAGAAGAGGGGGACGCAGGAGACGGGGACGGAGGAGAAGGCGGCGACGGCGGATCCGGCGCGGCCGGCGACGTCGGCGAGGACTGACCCGGCACTGGCACAGGCACCCGAACTGACGCTGAGGCCAGACCCGGCACCCGAGCTGACGCCAGATCCGGCACCGGCACCCGAGCTGACGCTGAGGCCAGACCTGGCACCCGAGCTGACACCGGACCCGGACCCGGCACCGGCACAGGCACCCGAGCTGAGGTCAGACCCGGCACCGGCACCCGAACTGACGCTGAGGCCCGACCCGGCACCCGAGCTGACGCTGAGGCCTGACCCGGCACCCGAGCTGAGGTCAGACCCGGCACCGGCACCCGAGCTGACGCCGACACCCGAGCCACCGACACCGCCCCGCCCCCTGAAGAACCCCTCACTTCCCTCCTCCTCCCACCCCTCGCGCCCCTCCCACCTCTCACCCTCCCACCCCTCACGCCCATCACCCTCCCACCCCTCCCACCCCCCAAGCCCCTTCTGGACCCTAGGCCTGCTGGCGAGCGAACTCTCGATCACTCTCCGCCGCTGGCGGACGCTCGCCCTGCTGGCGGTCCTGGCGGCGGTCCCGATCCTCGTAGGGATCGCGGTGAAGATCGAGACGAGCGGCGGCTCTTCGGCGGGCAGTGGCCCCGGCGGCGGCCCGGCGTTCATCGCGCAGATCACCAACAACGGCCTGTTCCTGGTGTTCACGGCACTCGCGGCGACCTTGCCGTTCTTCCTGCCGATGGCCGTAGGCGTCATCGCGGGCGACGCGATCGCGGGCGAGGCGAACGCGGGAACCCTGCGCTACCTGCTGGTCGCCCCGGCCGGCCGCACCCGCCTGCTGCTGACCAAGTACCTGACGACGATGACGTTCTGCCTGATCGCGACCCTGACCGTGGCTCTGTCGGCCCTGGCGGTGGGCGCGCTGCTCTTCCCCCTAGGGGATCTGACGACGATCTCGGGCACCCGGATCACCTTCGCGGACGGCCTGCTGAGGGCGCTGCTGATCGCGCTGGCGGTGGCGCTGTCGCTGACGGGGATCGCGGCCCTGGGCCTGTTCATCTCCACCCTGACGAACAGCGGCATCGCGGCGATGGCGACGACCGTAGGCCTCCTGATCACCGTCCAGATCCTCGACCAGATCCCCCAACTGCACGCCCTCCAGCCGTACTTCTTCTCCCACTACTGGCTGTCCTTCGCCGACCTGATGCGCGAGCCGGTCTACTGGGACGACATCCAGCGGAACCTGGGCCTGCAAGCCCTGTACGCGGCCGTGTTCGGCTCGGCCGCGTGGGCGAGGTTCGCGGCGAAGGACATCACGGCCTGAGCTGGTGCGGGAACAGCGCGAGCGGAGCGTCCGCCGGCTCCCCCGAGAAGAAGGTCTTCGCACGGGCGAGCGCGTCGGCGTCCTTGAGGACGTCCCCCCGCGAGGTCCCGTTGCCGAAGAGCACCCCGCCGAACCGCATACCCATATAGGCGGCCGAGTTGTTCAGGGTTCCCACGTAAGGGTCGGCAACCGAGACCTCCTCGGTCGCCAGCGCACAGACCCCCCAGAGCGTGCGCCCCTTAAGGGTCCCCTTGAAGTCGATCCCGGGCACCCGCAGCCACCCCGACCAGTAGTCCAGGTAGCGCTTGGTGAGCGCCGAGACCGAGTACCAGTACAACGGCGACACGATCACGATGTCGGTAGCCCGAAGCGTCGAATCCAGCAACAGCCGCGCATGCTCGTCAACCGGCGCGGCGATCCCCTCCCCGTCATGCCGCAGATCCACAAAGTCCGGCAACGGCCGCTCCACCAAACTGACCCACTCCTGCGACACCCCACCCGGCAACTGCTCAGCGGCCCGCCGAGCAAGCAACTCGGAATTCCCCCCGAGCCGACTACTACCGACCACGAACAGAAAACGACGGTCCGCCATGACGCCCCCAGGGATGAACGAGCCAGATCAGTACGACGGTACTTTATATGCGCGTGCATGGATTGAGCTAGGGCCGCTTCGGGCGCAGGCTGGGCTACTTCCGGGACCGGTCGGCCCACTTCGGGGACCGCTGGAAAGGGGCCGGACGCCCCGCCCCCACCTCCCGGGCCACCTCCAACAGCAGCCGCTCCCGCCCGTGCCGCGCGACGATCTGGAGCCCGACCGGGCATCCGTCCGCCCCCACTCCGGCCGGCACGCTGATCGCCGGATGGCCGCTCAGGTTGAATGCCCAGGTCAGGGCGGTGGAGTAGCGGTCGCCCGGGCCGTCGTGGCCGTGGGCGGCGTTGGGGGTCGTAGGGGTGAGGAGCAGGTCTGCGCGCCGGAAGACGTCGTCCAACTGCCGCTGATTGAGCCGACGTTCGCCGGGGGAGCCGCCTTCGGGGGAGCGGAGTGCGAGCCATGCCGGGGCGGGGTCGTCGAGGAGGAGGGCGTCGGAGGGCCCGGCGAGCCGTATGACACCGCCGCCGACGAGCCGCCGCATGGTGGCTTCGGCCAGGGAGAGGGGCTCGGGATCGGGGGTGACGAAGCCGAGGCCGGGGGACCAGAGGGCGGTGAGGGGGCGTTCGGGAACGGGTGACGAGGGGGCGGAGAGGGGCCGTTCGTCCAGAGGGGCTTGCGCGGGCCTGCCCAGAGAGGTTTGCGCGGGTCGACTCAGAGGGGCTTGGACAAGTCCGTTCGGGGAGGCATGCGCGGGCCCGCCCAGAGAGATTTGTGCGGGCCGGTCCAGCGGGGCTTGCGCGAGCCTGCTCAGAGGGGCTTGAACGGACCCGTTCGGAGAGGCTTGTGCGGGCCTGCCCAGATGGGGTTGCGCCTGGTCCGGAGGGGCTTGTGCGGGCCTGTCCGGAGAGGTCTGCGCGGGCCTGCCCAGATGGGGTTGCGCCTGCCCGTCCGGAGGGGCTTGTGCGGGCTGGTCCGGAGAGGCATGCGCGGGCCCGTCCAGAGAGGCATGTGCGGGCCTGTCCGGAGAGGCCGGCTCAAGCCCGTCCAGAGGAGTTCGTCTCGGCCTGCCCGGAAGCGTCTGCGCGGTCGCCCCGGAGACGACCTCCCAAGCGGCCAGCACATCGGCCGGATCGAGCCCCATCAGCCCAGGCGCCGCAAGTCCGGTCCGATCCGGAGAGGGGAACCGCCCATTGGTCACCTTGAGCCCGACAACTCCGCACCACGCGGCGGGAATCCGCACCGACCCGGCCCCGTCGCTCCCGGTGGCCAGCGGCACGAGCCCCGCGGCCACGGCGACGGCGGACCCGGCGGAGGACCCGCCCGGCGTACGGTCGTGCCGCCACGGATTGACCGTCCGCCCATGCCGCCCAACTCCCCATGTCTTCCAGGCAGTTCCCGCACCCGGCACGGCAGTGGCCCCCACCGGCACACACCCGGCCCGCACCAGCGCCGCCACCACCGGAGACCACCCCTTCACCCCGATCGGCACCCCGGCCAACACCAACAACTCCCCACCCCGAACCCGCACATCCACGTCCCGCGCCCACTCCAGCGCCTCCTCCTCCCACACCTCGGAAAACGCACACAACACAGGATCGAGCCGAGCGATACGAGCCAGCGCAGCCCGAACAACCCCCACAGCAGAAACAGCCCCACCCCGAACAGCCCGTGCGACAGAGAGAGCACTCATACAACTCCGAACAACAGAACAGCCCTTGAGGAGGGGAGGGGGTGGAGGAGGGGGAGACTTTGGGTGAGGCTGGCTGACGTACGCCGGGAAGGCCGAACGCCGGGAGGATCGTACGGCGCGCAGGCGTCGGCAGACCCCCGGGCCGGGGGAGAGCAGCGAACGGCGGGAGGCCCGTACGCATGGGAGCCCCCCCACGGGCGGAAAGCCGCGCACGGCGGGAGGGGACGACGGCGCGCAGGCGTCGGCAGGACCCGGCGCAGGCGGGAAGCCGCGTACGGCGGGAAGGGGACGTGGCGGGGGGTGTCCGCCCGCAGCGTCCGGCGTCAACTCCGGCTCCCGGCATGAGAAGCAGAACCGCCGGACCGAGGACGGACACCCCCCGGCACGGCACCGACCCACGACCGAACCGCAGGCGACAACCCACCGGCGAGGAACGCGCAGACGATCCCGAGCCCCCCCGGCGAGACACCCGCAGACGACCCCAAGCCCACCCACCCGCACACCCCACCCCCCGCTTTCTGGAACGAGGCTGTGACGTCCCGGTGACGTGACCACCCGGCCCGACCGGACATACTCGCCAGTAAGCGTGCGGATCCGAGCGAGGGAAAGATGGCGCTGCTCAGGCGTGGGAAGAAGCGGGACGAGAAGGGTACGGCCCAGCCGGCCGCCGTACTGGCCCCCGCACCGATCGACGTCCGCGTCACGAGGCCCGCCCCCGGCGCCACCGCGTCCATCGGCGGCGTACAGATCACCGCCCCCGACGGCGAGGACATCCAGCACACGGTCCTCGCCCACCTCCGCCGCATCGCGCTGGCGACAGGCCAGCCGGTCCAGGCGACGATCCACGACGAACCGGGCGGATACGTGGTCCCCATCCAGGTGGACGCGGACGGCGCGAGCAGACTGCTGGGCGAGCCGAGGTGCCTGCCGGCGCAGGAGCAACTGCCGCAGAAGCAACCGGCCCAGGAACTCCCGGCCCAACGCCCGAGCCCCCCGGAGATCCCCCCGATGCCGACGACCCCACCGACGGTCCCGGCACCGACGCCTGCCCCCGTGGACGAGGACTTCCCCCCGCCCACCCCACCACTGCCGCAGAAGAACTCCCCCCGAACGTTCCCCCTAAGGGCGATCCCGGAGCACACGGCGGACGGGCGGGACGCTGAGCCGAAGCCGTACGTGGAGCAGTCCCCGACGTTCGGACTGCGCCGGAAGCAGGGGAGCACGGCGGACGGTCAGGACGTCGGGCCGAAGCCGTACGTGGAGCCGTCCCCGACGTTCGGGCTGCGGCCGAAGTCGAAGAACGCGGTGGACAGGCAAGCCCCCGAGGCCCAGCCCTACCAAGACCCCGAGCCGAAGCCGTACGTGGAGCAGGTCCCCACCTTCGCGCTGCGCCCGCAGCGGCAGAACACGGCGGACCGTCAACCCCCCGCCCCCCAACCCCCCACCCCCCAGCCGTACACAGAATCCGCCCCCACCTTCGCCCTCCGGCCGGCGCAGGACCACCCCGACATGGCGAACTCCCCGTACACGGAACCCACCGGCACGGTCACACCCCCCACCGGAGTCTTCGGCCCGCCCCCGGACATGGCCCTCCAACTCCCCATCCCGATCGACGTGAAACCCCTCCCCACCGAACCGAACCCGCACCCCCCGACACCCGCCCCCACCCCCCTGATCGACCCCGAGTCCCTCGCCCCGGAGCCGGAACCCAGGCCCACCCCGGCCCGAGGGTTCGACGCGGTGGCGGAGTCCGTCCTGGCCGACGCCCCCGCCACACCCCCCGCCCTCCTGGCGGAGCCCATCGCGAGGGTCAACGAGGCGGTGCGGGCGGGCCGGATAGACGCGGCGGTGGCGCTGGCGGAGCAGACGGTGGTCGAGGCGTCGGCGACGCTGGGCCCGGAGCACCCGGAAGTACTCCGGACCCGTGAACTCGCCGCGTACATCGCGTACTTGTCCGGCGACCCGCTGCGCGCCTTCCACGTCTCCCTGGACCTCGCGAGGATCCACCGCAGGACGGGCGACCAGGAGTCCGCGTACGGCAACGTCCAGAGCGCGGCGACCGCGTGGCGTGCCGTACGCGAACCCGTACAGGGCCTCAACCTGGGCACCGAACTCCTGGTCCTGTGGACGGAGTTGGCGACGGAGGAGGGCACCCCGGCGGCGGCGGACATGGACCGCCTGGAGTCGGCCCGCACCAGGATGCTCCGCTTGGCGGACCGGGCACGGGCGAAGGAAGGCAACTGACTCAGGGAAGCCACCGCAACCCGAAAGTCACCGCAACCCGAAAGCCGCTGCACCCCCGAAGGTCGCCGCACCCGCGATAGCCGCCGCAGCCCTGAGCTGCCGCACCCCCGAAGGTCGCCGCACCCTCGAAAGCCGCCGCAGCCCTGAGCTGCCGCACCCTCGAAAGCCACCGCAGCCCTAAGCCGCCGCAACCCCGAAAGCCGCCGCACCCGCGATAGCCGCCGCACCCCTCAAGCCACCGCACCCCGGAAGGCGCCCCCCCTCAGGAAGACGCCCCCCGAAGCCCGCCCTCAAGCCCAACCCCCAAGCCCACCCCCCAATCCGCCCCGCCCCCACCCCATCACCCCCCTACGAAGACAACCCCCACACCGCATAAGCCACCGCATCCGCATTCCGATCCAACGCGGTGTCATTGATGTTCGCGGTCGTGTCGCACGAAGAGTGATAGCAGGAGTCGAACGCCCGCCCCGAAGTCCCACCCCACTTGCCGGCCTGCGCAGCCGTCTTCACATAGTCGGCCCCGCTGAAGATCCCCCCGACCGGCACCCCCACGTTCTTGAACGGCGCGTGATCCGACCGCCCGTCCCCCTCGGTCTCGATCTCGGTGGAGATCCCGATCCCCGCGTAGTAGTCCTTGAACGTCTTCTCGATCGTCGGATCGTCGTCGTACACGAAGTACCCGGGGTTGGGCGACCCGATCATGTCGAAGTTGAGATACCCGCTGATCTTGGCCCGGTTGGCGGCGGAGAGGTTGTTGACGTAGTACCGCGACCCCACGAGCCCCAGCTCCTCGGCCCCCCACCAGGCGAACCGAAGATGCTTGGTGGGCTGATAGTTCGCGCGGGCCACGGCGAGCGCGGTCTCCAGGATCGCCGCCGACCCGGACCCGTTGTCGTTGATCCCGGCCCCGGAGGTCACACTGTCCAAATGTGACCCGGCCATGACAACCTGATTCGAGTCTCCGCCGGGCCAGTCGGCTATGAGGTTGTACCCGGTCCGCCCGCCGGAGGTGAACTGCTGCACGGTCGTGGTGAACCCGGCCGAGTCCAGCAGCCCCTTCACATAGTTGACGGAGGCGAGATAACCGGCCCGCCCGTGCGCCCGGTTGCCCCCGTTGGCGGCGGCGATGGAGGAGAACTGGGTGAGGTGGGCTTTGACGTTGGCCAGCGAAATATCGGGCGCGGCGAGGACGCGGGGCGCGTCGACGGCCCCGGCGGACGAGCCGGTGGCCAGCAAGGTGACACCGGCGACGACGGCAGCCGCCGCCGACCGCGCGGAAACAGAGAGCTTCATGTGGGGGGTCGCTTCCAGCTCCAGGTGGGCCGCCCGCACGGGGTAACACGCGGGCGCCCACGGTGAATTGGGGTGACTGGATGGTGAAGCGGGAGTCAACGATCCGTCAAGAGGGAGTTCGCGTCATCAGCTTGTACGACCCCCCGCGCGGCCCCTGAACCGGACCCCGAACCGGACGCCGACCCGGCCCCCGAACCGGCCACCGCCGCCACAGCCACCCGCCCCCGCCGAGCCGCCCGCAACGCATCCCACGTCAACACCATCAACGAAACCCACACCAACCCGAACCCCACCCACCGCTCACCAGACATCGCCTCATGGAAATACAGCACCCCGAGCAGAAACTGAAACACAGGCGCCAGATACTGCAACAACCCCAGAGTCGACAACGGCACCCGTATGGCCGCGGCCCCGAAACACACGAGCGGCACGGCCGTGACGACCCCGGTGGAGGCGAGCAGCAGCGAATGCCCGGCCCCTTCCCCCAGGAACGTCGACTCCCCCCGCACCCCGAGCCACACCAGATACCCCAGCGCGGGTAGGAACAGCACGGCCGTCTCGGCGGCCAGCGACTCCACCCCGCCGAGCCCGACCTTCTTCTTCACCAGCCCGTACGTCGCGAAGGAGAACGCGAGGACCAGCGAGATCCAGGGCGGCCGCCCGTACCCGACGGTGAGGACGACGACGGCGCCGAACCCGGTCCCCACGGCCGCCCACTGCACGGGCCGCAGCCGCTCCTTCAGCAGCAGCACGCCCATCGCTATGGTGACCAGCGGATTGATGAAGTACCCGAGGGACGCCTCGACGACGTGCCCGTTGTTGACGGACCAGATGTACAGCCCCCAGTTGACGCTGATCACCACGGCGGCGACCACCACCAGCGCCAGCCGCCGGGGCTGCCGCAGCAACTCCCCGGCCCATGCCCAGCGCCGTACGACGAGCAGCGCGCCGGCGACGAAGACGAGGGACCACGTCATCCGGTGGGCCAGGATCTCCACGGACCCCGCGGGTTTCAGCAGCGGCCAGAACAGCGGGACCAGGCCCCACATCCCGTACGCCGCGACCCCGTTCAGCAGCCCGGTCCGCCCCTCACGCTCGTCCGCCACGACCCCTCCGCTCCACCGCCCGAACGCCCCACACGGACGCGCCCCGAAGGTAACGCCGAGAGCCCCCGGCTGTCATGCCCGTATCGGGATACGGTCATGACAGCCGGGGGCGGAGAACAGCAGCGGAACACCGGCCCAGAGCCCAGCCCCGAGCCCAGCGGCACTCAACCCGAGCCCAGCGCCCGAGCCCAGCCCCGCCAACCCCCCCCCGCTCAGCCCTTCAACGCCACCGCGATAGCCTCGGCCACCGGCGAAGCCGGCCGCCCGATCAGCCGCGCCAGATCCCCGGACGTGATCAGCAGCTCCCCCTTCTCGATCGCCGCGTCCACCCCCGCGAACAGCGCCGCGACCGGCTCCGGCAGCCCCGCCCCGGTCAGGATCCCGATCAGCGTCTCGACGGAGACGGGGTGGTACCCGATCTCCTTGCCGGTCTGCCGGCCCACCTCGGCGGCGTACTCGGCCTGGCTCCAGGACACGTCGCTGCCCAGCTCGTACGTCTTGTTCTCGTGCCCCTCGCCGGTCAGCACCGCGACCGCGGCGGCGGCGTAGTCCGCGCGGCCGGCCGTCGAGATGCGGCCCTCGCCGGCGGCGGCGGTCACCGCGCCGTGCTCCAGGACCGGCGCGAGGTTCTCGGTGTACACCTCGTGGTACCAGCCGTTGCGCAGCAGCACGTACGTCAGCCCGGAGGCGAGCAGCGCCTTCTCGGTGGCCCGGTGGTCGTCGGCGAGGGTCGCGGTCAGCGTGCCCGGCGCGGAGGTGTACGCCAGCAGCGCGACGCCCGCGGCCTTGGCGGCGTCGATGACGACCTGGTGCTGCGCGGGGCGGCCCTTGTCGAACTCGTTGCCCGAGATCAGCAGGACCTTGTCACCGGCCGCGAAGACGCCGTCGAAGGTCTCGGGGGCGTTGTAGTCCGCGACGGCCAGCTTGACGCCCCGCGCGGCGAGGTCGGCGGCCTTGGCCTCGTCGCGCACGACGGCCGTGATCTGCTCGGCGGGCACCTTCTCCAGCAGCTGCGTGACGACGTGACGGCCGAGGTTCCCGGTGGCTCCGGTGACGACGATGCTCATGATCTGTGACTCCTTGTGGGGTGCGTGGCACTCACCCTAAGATCTGCGCTAACCAAAAGAAAGTACCCACTTCAAAGTAAGGTACTGGCATGACGGTAAGCACCTATCTCACCCACGACACCGACGGCGCGGTCTGCCCCCACCGCCTGGTCATGGAACACCTCACCAGCCGCTGGGGCGTCCTCGTCCTGATCGAACTCCTGGACCGCCCCTACCGCTTCAGCGAACTGCGCCGCGCGATCGGCAGGGTCAGCGAGAAGATGCTCACCCAGACCCTCCAGACCCTGGAGCGCGACGGCTTCGTCCACCGCCACGCCCACCCCGTCATCCCGCCCCGCGTCGACTACTCCCTCACCCCCCTCGGCCGCGAGGCAGCCGAACAGGTCAGCGCCCTGGCCGCCTGGACCCAGCACCGCCTCGACGAGGTGCTGGCAGCCCGCGAGGAGTACGACGCCCGCAAGGCGAAGTAGGGCAGACGGCGCTCCCGGGGGCACACGTACGGCAGCGCGCCCCGCGCCCCGACCACCCTGACCTTCCGTGCGCCCCCTCTCCGCCTCCCATGCGTGTTTGCCCCGCCGGGCACGCTGAGGTCGAGGCGGTTCGCCCACCGCCCGCCACCTGACCAGGGGGTTGCCTTGAGGGGCCCACAGAAAACGCCCGGGCGGCACCGATTAGGTACCGTGCTGGCCGCCGGCGCCGGCCACCTCCGCGCCCGCCTCGCCCCGGGCACCCGGCGCCGGCGGTACGAGGAGCTGATGCTCCAGCTGGTCCACCAGGTCGCGCTCATGACCGAGGAGGTCCGCAAGGCCAATCTGATCCAGCAGTACCGGCTGACGGTCGAACAGCTCGACCGCACCATCGACGACCCCGCCCTGGCGGACGCGATGAGCACCCTGACGGGCCTGCCCCCGTCCAAACGCCGCCAACTCCTGTTCGCCAACCGGGAGTACGGCATCCTCTTCCTCGCCTACCGCACGGAATCCCTGACCTGGGAGGAACTGCTGGGCCACCTGAGGGTGCTGTGCCGCAACCCGGTGTTCGCGGAGTACTGGGACCGGACGACCGATCACCGGCGGAGCTTGCCGGAGGGGTCGCCCGAGGCCAGGGTCGGAGCGGCGGTCGATCAGATGTTCACCGATCTGGAGGACGACCCGGACGAGTGGTGGGTGGTAGGTCCATAACATGCCTCTTCACCCGCCCCGCATCTCCCGCCGCCTAGGCGACGCCCCCAAACTCCGCGGCAGCATGACCGCCGAAACCTGCCCCGACCTCTTCGAACTCTCCGACGGCTCCTTCGCCGTCATCGGCACCGAAGCCACCGCCACCCTCACCCCCCACCTCCCCCCAGGCATCACCCGATCCCCGGGCGAGACGATCGTCATCGTCCCCAGAGACTGCATCGCCCGAGCCAAACGGGACATCCCCGACGCCTGACCCACCCCCCCCCCCACAGCAGAAGGGCCCGGTACGACACCACCGGGCCCCAGCCGTACAAAACAGCCGTACCAAAAGCAGCCGCCTCAGCCCACCACGGTCCAGGTGTCCCCCCCGGCAAGCAGCGCAGCCAGGTCCCCCTTGCCCTGCCGCTCCACCGCCGTGTCGAGCTGCTCGGCCATCTGGGCGTCGTACACAGGGCGTTCCACCGAGCGCAGGACCCCGATCGGGGTGTGGTGGAGGGTGTCCGGGTCGGCCAGGCGGGAGAGGGCGAAGGCGGTCGTGGGGGAGGCCGCGTGCGCGTCGTGGACCAGGATGTCCGCCTCGTTCCCGGGCGTGACGTCGACGACCTTCAGGTCGCCCGTCAGCCGGTCGCGTACGACCCCCCGCGCCCCGTCCGCGCCGAACCTGACCGGCTGCCCGTGCTCCAGCGGGATCAGGGCCTCCTGGGCGGAGTCGCGGTCCTTGAGGGCGTCGAAGGCGCCGTCGTTGAAGATGTTGCAGTTCTGGTAGATCTCCACCAGGGCCGTGCCGGGGTGGGCCGCCGCCTGGCGCAGGACCGACGTGAGGTGCTTGCGGTCGGAGTCGATGGTGCGGGCCACGAAGGACGCCTCCGCGCCGATCGCCAGGGACACCGGGTTGAAGGGGGCGTCCAGCGAGCCCATCGGCGTCGACTTCGTGATCTTGCCGACCTCGGACGTCGGTGAGTACTGGCCCTTCGTCAGCCCGTAGATCCGGTTGTTGAACAGCAGGATCTTCAGGTTGACGTTGCGGCGCAGGGCGTGGATCAGGTGGTTGCCGCCGATCGACAAGGCGTCGCCGTCGCCCGTCACCACCCACACCGACAGGTCCCGGCGGCTGGAGGCGAGCCCCGTCGCGATCGCGGGCGCGCGGCCGTGGATCGAGTGCATCCCGTAGGTGTTCATGTAGTACGGGAAGCGGGAGGAGCAGCCGATGCCGGAGACGAAGACGATGTTCTCCTTCGCGAGACCGAGCTCCGGCATGAAGCCCTGGACGGCGGCGAGGATCGCGTAGTCCCCGCAGCCCGGGCACCAGCGCACCTCCTGGTCGGACTTGAAGTCCTTCATGGACTGTTTCGCCTCGGCCCGCGGCACCAGCTGGAGGAGCGGGTTGGCGTCGGACACCTCAGCCATCGATGGCCTCCTTCAGCGCCGTGGCGAGCTGCTGCGCCTTGTACGGCATGCCGTTGACCTGGTTGTAGGAGTGGGCGTCGACGAGGTACTTCGCCCGGACGAGGGTGGCGAGCTGGCCGAGGTTCATCTCGGGGATCACCACCCGGTCGTAGCTCTTCAGGACCGTCCCGAGGTTCTTGGGGAAGGGGTTGAGGTGGCGCAGATGGGCCTGCGCGATCGCGTCACCGGCCGCCCGCAGCCGCCGTACCGCCGCCGTGATCGGGCCGTACGTCGAGCCCCAGCCCAGCACCAGCGTGCGCGCGCCGGAGGGGTCGTCGACCTCCAGGTCGGGGACGGTGATGCCGTCGATCTTCGCCTGGCGGGTGCGGACCATGAAGTCGTGGTTGGCCGGGTCGTAGGAGATGTTGCCCGTGCCGTCCTGCTTCTCGATGCCGCCGATGCGGTGTTCCAGACCCGGGGTGCCGGGGACCGCCCAGGGGCGGGCCAGGGTCTCGGGGTCGCGCAGATACGGCCAGAAAGAGCCGTCGGGGCGGTTCGGCGCCTGCGCGAACCGCACGGCCAGGTCCGGGAGTTCGTCGATCTCGGGGATGCGCCACGGCTCGCTGCCGTTGGCCAGGTAGCCGTCCGACAGGAGCATCACCGGGGTGCGGTAGGCCAGCGCGATGCGCGCCGCCTCCAGGGCCGCGTCGAAGCAGTCGGCCGGGGTGCGCGGGGCGACGATCGGCACCGGCGCCTCGCCGTTGCGGCCGTACATCGCCTGGAGGAGATCCGCCTGCTCGGTCTTGGTCGGCAGGCCCGTCGAGGGGCCGCCGCGCTGGATGTCGACCACCAGGAGCGGCAGTTCCATGGAGACGGCGAGGCCGATGGTCTCCGACTTCAGGGCGACGCCGGGCCCCGACGTCGTCGTCACCGCGAGCGAACCCCCGAAAGCCGCCCCCAGCGCCGCCCCGATACCGGCGATCTCGTCCTCCGCCTGGAAGGTGCGCACGCCGAAGTTCTTGTGCCGCGACAGCTCGTGGAGGATGTCCGAGGCGGGGGTGATGGGGTAGGAGCCGAGGTAGAGCGGCAGGTCGGCCTGGCGGGAGGCGGCGATGAGGCCGTACGCGAGGGCGAGGTTGCCGGAGATGTTGCGGTAGGTGCCCAGCGGGAACGCCTGGGCGGCGGGGGCCACCTCGTAGGAGACGGCGAAGTCCTCCGTCGTCTCGCCGAAGTTCCAGCCCGCGGTGAACGCCGTCAGGTTCGCCTCGGCGATCTGCGGCTTCTTCGCGAACTTCGCCCGCAGGAACTTCTCCGTGCCCTCCGTGGGCCGGTGGTACATCCATGACAAGAGGCCGAGCGCGAACATGTTCTTGCTGCGCTCGGCCTCTTTGCGGGTGAGGTCGAAATCCTTCAGGGCCTCGACGGTCAAGGTGGTCAGCGGCACCGGATGCAGCCGGTACCCGTCCAGCGAACCGTCGTCCAGCGGCGAGGTGTCGTACCCCACCTTCTGCATCGCGCGTTTCGTGAACTCGTCCGTGTTGACGATGATCTCCGCGCCGCGCGGCACGTCCGCGATGTTCGCCTTCAGCGCCGCCGGGTTCATCGCCACCAGGACGTCCGGGGCGTCGCCCGGGGTCAGGATGTCGTGATCGGCGAAGTGCAGCTGGAAGGACGACACCCCGGGCAGCGTGCCCGCGGGGGCGCGGATCTCGGCGGGGAAGTTGGGAAGGGTGGAGAGGTCGTTGCCGAAAGACGCGGTCTCCGAGGTGAAACGGTCCCCGGTGAGCTGCATCCCGTCGCCCGAGTCACCCGCGAACCTGATGATCACCCGGTCGACACGGCGTACGTCCTTCGCCGCACCGGCCGGTTTGCGCTGCTCTCCCACGACGGCTTCGTCGGCCTGCTCCGTTGCGCTGACCTGACTGGTCACTGAACTGGACCTCCTTCGAGGCGGCTGCCCTGGGAGCAGCCTTCCCGCAGGCCCTCCCAGATCAAGCGTACGTCGGTACTGTGGCACGCCGGCCTTGCCCGCGACTTGCCGGACAGGCCCCTAACCTGACGCGGACCGCCCCTAAATTCCGGCCCGCTCAGGAGTTCAGATAGGTCAGCACGGCCAGCACCCGCCGGTGGTCCCCGTCGCTCGGCGCGAGCCCCAGCTTCAGGAAGATGTTGCTGACGTGCTTCTCCACCGCCCCGTCGCTCACCACCAGCTGCCGGGCGACCGCCGAGTTCGTCCGCCCCTCCGCCATCAGCCCCAGCACCTCCCGCTCACGCGGCGTGAGCCCCGCCAGCACGTCCTGCTTGCGGCTGCGCCCCAGCAGCTGCGCGACGACCTCCGGATCCAGCGCCGTCCCCCCGCGCGCGACCCGCACCACCGCGTCGACGAACTCCCGCACCTCCGCGACCCGGTCCTTCAGCAGATACCCCACCCCCCGGCTGGAACCGGCCAACAGTTCGGTGGCGTACCGCTCCTCCACGTACTGTGACAGCACCAGCACCCCGAGTCCCGGATACGCCCGCCGCAGCCGCACGGCCGCCCGGACGCCCTCGTCCGTGTGGGTCGGGGGCATCCGGACGTCGGCCACGACGACGTCCGGCAGCGCGCCCCCCTCGGCCAGCTCGGTGATCGTCTTGACGAGCGCGTCCCCGTCCCCGACCCCGGCGACGACCTCGTGCCCCCGGTCGGTGAGCAGCCTGGTCAGGCCCTCCCGCAGCAGTACCGAGTCCTCAGCGATGACGACTCGCACCTTGTCCTCCACGATGTCCGGCCCCCCGGTTGCTGTGTACGGCTGTTGTGCACACAGCATCGCAGGGGGGACGGGGTCGGCGGAGTTCCGGGCGCTGGCGGGCTGGGATTCACCGGGCTGTGGGGTTCGGATCCACCGGCCCGCTGGGATTCACCGCGCCTCGGGGCTGGGATTCACCGCGCTGTGGGGTCGGGATTCACCGGTCCGCTGGGATGCACCGATCCCGCCAGGCTGGGATTCACCGGCCCGGCCAGCTGCGCTCACCGGTCCCGCCAGGCCGCGTTCACCGGTCCCGCCACGGCAGCTCGGCCGTCACCCGGGTGGGCCCCCCGGCCGGCGAGTCCACCACCAGGATCCCGTCGACGGCGTCCAGCCGCCCGGCGAGCCCCGCGAGCCCCGAGCCGGCGGAGACGTCCGCGCCGCCCGCCCCGTCGTCGCAGACCTGGAGCATCAGCCGCTCCTCCACCCGCCACACGTCCACCGAGGCGGACCGGGCCCGCGCGTGCTTGCTGATGTTCTGGAGCAGCTCGGAGACGGTGAAGTAGGCGATGCCCTCGATGGCGGCGGCGGGCCGTCCCGGGAGGTCCACGTCGACGCGCACCGGGACCGTGCAGCGGGAGGCGACGGAGGAGAGGGCGGCGTCGAGCCCCCGGTCGGTGAGGACCGCCGGATGGATGCCGCGGGCGAGATCCCGCAGCTCCTGGAGTGCCGTCTTCACCTCGCCGTGCGCCTCGTCGACCATCCGCGCCGCCGCCTTCGGATCCTCGCGCAGCTTCTCCTTGGCGAGCCCGAGATCCATCGCGAGACTGACCAGCCGCGCCTGCGCCCCGTCGTGCAGATCCCGCTCGATGCGCCGCAGATCGGCGGCGGCCGTGTCGACGACCACCCCCCGGTCCGACTCCAGCTCCACCACCCGCGACGCCAGCCGCGAAGGGCTCAGCAGCCCGTGCACCAGCCCTCGGTCGACGGTGAGCAGCGCCCGCACGATCCACGGCGCCGCCAGCACCACCAGCAGCCCGACCAGCGCGGTCACGCCGATCTCGAAGGGGTTGTCCAGATAGACGTCGCGCGTCCCGTCGCCGTACAGCTGGATCCCGTCCTGCCCGGCGTACACCGGGAACACCCAGAACCACAGCGGGTACGTGAACAGCGCCCACCCGGTCGTCCACAGCACCACGGCGACCACGAACGTGAACACCGCCCACGGCAGGTGCAGCAGCCCGTACAGCAGATGCCGCCAGGCGACCCCGTCCTTCAGCACGGCCCCCATCCACGACAGCGCGCCCCGTTTACGGGCCCGCACCGGCGCCGGCTCCGCCACCCGCATCCCGAGCAGCCCCCGCGCCCGCGCCCGCTCCAGCTGCCCGAACCCCCGGCACCCGATGAGCCCGGCGGCCATCACCGGTACCCCGAGGAAGGTGACCAGCAGTCCGGCGCCGGCGGACATCATCGGCACGGCGAAGGAGAAGAACAGCACGGCCACCGGCAGCCCGGTCACCGCATAGGCCAGCTCTCCCCAACTCCGCCCGTCAAACGGCGCCGGCCCCCGCCGCCGCCCGCTTCGCAATCCCGTCTCAGCCATGGGGTCAAGCCTGGCGGGGGGTGAGGGTGGGGGGCCATGTGGTGGGTCGGCGTGTGGGGTGGGGGGTTATCCCTACCTTGGTGGTGGTGGTGGTGGCGGCGGTGGCGGTGGCGGTGGCGGTGGCGGTGGCGACTCTTGAAGGGGCGGCCCTTAGGGACGGTCCGTAAGGGGGCTGCCCTTAGGGGGCGGTTCTTGAAGGGGTGGCCCTTAGAGATGGCCCGTAAGGGACGCTGCCCTTAAGGGACGGGGCCGTAGGGGAGCCGCGCCCGTAAGGGACGGCCCGTAGGGGAGCTGCCCTTAAGGGGACCGTCTTAGGGGGGCTGCCCCTCGCTCGCGCCTACCCCTGTTCCCGGTCCCGCCAAGGGAGTTCGGCTGTCACTGTCGTCGGGCCGCCCGGTGGGGAGTCGACGACGAACAGGCCGTCGACGGCGCCGAGGCGGTCGGCGAGGCCCTTCATGCCGGTGCCGGCGGAGAGGGAGGCGCCGCCGCGGCCGTCGTCGGTGACCTGGATGAGCAGGCGCTCCTTGGCCCGCCAGACGTCGACGGCGGCCGAACGGGCACCGCTGTGCTTGCTGACGTTCTGGAGCAGCTCGGAGACGGTGAAGTAGGCGATGCCCTCGATGGCGGCGGCGGGCCGCCCCAGGAGGTCCACGTCGACCCGCACCGGGACCGTGCAGCGGGAGGCGACGGAGGAGAGGGCGGCGTCGAGCCCACGGTCGGTGAGGACGGCGGGATGGATCCCACGTGCGAGATCCCGCAGTTCCTGAAGCGCCAGTTTCACCTCCCCGTGCGCCTCCGCGACCATCTCCGCCGCCGCGTCCGGATCCTCCAGCAACTTCTCCTTCGCCAGCCCGAGCCCCATCGCGAGATTGACCAGCCGCGCCTGCGCCCCGTCATGCAGATCCCGCTCGATCCGCCGCAGATCCGCCGCGGCCGTATCGACGACCACCCCCCGGTCCGACTCCAGCTCCGCGATCCGCCGCTCCAGATCATCGGACGGCGACAACAGCGCCCGCACCATCACCCGGTCCACATTCGTCAGCCCCCGCGCGAGAAACGGCAGCACGGGCCAGGCCACGAAGAGGGAGACCAGCGTGACGGCGAAGGTGAGGATGCCCCAGGGCAGCCGTACGACGTTGTAGAGCACCGTCCGCCAGGCGACGGGGTCTTTGAGGGCGAGCCAGAGGGAGGGGAGGAACCCTTGGCCGGGGCCGCTGCGTTGGCGTTTGTCATGCGGGCGCCGGTCGTTCCGGTGCTGGTCGTTCCGGTGGGTGTCGTTCCGGTGTGTGCCGTACCGCCGCTGGCCGTTCCGGTATTTGCCGTGCCGCCAGGACAACCGGCTGGGCTCCTCCACCCGCACCCCGAGCAGCACCCGCGCCCGCATCCGCTCGAACCGCCCGAGCAGCCGCACCCCCATCAGCCCCATCGCGAGCAACGGCAGCCCGACGACGGTAGCGGTCAGCCCGACGCCGGTCGCCAGCATCGGCACGGTGTAACAGAACCCGGCCAGCGCGACAGGGAAGTTCGACAGAAGATGCGCGATCTCCTTCCAGGTGACGCCGTCGAAGGCGAACCGTGGCGAGGGGAGCGGCTCGTCGGACCCGGGGGACATCGAAGGAACTGCGGTCATGGGGCCAGCCTGCCGTGCCGGGGGGTGGAGACGCCATGAAGTTGCCCGCCGGGGGGAGCGGGGGGAAACCCCACCTCGGGGCGGGGCGTTTTCGGGCGCCGGACGCGTGACGGCCTACTTACCGTCCCTTTAGCAGGCCCTAGACTCCCGTGCGGAACGAATGGTCGTACAGGACAGCAGTGAAGGGACGGACGTGCGGGAACCGACCGGCGCCGATCCGACCGCGGTCGCGGCGGACTACTTCCAGTCGTACTCGGTCGTGGGGCTGCTCGCCGTCGTAGGCGTGCTGTTCGTGGCCGTGGCGTTCACCGCGGGCCGCCTGCTGCGCCCGGTGGTGCCGACGCCGGAGAAACTGATGACGTACGAGTGCGGGGTCGACCCCGTCGGGGAGGGCTGGGCACACACCCAAGTCCGCTATTACGTCTACGCGTTCCTGTACGTCGTCTTCGCCGTCGACTCGGTCTTCCTGTTCCCCTGGGCGACGGTCTTCGCGGCCCCCGGTTATGGCGCGACCACCTTGATCGAGATGTTCATCTTCCTGGGCTTCCTTGCTGTGGGCCTGCTGTATGCCTACAAGAAGGGGGTTTTGGAATGGGCGTGATGCCGGGGGAGGGGGCTGCTGAGGGGGCCGGAGCGGAGGTGTCGCCGTCGGTGGATGGGCGGGCCGGAGTCGGGGGCGAGAGGGTGCCGTCGGTTGGCGGGCGGTCCGGAGGTGAGAGGGTGCCGTCGGCCGGTGAAGGGGCCGGAGCGGAGGTGTCGCCGTCGGCGGATGGGCCGGTCGGCATCGGGGCGTCGGTGGATGGGCGGGCCGGAGTCGGGGGCGAGAAGGTGCCGTCGGCCGGTGAGCGGGTCGGAGCTGAGGCGGTGGCGTCGGCTTCGGCGTTGCCGGGGGCCGGATCGGGGCCGGTGCCGTTGCCGGACCCGGTTCTTCAGCCGAAGCTGCTGCCGGAGCCGTCGGCGGGGGCCGGCCGGCTGGGGGCGCTCGCCCGACTCGCTCCCGAGCCGATGAAGGTGATCCTCAACTGGGGCCGCCGCTACTCCCTCTGGGTCTTCAACTTCGGCCTGGCCTGCTGCGCGATCGAGTTCATTGCCGCGTCGATGGCCCGCCATGACTTCATCCGCCTAGGCGTGATCCCCTTCGCCCCGGGCCCCCGCCAGGCCGACCTGATGGTGGTCTCCGGAACGGTCACCGACAAGATGGCCCCCGCAGTGAAACGGCTGTACGAGCAGATGCCGGAACCGAAATACGTCATCTCCTTCGGCGCCTGCTCCAACTGCGGCGGCCCGTACTGGGATTCGTACTCGGTGACGAAGGGCGTGGACCAGATCATCCCGGTAGACGTCTACGTCCCCGGCTGCCCACCCCGCCCCGAAGCCCTCCTCCAGGGAATCCTGAAACTCCAGGAAAAGATCGCCGGGGAGTCGTTGGCGAGCAGATACTCCGCTGGGGGCGAGGGCGAGGGCGAGGGCGAGGGCGAGGGGCAGGGCCAGGGGCAGAGGCTGGGACAGAGCCCCCCTCTCCCGACCACAGCTCTCCAGAGCGACTTGACCCTGCGACCGACTCTGGACCAGGGGAAGGGGACGGGACGATGACGGGGGAGAGGGAGGAAGGGTCTGGGGAGTTGGACGGGAGGGAGCCTGAGGGGGCGGGGCGCACGGAGCCGGTAGGAACGCCGGAGCCGACGGAGGCTGCGAAGCCGGCAGGGACACCGGGGCCGGCAGAGCTGACGGAGGCTACGGAAGCGAGGGCGGTCTCGAAGCCCGCAACCCCTCAGACGTCGGAGCGGGCGGAAGCTGAGGCAGCCTCGAAGCCCGCAGATCCCCAGCCCCCGAAGCAGACAGAGCCGCTGACCCCTCTGAGTTCACCGAGTCCTCCAAACCTTCCGAACTTTCCGGACCCGGCGGAGCCGATGGGACCGGCGGCCGTGCCCACGACCTCGTCGGCGCCCCCGCCCGCCCCCCCGACCGGCTGGCTGCCCTCCCCGACGACGGAACTGTTCGGCGAAGGTGCGACCGCGGAGGAGTCGTACGAGGTCCTGACCGTCGACGTCCCCCCCACCTCCTGGATCACCGCCCTGCAAACGGCCCGCACGACACTGTCCTGCACGTACTTCGACTGGCTGAGCGCGGTGGACGAACCGTCGGTGGGCTTCCGGGTGTCGGCGCACGTCGTGGCGCTGCACCCCGTCCGCCGCCTCCTGCTGCGCACGACGGTCCCGCACACGCACCCCTCCCTCCCCACGGCGGTGGACGTATACGCGGGCGCCGCCTGGCACGAGCGCGAGACCCACGAAATGTTCGGCATCACCTTCGAGGGCCACCCCGCCCTGACCCACCTCCTCCTCCCGGAGACCTTCGAAGGCCACCCCCTGCGCAAGGACTTCGTCCTGGCCGCCCGCGTGGCGAAACCCTGGCCCGGCGCGAAGGACCCCGGCGAGTCGGACGGCACCCCCAAACGCCGCCAGATGCTCCCCCCGGGCGTCCCCGACCCCAACGACTGGGGCCCCCAAAAAGGCCAACTCCCCACCCTCCCCCCAACTCGCCGCACCCGCACGGCAACTCCACCCACGGAAGGACGACGGGCCACCTCGGCACACCCAGCCGAAGAAAGAACACCGGCCCACCCCGAAGCAACACCACCGGCACCCACCCCACCCCCCCGCCGCAACCGCTCAGCCTCCCAAGGCTCGGCCAGCCAGACCCAGCCGAAGGAAACAACACCAACCGAGGCAACGCCCCGCACCGGCGGACCAACTCTCGCCGAGGCAACGCCCCCGCCCGCCGCCCCCGGCCCCTCAACACCCCGCCGTAACCGCAGCGCATCTCAGGGCTCCGCAAGCCAGCCCCAGCCCGGGGGAGCGACCCCGGTTGAAGCAACGCCCCCGCCCACCCCCGGCACCTCAACGCCCCGCCGCAACCGCAGCGCCTCCCAAGGCTCCGCAAGCCAAACCCAGCCCGAGACCCCGGCCCCGCCCGCCGGATCGGCCCCGGCCGAGGAGCCGCCGTCCCCCACCCCCGGCACGCCGTCCCCCCGCCGCAACCGCAGCACATCTCAGGGCTCTGCAAGCCAACCTCCCCGCCGCTCCCGCAGCGTCTCCCAAGGCTCAGCCTCCCAACACCCCCAACCCCCCACAGACCAGCAGCCCCCTCCCACCCCCCGGACCCCCCGCAGCTCCGACGCCCCCTGGCACCACGCCCGCCCAGCCTTCGACGACCAGCAGGCCACCCCCACGGAACAGCCCCCGGAGCAGCCCCCAGCGAAGCAAGCCCCCGCCAGGCACCCCTCCGCGGAACAGCCCCCGACGAAGCAACCCCCCGCCAAGCAGCCCCCAGCGGACCAAGCCCCCGAAGCCACCCCCAGCACCACCCCCGACGACACCACCCCCGACACCCCCACAGGAGGCCGGCAGTGAACGACGCCCTGGACGTCGCCCTGCGGCTCCTGATCGTGTTTGTCGTCTTCCTCACCTTCCCCCTGATCGTCGGCCAGACAGAACACAAGGTCATGGCCCACATGCAGGGCCGCCTGGGCCCGATGTACGCCGGCGGCTTCCACGGCTGGGCCCAACTGATCGCCGACGGCGTGAAGTTCGCGCAGAAAGAGGACATCGTCCCCACCGGCGCGGACCGCCGCATCTTCCAGCTCGCCCCGGCCGTGGCCCTCCTCCCCTATCTCCTGGTCCTGCTCGCGATCCCGATCGGCCCCGGAGAAGGCGCCGTCGGCCAGGCCCTCGACGCGGGCGTCTTCTTCGTCCTCGCCGTGATGGGCGTCGGCGTCCTCGGCTCCCTCATGGCCGGCTGGGCCAGCGCCAACAAGTTCTCCCTCCTCGGCGGCCTGCGCACCGCCGCGCAACTGCTGGCCTACGAACTCCCGATGCTCCTGACCGCCGCCTCCGTCGCCATGGCGGCCGGCACGGTCTCCCTGCCCGGCATCCTCGACGCCTTCGAGTGGTGGTGGCTGCCCTGGCAACTCGTCGGTGCCGTCGTCTTCTTCGTCGCCGGCCTCGCCGAACTCCAGCGGCCCCCCTTCGACATGCCCGTCGCCGACTCGGAGATCATCTTCGGCGCCTACACCGAGTACACCGGCCTGCGCTTCGCCCTCTTCCTCCTCGCCGAGTACGCCGGGATCGTCGTCCTGTGCGGCCTCACCACCGTCCTCTTCCTGGGCGGCTGGCACGGCCCCTGGGGCGCCGACGGCCTCGGCTGGCTCTGGACCCTGCTGAAGACGGCCCTCCTCGCCTTCGTCGTCATCTGGCTCCGCGTCACCTACCCCCGGCTGCGCGAGGACCAGTTGCAGAAACTCTCCTGGACCCTCCTCGTCCCCCTCTCCCTCGCCCAGATCGCCCTCACCGGCGTCGTCAAGGTGGTGACCTCCTAGCCATGGCCCCGATCCCCGGCTCCGGGCTGGCCAAGGGCCTGGCCGTGACCCTGCGCACGATGACCCGCAGGTCCGTCACCGAGCAGTACCCCGACGCCCAGCCCGAACTCCCGCCCCGCACCCGCGGCGTCATCGGCCTGTTCGAGGAGAACTGCACGGTCTGCATGCTCTGCGCCCGCGAGTGCCCCGACTGGTGCATCTACATCGACTCCCACAAGGAGACGATCCCCGCCGCCGCCCCCGGCGGACGCGAGCGCAGCCGCAACGTCCTCGACCGTTTCGCCATCGACTTCTCCCTCTGTATGTACTGCGGTATCTGCATCGAGGTCTGTCCCTTCGACGCCCTCTTCTGGTCCCCGGAGTTCGAGTACGCCGAGACCGACATCCACGAACTCACCCACGAGCGGGACAGACTCCGCGAGTGGATGTGGACGGTCCCCCCGCCGCCCCCCGCGGACCCCGCCGCCGAACCCCCGAAGGAACTCACCGCGGCCCGCAAGACGGCAGAAAAACCGACCCCCGCCCAACAACAGCCCTCCACCCAGCGGCCACCCGCCCAGCAGCCCCCGGCCCCCTCGACCGACCGGCCCGGCCGAAGCACCCCCGGGCCCGACACCCCCCAGGGAGACCGGCCGTGACCCTCGCCCAAGCGCCGCACGGCTTCCTCTCCCCGACCGGCGTCGAGATCGCGTTCCTCCTCGTCGGCCTGGTCACCCTCGGCGCGGCCCTCGTCACCGTCACCACCAAGCAGCTGGTGCACGCCGCCCTCTGGCTGGTGGTGGCGCTCGGCGGGCTCGCCGTCGAGTACCTCCTGCTGACGGCGGAGTTCATCGCCTGGGTGCAGGTCCTCATCTACGTCGGTTCCGTCGTCGTCCTCCTCCTCTTCGGTCTGATGCTCACCCGCGCCCCCATCGGCCGCTCCCCGGACGCCGACTCCGGCAACCGATGGCCCGCCCTGGCCGTCGCGACCGCCGCCGCTGCCGCCCTGGTCTGGGTGGTCGCCGACGCCTTCCGCACCACCTGGGTCGACCTCGACGGACCGGCCGCCGGCTCCACCGAGGTCACCGGCGAGAGCCTGTTCCAGAACTGGGTCCTGCCCTTCGAGGCCCTCTCCGTCCTCCTCCTCGCGGCACTGGTCGGCGCGATCGTCCTGTCCCGCAAAGCGAACTCCGAATCAAGCTCTCCCCTCGTGAACGCCCGGACCGTCACACAGAGTTCCCACCCCGTCACAGATTCCCGAAAAACTTCTCCGGCCCCGGAAACCACCAAAACTCCGGGCCCCCAAAAAACTCCGGAACCCCCCAACACCCCACCCACCCCCACCGAGCAGGAAGGCACCTGATGCACCTCGCCTACCCCGCCCTCCTCTCGGCCCTCCTCTTCTGCACCGGCCTCTACGGCGTCCTCGCCCGCCGCAACGCGATCCTGGTCCTGATGTCGGTCGAGCTGATGCTCAACGCCGTCAACCTCAACCTCGTCGCCTTCGACGTCTGGCTCAGCAGGGCCGCGCACGACACCCTCCACTCCGGCCAGGCCCTCACCCTCTTCACGATCGCCGTCGCCGCCGCCGAGATCGGCATCGGCCTCGCGATCGTCCTCGCCGTGCACAGGAACCGCGGCACCTCCGACATCGACAAACTCCGCGACACCGCCGAGGCTCCCGGCAGCGGCGCCGACGAGACGGCCGCCGACGCGGACGAGAAGGCCGAGGCCGGCGCGTGACCACGACCACCCTCGCCGTCCTCGTCCCCCTCCTGCCGTTCCTCGGCGCCGCCGCCGGCCTCCTCCTGGGCCGCACCGCCCCCGGCTTCACCCGCCCCCTCGCGGTCCTGCCGGCCCTCGCCGCCCTCGCCCTGGCCGTCACCGTCGCCGTACGCCAGGGCGGCGGCACGCCCGTCGACGCGGCGGCCGAACTCACCCCCACCGGCTCGGTCCCGATCGAACTCGCCCTGCACATCGACGGGTTCGCCGCCCTCGTCGCCGTCCTGGTCACCCTGGTCGCGGCCTGCGTGCAGATCTACTCCACCGGCTACCTCCGCGACGACCCCCGCTACCCCTCGTACGCGGCCCTCGTCTCCCTCTTCACCGCCGCGATGCTCCTGGTCGTCTACTCCGGCGACCTGATCGTGCTGCTCGTCGGCTGGGAGGTCATGGGCATCTGCTCGTACTTCCTGGTCGGCCACCACTGGGAGACCCCGGCGGCCCGCGCCGCCTCCATCAAGGCGTTCCTCGTCACCAAACTCGGCGACGTCCCCTTCCTCATCGGCCTGTTCGCGCTCGCCGCCGACACCGGCTCCTTCCGGATCACGAAGGTCCTCGACGCCGTCGCGCACGGCGGTCTCGGCCACCCGACCCTGATCGCGCTGCTCCTCCTCGCGGGCGTCGCCGGCAAGTCCGCGCAGTTCCCGCTGCACACCTGGCTCCCCGACGCGATGGCCGGCCCCACCCCCGTCTCCGCGCTGATCCACGCGGCCACGATGGTCGCCGCCGGCGTCTACTTCACCGCCCGCCTCCTGCCCGTCTTCGAGTCCTCGCGCGCCGCGATGGTGGTCCTCGCCGTCATGGCCGCCGTGACGATGCTCGGCTCCGCGCTCGCCGCCCTCGCCCAGGACGACCTCAAACGCGTCCTCGCCTACTCGACGATCGGCCAGCTCGGCTACATGACCGGCGCCCTCGCCGTCGGCGACCGCTCCGCCGCCGTCTTCCACCTCCTCACGCACGGCGCCTTCAAGGCCCTGCTGTTCCTCGCGGCCGGCGCGCTCATCCACACCGCCGGCACCAACTCCCTCACCGCCCTGTCCCGCACGGGCGGTCTGCGCGCCCGCGTTCCCGACGCGTTCTGGACGATGACCGTCGCCCTCCTCGCCCTCGCCGCGATCCCCCCGTTCAGCGGCTTCTTCTCCAAAGAGTCCGTCCTGGGCGCCGCCGAACACGTCACCGCCGGCCACACCACCCACGCCCCCGCCGCCGCGGGCTGGCTCATCCTCGTCGCCGGCCTCACCACCGCCCTCCTCACCGCCGCCTACGCGACCCGTCTCTGGCTGCTCGCCTGGGCGCCCCCGCCGGTACGGAAAGCGCGGACCGCCGACGAAGCCGCTGCCTCAACCGTAGGCGATAGCCTCACTGAAAGTCACGGAAAGTCACCCGTTGTGATGAATGCCGTCCTCTGGGTCCTCGCCGTCCCCTCCCTCGCCCTGGGCGCCCTCGCCTACCGCCCCCTCCCGCACTGGTTCGACGGCACCCCCCTCGCCCCGACCCTCACCACCTCCGTCCTCGGCACCGCCGCCGCCCTGGCCGGCGGCCTCATCACGTACGCCGCCCGGCGCGCCCGCCCCGCCACCGACCCCGGCCGCCTCCTGCTCGGCCCCCTGCACCGCCACGCCGCCGCCGGCTTCCACCTGGACACCGCGTACGACACCCTGTTCGTCCGCCCGGTCCAGGCCGCCGCGAGCCTCGTACGGTTCCTCGACCGCGAGGTCGTCGACACCTACGTCCGGGGCGCCGCCGCCGTCCCCCGGCTGCTCGGGGCCGCCGTGCGCCGGGCCCAGACCGGCAACGTCCAGACCTATGTGAGCGCGCTGCTCGCCGGCACCGTCGTCCTCGCGGTGGCCGCCCTTCTCCTCGCCTCGGGAGCGTGAGCAGCCGTGATCGATATCAGCGAGTCCGTCATGCGGCTCCTCCTGGCGTTCACCGTCGCCGCCCCCTTCCTCGGCGCCGTCGCCGCCCTGCTGCCCGCCCCGCCCGGACTGAAGGGCACCTCGCCGCAGCAGGCCGTCCTGCGCCACGGCGTGACCGTCACCGCCGCCGTCCTCGCCGCGGCGATCGCCCTCGCGCTGGGCTTCGACCACGGCCACCCGTCGAAGATGCAGGCCAGTACGGACATCAGCTGGATCCCCGCGCTCGACGTACGCGTCCACCTCGGCATCGACGGCATCTCCCTCCCCCTGCTGGTCCTGACCGCGCTGCTGACCTTCCTGTGCGCGCTGTACTCCTACTTCAAGCCCCCCGCCGGCGGCTCCCCCAAGGCCTACGTCGCCCTCCTGCTCCTCCTCGAAGGCGGCACCCTCGCCACCTTCGCCGTCCTCGACCTGATCCTGTTCTTCCTCGCCTTCGAGACCGTCCTGATCCCGATGTACTTCCTCATCGCCCGCTGGGGCGGCGCCGGGCGGACGCGGGCGGCCTGGAAGTTCATCCTGTACACCCTCCTCGGCTCGGTCGTCATGCTGCTGGGCCTGCTCCTGATCGGCGTCAGAGCGGGCACGTTCGACATGGTGGCACTCGCCACTGACAACGGCCGGCCGCTCACCACATCCGTGCAGGTCACCGCCGTTTTGGCGATCGGTCTCGGGCTCGCGGTGAAGACGCCGATGTGGCCGCTGCACAGCTGGCTGCCCGATGCCCACACCGCCGCCCCGACCACCGGCTCGGTCCTCCTCGCCGGCGTCCTGCTGAAGATGGGCACGTACGGCTTCGTCCGCATCCTGCTCCCGGCCGCCCCCGACGGCCTGCGCACCTTCGCGCCCTACCTGGCCGCCTTCGCCGTCGTCGGCATCGTCTACGGCTCCCTCGCCTGCCTCGCCCTCGCCCGCCCCGGCGCGAACGGCGACCTCAAACGCCTGATCGCCTACTCCTCCGTCGGCCACATGGGCTTCGTCCTGCTCGGCATCGCCTCCATGACCCCGACCGGCGTCAACGGCGCCCTGTTCGCCAACATCGCCCACGGCCTCGTCACCGGACTGCTGTTCTTCCTCATCGGCGCCCTCAAGGACCGCACCGGCAGCACCGGTCTCGACACCCTCGCGCGCGCGGGAGGCGCCGCCCTCTACGGCAGGGCGCCCCGCCTGGGCGGCCTCCTGGCGTTCGCCGCCGTCGCCTCCCTGGGGCTGCCCGGACTCGCCGGGTTCTGGGGCGAACTCCTCGCCCTGTTCGGCGCGTTCGACCCCGCCGCGGGCCTCAGCCGCCCCGCCTACCTGACGTTCACCGCGATCGGCGCCTTCGGCACCCTCCTGACGGCCGCCTACCTGCTCACCGTCGTCCGCAGGGTCTGCATGGGCCCCCTGGACGACGACACCCCGCGCCTCACCGACGTGCGCGCGTACGAGTTCGCCGCCTTCACCCCGCTCGTCGTCCTCACCGTCGTCCTCGGCCTGTGGCCCAAGGCCCTCCTCGGCCTCACCGACCCGGCCGTGCAGCAGTTCCTCGCAGGAGGCCACCGATGAGCGCCCCGTCCGTCGTCCAGTCCGTCGACTGGCTGACGATCGCCCCGCCCACCGTCACGGCCGTCGTCGGCCTCGCCGTCCTGGTCGCCGACCTGTTCCTCCCGGACGCCAGGAAGCCCCTCCTGGGATGGCTGTCCGCCGCCGGGCTCGCCGCCTCCACGGCCCTGCTGCTGCCCCTCAAGGGCGCCGACCGGGCCACGTTCTGCCTGACCGACGCCCCGCGCGCGTGCAGCTACACGGCCGACCGGTTCACCCTGGTCGTCCAGCTGCTGGTGTTCGGCGGCGCCCTCCTGGTGGCCCTGCTGTCCGTGACCGCCCTCAAGGACGCGCGCAAGGTCCTCCCCGAGGGGGAGTACTGGTTCCTCCTGCTGTCCTCCGCCGCAGGCGCCGCCCTGCTGCCCGCCGCCCGGGACCTCGCCACCCTGGTCGTCGCCCTGGAGGTCGCCTCCCTGCCCGCGTTCGCCCTCGTCGGCCTGCGCCACGGCGACCGCAGGTCCTCCGAAGCGGCCCTGAAGTTCTTCCTGTCGTCCGTCACGGCCACCGCCGTCACCCTCCTGGGCGTCAGCTTCGTGTACGCCACCACAGGCACCCTCCACCTCACCCAGGTGGCCGACCGCATCCAGCACGTCGACGGCCAGTTCCACACCCTCGCGCAGGCCGGCGTCGTCCTCACCCTCGTCGGCTTCGCCTTCAAGACCGCCGCCGTCCCCTTCCACTTCTGGGTCCCCGACACCTACACCGGCGCCCCCCTGCCCGTCGCCGCCTACCTGTCGGTCGTCGGCAAGGCCGTCGGCTTCTCCGGCCTCATCCTCGTCACGGTCGTCGCCTTCCCGTCGTACGCCGACGTCTGGGGCCCCGCGCTCGCCGCGCTGGCCGCGCTCACCATGACCGCCGGCAACGCGGGCGCCCTGCGCCAGAGCGCCACGCGCGCGTACAGCGCCGTCCGCCTGCTCGCCTGGTCCTCCGTCGGCCAGGCCGGCTACCTCCTCGTGCCGATCGCCGCGGCGGCCTACTCCGACGACGCCCAGCACACCGTCGGCTCCACCCTCGCGTACGCCCTCATGTACGCCGCCGTGAACCTGGGGGCGTTCGCCGTGGCCGCCCTGGTGGGCCGGGACAGCGCGCACAACCGGCTCACCGACTACCGCGGCCTGTACGCCCGCAGCCCCCTGGCGGCGCTCCTCCTGGCGTTCTTCCTGCTCTGCCTCGCCGGGCTGCCGCCGGGCGTCATCGGCCTGTTCGCGAAGGTCACCGTCTTCTCCGCCGCCGTCGACGCGGGCCTGGGCTGGCTGGCCGTCGTCATGGCCGTCAACGTGGTGATCGCCCTCTTCTACTACCTGAGGTGGACGGCCCTGCTGTTCCAGACCCCCGACGACGCATCCGCGCGGCAGCCCCTCCCGGCCCCCCTGACGGCCGCGCTCGCCCTCACCGCCGTCCTCGCCGTCGCCCTCTCCGCGGCCCCCCAGCTGATCCTCCGCTTCGCCGGCACCGCCCTGTTCTGAGCCCTCCCCCGGACGGCCGACACCCCGGCCAGGGAACTCACGGGCCTCGCCTGGCGTTGACGGGATCAGGAGGGTCCACTGGGAGGTGACCCAGCGGGACCGCAGATCAGCAAGCAAAGGGTTCCCCTGCCGCACGACTTGGAGGGCGTACCGTGCACCGCCGGCACAACGGGCTCAGGACCGCAGTACTCCTCGGGGGACTGTCCGCACTCATCGTCGTCATCGGCGGCTTCTTCGGCCGCACCGGCCTGGTCATCGCCGTCCTCATCGCCCTGGGCACCAACGCCTACGCGTACTGGAACAGCGACAAGCTCGCTCTACGCGCGATGCGCGCCCGCCCCGTCAGCGAGTTCGAGGCACCCGCCCTGTACCGCATGGTCCGCGAGCTCTCCACCCAGGCCCGCCAGCCCATGCCCCGCCTGTACATCTCCCCGACCGAGGCCCCCAACGCCTTCGCGACCGGCCGCAACCCGCGCAACGCGGCCGTGTGCTGCACGGACGGCATCCTGCGCCTGCTCGACGAACGCGAGCTGCGCGGCGTCATCGGCCATGAGCTGAGCCACGTCTACAACCGCGACATCCTCATCTCGTCCGTCGCCGGCGCCCTCGCCTCGGTGATCGTCTTCCTGGCCAACTTCGCCTGGCTGATCCCCATCGGCCGCTCGGACGACGACGAGGGCCCCGGCATCATCGGCGTCCTGCTGCTGTCCCTGCTCGGCCCGCTCGCCGCCAGCGTCATCCAGCTCGCCATCAGCCGCTCCCGCGAGTACGAGGCGGACGCCTCCGGCGCGCAGCTGACCGGCGACCCCCTCGCCCTGGCGAGCGCCCTGCGCAAGCTGGAGACGGGCACCCAGCAGCTCCCGCTGCCCCCTGAGCCGCGTATCGAGACGGCGAGCCACATGATGATCGCCAACCCGTTCCGGCCCGGCCAGGGCCTCTCCAGGCTGTTCTCCACCCACCCGCCCATGGCGGACCGCATCGCCCGCCTGGAGAAGATGGCCGGCCGCTCGCAGTAAGGATTTTCCCCGGGTCAGGGGGGCCGGCTCAGCGCCCGCCGAACGCCTGGTCCGTCGGGACGACCTCACGCCCCAGCGGCATCAGCGAGACCGGGATCAGCTTCAGGTTGGCCCACCCGAACGGGATCCCGATGATCGACAGGAACAGCGGGATGCTCGTCAGCAGATGCCCGAGCGCCAGCCACCAGCCCGCGAGGACCAGCCAGATCACGTTCCCGACGCACGACGGCGCCCCCGCGTCCGGCCGCTCCACGGTCGTCCGCCCGAACGGCCACAGCACGAACCCGGCGATCCGCAGCGACGCGACGCCGAACGGGATCGTGACGATCAGGATGAAGCAGACCAGCGCGGCCACCAGATAGCCGAGCGCCATCCAGAAGCCGCAGAGGACCAGCCACAGGATGTTCAGCAGAAGGTTGAGCGGCTTCATGATCGGTACCTCTCCCGTCGCCGTGTCGCGGCACTGGCCGCTACCAGCAGTATCGGCCGGTCAGCACGGCGAGGGAGAACGGAAGCGGGCTTTGTAGCGCGATCGGGAACGTTCGGAGACGAACCCGGACGGGCGCCTACCGGTAGTTCACGAACTGGAGCGCGAAGTCGAAGTCCTGGCCCTTCAGGAGGGCGATGACTTCCTGGAGGTCGTCGCGGCTCTTGGAGCTGACGCGCAGTTCCTCGCCCTGGACCTGGGCCTTCACACCCTTGGGGCCCTCGTCCCGGATGATCTTGGCGACCTTCTTCGCGTTCTCCTGGGAGATGCCCTCCTTGATCTCCGCGAAGAGCTTGTACTCCTTGCCGGAGAGCTGCGGCTCACCCGCCTCCAGGGCCTTCAGCGAGATCCCGCGCTTGATCAGCTTCGACTGGAAGACGTCGAGGACGGCGGTCACCCGGTCCTCGGAGTTCGCCTCCAGCAGGATCTTCTCCCCGGACCACGAGATCGAGGCGCCGACGCCCTTGAAGTCGTAGCGCTGCGAGATCTCCTTGGCGGCCTGGTTGAGGGCGTTGTCGACCTCCTGCCGCTCGACCTTCGAGACGATGTCGAAACTGGAGTCGGCCATGTCCTGTGGCTCCTTGTATCGGGGGCGGGTCAAGTGCGTGCAAGCCTAGCCACCTGATCACCGCCGGGCGCAGTTCAATCGGGTGGCGAAGCACCCCATGGCATCGGGTATTGTTTACGTCGTTGCCAGGGAACACCGCCGCAAAGCGGTTCGAATCGGCGACAAACCCCCGGCGGTGTGCCCGAGCGGCCAAAGGGAGCAGACTGTAAATCTGCCGGCTCAGCCTTCCCAGGTTCGAATCCTGGCGCCGCCACACGGGAACGAAGGGCCCGTGGTCCACTGGAGACAGTGGACCACGGGCCCTTCGTCGTACGCGCTCCCGACGGCCGCGCCCATGAGGAAGCTCACACCCCGCCCCGGCCTCAACTCCCGCCCTCCGCAAGGCCGGTGCCGTCGCCCGCGCCTCCGGCCGACTCCCGCGCGGCCTGTCTCACCTCCTCCTCGACCTCCTGCCGGGAGCGCCCCTCCGCCTTGGCGTGTTCCGTGACCGCGGCCTGGGCGTCGCGGGCGAGGTCGCGCCAGGCCCGCCAGGCGGTCTCGTAGGTGTCGGACTGGGTCTCGGACCAGGGGGCCGCGGTGGGGGCGCCGTAGGTGTCGCGCAGGGCCAGGACGCGCGCGTGCGCCTCGTCGGCCGCGCGCTGGCGCTGCGTCAGCTCCTCGAAGGTGTGTGCCACGGGACCGGATGCTAAAGAGCTGATCCCACTTTCCGGTGACGGTTGCCCAGCGCGCCGCCCGCAGGTACCCGCGTGGCCCACTGAGGCACACTGGCCGCATGTCGAGCCGCCGCAGAGTCTGCCCCGAGTGCCGTCGAGAGATCGCCGTCGTCGCCGGACGGTTCGCCCGGCACGACCCGCCTGGCGCCCGCGGGCACGGCGACCTGACCTCCTGCCCCGGCTCCCGCCGCACCGCCCAACTCGGCGCGGCCCAGCCCGCACTGGACGGCTACACGGTCCCGGACTTCCCCGGGCAACTGTCCCTCTTCTGAGCACCGGTCACCCGGGAGGACGCCCCGCCGCAAGCCGCCCCGCACCCCGCCGCCGAAGACGCCCCCGCCGCCGAAGACGCCCCCGTCACCGAAGCACCCTCAGCAACCGCCCCTCACACCCCCCAACGACCCTGACCCGCCCTCAGTTCCCCGCCACCGACTTCACCGCCACCGAGACCGGCACCGAACCCCCCACCAGCTCCAGCGTCAGCCCCGCCGTCGCCGGTGTCTCCAGCAGCTCCGCCAGGACGGCCGCCACGTCGTCGCGCGCGATCATCCCGCGCCCGGTGTGCGCCTCAAGACGCACCAGCCCCGTCCCGGCGTCGTTCGTCAGCCCGCCCGGCCGCAGGACCGTCCAGTCCAGGCCGGCCAGCCCCCGCACGTACGCGTCCGCCGCCCCCTTCGCGCGCTGGTACACGTCGAAGACCTCGTCCCCGGCGTGCCCGGCGTCCGCGCCCAGCGAGGACACGACCAGGAACCGCCGCACCCCCGCGCGCACGGCCGCGTCCGCGAACAGCACCGCCGCGCCCTTGTCCACGGTCTCCTTGCGGTCCGCCCCGCTGCCCGGTCCCGCGCCCGCCGCGAACACGGCCGCGTCGGCGCCCGCCAGCACCCCGGCGACCTCCTCGACGGACGCCGACTCCAGATCCAGTACGACCGGTTCGGCGCCGGCCGACCGCAGGGCCTGCGCCTGCTCGGCCTTGCGGATCACCCCCACGACCTCGTCCCCGCGCGCGGCGAGCAACCGCTCCAGCCGCAACGCGATCTGACCATGACCTCCGGCGATGACAATGCGCATGGTCCCGACCGTACGCCGGAACCGGAACCCGCGCCCCACGACCACCACCGGACCACCCCCGCGCGCACCACAACTCCCCGCCCCGGCGGACCCCTTGGGAAACCCCGAGCCCGCGCGGGCGAGCCTCCATAGGGAAGCCCCTCAGGACACCTCCCCCCGCCCCTGCCGAGGCAGCCCCAGTTCCGCGGCAGCCGCCGAGTTGCAGTACTCCCGCACCGCGCTGGTCCGCGCCACAACGCGCCCCCGGTGCACGACGATCCGGCTGTACGCCAAGGACAGCGCCCCCGAGAGCCGCTCCCCCCGCACGGCCAGCAGCTCCGCGGGGAACCCCGCCTCCACCCGCACCTCGGGCAGCCCGAGCACCGCGCGGGCGGACGCGCTCACCGCGTCGTACGCCTCCTCAGGCCGCAGCCCCTCGCGCGAGGCCAGCAGGTACGCCGCCTCCAACGGGTCCCCGCGCCCCACCGGGTTGGCGACGTCCCGCAGCGCGCCGCTGCCCGCCGCCACCCGCACCCCGGCCGCCCGCAGCAGCCGTACGGGAGCCGTTCCGCGGCCCTCCACGGCCGCGCAGGAGCCCTGGGGGAGGCAGACCACGGCGACGCCCGCCGCGGCCAGCCGGTCGGCCGTACGGGCCGCCGCCGTCTCGGGGAGGGCGCCGCAGGGGCTGAGGGCGACCCCGGGGCGCAGTCCGCCGGCCATCGCGGCGAGGCGGGCGAGGCGGGCCGGGTCGGCGGCGGCGGTGTGCAGGTCGACGGGGCAGCCGTGCTCGGAGGCGACCTCCAGGACGGCCTCCACGTACCCGGTGGGATCGGGGTCCAGGTCGGGGCAGCCGCCCACCACCGAGGCGCCCATCTTCAGCGCGTCCCGCAGCATCGCGAGCCCGTCCGCGCCCGCGACCCCCGTCAGCAGCCGGGGCACCGCCACCGTCGTCAGCTCCGCGAGCCCCCGCAGCGACCGCCGCGCCTGGAGGACGGCGGCCAGCGCGCCGAGCCCCTGGACGTCGCCCACGCGCACGTGCGCGCGCATGGCGGTCGCCCCGTGCCCGAGTTGCAGCAACGCGGCTTCCGTGGCCCGCCGCTGGACGTCCGGCGGGGCGTACGACACCGGTCCCCCCGCGTCCGCCGACAGCGCGGTGTCCGCGTGGGCGTGGGGTTCGGCGGGGGCCGGCAGCAGCAGATAGCCGGTGAGGTCGACCCGTGCCCCGCGCGCGGGAGGCGCCGTCAGGCTCCCCGCCGTACCGACCGCCTCGATCCGGCCGCCCCCCAGCCGTACGTCGACGGTCCGTCCGTCGGTGAGGCGGGCGCCGCACAGGAGGACGCCCGTGGGGTCCTGCTGGCGGGAGGGGCCGGAGGACGGCGGTGGCTGCGGCTGGCTGTCGGGCATCGCGCTCCAGAGGCTCGGGACCGGCCCCCGGACAGGGCCCCAGGGGCGGGGTTACAAGATCACGCAAAGCGGGTCGAGCCTAGGGCGGCGCTGGGGTGCCGGCGGGGAGGAGCGCAATAGTCGTACCGGTGTGCCACCTCCCGCGCGCGGGGCTGGTGAGGCGGCCGGGACGGGCCGAAATCCGGGCCCGCACAAGGCTGGACAACGGATTTGGGTGAACGGCTGCGGACCGTGTAATGTCTTCCTCGCTCGCCCCAATAGCTCAGTCGGTAGAGCGTCTCCATGGTAAGGAGAAGGTCTACGGTTCGATTCCGTATTGGGGCTCTGGTGAGAGAGGCTCCCGTCGCAAGACGGGGGCGGATCTCATCAAAGCGGTGTAGCTCAGTCGGTAGAGCAAGCGGCTCATAATCGCTGTGTCACCGGTTCAAGTCCGGTCACCGCTACTGACAGTAGCCGATTGCAGGGTCGGTCCTTCGATCGGCTACTCTTTCTTGCGTTGAACACATTTACCCGTTCGTCCTAGGAGCACTCACGTGGCTGCCACCGACGTCCGCCCGAAGATCACGCTGGCCTGCGTGGAGTGCAAGGAGCGGAACTACATCACCAAGAAGAACCGGCGTAACAACCCGGACCGTCTTGAGATGAAGAAGCACTGCCCGCGTTGCAATGCGCACACCGCGCACCGCGAAACGCGATAAATCAGGCTCGTACGCCGAGGCCGTCCCCGAGAGATCGGGGGCGGCCTCGCGTCGTTGAGTGACCCTGTACCGGTCGGTAGAGCACAAGCAGGAGGTGCCGAGCCATGGCGCTCGACCAGTCCTTCGTGGGGCGGAGCTATCCGCCCACCGAGCCCTATGAGGTGGGCCGCGAGAAGATCCGCGAGTTCGCGACGGCGGTGGGCGACACCCACCCCGCCTACACGGACCCGGAAGCCGCCAAGGCACTCGGCCACCCCGACGTGATCGCCCCGCCGACCTTCGTGTTCATGGTCACGTACGAGGCGGCCCAACTCGTCGTCCAGGACGAGCGCCTGGGCCTCGACTACAGCCGCGTCGTCCACGGCGACCAGAAGTTCGCCTACGTCCGCCCCGTGCGCGCGGGCGACCGGCTCACCGTCACCTCCACCATCGAGAGCGTCCGCACGATGGCCGGCAACGACATCCTGGACGTCCGCGGCGACGTCTATGACGAGGCCGGCGAGCACGTCGTGACCGCCTGGACCAAGCTGGTCGCGCGCGCCGCCGACGACAAGGACGCACCGGAGGCCGGGGCATGACCGCGAAGCTCGCCTACGCCGACGTCGAGGTCGGCACCGAACTGCCCGCCCGCTCCTTCCCCGTGACCCGCGCCACCCTGGTGCGCTACGCGGGCGCCTCCCTGGACTTCAACCCCATCCACTGGAACGAGAAGTTCGCCAAGGAGGTGGGCCTGCCGGACGTCATCGCGCACGGCATGTTCACCATGGCCCAGGCCGTCCGCGTCGTCACCGACTGGGCCGGCGACCCGGGCGCCCTCGTCGACTACGGCGTCCGCTTCACCCGCCCCGTCGTCGTCCCCAACGACGACGAGGGCGCCGTCATCGAGGTCACCGGCAAGGTCGCCGCCAAGCTCGACGACAACACCGTCCGCGTCGACCTGGTCGTCACCAGCGGCGGACAGAAGGTCCTCGGCGTGCCCCGCGCGGTCGTCCGCCTGGCGTGAGCCACCCGCGAAGTAAGGGGCGTTCTCCATGGAGAGGCGCCCCTTACGCGTGCTCGGGCCGGACCGGCGTTGTCAGTGCCGTCTCGTAGGCTTGGCCGCGTGCTGGAACTCCACAACGCCCCGCTCGCCCCGCTGACCACGTTCCGGCTCGGCGGGCCCGCCGCCCGCCTGGTGACCGCGACGACCGACGCCGAGGTCATCGACACCGTCCGCGCCGCCGACGCCGCCGGAACCCCCCTGCTGATCATCGGCGGCGGCTCCAACCTGGTCATCGCCGACCAGGGCTTCACCGGCACGGCCCTGCGCATCGCCACCACCGGCTTCGAACTGAGCGGTACGGCACTGGAGCTGGCCGCCGGGGAGATCTGGACCGACGCCGTCGCCCGCGCGGTGGAGGCCGGGCTCGCCGGCATCGAGTGCCTGGCCGGCGTCCCCGGCTCGGCGGGCGCCACCCCGATCCAGAACGTCGGCGCGTACGGCCAGGAGGTCTCCGCCACCGTCACCGAGGTCGTCGCCTACGACCGGCGCGCGGGCGAGACCGTCACGCTCTCCAATGCCGAGTGCGCCTTCTCCTACCGGCACAGCCGCTTCAAGGAGGACCCCGCGCGGTACGTCGTCCTGCGCGTGCGCTTCGGCCTGGAGGACGCGGGCGGGCTCTCCGCGCCGGTGCGCTACGCGGAGACCGCGCGGGCGCTCGGCGTCGAGGTCGGCGACCGGGTCCCGCTGGAGCGCGCCCGCGAGACGGTCCTGAAGCTCCGCGCGGGCAAAGGCATGGTCCTGGACCCCGAGGACCACGACACCTGGTCGGCCGGCTCGTTCTTCACCAACCCGATCCTCACCGACGCCGACTTCGCGGCCTTCCACGCGCGCGTGCGCGACCGCCTCGGCGAGGACACCGAACCGCCCGCCTACCCGGCGGGGGAGGGCCGCACGAAGACGTCCGCGGCCTGGCTGATCGACAAGGCCGGCTACACCAAGGGCTACGGCACCGGCCCCGCCCGCCTCTCCACCAAGCACACCCTCGCCCTCACCAACCGCGGCGCCGCGACCACCGAGGACCTCCTCACCCTGGCCCGCGAACTCGTCACCGGCGTCCACGAGGCGTTCGGCGTGACCTTGGTCAACGAACCGGTGATGGTGGGCGTCAGCCTCTAGAAGCGCCGTCAGCCTCTAGAAGCACCGTCAGCCTTTAGAAGACGCCTAGGACGCGAGCCACGCGTCCACCCCCGCCAACAGCTCCCCCTTCACCCCCTCCGGCGCCGCCGACCCCCGGATCGACTGCCGGGCCAGCTCCGCCAACTCCGCGTCGGTGAAGCCGTGATGGGCCCGGGCCAGCTCGTACTGGGCGGCGAGGCGGGAGCCGAACAGGAGGGGGTCGTCGGCGCCCAGGGCCATCGGGACGCCGGCGTCGTACAAAGTGCGCAAGGGTACGTCCTCGGGCTTCTCGTAGACGCCCAGGGCCACGTTCGAGGCCGGGCAGACCTCGCAGGTCACGCCGCGGTCCGCGAGGCGCTTCAGGAGCCGGGGGTCCTCCGCCGCGCGCACGCCGTGGCCGACGCGGGTCGCGTGCAGGTCGTCCAGGCAGTCGCGCACGGACGCCGGGCCGGTCAGCTCGCCGCCGTGCGGGGCCGCGAGCAGCCCGCCCTCGCGCGCGATCGCGAACGCCCGGTCGAAGTCCCGCGCCATGCCCCGCCGTTCGTCGTTGGAGAGCCCGAAGCCCACCACCCCGCGATCGGCGTACCGCACGGCCAGCCGGGCCAGCGTACGGGCGTCCAGCGGGTGTTTCATCCGGTTCGCCGCGACCAGGACGCGCATCCCCAGGCCGGTGTCCCGGGAGGTCGTCTCGACCGCGTCCAGGATGACCTCGAGCGCCGGGATCAGCCCGCCCATCCGGGGCGCGTACGACGTCGGGTCCACCTGGATCTCCAGCCAGCCCGAGCCGTCCTTGAGGTCCTCCTCGGCGGCCTCGCGCACCAGCCGCCGGATGTCGTCGGGCTCGCGCAGGCACGAACGCGCCGCGTCGTACAGCCGCTGGAAGCGGAACCAGCCCCGCTCGTCCGTCGCCCGCAGCCGCGGCGGCTCCCCGCTGGTCAGCGCCTCCGCCAGCACCTCGGGCAGCCGCACGCCGTACTTGTCGGCCAGTTCGAGAACGGTCCCGGGGCGCATCGACCCCGTGAAGTGCAGGTGCAGATGGGCTTTCGGCAGCTGAGAGAGATCACGTACACGCTCCATTGGGCGATATTGCCGTACGAAGGTGAGGAGCAGGTAGCCGGTTCCCTGAACGTGCGGTTGCTCGCACACGCGAACGGGCCGCCTCCCGAAGGAGACGGCCCGCACGTCAGCGCCCTACTTGGCCTCCGCCAGCAGCTTCTGGATCCGCGAGACGCCCTCGACGAGATCCTCGTCACCCAGCGCGTACGAAAGCCGCAGATACCCGGGCGTCCCGAACGCCTCCCCGGGCACCACCGCGACCTCGACCTCCTCCAGGATCAGCTCCGCCAGCTCCACCGAGGAGGCGGGCCGCCTGCCGCGGATCTCCTTGCCGAGCAGCCCCTTCACCGACGGGTACGCGTAGAACGCGCCCTCGGGCACCGGGCAGACGACCCCCTCGATCTCGTTCAGCATCGAGACGATCTTCTTGCGCCGCCGGTCGAAGGCGACCTTCATCTCCTCGACGGCCGACAGATCACCGGAGACGGCGGCCAGCGCGGCGACCTGGGCGACGTTGGAGACGTTCGACGTGGCGTGCGACTGAAGGTTCGTCGCGGCCTTGACGACGTCCTTGGGACCGATCAGCCAGCCCACCCGCCAGCCCGTCATGGCGTACGTCTTCGCCACGCCGTTGACGACGATCGTCTTGTCGGCCAGCTCCGGCACGACCACCGGCAGCGAGGAGAACTCCGCGTCGCCGTAGACCAGGTGCTCGTAGATCTCGTCCGTCAGCACCCACAGGCCGTGCGCCGCGGCCCAGCGGCCGATCTCCTCGACCTGCGCGCGCGTGTAGACCGCGCCGGTCGGGTTGGAGGGCGAGACGAAGAGCAGGACCTTCGTGTTCGCGGTGCGCGCGGCCTCCAGCTGCTCGACGGAGACGCGGTAGCCGGTCGTCTCGTCGGCGACGACGTCCACCGGGACCCCGCCGGCCAGCCGGATCGACTCCGGGTACGTCGTCCAGTAGGGGGCCGGGACGATGACCTCGTCGCCCGGGTCGAGGATCGCGGCGAAGGCCTCGTAGATGGCCTGCTTGCCGCCGTTGGTGACCAGGATCTGCGCGGCCTCGACCTCGTAGCCGGAGTCGCGCAGGGTCTTCGCGGCGATCGCGGCCTTCAGCTCGGGCAGTCCGCCGGCCGGGGTGTAGCGGTGGTTCTTGGGGTCCTGGCAGGCGGCGACGGCGGCGTCGACGATGTAGCCGGGCGTCGGGAAGTCGGGCTCGCCCGCGCCGAAGCCGATCACCGGACGCCCGGCGGCCTTCAGGGCCTTGGCCTTGGCGTCCACGGCGAGGGTCGCGGACTCGGAGATCGCACCGACGCGGGCCGAGACCCGGCGTTCGGCGGGGGAGGTTGCAGCGCTCATACGGCCCATGTTTTCAGACCGGAAACCTCCCGGGCACGCCGGTTTCACGGACTGGGCAGCCGGGCACCCGGCGTGCTCACAACTGGCGGAACATCAGACCGAATCGGCCCACCAGCGCTTTGCGTTCGACGTCGGGCCGAGGAGCACGTACACTCATCCGTCGTTGGCCCTCAGCAGCCGATCCACCGGTAATGCACACCAAGCACTCGGGTGGATACGGTAGGTTGGGGGACACCGAAGGGTCGTAGCTCAATTGGTAGAGCACCGGTCTCCAAAACCGGCGGTTGGGGGTTCAAGTCCCTCCGGCCCTGCTTCACATATCTTGCTCAGGATGTGTGCGCAGGTAGTACTGCAACGCACCGCCGTGCGGCTCAGACCGGGCGCGGCACGGCCACGACCCGGGAACAGGTGAGGACAATGGCGGATGCCGTGGGCTCCATCGACACGCCTGATGCCCAGGATGAAGCTCCTGAGAGCAAGAAGACCCGCAAGGGCGGCAAGCGGGCCAAGAAGGGCCCGCTGAAGCGCCTCGCCACGTTCTACCGCCAGATCGTCGCGGAGCTGCGCAAGGTCGTCTGGCCCACGCGCAATCAGCTCAGCACCTATACGACCGTCGTGATCGTCTTCGTGGTCGTCATGATCGGTCTGGTCACCGCGATCGACTACGGCCTCAACCACGTGGCCAAGTATGTCTTCGGCTGATGCCGTCAGCGAAGGGCGCCGATGACCGGCGCCCCTTTCGCGTGTTCCACCCCTTGTAACCCAGGAAGAAGCAGCCACCGTGTCTGACCAGAACGTGAACGGAGCCGCCGAGGCCCGCGAGTCCGTCGACGACGAGCTGGACATCGTCGAGGCCGCGGACGGCGACCTGGACGAGGTCGAGGCTGCCGACGCCGAAGCGGGCGAGCCCGCCGAGGAGGACGCGGTCCACCTCGAAGAGGACGAGGCCGACGAGGACGAGGACGCCGAAGAGGCCGACGCGGACGAGGAGTCGGGCGGTGACGTCGAGGCCGCCGAGCCGGCCGAGCCCGTCGACCCCGTCGAGGCCCTCCGCGAGGAGCTGCGCACCCTCCCCGGCGAGTGGTACGTCATCCACACCTACGCCGGCTACGAGAACCGCGTGAAGACCAACCTGGAGCAGCGCGCGGTCTCCCTGAACGTCGAGGACTTCATCTTCCAGGCCGAGGTGCCGCAGGAAGAGGTCGCCCAGATCAAGAACGGCGAGCGCAAGACGATCCGGCAGAACAAGCTGCCCGGTTACGTCCTCGTCCGCATGGACCTCACCAACGAGTCCTGGGGTGTCGTACGCAACACCCCCGGGGTCACCGGGTTCGTCGGCAACGCCTATGACCCCTACCCGCTGACGCTGGACGAGATCGTCAAGATGCTCGCTCCCGAGGCGGAGGAGAAGGCGGCCCGTGAGGCGGCCGAGGCCGAGGGCAAGCCGGCGCCGTCGCGCAAGCTCGAGGTGCAGGTGCTGGACTTCGAGGTCGGGGACTCGGTCACCGTCACCGACGGTCCGTTCGCCACCCTCCAGGCGACCATCAACGAGATCAACGCCGACTCGAAGAAGGTCAAGGGCCTTGTCGAGATCTTCGGCCGCGAGACTCCGGTCGAGCTGAGCTTCGACCAGATCCAGAAGAACTAGTTCCTCTGGCAACAGACCTTCCGACCAGGTCAGGCGAGCTGTCACAGCTTGTCTGACCTGCTCGGTTTTTGGCCGCACACCTATACCCGTTATCGTTGTGCGGTATGCCTGCATTCGGAGTACAGCCGGACGCGGGCAGGGACCCGAAGGAAAGGACCCGGAGCGTCATGCCTCCCAAGAAGAAGAAGGTCACGGGGCTCATCAAGCTCCAGATCAACGCCGGTGCGGCGAACCCGGCGCCGCCGGTCGGCCCCGCGCTGGGCCAGCACGGCGTCAACATCATGGAGTTCTGCAAGGCCTACAACGCGGCGACCGAGTCGCAGCGTGGCTGGGTCATCCCGGTGGAGATCACGGTCTACGAGGACCGTTCCTTCACCTTCGTGACCAAGACCCCGCCGGCCGCGAAGATGATCCTCAAGGCCGCTGGTGTCGAGAAGGGCTCCGGCGAGCCGCACAAGACCAAGGTCGCCAAGATCACCCAGGCGCAGGTCCGCGAGATCGCCACGACGAAGCTCCCCGACCTGAACGCGAACGACCTGGACGCCGCGGCGAAGATCATCGCCGGTACCGCGCGCTCCATGGGCGTCGTCGTCGAGGGCTGAGTCCCACCCCCCTTCACCGCAGTCCAGTGGGAGGGCCGGCTCGGCCCCGACCACGACTCCAGAACCACACAGGAGCAGTAAATGAGCAAGCGCAGCAAGGCTCTCCGCGCTGCGGACGCGAAGATCGACCGGGAGAAGCTGTACGCCCCGCTCGAAGCCGTCCGTCTCGCCAAGGAGACCTCCACGAGCAAGTTCGACGGCACCGTCGAGATCGCCTTCCGCCTGGGTGTCGACCCGCGCAAGGCCGATCAGATGGTCCGTGGCACCGTGAACCTGCCGCACGGCACCGGCAAGACCGCCCGGGTCCTGGTCTTCGCGACCGGTGACCGTGCTGCCGCCGCGGAAGCCGCAGGCGCCGACATCGTCGGCTCCGACGAACTGATCGACGAGGTCGCCAAGGGCCGCCTGGACTTCGACGCCGTCGTCGCCACCCCGGACCTCATGGGCAAGGTCGGCCGCCTCGGCCGCGTGCTCGGTCCCCGTGGTCTGATGCCGAACCCGAAGACCGGCACCGTCACCCCGGACGTGGTCAAGGCCGTCACGGACATCAAGGGCGGCAAGATCGAGTTCCGCGTCGACAAGCACTCGAACCTGCACTTCATCATCGGCAAGACGTCCTTCGAGGACGAGAAGCTGGTGGAGAACTACGCCGCGGCGCTGGAAGAGATCACGCGTCTCAAGCCGTCCGCCGCCAAGGGCCGTTACATCAAGAAGGCCGCCATCAGCACCACGATGGGCCCCGGCATCCAGCTCGACCCGAACCGCACCCGCAACCTCCTCGTCGAGGAGGACCCGGCCGCGGTCTGAGCCCCACGGCTCGCCTCGTAGTCGGCGACGGGCCCCGCCCCCTGGAGACCAGGGGGCGGGGCCCGTTCCCTTTTCCGGGCCGGCCGCGCTGTCCGACCGCCGGTGCCCTGGGTTAACGTGCGATCACGGGCGACGCACAGGGGTGGGGCGGATGACGGGCAAGGCGGTGCGCCGGGCGGCGCTCGGCGCGGCTGTGGCGGCCACCCTGGGCGCCTCCGTGGCGTGTACGCCGCCGTCCGGCGGCCCGGGGCCCGACGAGCGCCCGCTGGCCGCCCTGCGCGCCGCCGAGAGCGCGACGCGGGGCGCCGGGTCCGCGCGGGTGGAGTCCAGCACGGTCATGGGCGAGCTGATGTCGATGACCGCGAAGGGCGCGGTCTCCTGGACCGGCGGCCTCACCGGCGCCCTCACCCTCACCTACACGGGCGGCAGCCTCGCCGAGACGATGCGCAGGACCGGCAGCACGTCGATGGAGGCCCGCTACCTCCCCGACGCGTACTACGCCCGCATGGGCGCCGCCTTCGCGAAGGAGACCGGCGGCCGGCGCTGGATCCGCTACGGCTACGCCGACCTGGAGCGGCTCGCCGGCGGCCAGGGCGCCTACATCGAGGACCAGTTGCGCGGCACCTCCCCGAACCGCTCGGTGAAGCTCCTGCTGTCCTCGGGGGACGTGCGCAAGGTGGGCACGGAGACGGTCCGGGGGCGGCGTACGACGCATTACTCGGGGTCCGTCGACGCGGACGCCTCCAGTGTGACCACCGAGACCCTGGACATCTGGGTCGACGAGCGGGGGCTGCTGGCGAAGAAGGTGGAGAAGGGGGGCGCGGGGGACGGGGGGTACAGCCAGACCGCGTACTACGGGGAGTACGGGGTCCGGGTCGCCGCCGAGCCGCCGCCGGCCGGGGAGACGGCGGACTTCTCGGCGCTGGTGGAGCGGCTGAAGGGGTCGTAGCAGCGGATTTGCCCCGGTGGACCCGCCTCACGTACTCTCCTTCTCGAAGCCAAAGACCGCTGGTCGTTGCCGTGTGCCTGTGAGGGTGTGCGGTGGCCGAAGGATTCGCTGCAACAGCGAGCGACCCGCGTAGGTGTGAGTGGAATTGCTCCTGGTCGGAAGCCGGAAACGGGTTCTGGTCGGTCGAGCTGAGCCCCGTGCGCCTGCGCCGGGGCCGTTTCGTTTTTCCCAGCCCCTTCCGAGCGGTCTCATCACCCGGAAGGAGGCCGACGCTCATGGCAAGGCCCGACAAGGCTGCCGCGGTGGCCGAGCTCACGGAGCAGTTCCGTAGCTCGAACGCCGCTGTGCTGACCGAGTACCGGGGTCTCACCGTGGCGCAGCTGAAGACGCTGCGCCGTTCGCTCGGTGAAGACGCCCAGTACGCCGTGGTGAAGAACACGCTGACCAAGATTGCGGCCAACGAGGCCGGGATCTCGACGCTCGACGACCTGTTCAACGGTCCGACGGCGGTCGCCTTCATCACCGGTGACCCGGTGACGTCGGCGAAGGGTCTTCGTGACTTCGCCAAGGACAACCCGAACCTCGTCATCAAGGGCGGTGTCCTTGACGGCAAGGCGCTGTCCGCCGACGAGATCAAGAAGCTTGCGGACCTCGAGTCCCGCGAGGTTCTGCTCTCCAAGCTGGCCGGTGCCATGAAGGGCAAGCAGACGCAGGCTGCGCAGCTCTTCCAGGCGCTGCCGACGAAGCTCGTCCGCACGGTGGACGCGCTGCGCGCCAAGCAGGACGAGCAGGGCGGTGCCGAGTAACTCGGCTCGCGAAATGACCGCCGCCTGAGGCTCACCGCCGCAGCGCAGTGGTCGTAGCGGGCCGAACGTACGCCCGCCATACATGTACATCCGGCACCAGCCGAATTAAGAAGTGGAAGGAGCAGCCATCATGGCTCTCACCAAGGACGAACTGCTCGCCGAGTTCGAGAACATGACCCTCATCCAGCTCGCCGAGTTCGTCTCCGCGTTCGAGGAGAAGTTCGACGTCACCGCCGCTGCCGCCGCCCCGGTCGTCATGGCCGGCGGTGCCGCCGGCGGTGCCGCCGAGGCCGTCGAGGAGCAGGACGAGTTCGACGTCATCCTCACCGGCGCCGGCGAGAAGAAGATCCAGGTCATCAAGGTCGTGCGTGAGCTGACCTCCCTGGGCCTCAAGGAGGCCAAGGACCTGGTCGACGGCGCGCCGAAGGCCGTCGTCGAGAAGGTCAACAAGGAGGCCGCGGAGAAGGCCAAGGAGGCGCTCGAGGGTGCCGGCGCGTCCGTCACGGTCAAGTAAGACCTTCCGCGGGTCTTCTGGGCTTGAGAAACACGGCTCACTAGGGCTGTAACGCGAGCACAGCGAAGAGCGATCATCCATCTGGGTGGTCGCTCTTCGGCGTGTCCGGGGGAGGGGCCACGGTTGCCTTGCCGCCCTGGTCACGGGGGGTATGGTGATCTTCGTCGTGTCGCCGGACACCCCCTGTTCGGGCGGGGGGCTCTTGACGAACAGCACGCAGCGCGCAATTCTCAGGACGCGTCGTCACACCGATCCGAATCCGAGGCATGGATCGGCGGCGAAGAGGGCAGTATCAACGTGCATCGAGGGCAGGCGTGCCAAGGGCGTTGAGGACAACGAGGGCTACAGAAAATCGGGGCTGGACATCAGTGTGCCGAGTGGCTACACTGACCCTTTGCGCTGCCTGTTAGCTGTCTCCTGCCCGTCACCAGGGGCAAGCCCTCACTTGAGCACCGACGCACAGACACTGTCTGACCTGGCCTTTCGGCTGTTTCGGACACGGTCTCTTCGTTCGTCGCGAGAGGGAGGGGCCGGGGAGCGCGTAGTGAGTCCGAGCCCTCGGAAGGACCCCTCTTGGCCGCCTCGCGCACCGCCTCGACCGCGAATACGAACAACGCCGCCAGCACTGCCCCGCTGCGCATCTCCTTTGCAAAGATCAAGGAGCCTCTCGAGGTTCCGAATCTGCTTGCGCTCCAGACCGAGAGCTTCGACTGGCTGCTCGGGAACACCGCCTGGCAGAGTCGGGTCGAGGAGGCTCTGGAGTCCGGTCAGGACGTCCCCACCAAGTCCGGTCTGGAAGAGATCTTCGAGGAGATCTCGCCGATCGAGGACTTCTCCGGGTCGATGTCGCTGACGTTCCGCGACCACCGCTTCGAGCCGCCGAAGAACTCCATCGACGAGTGCAAGGACCGCGACTTCACGTTCGCCGCGCCGCTCTTCGTCACCGCGGAGTTCACCAACAACGAGACCGGTGAGATCAAGTCCCAGACGGTCTTCATGGGCGACTTCCCGCTCATGACCAACAAGGGCACGTTCGTCATCAACGGCACCGAGCGCGTCGTCGTCTCGCAGCTCGTGCGGTCGCCCGGTGTCTACTTCGACTCCTCCATCGACAAGACCTCCGACAAGGACATCTTCTCCGCGAAGATCATCCCGTCCCGGGGTGCCTGGCTGGAGATGGAGATCGACAAGCGCGACATGGTCGGTGTCCGTATCGACCGCAAGCGCAAGCAGTCGGTCACCGTCCTGCTGAAGGCGCTCGGCTGGACCACCGAGCAGATCCTCGAGGAGTTCGGCGAGTACGAGTCCATGCGCGCCACCCTGGAGAAGGACCACACCCAGGGCCAGGACGACGCGCTGCTCGACATCTACCGCAAGCTGCGCCCGGGCGAGCCGCCGACCCGTGAGGCCGCGCAGACGCTGCTTGAGAACCTGTACTTCAACCCCAAGCGCTACGACCTCGCGAAGGTCGGCCGCTACAAGGTCAACAAGAAGCTCGCCGCGGACGCCCCGCTCGACGCCGGTGTGCTGACCGTCGAGGACGTCATCGCGACGATCAAGTACCTGGTCAAGCTGCACGCCGGCGAGACCGAGACGGTCGGCGACAACGGCCAGACGATCGTCGTCGAGACCGACGACATCGACCACTTCGGCAACCGCCGTCTGCGCAGCGTCGGCGAGCTGATCCAGAACCAGGTCCGTACGGGTCTCGCCCGTATGGAGCGCGTCGTGCGTGAGCGCATGACCACCCAGGACGTCGAGGCGATCACGCCGCAGACCCTGATCAACATCCGGCCGGTCGTCGCCTCCATCAAGGAGTTCTTCGGCACCAGCCAGCTGTCGCAGTTCATGGACCAGAACAACCCGCTGTCGGGGCTCACCCACAAGCGCCGTCTGTCGGCGCTCGGCCCGGGTGGTCTCTCCCGTGAGCGGGCCGGCTTCGAGGTCCGTGACGTGCACCCCTCGCACTACGGCCGCATGTGCCCGATCGAGACCCCTGAAGGCCCGAACATCGGTCTGATCGGCTCGCTCGCCTCCTACGGCCGCGTCAACGCGTTCGGTTTCGTCGAGACCCCGTACCGCAAGGTCGTCGAGGGTGTCGTCACCGACGAGGTCGACTACCTGACCGCCGACGAGGAGGACCGCTTCGTCATCGCGCAGGCCAACGCCACGCTCGACGACGACCTGCGCTTCACCGAGAACCGCGTCCTGGTCCGCCGCCGCGGCGGCGAGGTCGACTACGTCCCCGGTGACGACGTCGACTACATGGACGTCTCGCCGCGCCAGATGGTGTCGGTCGCGACCGCCATGATCCCCTTCCTGGAGCACGACGACGCCAACCGTGCCCTCATGGGCGCGAACATGATGCGCCAGGCCGTTCCGCTCATCAAGAGCGAGGCCCCGCTCGTCGGCACCGGCATGGAGTACCGCTCCGCCGTCGACGCCGGTGACGTGGTCAAGGCCGAGAAGGCGGGTGTCGTCCAGGAGGTCTCCGCGGACTACATCACCACCGCCAACGACGACGGCACGTACATCACGTACCGCCTGCACAAGTTCGCCCGCTCCAACCAGGGCACCTCGGTCAACCAGAAGGTCATCGTCGACGAGGGCGACCGGATCATCACCGGCCAGGTCCTGGCCGACGGTCCGGCCACCGAGAACGGCGAGATGGCGCTCGGCAAGAACCTGCTGGTCGCGTTCATGCCGTGGGAGGGCCACAACTACGAGGACGCGATCATCCTGTCGCAGCGCCTCGTCCAGGACGACGTCCTCTCCTCGATCCACATCGAGGAGCACGAGGTCGACGCCCGTGACACCAAGCTGGGCCCCGAGGAGATCACCCGGGACATCCCGAACGTCTCCGAGGAGGTCCTCGCCGACCTCGACGAGCGCGGCATCATCCGCATCGGTGCCGAGGTCGTCGCCGGTGACATCCTCGTCGGCAAGGTCACCCCGAAGGGTGAGACCGAGCTGACGCCCGAGGAGCGGCTGCTGCGCGCGATCTTCGGCGAGAAGGCCCGTGAGGTCCGTGACACCTCGCTGAAGGTGCCGCACGGCGAGATCGGCAAGGTCATCGGCGTCCGCGTCTTCGACCGCGAGGAGGGCGACGAGCTGCCGCCCGGCGTCAACCAGCTGGTCCGCGTCTACGTCGCCCAGAAGCGCAAGATCACCGACGGTGACAAGCTCGCCGGCCGGCACGGCAACAAGGGCGTCATCTCCAAGATCCTGCCGATCGAGGACATGCCGTTCCTGGAGGACGGCACCCCGGTCGACATCATCCTCAACCCCCTCGGTGTGCCGTCCCGGATGAACCCGGGACAGGTCCTGGAGATCCACCTGGGCTGGCTCGCCAGCCGCGGCTGGGACGTCTCCGGGCTCGGCGAGGACTGGGCCCAGCGCCTCCAGGTCATCGGCGCCGACCAGGTCGCCCCGCGCACCAACGTCGCGACCCCGGTCTTCGACGGTGCCCGCGAGGACGAGCTGGCGGGTCTGCTCCAGCACACCATCCCCAACCGCGACGGCGACCGCCTGGTGCAGCCGACCGGCAAGGCGCGGATGTTCGACGGCCGCAGCGGTGAGCCGTTCCCGGACCCGATCTCCATCGGCTACATGTACATCCTGAAGCTGCACCACCTGGTCGACGACAAGCTGCACGCCCGCTCGACCGGCCCGTACTCCATGATCACCCAGCAGCCCCTGGGTGGTAAGGCGCAGTTCGGCGGCCAGCGCTTCGGCGAGATGGAGGTGTGGGCCCTCGAGGCCTACGGCGCCGCGTACGCCCTCCAGGAGCTGCTGACCATCAAGTCCGACGACGTCACCGGCCGCGTGAAGGTCTACGAGGCCATCGTCAAGGGCGAGAACATCCCCGAGCCCGGCATCCCCGAGTCCTTCAAGGTCCTCATCAAGGAGATGCAGTCGCTCTGCCTGAACGTGGAGGTGCTGTCCAGCGACGGTATGTCCATCGAGATGCGTGACACCGACGAGGACGTCTTCCGCGCTGCGGAGGAGCTCGGCATCGACCTGTCCCGGCGTGAGCCGAGCAGCGTCGAAGAGGTCTGACGGGAGCTTCGGCCGGGCTTCGTGAGAAGCCCGGCCGGCCCCAGGACCCCCGTTTCAGACCACAGACTTACAACCCTGAGAGGGATTGACGCATAGTGCTCGACGTCAACTTCTTCGACGAGCTCCGGATCGGCCTGGCCACCGCTGACGACATCCGTCAGTGGAGCCACGGCGAGGTCAAGAAGCCCGAGACGATCAACTACCGCACCCTCAAGCCGGAAAAGGACGGGCTCTTCTGCGAGAAGATCTTCGGCCCCACCCGGGACTGGGAGTGCTACTGCGGCAAGTACAAGCGCGTCCGCTTCAAGGGCATCATCTGCGAGCGCTGCGGCGTCGAGGTCACCCGTGCCAAGGTGCGCCGTGAGCGGATGGGCCACATCGAGCTCGCCGCGCCCGTCACGCACATCTGGTACTTCAAGGGCGTCCCGTCGCGCCTCGGTTACCTCCTCGACCTCGCCCCGAAGGACCTGGAGAAGGTCATCTACTTCGCGGCGTACATGATCACGTACGTCGACGAGGAGCGCCGCACCCGCGACCTGCCCTCGCTGGAGGCGCATGTCTCCGTCGAGCGCCAGCAGGTCGAGAACCGCCGCGACGCCGACCTGGAGGCCCGCGCCAAGAAGCTGGAAGGCGACCTGGCCGAGCTGGAGGCCGAGGGCGCCAAGTCCGACGTGCGCCGCAAGGTCCGCGAGGGCGCCGAGCGGGAGATGAAGCAGCTGCGCGACCGTTCGCAGCGCGAGATCGACCGGCTCGACGAGGTGTGGACCCGCTTCAAGAACCTCAAGGTCCAGGACCTGGAGGGCGACGAGCTGCTCTACCGCGAGCTGCGCGACCGCTTCGGGACCTACTTCGACGGCTCGATGGGCGCCGCCGCGTTGCAGAAGCGGCTGGAGTCCTTCGACCTCGACGAGGAGGCCGAGCGCCTCCGCGAGATCATCCGCACCGGCAAGGGCCAGAAGAAGACCCGCGCGCTCAAGCGCCTCAAGGTCGTCTCCGCGTTCCTCCAGACCTCCAACAGCCCCAAGGGCATGGTCCTGGACTGCGTCCCGGTCATCCCGCCGGACCTGCGCCCGATGGTCCAGCTCGACGGTGGCCGCTTCGCCACCTCCGACCTGAACGACCTGTACCGCCGCGTCATCAACCGCAACAACCGCCTGAAGCGCCTTCTCGACCTCGGTGCCCCCGAGATCATCGTGAACAACGAGAAGCGCATGCTCCAGGAGGCCGTCGACGCCCTCTTCGACAACGGCCGCCGCGGCCGCCCGGTCACGGGTCCCGGCAACCGTCCGCTGAAGTCGCTGTCCGACATGCTCAAGGGCAAGCAGGGCCGCTTCCGGCAGAACCTGCTCGGCAAGCGGGTCGACTACTCGGCGCGTTCCGTCATCGTCGTCGGCCCGCAGCTCAAGCTGCACCAGTGCGGTCTGCCCAAGGCGATGGCGCTGGAGCTGTTCAAGCCGTTCGTGATGAAGCGCCTGGTCGACCTGAACCACGCGCAGAACATCAAGTCCGCCAAGCGCATGGTGGAGCGCGGCCGCACGGTCGTGTACGACGTCCTCGAAGAGGTCATCGCCGAGCACCCGGTGCTCCTCAACCGCGCGCCCACCCTGCACCGCCTCGGCATCCAGGCCTTCGAGCCGCAGCTCGTCGAGGGCAAGGCCATCCAGATCCACCCGCTCGTGTGCACCGCGTTCAACGCGGACTTCGACGGTGACCAGATGGCCGTCCACCTCCCGCTGTCCGCGGAGGCGCAGGCCGAGGCCCGCATCCTGATGCTGTCCTCGAACAACATCCTCAAGCCCGCCGACGGCCGTCCGGTGACGATGCCGACCCAGGACATGGTCCTCGGTCTGTTCTTCCTCACCACCGACGGCGAGCTGCGCGACACCAAGGGCGAGGGCCGGTCCTTCGGCTCCACGGCCGAGGCGATCATGGCGTTCGACGCCGGCGAGCTGGCGCTCCAGTCGCCGGTCGACATCCGCTTCCCGGTGGGCACCATCCCGCCGCGCGGCTGGACCCCGCCGGCCCGCGAGGAGGGCGAGCCCGAGTGGCAGCAGGGTGACAGCTTCCGGCTGCGCACCACGCTGGGCCGCGCGCTCTTCAACGAGCTGCTGCCCGAGGACTACCCGTTCGTCGACTACTCGGTGGGCAAGAAGCAGCTCTCCGAGATCGTCAACGACCTCGCCGAGCGCTACCCCAAGGTCATCGTGGCGGCCACGCTCGACAACCTGAAGGCGTCCGGCTTCCACTGGGCGACCCGCTCCGGTGTCACCGTCGCCATCTCCGACGTGGTCGTGCCCGAGGCGAAGAAGGCGATCGTCGCCGGGTACGAGGCCAAGGACGAGAAGGTCCAGAAGCAGTACGAGCGCGGTCTGATCACCAAGGAAGAGCGCACGCAGGAGCTCATCCAGATCTGGACCCAGGCGACCAACGAGGTCGCCGAGGCGATGAACGAGAACTTCCCCAAGACGAACCCCATCTTCATGATGGTTGACTCGGGTGCCCGAGGAAACATGATGCAGATGCGGCAGATCGCCGGTATGCGCGGTCTGGTGTCGAACGCGAAGAACGAGACCATCCCGCGTCCGATCAAGGCCTCCTTCCGTGAGGGCCTGTCCGTGCTGGAGTACTTCATCTCCACGCACGGTGCCCGTAAGGGTCTCGCCGACACCGCCCTGCGGACCGCCGACTCGGGTTACCTCACCCGTCGTCTGGTGGACGTCTCGCAGGACGTCATCATCCGCGAGGAGGACTGCGGCACCGACCGCGGCCTGCGGCTGCGGATCGCCGACCGCGGCGCCGACGGCGTGCTGCGCAAGACGGAGAACGTCGAGACGTCCGTCTACGCCCGCATGCTCGCCGAGGACATCACCGTCGACGGCCGTGTGCTGGCCCCGGCCAACACCGACCTCGGTGACGTCCTCATCGACGAGCTGGTCCGGCACGGCATCGAGGAGGTCAAGACCCGCTCGATCCTGACCTGTGAGTCGCACGTCGGCACCTGCGCGATGTGCTACGGCCGTTCGCTGGCCACCGGCAAGCTGGTCGACATCGGTGAGGCGGTCGGCATCATCGCCGCCCAGTCCATCGGTGAGCCCGGTACCCAGCTGACGATGCGTACCTTCCACACCGGTGGTGTGGCCGGTGACGACATCACCCAGGGTCTGCCGCGTGTCGTCGAGCTCTTCGAGGCCCGTACCCCGAAGGGTGTCGCCCCGATCTCCGAGGCCCAGGGCCGGGTGCGGATCGAGGAGACCGAGAAGACCAAGAAGATCGTCATCACTCCGGACGACGGCAGCGACGAGACGGCGTTCCCGATCTCCAAGCGCGCCCGTCTGCTGGTCAGCGAGGGCGAGGCCGTCGAGGTGGGCCAGAAGCTCACCGTGGGTGCCACCAACCCGCACGACGTGCTGCGCATCCTCGGCCAGCGCGCGGTCCAGGTCCACCTGGTCGGCGAGGTCCAGAAGGTCTACAACTCGCAGGGTGTGTCGATCCACGACAAGCACATCGAGATCATCATCCGGCAGATGCTGCGCCGTGTGACGATCATCGAGTCCGGCGACGCCGAGCTGCTGCCCGGTGAGCTGGTCGAGCGCTCGAAGTTCGAGACCGAGAACCGTCGTGTGGTCCAGGAGGGCGGTCACCCCGCCTCCGGCCGTCCGCAGCTGATGGGTATCACCAAGGCCTCGTTGGCGACCGAGTCGTGGCTGTCGGCGGCGTCCTTCCAGGAGACGACCAGGGTCCTGACGGACGCGGCGATCAACGCCAAGTCCGACTCCCTGATCGGCCTCAAGGAGAACGTCATCATCGGTAAGCTCATCCCGGCCGGTACGGGTCTGTCCCGCTACCGCAACATCCGGGTCGAGCCCACCGAGGAGGCGAAGGCCGCGATGTACTCGGCCGTCGGCTACGACGACATCGACTACTCGCCGTTCGGTACGGGCTCCGGCCAGGCCGTGCCGCTGGAGGACTACGACTACGGTCCGTACAACCAGTAGGCGCTAGCTTGATCACGAGAGCGGCCACTCCCTCAGGGGGGTGGCCGCTCTCGCGTGTGAGGAACGTCTGGGGAACCGAGTCCGAAGTCTCCGCGTTAAGGGATGATGTGGGGGGAAACCCGAAGTGCCGTCCCGGGGGAGGTGCCAGTGTCCTATCCGACTCCATGGCAGCCGTGGCAAGGAGGCCAGCAGCCGTCGATGCTCGCCTCGCACGCCGACCGCGAGCGGGCCGTCGATGTGCTGCGGGCCGGGTTCAGCGAGGGGCGGTTGCAGCAGGACGAGCTGGACAAGCGGACGGCCCGGGTCTATCAGGCGCGGACGATCAGCGAGCTGAGCCTGATCGTCGCGGATCTGCCCCAGGGGCCGGCCCCCGTCCAGCAGTTCGCCGCGCCCCAGCCCCCGCAGCCCTACGTCCCCCGGACCTTCCTGCCGGCCCCGCCGCCGACCAACAACAAGGCGGTCGGCTCGCTGGTCTGCGGAGTCCTGACGACGATGACCGCCGGCCTCACCGGCGTCCCCGCCGTCATCCTGGGCCACTCCGCCCGCTCCGAGATCCGCCGCACCGGCCAGGGCGGTGACGGCTATGCGCTGGCCGGGCTGATCCTGGGGTGGCTGTCGGTCGCGGGGTGGACGGCGTTCATCCTGCTGGCGATCCTGCTGGAGGTGTCGTCCTAGGGGATCCCCAGCTCGAACATCAGGTAGTGCGCGTACCAGCCCGACGCCAGCGCCGCCGTCCCGAACAGCACCGCCAGGCTCGGCCACTTCAGGCGGGACAGGGCCGCCGCCGGGGCCAGGAGCAGGGGGAACACCGGCAGGAGGTAGCGCGGGGTGTTCGAGAACATCTGCTGGGTGCCCAGGACCGTGATGACCGACGCCAGCGTGTACGCGACCAGGACCAGCGGCGGCTTCTTGCGCAGCATCAGCGCGATCAGGAACGGCAGCAGCAGAACCACCTGGACCGCCAGCATGTCCGGCACGCTGACGGCGAAGAGGTAGTTGTTCTTGCCGATCGCGGTGTTGCCGAGCACGTCCAGGGTGTACGAGCCGTAGTCGAAGTAGTGCGCCCAGCCCTCCTTCTGGAGCCGGAAGTAGGCGGTCAGGTCACCGGCACCGACACCGACCCAGGTGACGTAGGTCAGCAGGCCGAGGGGGGCGACGACCATCGCGTACACCGGGCCCGCGACGCCGTGTTCGCGGCGGGTCTGCGGGCGTACGAGCGTCACGATCGCCGCCAGCCCGACCGCGCCGATCAGCGCCGCCGACGTGGGGCGGTTCAGGCCCGCCACGAAGGCCAGGAGGCCCGCCGCCGCCCAGCGGTGCTTCAGCACGCACCAGCAGGTCCAGGTGGCGATCGCCACGAACAGGGACTCCGAGTAGACCGCCCACTCCACGCCCGCGCCGGGGAGCACCGCCCACAGGCCCGCCGCGATCGTCCCGGCGCGGTGGCCGGCCAGCGTCGAGATCACCGCGTAGACGCCGGCCGCCGCCACGAAGGACGCCAGCACCGAGACCAGGATCGCCGAGCCGTACAGGCCGAGGCCGGTGACCTCCGAGATGCCGCGGATCAGGGCCGGGTAGAGGGGGAAGTAGGCGACCGAGTTCTGCTGGACCGTGAAGAGGCCGCCGGGGGCGAGCTGCTGGAGGGGGCCGGGGGAGTAGCCGTGCTCGGCGACCTGGAGGTACCACCAGCCGTCCCAGGTCCCCAGCACGTCCCACCAGTGGGCGCCCCCGCCGAAGCGCGGATTCTTCGCCTTGTAGTCGCCGGCCGCCTCCAGCAGCGCGGCGAAGACGGTCAGCCCGACCAGCTTGCAGACGCCGTACAGGCCGAGCGCGGGAAGGTACGGGCGCAGCCCGGCGGGGACGGTGAGGCGGCGCCGGGCCCGCGGGGCGTCGGGCTCGGCGAGGTCGGTGGCGGTGGCCGTACTCATATCAAAGGGTCCCCCTAGGCATAAGATCGCACCAGAGTCGCACATCCGCTCCACAGGCTGGGGAGGGGCGCGTGGATACTGACGACGACATAGCGGCCGGGCTCTCGGTCGTCATACCGATGTTCAACGAGGAGGAGGCGCTGCCCGCGCTGGTCAGCCGGGTGCGGCCGGTCCTCGACGGGCTCGGGACGGGGTACGAGGTGGTCGCCGTCGACGACGGGTCCACCGACCGTACGGCCGAGCTGCTGGCCGCGTTCCGGCTGGGCTGGCCCGAGCTGCGGATCATCCGGCTGCGCCGCAACTCCGGCCACCAGGCCGCGCTGACCGCCGGTCTGGACCGGGCGGGCGGCGCGTACGTCGTGAGCCTCGACGCCGATCTCCAGGACCCGCCGGAGAAGATCCCCGAGATGCTGGAGCTGGCCCGCGCGCAGGGCCTCGACATCGTGTACGGCGTCCGCGCCGACCGGGCCAGCGACTCCGGGTTCAAGCGCTGGACGGCGGGCCTGTACTACCGCCTCGTACGGCGTCTCGCGGGCCCCTCCGTGCCCGCGCAGGCCGGCGACTTCCGGTTGCTCAGCCGGGCCGCCGTGGACGCCCTGAAGGCCCTTCCCGACCAGCAGCGCGTCTACCGGCTGCTGGTGCCGTGGCTGGGCTTCCCCAGCGGGCAGGTGACGTACGAGCGGGCGCCGCGCACCGCCGGGCGCAGCAAGTACCCGCTGGGGCGGATGGTCCGGCTCGCCGTCGACAGCGTCACGGGCTTCTCGGCGGCCCCGCTGCGGATCGCGACCTGGCTCGGGGGCGTGGCCTTCCTGGTCTGCCTCGCCCTGATCGGCTACACCCTGTGGGCGCACGCGTACGAGGAGACGGTCCCGGGGTGGACGTCCCTGTTCATCGGGGTGCTGTTCATCGGGGCGGTGCAGCTGATCTGTGTGGGGCTGCTGGGGGAGTACGTGGGGCGGATCTATACGGCGGTGCAGAACCGGCCGAGCTATTTCATAGGGCAGGACACGGGGGAGCCGGTGCGCAAGGGCAGCCGTAGCTCCGCCTGAAAGCGCCCGGCGTGTCGTGCCGCAGGTATTCGTTTTGACCGGAGTCGGTGTGCTGGGTACGCTCAGACCTTGTGCCTGGGGTGTGCCCTGGCTCCTGTGCGTGCCTTTCCACCGCACACGGGCCGCGTGCGGCCACCGCGATCCGCGCCCCTTCTCCGCCTCGGCGGCGAAGGTCTGCCGGATCCGACACACCCGACCGCGTGGGTCGGCGGTGTTCCAGGTTAGCTTCACCATTCGGCACACAGAAACCGGAGAAGTAGTGCCTACGATCCAGCAGCTGGTCCGCAAGGGCCGGCAGGACAAGGTCGAGAAGAACAAGACGCCCGCTCTTGAGGGTTCCCCTCAGCGTCGTGGCGTCTGCACGCGTGTGTTCACGACCACCCCGAAGAAGCCGAACTCGGCCCTGCGTAAGGTCGCGCGTGTGCGTCTGACCAGCGGGATCGAGGTCACCGCTTACATTCCGGGTGAGGGACACAACTTGCAGGAGCACTCCATCGTGCTCGTGCGTGGTGGCCGTGTGAAGGACCTGCCCGGTGTTCGCTACAAGATCATCCGCGGCTCCCTTGACACCCAGGGTGTCAAGAACCGCAAGCAGGCCCGCAGCCGCTACGGCGCCAAGAAGGAGAAGTAAGAATGCCTCGTAAGGGCCCCGCCCCGAAGCGCCCGGTCATCATCGACCCGGTCTACGCCTCTCCTCTGGTGACCTCCCTCATCAACAAGGTGCTGCTGAACGGCAAGCGCTCCACCGCCGAGCGCATCGTGTACGGCGCCATGGAGGGCCTGCGCGAGAAGACCGGCAACGACCCGGTCATCACGCTGAAGCGCGCGCTGGAGAACATCAAGCCGACGCTTGAGGTCAAGTCCCGCCGTGTCGGTGGCGCCACCTACCAGGTGCCGATCGAGGTCAAGCCCGGTCGCGCCAACACGCTGGCGCTGCGCTGGCTGGTCGGCTACTCCCGCGCCCGGCGCGAGAAGACCATGACCGAGCGTCTGCTCAACGAGCTTCTCGACGCTTCGAACGGCCTCGGTGCGGCCGTCAAGAAGCGCGAGGACACGCACAAGATGGCCGAGTCCAACAAGGCCTTCGCGCACTACCGCTGGTAGTCGCAGTCCACATCGAGACCGAGAGAAGACTGAAGCCTTATGGCTACCACTTCGCTTGACCTGGCCAAGGTCCGCAATATCGGGATCATGGCCCACATCGACGCGGGCAAGACGACCACCACCGAGCGCATCCTGTTCTACACCGGTGTGTCGTACAAGATCGGTGAGGTCCACGACGGTGCTGCCACCATGGACTGGATGGAGCAGGAGCAGGAGCGTGGCATCACGATCACCTCTGCTGCCACCACCTGTCACTGGCCGCTCGAAGACGTCGACCACACGATCAACATCATCGACACCCCGGGTCACGTCGACTTCACCGTCGAGGTGGAGCGTTCGCTCCGTGTCCTCGACGGCGCCGTGACGGTGTTCGACGGTGTTGCCGGCGTGGAGCCCCAGTCCGAGACGGTATGGCGTCAGGCGGACCGCTACGGCGTGCCGCGCATCTGCTTCGTCAACAAGCTCGACCGCACGGGTGCCGAGTTCCACCGCTGCGTCGACATGATCGTCGACCGGCTGGGCGCGGTCCCGATCGTCATGCAGCTCCCGATCGGTGCCGAGGCCGACTTCCAGGGTGTCGTGGACCTCGTCCGCATGAAGGCCCTGGTCTGGTCCGCCGAGGCCACCAAGGGTGAGATGTACGACATCGTCGACATCCCGGCCACGCACACCGAGGCCGCCGAGGAGTGGCGCGGCAAGCTGGTCGAGACCGTCGCCGAGAACGACGAAGAGATGATGGAGCTGTTCCTGGAGGGCCAGGAGCCCACCGAGGAGCAGCTGTACGCGGCGGTCCGCCGTATCACCATCGCCTCCGGCAAGGGCGGCGACAGCGCCACGATCACCCCGGTGTTCTGTGGTACCGCGTTCAAGAACAAGGGCGTCCAGCCCCTGCTCGACGCGGTCGTGCGCTACCTGCCGTCGCCCCTGGACATCGAGGCCATCGAGGGCCACGACGTCAAGGACGCCGATGTCATCGTTCAGCGCAAGCCGTCCGACAGCGAGCCGCTCGCGGCGCTGGCGTTCAAGATCATGAGCGACCCGCACCTCGGCAAGCTCACCTTCGTGCGCGTCTACTCCGGCCGTCTCGAGTCCGGCACCGCCGTGCTCAACTCGGTCAAGGGCCGCAAGGAGCGCATCGGCAAGATCTACCGGATGCACGCGAACAAGCGTGAGGAGATCGAGTCGGTGGGCGCCGGCGACATCGTCGCCGTCATGGGCCTGAAGCAGACCACCACCGGTGAGACGCTGGCCGACGAGAAGAACCCGGTCATCCTGGAGTCCATGGACTTCCCGGCGCCGGTCATCCAGGTCGCCATCGAGCCCAAGTCGAAGGGTGACCAGGAGAAGCTGGGCGTCGCGATCCAGCGCCTCGCGGAGGAGGACCCGTCCTTCCAGGTCCACACCAACGAGGAGACCGGCCAGACCATCATCGGCGGTATGGGCGAGCTGCACCTCGAGGTGCTGGTCGACCGGATGCGCCGTGAGTTCAAGGTCGAGGCCAACGTCGGCAAGCCGCAGGTCGCGTACCGCGAGACGATCCGTCAGGCCGTCGAGCGCGTGGACTACACCCACAAGAAGCAGACCGGTGGTACCGGTCAGTTCGCCAAGGTGCAGATCGCGATCGAGCCGATCGAGTCCGGCGACACGTCGTACGAGTTCGTGAACAAGGTCACCGGTGGCCGTATCCCGAAGGAGTACATCCCTTCGGTGGACGCCGGTGCGCAGGAGGCCATGCAGTTCGGCATCCTCGCCGGTTACGAGATGACCGGTGTCCGTGTCACCCTCATCGACGGTGGCTACCACGAGGTCGACTCCTCCGAGCTCGCCTTCAAGATCGCCGGTTCGCAGGCGTTCAAGGAGGCCGCGCGCAAGGCGAAGCCCGTGCTTCTCGAGCCGATGATGGCCGTCGAGGTCGTCACGCCCGAGGACTACATGGGCGATGTCATCGGTGACATCAACTCCCGCCGTGGCCAGATCCAGGCCATGGAGGACCGTAGCGGTGCCAAGGTCGTCAGGGGCCTGGTCCCCCTGTCGGAGATGTTCGGCTACGTCGGCGACCTCCGCAGCAAGACGTCGGGGCGCGCAAGCTACTCGATGCAGTTCGACTCCTACGCCGAGGTTCCCCGGAACGTCGCCGAGGAGATCATCGCGAAGGCCAAGGGCGAGTAACGCTCCGCGTTCCCACGCCGTAGGCTAGACCCCGGTGCCTCACGGGCTGTTCCTCCGTATATGCGGCGGAATGGCCCGGGTCCGGGACCAACCAGCAAAGATCACCTGGCGCCGATCCCAATCTAGGCGTACAGCACACTCCACAGGAGGACCCCGTGGCGAAGGCGAAGTTCGAGCGGACTAAGCCCCACGTCAACATCGGCACCATCGGTCACATCGACCACGGTAAGACGACCCTCACGGCCGCCATTACCAAGGTGCTGCACGACAAGTACCCGGACCTGAACGAGGCCTCGGCCTTCGACCAGATCGACAAGGCGCCGGAAGAGCGTCAGCGCGGTATCACCATCTCCATCGCGCACGTCGAGTACCAGACCGAGGCGCGTCACTACGCCCACGTCGACTGCCCCGGTCACGCGGACTACATCAAGAACATGATCACGGGTGCCGCGCAGATGGACGGCGCCATCCTCGTGGTCGCCGCCACCGACGGCCCGATGCCGCAGACCAAGGAGCACGTCCTCCTGGCCCGCCAGGTCGGCGTCCCCTACATCGTCGTCGCCCTGAACAAGGCCGACATGGTGGACGACGAGGAGATCCTGGAGCTCGTCGAGCTCGAGGTCCGTGAGCTCCTCTCCGAGTACGAGTTCCCGGGCGACGACCTTCCCGTCGTCAAGGTCTCCGCGCTCAAGGCTCTCGAGGGTGACCCGGAGTGGGCCAAGACCGTCATCGAGCTGATGGACGCGGTCGACGAGAACATCCCGCAGCCCGAGCGTGACGTCGACAAGCCGTTCCTGATGCCGATCGAGGACGTCTTCACGATCACCGGTCGTGGCACCGTCGTCACCGGTCGTATCGAGCGTGGTGTCCTCAAGGTCAACGAGACCGTCGACATCATCGGCATCAAGACCGAGAAGACCACCACCACGGTCACCGGTATCGAGATGTTCCGCAAGCTGCTCGACGAGGGCCAGGCGGGCGAGAACGTCGGTCTGCTCCTCCGTGGCATCAAGCGCGAGGACGTCGAGCGCGGCCAGGTCATCATCAAGCCCGGCTCGGTCACCCCGCACACGGAGTTCAAGGCCACGGCGTACATCCTGTCCAAGGACGAGGGTGGCCGTCACACGCCGTTCTTCAACAACTACCGCCCGCAGTTCTACTTCCGTACCACGGACGTGACCGGCGTCGTGACCCTCCCCGAGGGCACCGAGATGGTCATGCCGGGCGACAACACCGACATGCTGGTCTCCCTGATCCAGCCCGTCGCCATGGAAGAGGGCCTGAAGTTCGCCATCCGTGAGGGTGGTCGTACGGTGGGCGCCGGCCAGGTCACCGAGATCGTCAAGTAGTGATCTCGAGCTGCTAGGCAGTTCATCGGGAGGGCCCGTACGACTTCGGTCGTGCGGGCCTTCTCTGTGCTTCGGGTTCGCTTCTGGTTCGCCGGGTCAAGTGAAGGCTTGTCCAACGGAGTCGGGCGTTCCGGTGAGGGGTGGGGCAACTTCCTTGTGGGGTGGGGGATTTGGGTGCTGGTGTTACCTGTGGGGTGGTTGTGGGCTCCGTAGGGTGGCGGGCGATGACTGGGCTCACCTTCCCCCGCCGTACGTCCGTACCCGCCGCCGCTCCCGCTCCCGCTTCCGCTGTGCGCCAGCGGCCCCGGCTGTACGCCGTCGACGGCATCCGGCTGCTGGCGGCGCTGCTGGTGGTCGTCCATCACTACGCGGGGACCGCGCGGCTGGACCGGCCGGGGAACTCCGTCTGGGGGCGGCCCGTCTCGGAGATCATGCCGACGGTGTTCCGCGTGGCGTCGTACGGGTGGATCGGGGTCGAGATCTTCTTCGTGATCAGCGGGTTCGTGATCTGTATGTCCTGCTGGGGGCGGACGCCGAAGCAGTTCTTCGTGTCGCGGGTGATCCGGCTGTACCCCGCGTACTGGTTCGCCGTGCTGTTCACGACCGCCGTGCTGACGCTGCTGCCCGGGGTGTGGGAGGCGATGGAGCTGCGGGACGTGCTGCTGAACCTGACCATGCTCCAGTCCGGCTCCGGGGTGGGGAACGTCGACGGGGTGTACTGGACGCTCTGGTCGGAGCTGCGGTTCTATCTGCTGTTCCTGGTGGTGGTGGTGTCCGGGCTCACGTACCGCAAGGTCGTCGTCTTCTGCTGCGGCTGGGGCGCGGTGGCGATGCTCGCGCCGGCCGCCGGCTCCCCGCTGCTCGACCTGATCGTCAACCCTGACGGGGCCTGGTACTTCATCGCCGGGCTCGCCCTGTACCTGATGTACCGCTTCGGCCCGGATCTGCTGCTGTGGGGCATCCTCGCGATGTCCTGGCTGATGGGGCAGAAGGAGCTGGGGTCGCGGGTGGACGGGGTGGAGCATGTCTCGTCGTGGGCGGGGGCGGTGCTGATCTACACGGCGTTCCTGCTGACGATGGTCGCGATCGCGCGGGGGTGGGCGGACCGGGTGCGGTGGCGGTGGCTGGTGACGGCGGGGAGTCTGACGTATCCGCTGTATCTGCTGCACTACGCGGCGGGGACGGCGGTGATCGCGCGGCTGCGGGGGGAGATGGACGCCCGGCTGCTGGTCGTCTCGGTCACCGCCGGGTTCCTGCTGCTCAGCTGGGTGGTGCATCGGGGGGTGGAGCGGCCGGTGGCGGGGGTGCTGAAGAGGGGGTTGGAGTCGGCGTTCGGGCGGGTGAAGGGGTAGGGGCTGACCGGGAGGTCCTGTCAGGGCTCGGGGTCGTAGCGGGGGAGGCCGTCGGTGGAGATCGTCCAGTCGGCGATCGTCACGTCCTCGCCGTAGACGAAGTCCTTGCGGGTGGCGTAGCGGGGGCCTTCGGGGGTGGGGTGGATGTCGGTGAAGACGGCGCCGGTGGCGGTGCGGGGGTCGAAGACGGCGTAGACGGGGATGCCGAGGAGGGGGTAGTCGCGGAGCTTCGTCGTCCAGTCGTTCTCGGGGTTGGAGCGGGAGACGATTTCGATGGCGGCGATGAGGGCGTGGGGGTCGGTGGAGCCCTGGGCGCTCAGGTCGGCCCAGGCGATCACCGTGATGTCGGGGTGACGCATGATGCCCTCGGGCTTGTCCTCGACATCGGGAGTGCCGGTGTGGGCCAGCAACTCCTCGGGCAGCAGCTTTTCCAGCCGTCGGCTGATGCGGGCTGCCGTGGCCTCGTGCGGGCCGCTGGGCGCCATCATGTCGTGGACGATCCCTTCCTTGGTGATCTCGAATTTGCCGGGGACGGTGTCGTCGATGGAGTCGAGGAAGTCCCTCATGGCCCGGTAGTGAGGAGAAGCGTTCTGCTGCCGTGCGTCGTCCGGTGCGATGGTCATAGCGCTCGCTCCTCGTTCGTGCCCGGGGGCAAGGATCGTCGCTTTCATGCTAGGCGGCCTCCTGAGAATCGGGTCCGCACGCCGTGCAGTACGTCCCCTCCGGTGCCCTGTGCGCTCGTTCGCAGCCCTCGCAGGTCGTCAAGCGGTGTGCCGCTGCGGGCCTCGGCGGGGGCTCCGGGGGGAGGTGGTCCGTCAGGCGGTGGGCCAGGAGGGAGGGGGCGTGGTGCACGCGGGTGGGGAGGTTGGCCGTCAGGGTTCTTTCGAGGGTGGGGAGCGTTGCTCCTCGTTCCAGCCATGCCGTCACCGCCGGGGTCAGGCGGGTCACCTCCTTGGCCGGGAGCAGCAGGCGGGCGTCCCTCAAGTGGAGGGTTCTCAGGAACACCCTTGCCGTTTCCTCCAGTTCCGGGGCAGTCCCCCTCGGCTCCGGGAGCGGCGGCTTCGGCTCCCGCTTCTTCGGCTGCTCCTCCTCCGGCCGCTCCTCCTCCGGCGGCTGCATCTTTGGCGGCTCCTCCTCCACCCGCCCCGGCCGGTTGTACGACACCGTCCTGCTCACCACGCTCCCCGACGGCAGCCGCTCCTTGAAGCGGTGCAGGTAGCCGTGGGTCTCCAGCTCCCGCAGGGCCGCCGCGATCCGCATCTCCCCCTCGGGGAAACGCGCCGTCAGCGTGCGGATGTCCACCTTCGCGCCGGTCGGCAACGACTGGATGTGGACCGCCAGCCCGATCGCCAGCCCGCTCAACTCCGGGTGCTGCGCGAGGTGGTTGCCGATCACCGTGAAGTGGGAGGGGTGGCGGGAGGTCACGTGCGTTACACCCCTTGGGGCGAATCGCCGGGGAAGGGGCGGACCCGCGTACGCGCGCACGCTAGGGTTCTCTTCATCCATCGGGAAGTTGCTGCTTCCTTGTTGGTCAGGCCCCCGGCCGGGATTGCTACTCCCGCCGGGGGCCGACTTGTCTGCTCTGCGTTTGCCGTGAGCATAGGGCCGACAACAGCCCCGAAATCCAGCCCAGTTCGCATAAGTCACCCATCCGGGTGACGCCGCCCCACGGGAGGCTGGAGGGGTCTGGCAGGAAGTACTTTCCCCCGTGCCTATCAGGGGGTGACCTCTTGACCGGCCGGGGCCTCGTGCACCGGAACCCGGGTTCCCGCGACCCGGTCACCCCGCACCCGGACCTCCGCCCACACCGTCTTCATCGGCGCCGGCCCGAACCACACCCCCCACCGCTCCGACAGCGACTCGACCAGCTTCAGCCCCCGCCCGGACTCCGAACAGGGGCTCGGATAACCGACCTTGGGCTTACGGTCGTCCCGCGTATCGATCATCTCGATGCGCAGCAGATCGTCCACGACGTACATCAGGCACCGGAAGTCCCTGCCGGGCACCCGGCCATGCGTCGCCGCGTTCAGCGCCAGCTCCGCCACGATCTGCCGGGCCGGGTCCAACGGGAGCCCCCAGGACCGGAGTTGTTCGGTACAGAGCAGCCTTGCCAGCCGCGCGCCTCTGCGGGTGGAGGAGAGCTGGACGTGGAAGCTGAGGGGTGGGGTGGCTGGAGGGGGAGTTTGTTCGTTCACGTCACTCAGCGTGGGGGTTTCTGGCTACCGTAAACAGTGACTTCATGACTGCGTACGGTGACTGTCTTGCCGTTGTCCTGCCCTGTCTTGGGGGGTCTATGGGGGGATGTGGGTACTACGCGTCGCGGGGGAGTCACAGTGCGGAGCGAAAGGCGGGCTTGTCGGTGGAAGAGGTCACGGGACCACAGGGCGAGGGCAACAACGGTGACGATGAGCCGGGTTGGGCGCTCGATCCGGACGACGAGTGGGGGAAGAAAGTCCTCGAAACCGCTGGGGTGCAGATCAGGACGTGGCGCGAGATCAGGGGAATGAGGGCAGTCGACTTCGGCCGGAAGGTCGGCTACAGCGAGGACATGGTCTACAAGCTGGAGCGTGGGGACCGGATTCCCAACCTTGACTTTCTCGATGTCGCTGACCGGGTCCTGGAGGCCAAGGGGACGATCACGGCTCTCAAAGAGAACGTTCGGAAGGTCACATACCCCAAGAAGGTGCGGGACTTGAAGGCCAACGAGGGCAAGGCCGAGGAGATCGGGGTGTACGAGAACAACATCATTCCGGGGCTGTTGCAGACGCCGGAGCACGCAGAGGCGCTACTGCGAGCCTTCAAGCCGACCTACCCGGAGAAAGAGGTCGAGAGGCTGCTGGCGGCACGGATGGCACGTAAGTCGGTCTTCGAACGGGACCCGGCTCCTTCGATGCACTTCGTGGTGGAGGAGGCGCCGCTGCACCGCCAGATTGCGGGCACAATGGCCTGGAGGCGACAGCTCGAACACCTGCTGGAGGTGGGGCGGTTGCACTTCGTCAGCCTCCAGGTCATGCCGACCAACTCCGACCCTCATCCGGGGCTGGACGGCAGGATGGAGCTGCTGAAGTTCAAGGACGCCACGTCGGTGTGCCGTGCCGACGGCCTCTTCTATGGACGGCCTACTGGCGACCCCAAACAAACCCGCATCATCGACCTGCAATATGGCACGATCCGAGCGCTGGCCCTCTCGCCCCGGGAGTCGCTGGCCTTCATCGAACGACTGCTGGGAGCAACATGATCCGCAAGGCCCTCGCCGGTGACTTCTCCGAACTGGCGTGGTTCAAGAGCAGCTACAGCGGTGGCACCAACGGCGAGTCCTGCGTCGAGGTCGCGCTGGACTGGTGCAAGAGCAGTTACAGCAGCGACACCGGTGGCCAGGACTGCGTAGAGATCGCCAAAACCCCCTGCCACATCCACATCCGCGACTCCAAGCTCCCCTCCAGCCCCGTCTTCAACGTCGGCCCCGAGACCTGGTCCGCCTTCGTCACCTCGGTCACGGAGCCTCGTATCGACGTCTGAGACCCTCGGCGCGTCCTGCGGTGTCGTTGGACGCGCTCCGGGATGGACCTCGCCGAGCACGCCGTGCGGCAGCAGCTCGGCACCGGGGATCTCGGCATCGTCGCCGTGAGGTCAGCGGCGTCGTAGCGAGCGTTTGTGGAGGACCGCCAGGGCGTACGCGACCCTTGGGTCCAGCCGGCGGGGGTCGTGGCGGTAGTGCTTGCGGATGCCCTGGTAGGCGAGGGCCGTGCGGCCCCGCGTGCGCCAGCGGGCGTGGGCCGGGCGGTCGGTGTCGGGGACGTCCGCGTCCTCCAGGAGGAGCGCCAGCGTGATCCGGACCGCCAGGCGTACGGGGTGGAGGAGGACGTGGAGGAGCCAGCCGTGCCAGGTGCCGACCCTCGTCGTCAGGGCGTGCTCATGGGACGGGGTCGTCAGTTTCCAGTGGGCGCGGCTGCGCAGGAAGCGGGCCTCGCGGTGGGTGATGCGGGCCAGGTGGGTGCCGTCGGGGGCGGTGACCACGTACGTGCGCGTCGTCTCCCGGGCCACCGTGCACAGGTGGAGTGCGGCCAGGGGGTCGTACAGATGGAACATCCTGTGCGGGCCGGGGGAGAGGACCACCCTCGCGAAGGGGGCGCCTCCGAAATTTCGGAGGTGGAACTCCTCGGTCTCCGAGACCCGGAAGCGGTACGGCCTGCCCGTGTGTTTGAGCCGCGTCACCTTCCGGGTATCCTCCCCGACTCGATTGGCGGAGCCGGTGCCCCGTATGGCAGACTAGCGGGGTTGCTCGGTCGAGTGTTGATGCTGTGCGCCTCCCGCCGGGAGGACCGGAAGCGAGTCCCACAGTACTCGTCGCCTTAACTGCCCCAGGGGGGCAGCGCTGGGGCGGACGTACGGGAATCTTTCGGGAAGTGCGGTGCAGTACCGGCCAGGGGCTCGGTCTACTCCTCAAGGGAAATGTCCGTACACCGGACTTTTTTCTGCGGGAGGCGCGACACGCCCGACCGCGTGGGTCGGAGCAAAGCGTGCAGGACGGCCAGACCCTACGAGCTTTAGAAGAGACAGGACTACTGAGTAGCCATGGCGGGACAGAAGATCCGCATCCGGCTCAAGGCCTACGACCACGAGGTCATCGACTCTTCGGCGAAGAAGATCGTCGAGACGGTGACCCGCACGGGTGCGTCGGTCGCGGGCCCGGTGCCGCTGCCCACTGAGAAGAACGTGTACTGCGTCATCAAGTCGCCGCACAAGTACAAGGACTCGCGCGAGCACTTCGAGATGCGCACGCACAAGCGCCTGATCGACATCCTCGACCCCACGCCCAAGACCGTTGACTCTCTGATGCGACTCGACCTCCCGGCCGGTGTCGACATCGAGATCAAGCTCTAGGGATCGGTGATCTGAGAATGGCTAAGCAGATCAAGGGCATCCTGGGCGAGAAGCTCGGCATGACGCAGGTGTGGGACGAGAACAACCGTGTTGTTCCGGTCACCGTCGTCAAGGCCGGCCCCAACGTCGTGACCCAGGTGCGTACGAACGACGTCGACGGCTACGAGTCGGTCCAGATCGCCTTCGGCGAGATCGACCCGCGCAAGGTGAACAAGCCCCTCAAGGGCCACTTCGCCAAGGCCGACGTCACCCCCCGTCGCCACCTCGTCGAGATCCGTACGGCTGACGCCTCCGAGTACACGCTCGGCCAGGAAGTCACCGCCGAGGTCTTCGAGGCGGGCGTCAAGGTCGACGTCACCGGCAAGAGCAAGGGCAAGGGCTTCGCCGGTGTCATGAAGCGCCACAACTTCCGTGGTCTCGGCGCCGGTCACGGCACCCAGCGCAAGCACCGCTCCCCCGGTTCCATCGGTGGCTGCGCCACCCCGGGCCGTGTGTTCAAGGGCCTCCGCATGGCGGGTCGCATGGGCAACGAGCGCGTCACCACCCAGAACCTGACCGTCCACGCCGTTGACGCGGAGAAGGGTCTGCTGCTCATCAAGGGCGCGGTTCCCGGTCCGAACGGCGGCCTCGTCCTGGTCCGCACCGCGGCCAAGGGGGCCTGAGGTACCGATGAGCACTGTTGACATCCTTTCGCCTGCCGGCGAGAAGACCGGAAGCGTCGAACTCCCCGCGGAGATCTTCGGCGTGGAGAAGATCAGCATCCCGCTGATCCACCAGGTCGTCGTCGCGCAGAACGCGGCTGCCCGCCAGGGCACGCACAAGACCAAGACCCGTGGCGAGGTCCGTGGTGGCGGCAAGAAGCCGTACCGCCAGAAGGGCACCGGCCGCGCCCGTCAGGGTTCGACCCGCGCGCCGCAGTTCGCCGGCGGTGGCGTCGTGCACGGCCCCCAGCCGCGTGACTACTCGCAGCGGACCCCGAAGAAGATGAAGGCTGCGGCCCTGCGCCACGCCCTCACCGACCGGGCCCGCCACAACCGCATCCACGTCGTCACCGGCGTGATCGCGGGCGAGGCGCCCTCCACGAAGGCCGCTCGCACGCTGTTCGGCAAGATCTCGGAGCGCAAGAACCTGCTCCTGGTCGTCGAGCGCGCCGACGAGGCCGCGTGGCTGTCCGCCCGCAACCTGCCCCAGGTCCACATCCTGGAGCCGGGCCAGCTGAACACGTACGACGTGATCGTCTCCGACGACGTGGTCTTCACCCAGGCCGCTTTCGAGTCCTTCGTGTCCGGCCCGAACAAGGCCAACGACGCCGAAGGGACTGAGGTCTGATGGCCGTCCGTCACCCCTCCATCGCCTCGAAGGCCGCCAAGGCCGCGAAGGCCGCGCGGGTCGCCAAGGCGCGCCGCCACGCCACCGAGGGCAAGAACACCGTCGTCACCGCGCCCAGCAAGGCGTACACGGACCCCCGTGACGTCCTGCTGAAGCCGGTCGTGTCGGAGAAGAGCTACGCGCTCCTGGACGAGAACAAGTACACGTTCATCGTCGACCCGAACGCCAACAAGACCCAGATCAAGCAGGCCGTCCAGGCGGTCTTCTCGGTCACGGTCACCGGGGTCAACACGCTCAACCGCCAGGGCAAGCGCAAGCGCACCAAGACCGGTTTCGGTCAGCGCGCGGGCTCCAAGCGCGCGATCGTGACCCTTGCCGAGGGCGACCGTATCGACATCTTCGGCGGTCCGACCGCTTAAGCGGGTCGGATCGTCCGATATCGGACGAGGACTGAGAAATGGGAATCCGCAAGTACAAGCCGACTACGCCGGGCCGTCGCGGCTCCAGCGTCGCCGACTTCGTCGAGATCACGCGGTCCACGCCGGAGAAGTCGCTGGTCCGCCCCCTGCACAGCAAGGGTGGCCGTAACAACTCCGGGCGTGTGACCGTCCGCCACCAGGGTGGTGGCCACAAGCGCGCCTACCGTGTCATCGACTTCCGTCGCCATGACAAGGACGGCGTGCCGGCGAAGGTCGCGCACATCGAGTACGACCCCAACCGCACCGCGCGCATCGCGCTGCTCCACTACGCGGACGGCGAGAAGCGCTACATCCTGGCGCCGAAGGGTCTGACGCAGGGCGACCGGATCGAGAACGGTCCCGCCGCCGACATCAAGCCGGGCAACAACCTCGCGCTGCGCAACATCCCCGTCGGTACGACGATCCACTCCGTGGAGCTTCGTCCCGGTGGCGGCGCCAAGTTCGCCCGCTCCGCCGGTGCCTCCGTGCAGCTGCTGGCGAAGGAGGGCGCCTACGCCCACCTGCGCATGCCGTCCGGTGAGATCCGCCTGGTCGACGTCCGCTGCCGCGCCACCGTCGGCGAGGTCGGCAACGCCGAGCAGTCGAACATCAACTGGGGCAAGGCCGGCCGCAAGCGCTGGCTCGGTGTCCGCCCGACCGTTCGCGGTGTGGCGATGAACCCGGTTGACCACCCCCACGGTGGTGGTGAGGGCAAGACCTCCGGTGGTCGCCACCCGGTCAGCCCCTGGGGTCAGAAGGAGGGTCGTACTCGCTCGCCGAAGAAGGCTTCGAGCAAGTACATCGTCCGCCGCCGCAAGACGAACAAGAAGCGCTAGGAGCGGGTTCAGATGCCGCGCAGTCTCAAGAAGGGGCCCTTCGTCGACGGCCACCTCGTCAAGAAGGTGGACGCTCAGAACGAAGCCGGTTCCAAGAACGTCATCAAGACCTGGTCCCGGCGCTCGATGATCATCCCCAGCATGCTGGGTCACACCATCGCGGTGCACAACGGCAAGATCCACGTCCCGGTGTTCGTCACCGAGTCGATGGTCGGGCACAAGCTCGGCGAGTTCTCGCCGACGCGTACCTTCCGGGGTCACGTCAAGGACGACCGGAAGTCGAAGCGCCGCTAGGCGCGGATCGCATCAGACAAGTAAGTAACTCTGAAGGGACAACCATGGAAGCCAGGGCCCAGGCGCGGTACATCCGCGTCACGCCCATGAAGGCCCGCCGTGTGGTGGACCTCATCCGTGGCATGGACGCCACGGAGGCCCAGGCTGTTCTGCGATTCGCTCCGCAGGCAGCTTCTGAGCCGGTGGGCAAGGTGCTCGACAGCGCCATCGCCAACGCCGCGCACAACTACGACCACCCGGACGCCTCCTCGCTGTTCATCAGCGAGGCGTACGTCGACGAGGGCCCGACCCTGAAGCGGTTCCGTCCGCGCGCCCAGGGCCGTGCCTACCGGATCCGCAAGCGGACCAGCCACATCACCGTGGTCGTCAGCAGCAAGGAAGGAACCCGGTAATGGGCCAGAAGGTTAACCCGCATGGGTTCCGGCTCGGTGTCACGACCGACTTCAAGTCGCGTTGGTACGCCGACAAGCTGTACAAGGACTACGTCAAGGAAGACGTCGCCATCCGTCGGATGATGACGTCCGGCATGGAGCGCGCCGGTATCTCCAAGGTGGAGATCGAGCGCACCCGTGACCGTGTCCGCGTGGACATCCACACCGCGCGTCCCGGCATCGTCATCGGCCGCCGCGGCGCCGAGGCCGACCGTATCCGCGGTGACCTGGAGAAGCTGACCGGCAAGCAGGTCCAGCTGAACATCCTCGAGGTCAAGAACCCGGAGACGGACGCTCAGCTGGTGGCCCAGGCCGTCGCCGAGCAGCTCTCCTCCCGCGTCTCCTTCCGCCGTGCCATGCGCAAGAGCATGCAGTCGGCGATGAAGGCCGGCGCCAAGGGCATCAAGATCCAGTGCGGTGGCCGCCTCGGCGGCGCCGAGATGTCCCGCTCGGAGTTCTACCGCGAGGGCCGTGTGCCCCTGCACACCCTCCGCGCGAACGTGGACTACGGCTTCTTCGAGGCCAAGACGACCTTCGGCCGTATCGGTGTGAAGGTCTGGATCTACAAGGGCGACGTCAAGAACATCGCCGAGGTCCGCGCCGAGAACGCCGCTGCCCGCGCCGGCAACCGCCCGGCCCGTGGTGGCGGCGGCAACGACCGCCCGGCCCGTGGTGGCCGCGGTGGCGAGCGGCGCGGTCGTAAGCCGCAGCAGCAGGCCGCCGGTGCCGAGGCCCCCGTGGCCGAGGCCCCCGCCGCCGCTCCGGCTGCCGAAAGCACCGGAACGGAGGCCTGACCGAAATGCTGATCCCCCGTAGGGTCAAGCACCGCAAGCAGCACCACCCCAAGCGGGACGGTGCCGCCAAGGGCGGTACGACGGTCGCGTTCGGCGAGTACGGCATCCAGGCGCTGACTCCGGCGTACGTCACGAACCGTCAGATCGAAGCGGCTCGTATCGCCATGACCCGCCACATCAAGCGTGGCGGCAAGGTCTGGATCAACATCTACCCGGACCGTCCGCTCACCAAGAAGCCCGCCGAGACCCGCATGGGTTCCGGTAAGGGTTCTCCGGAGTGGTGGATCGCCAACGTCAAGCCCGGACGCGTCATGTTCGAGCTGTCGTACCCCAACGAGAAGATCGCCCGTGAGGCGCTGACCCGTGCGGCCCACAAGCTGCCGATGAAGTGCCGGATCGTCAAGCGCGAGGCAGGTGAAGCGTGATGTCGGCCGGTACCAAGGCGTCCGAGCTGCGCGAACTGGGTGACGAGGAGCTGCTCAACAAGCTCCGCGAAGCCAAGGAAGAGCTGTTCAACCTCCGCTTCCAGGCGGCGACGGGCCAGCTCGAAAACCACGGCCGGCTCAAGGCCGTCCGTAAGGACATCGCGCGGATCTACACCCTGATGCGTGAGCGCGAGCTGGGCATCGAGACGGTGGAGAGCGCCTGATGAGCGAGAACAACGTGACCGAGACCACTGAGGCGCGCGGCTTCCGCAAGACCCGTGAGGGTCTCGTCGTCAGCGACAAGATGGACAAGACCGTCGTCGTCGCCGTCGAGGACCGCGTCAAGCACGCGCTGTACGGCAAGGTCATCCGCCGTACGAGCAAGCTCAAGGCGCACGACGAGCAGAACGCCGCGGGTGTCGGCGACCGTGTCCTCCTCATGGAGACCCGGCCGCTGTCCGCGACGAAGCGCTGGCGCATCGTCGAGATCCTCGAAAAGGCCAAGTAAGACTCCTGCGGGGCATTCCTCGCAGGACAGTTCCGCCAGGCTCCGGGGGCCGCTCTCTGTGAGAGGCCCCCGGGGAACCGGCAGACAATCAGGAGATAGACGTGATCCAGCAGGAGTCGCGGCTGCGTGTCGCCGACAACACTGGTGCGAAGGAGATCCTTTGCATCCGTGTGCTCGGTGGCTCCGGTCGCCGCTACGCGGGCATCGGTGACGTCATCGTCGCCACCGTCAAGGACGCGATCCCCGGCGGCAACGTGAAGAAGGGTGACGTCGTCAAGGCGGTCATCGTTCGCACCGTCAAGGAGCGCCGCCGTCCGGACGGCTCGTACATCCGCTTCGACGAGAACGCCGCCGTCATTCTGAAGAACGACGGCGACCCTCGCGGCACCCGTATCTTCGGCCCCGTCGGCCGTGAGCTGCGCGAGAAGAAGTTCATGAAGATCATCTCGCTCGCGCCGGAGGTGCTGTAAGCATGAAGATCAAGAAGGGCGACCTGGTCCAGGTCATCACCGGTAAGGACAAGGGCAAGCAGGGCAAGGTCATCGCGGCCTTCCCCCGCGAGGACCGCGTCCTGGTCGAGGGTGTCAACCGGGTCAAGAAGCACACCAAGGCCGGCCCCACCGCCAAGGGTTCGCAGGCCGGCGGCATCGTCACCACCGAGGCGCCGATCCACGTCTCCAACGTCCAGCTGGTCGTGGAGAAGGACGGCAACAAGGTTGTCACGCGGGTCGGTTACCGCTTCGACGACGAGGGCAACAAGATCCGCGTTGCCAAGCGGACGGGTGAGGACATCTGATGGCTACCACCACCACTCCGCGTCTCAAGACGAAGTACCGCGAGGAGATCGCGGGCAAGCTGCACGACGAGTTCAAGTACGAGAACGTCATGCAGATCCCCGGTCTCGTCAAGATCGTGGTCAACATGGGTGTCGGCGACGCCGCCCGTGACTCGAAGCTGATCGAGGGCGCGATCCGCGACCTGACCACGATCACCGGTCAGAAGCCGGCCGTCACCAAGGCCCGTAAGTCCATCGCGCAGTTCAAGCTGCGTGAGGGCCAGCCGATCGGTGCCCACGTCACGCTCCGTGGCGACCGCATGTGGGAGTTCCTGGACCGCACCCTGTCGCTCGCGCTGCCGCGCATCCGCGACTTCCGCGGTCTGTCCCCCAAGCAGTTCGACGGCCGTGGCAACTACACCTTCGGTCTCACGGAGCAGGTCATGTTCCACGAGATCGACCAGGACAAGATCGACCGTACCCGGGGTATGGACATCACCGTGGTGACCACGGCGACCAACGACGCTGAGGGCCGCGCGCTCCTTCGTCACCTCGGCTTCCCGTTCAAGGAGGCGTGAGCGAGATGGCGAAGAAGGCTCTGATTGCCAAGGCCGCCCGCAAGCCCAAGTTCGGTGTGCGTGGCTACACGCGCTGCCAGCGCTGCGGCCGTCCGCACTCCGTGTACCGCAAGTTCGGCCTCTGCCGCGTGTGCCTTCGTGAGATGGCTCACCGTGGCGAGCTGCCGGGCGTGACCAAGAGCTCCTGGTAGTCCCCTCTTTTAGGGACTCCTGGACCTCTCGGTAAGCAACTGGGCTGGTAAGAGGCCCGCCTTCCATGGCTTAGGCTGGGAGGGTTGGGCCTCTGCCGCCCACACGACTTACTACGCCGTAGGTCCCCGCACCGCACCCGTCTCGTCCCCCGGATCCGTCCGGGGAGATACGAGGAGAGGGATGGCGCATATAGGAAACCCCGGCGAGAAAGGCCACAGGCCAATTCATGACCATGACTGATCCGATCGCAGACATGCTGACGCGTCTGCGGAACGCGAACTCGGCGTACCACGACTCCGTGACGATGCCGGCGTCCAAGATCAAGTCGCACATCGCGGAGATCCTCCAGCAGGAGGGCTTCATCACGGGCTGGAAGGTCGAGGACGCCGAGGTCGGCAAGAACCTCACCCTCGAGCTGAAGTTCGGCCCGAACCGTGAGCGCTCCATCGCGGGCATCAAGCGGATCTCCAAGCCCGGTCTCCGGGTGTACGCGAAGTCCACCTCCCTGCCGAAGGTGCTGGGCGGCCTCGGCGTGGCGATCATCTCCACGTCGCACGGGCTCCTCACCGACAAGCAGGCCGGCAAGAAGGGCGTAGGCGGAGAAGTTCTCGCCTACGTCTGGTAGCAGAAGGGAACGGAGGAAACAGCTATGTCGCGCATCGGCAAGCTCCCCATCGCGGTTCCCGCCGGCGTGGACGTCACCATCGACGGCCGCACGGTGAAGGTCAAGGGCCCCAAGGGCGAGCTGACCCACACCGTCGCTGCACCGATCGACATCGCCAAGGGCGAGGACGGCGTGCTGAGCGTCACCCGCCCCAACGACGAGCGTCAGAGCAAGGCCCTGCACGGCCTGTCCCGCACGCTGGTGGCGAACATGATCACCGGCGTGACCCAGGGTTACGTGAAGAAGCTCGAGATCAGCGGCGTCGGTTACCGCGTCCAGGCCAAGGGCACCAACCTGGAGTTCGCTCTCGGTTACAGCCACCCGATCGTGGTCGAGGCCCCCGAAGGTATCTCCTTCAAGGTCGAGACCCCGACCCGGTTCCAGGTCGAGGGCATCGACAAGCAGAAGGTCGGCGAGGTCGCGGCCAACATCCGCAAGCTCCGCAAGCCCGACCCGTACAAGGCCAAGGGCGTCAAGTACGAGGGCGAAGTCATTCGCCGCAAGGTCGGAAAGGCGGGTAAGTAAGCCATGGCATACGGACAGAAGATCCTCAAGGGCGACGCCTACAAGCGCGCCGCGATCAAGCGCCGTCACCTGCGCATCCGCAAGCGGATCAACGGTACGGAAGAGCGTCCCCGTCTGGTCGTTACCCGCTCCAACCGCCACATCGTGGCCCAGGTGATCGACGACCTCAAGGGGCACACCCTTGCGTCGGCGTCCACCCTGGACAGCTCGATCCGCGGTGGCGAGGGCGACAAGTCCACGCAGGCCAAGCAGGTCGGGGCCCTGGTCGCCGAGCGCGCCAAGGCCGCGGGCGTCGAGGCCGTCGTGTTCGACCGTGGCGGCAACCAGTACGCCGGGCGCATCGCCGCCCTGGCGGACGCCGCCCGCGAAGCCGGGCTCAAGTTCTGAGCCGCTCGTAGCTAGCGGAAAGAGAGAGGTAATCCAATGGCTGGACCCCAGCGCCGCGGTGGCGGCGCCGGTGGCGGCGAGCGGCGGGACCGTAAGGGCCGTGACGGTGGCGCTGCCGCCGCCGAGAAGACCGCGTACGTAGAGCGCGTCGTCGCGATCAACCGTGTCGCCAAGGTTGTCAAGGGTGGTCGTCGTTTCAGCTTCACCGCGCTGGTCGTGGTGGGCGACGGTGACGGCACCGTGGGTGTCGGTTACGGCAAGGCCAAGGAGGTGCCGGCCGCCATCGCCAAGGGTGTTGAGGAGGCCAAGAAGCACTTCTTCAAGGTCCCCCGTATCCAGGGCACCATTCCGCACCCCATCCAGGGTGAGAAGGCGGCCGGCGTCGTCCTTCTGAAGCCGGCTTCCCCGGGTACCGGCGTTATCGCCGGTGGTCCGGTGCGCGCCGTGCTCGAGTGCGCCGGTATTCACGACGTGCTGTCGAAGTCGCTCGGCTCCGACAACGCGATCAACATCGTCCACGCGACGGTGGAGGCCCTCAAGGGTCTTCAGCGCCCCGAGGAGATCGCGGCCCGCCGCGGTCTGCCCCTCGAGGACGTCGCTCCCGCGGCTCTGCTGCGGGCGCGTGCCGGGGCGGGTGCGTAATGGCCCGTCTCAAGATCACGCAGACGAAGTCGTACATCGGCAGCAAGCAGAACCACCGTGACACCCTTCGTTCGCTGGGCCTCAAGCGCCTGAACGACGTGGTCGTCAAGGAGGACCGCCCCGAGTTCCGCGGCATGGTGCACACCGTCCGCCACCTCGTGACGGTCGAGGAGGTCGACTGATCATGGCGGAAAGCAACCCGCTCAAGATCCACAACCTCCGTCCGGCCCCCGGCGCCAAGACCGCCAAGACCCGTGTCGGTCGTGGTGAGGCGTCGAAGGGTAAGACGGCCGGTCGTGGTACCAAGGGCACCAAGGCCCGTTACCAGGTTCCGGAGCGCTTCGAGGGTGGGCAGATGCCCCTCCACATGCGTCTGCCGAAGCTCAAGGGCTTCAAGAACCCGTTCAAGACCGAGTACCAGGTCGTGAACCTCGACAAGCTGGCCGCCCTCTACCCCGAGGGTGGCGAGGTCACCGTCGAGGGTCTGGTGGCCAAGGGCGCCGTTCGCAAGAACGCGCTGGTCAAGGTGCTCGGCCAGGGTGAGGTCACCGTGGCGTTGCAGGTGACGGTCGACGCCGTCTCCGGCTCCGCCAAGGAGAAGATCACCGCCGCCGGCGGCACCGTCACCGAGCTCGTCTGACTCTTACGCAGGCGTCTCGATGACATGAGCGATTCCCGACCGGGGATACCCCACATAAGGGGTATCCCCGGTCGGTCGTTCCAAGGGGGGCAGTGTCGCCGGTAAGGTGGCCTGCGCTGTCTGTTTTCTGTTTGTGTTGCTGCATTTCCACACCGTCGAACCTCAAGACCGTCACCCTTGACGCAGATGCGCGGGGGTCGCAGGAGGCACCGTGCTCACCGCGTTCGCCCGGGCGTTCAGGACGCCCGACCTGCGCAAGAAGCTGCTCTTCACGCTCGGCATCATCGTGGTCTACCGGGTCGGTACCCACGTCCCGATCCCGGGCGTCGACTATTCGTCCGTGCAGACCTGTGTCAAAGAGGCGTCCGGCAACCAGGGCCTCTTCGGTCTGATCAACATGTTCAGCGGCGGCGCGCTGCTCCAGATCACGATCTTCGCGCTCGGCATCATGCCGTACATCACCGCGAGCATCATCCTCCAGCTGCTGACCGTGGTGATCCCCCGCCTTGAGGCGCTGAAGAAGGAGGGGCAGTCCGGCACCACGAAGATCACGCAGTACACCCGTTATCTGACCGTGGCGCTCGCCATCCTCCAGGGCACCGGCCTCGTCGCCACCGCCCGCAGCGGCGCCCTGTTCAACGGGTGCTCCGTGGCCAGCCAGATCGTCCCGGACCGCGCGATCTTCTCCACCGTCGTCATGGTGATCTGCATGACCGCCGGCACCTGTGTCGTCATGTGGCTCGGTGAGCTGATCACCGACCGCGGCATCGGCAACGGCATGTCGATCCTGATGTTCATCTCGATCGCCGCGACCTTCCCCTCCGCGCTGTGGGCCATCAAGAAGCAGGGCAAGCTCGCGGACGGCTGGATCGAGTTCGGCACCGTCATCGCGGTCGGCCTGATCATGGTCGCCCTGGTGGTCTTCGTCGAGCAGGCCCAGCGCCGGATCCCGGTCCAGTACGCGAAGCGCATGATCGGCCGCCGGTCCTACGGCGGTACGTCGACGTACATCCCGCTCAAGGTCAACCAGGCCGGTGTGATCCCGGTCATCTTCGCCTCGTCGCTGCTCTACATCCCCGCGCTGATCGCCCAGTTCTCCGGCGGCAACGCGAGCTGGAAGACGTGGATCAACGACAACCTGACCCGCGGCGACCACCCGATCTACATCACCCTGTACTTCCTGCTGATCGTCTTCTTCGCCTTCTTCTACGTCGCGATCTCCTTCAACCCCGAAGAAGTCGCCGACAACATGAAGAAGTATGGTGGCTTCATCCCGGGCATCCGGGCTGGCCGACCGACCGCTGAGTACCTCTCCTACGTGCTCAACCGGATCACCTGGCCGGGTTCGCTGTACCTGGGTCTGATCGCTCTCGTCCCGACGATGGCGTTGGTTGGTTTCGGGGCAAACCAGAACTTCCCGTTCGGCGGGACCAGCATCCTGATCATCGTGGGTGTCGGCCTCGAGACGGTGAAGCAGATCGAGAGCCAGCTCCAGCAGCGCAATTACGAAGGGTTCCTCCGCTGATGCGAATCGTCCTCGTCGGGCCGCCTGGTGCTGGAAAGGGAACGCAGGCGACTCGGCTCTCCGAGACGCTTTCCATTCCTCATATCTCCACCGGTGACTTGTTCCGCGCCAACATCAGCCAGAAGACCGAGCTGGGCAAACTCGCGAAGTCCTACATGGATGCCGGCAACCTCGTCCCGGACGAGGTCACCATCGCCATGGCCAAGGACCGCATGGAGCAGGACGACGCCGCCGGCGGCTTCCTCCTCGACGGTTTCCCCCGCAACGTCTCCCAGGCCGAGGCGCTGGACGAGGTCCTGAAGACCGAGGGCATCAAGCTGGACGCGGTCCTCGACCTGGAGGCCCCCGAGGACGAGGTCGTCAAGCGGATCGCGGGCCGCCGCGTCTGCCGCACCGACTCCGCCCACGTCTTCCACGTGACGTACAAGAAGCCGGCCGTGGACGGCGTCTGCGACGTCTGCGGCGGGGAGCTGTACCAGCGCGACGACGACTCCGAGGAAACGGTCCGCACGCGGCTGGAGGTCTACCACACCCAGACCGAGCCGATCATCGACTACTACAAGGCGCAGGGCCTGGTGGTCACGATCGAGGCGATGGGGCCGGTGGACGAGGTCACCCAGCGGGCGCTGGTTGCGCTGAAGCGCGGGGACGGCGCTGTTTAGCCTTGTTGTCGTGTCCGGCCGCGATTCCGTTAAGGGAGTCGCGGCCGACGCGTGTAACGGCCCTGAACGGGCCTTGTCCTCAAGCGCCGGACGGGCTGGTTCGTGGTCGCCGTATCGTTGAGCGTGTTCGTACGTCCCGCTGGTCAAGAAAGGCCGTAGTCCCCATGGTGCAGATCAAGAGCCCCGAGCAGATCGCCAAGATGCGTGTGGCGGGGCTGGTCGTCGCCGCCATTCACGCGGCGACGCGGGAAGCGGCAGTGCCGGGGGCTTCGACCAAGGATCTCGACGAGGTCGCGCGCAAGGTGCTCGCCGAGCACGGCGCGAAGTCCAACTTCCTCGGCTACGGCGGGTTCCCGGCGACCATCTGCACCTCCGTCAACGACGTCGTCGTCCACGGCATCCCCTCCGACGAGGTCGTCCTGAAGGACGGGGACCTCATCTCCATCGACTGCGGGGCGATCGTCGACGGGTGGCACGGGGACGCCGCCTACACCGCCTTCGTCGGATCCGGGCACGCTTCCGAGCTGGTCGAGCTGTCGCGGGTGACCGAGGAGTCGATGTGGGCCGGCATCGCCGCCATGAAGCTGGGCAACCGGCTCGTCGACGTCTCCCGGGCCATCGAGACGTACATCCGCCGCCAGCCGAAGCCCGGCGGCGGGCGGTACGGGATCATCGAGGACTACGGCGGCCACGGCATCGGCACCGAGATGCACATGGACCCGCACCTGCTGAACTACGTCGACCGCAAGCGCGGGAAGGGGCCGAAGCTGGTCCCCGGGTTCTGCCTCGCGATCGAGCCGATGGTCTCGCTGGGGACGCCGCGCACCGAGGTGCTCGAGGACGACTGGACGGTCATCACGACCGACGGGACCTGGTCCTCGCACTGGGAGCACAGCGTCGCGCTGACCGAGGCGGGGCCGCTGGTGCTGACCGCCGTCGACGGGGGGAAGGCCAAGCTCGCGGAGTTCGGCGTCGAGGCCGCTCCCGATCCGCTGGGCTGAGTGCTTGTGTAAGGATCTCTGAGCTAGGGCATCCTTACTCGATTCGTCTTTCCGAGTGGCCTGTCGTAGACTGACTCGTCGGCTCTCGTGTACCCGTGTGTCCTTATACGGACAGGCGAGTGGACGGCAGTCGATCAAGGTAGTCGATTCGAAGGGCAAAGCGTGGCCAAGAAGCAAGGTGCCATCGAGATCGAGGGCACTGTCGTCGAGTCTCTGCCGAACGCCATGTTCAGGGTCGAGCTCCAGAACGGCCACCAGGTCCTGGCACACATCAGCGGCAAGATGCGGATGCACTACATCCGTATCCTCCCTGACGACCGGGTCGTGGTGGAGCTTTCTCCGTACGACCTGACCCGTGGCCGGATCGTCTACCGGTACAAGTAGATCTTGCCCAGCCCCTCTTCCCGGGGGCGATGGCAACTGACCCGGAGAACCTCAATCCCATGAAGGTCAAGCCGAGCGTCAAGAAGATCTGCGACAAGTGCAGGGTGATCCGCCGTCACGGCCGGGTCATGATCATTTGCGAGAACCCGCGCCACAAGCAGCGCCAGGGCTGATCGCAACCCGATCCTCACCCTCTGCACCCGCAGAAACTTCGCGCGACGCGAGCTGAATTTGTTCATACGCAGGACCCAGGTGCCGTTCACGGCCCCTGATACCCCCGGTTCGGAGGCCGGGGACCCGATTCGTACCTGGTACGGCGGTCGGGACGCGGTCTTGCGGAAGACCTCCGAAGATCACCAGGAGCCATTGAATGGCACGCGTTTCCGGTGTTGACATCCCGCGCGAAAAGCGCGTGGAGGTCGCCCTCACCTACGTGTTCGGCATCGGCCGGACCCTGTCGCAGGAGACCCTCGCCGCGACCGGCATCGACCCCAACACCCGCGTCCGCGACCTGAGCGAAGAGCAGCTCGTCGCGATCCGCGAGTACGTCGACGGCAACATCAAGACCGAGGGTGACCTCCGTCGCGAGATCCAGGCCGACATCCGCCGCAAGGTCGAGATCGGCTGCTACCAGGGTCTGCGTCACCGTCGTGGCCTGCCCGTCCGCGGTCAGCGCACCAGCACCAACGCCCGCACCCGCAAGGGCCCGCGTCGCGCCATCGCCGGCAAGAAGAAGCCGGGCAAGAAGTAGTCCACAGCGGACTTCGCTTCACCAGCGGTCTTCGCTGTAGGACCGACCACCTCCCCGTAGGAGTAACTAGATGCCCCCCAAGGGTCGTCAGGGCGCTGCCAAGAAGGTGCGCCGCAAGGAAAAGAAGAATGTCGCGCACGGCCAGGCGCACATCAAGAGCACGTTCAACAACACGATCGTGTCCATCACGGACCCGAGCGGCAACGTGATCTCCTGGGCCTCCGCCGGCCACGTCGGCTTCAAGGGCTCCCGCAAGTCCACGCCGTTCGCCGCGCAGATGGCCGCCGAGTCGGCCGCCCGCCGCGCGCAGGAGCACGGCATGCGCAAGGTCGACGTGTTCGTCAAGGGCCCGGGTGCCGGTCGTGAGACCGCGATCCGTTCGCTCCAGGCGACGGGTCTCGAGGTCGGCTCCATCCAGGACGTCACCCCGACCCCGCACAACGGCTGCCGCCCGCCGAAGCGCCGTCGCGTTTGACGTTTTGGTTTTCGGGGGTTCGGGCGGTACGGCTCTTCGGGGTCGTATCGCCCGTACCCTTGTCAGTGGTACGGGTGTCAAATAGTGGGCGCCCATGACTGAAGGATTTGTTTCATGCTGATCGCTCAGCGTCCCTCGTTGACCGAAGAGGTCGTCGACGAGTTCCGCTCCCGGTTCGTGATCGAGCCGCTGGAGCCGGGCTTCGGCTACACCCTCGGCAACTCCCTGCGCCGTACGCTCCTCTCCTCGATCCCCGGTGCCGCTGTCACCAGCATCCGGATCGACGGTGTCCTGCACGAGTTCACCACCGTGCCGGGCGTCAAGGAGGACGTCACCGACCTGATCCTCAACATCAAGCAGCTGGTCGTCTCCTCGGAGCACGACGAGCCGGTCGTGATGTACCTGCGCAAGCAGGGCCCGGGCCTGGTCACCGCCGCCGACATCGCGCCCCCGGCCGGTGTCGAGGTGCACAACCCCGACCTCGTCCTCGCCACGCTCAACGGCAAGGGCAAGCTGGAGATGGAGCTGACCGTCGAGCGCGGTCGCGGTTACGTCTCCGCCGTGCAGAACAAGCAGGTGGGCCAGGAGATCGGCCGGATCCCGGTCGACTCCATCTACTCGCCGGTGCTGAAGGTCACGTACAAGGTCGAGGCGACCCGTGTCGAGCAGCGCACCGACTTCGACAAGCTGATCGTCGACGTCGAGACCAAGCAGGCGATGCGTCCGCGTGACGCCATGGCCTCCGCGGGCAAGACGCTGGTCGAGCTGTTCGGTCTCGCGCGTGAGCTGAACATCGACGCCGAGGGCATCGACATGGGCCCGTCCCCGACGGACGCCGCCCTCGCCGCCGATCTCGCGCTGCCGATCGAGGAGCTCGAGCTCACCGTTCGGTCGTACAACTGCCTCAAGCGTGAGGGCATCCACTCCGTGGGTGAGCTCGTCGCGCGTTCCGAGGCCGACCTCCTCGACATCCGCAACTTCGGTGCGAAGTCGATCGACGAGGTCAAGGCGAAGCTGGCCGGCATGGGCCTGGCCCTCAAGGACAGCCCGCCCGGATTCGACCCGACCGCCGCCGCCGACGCCTTCGGCGCCGACGACGACGCGGACGCGGGTTTCGTGGAGACCGAGCAGTACTGATCCAGTACTGACCGGTCGTTGCCGGTGAGCGTCCGCTCACCGGGTTCCTGACCCCGGTACCTGACACGGCCGGGGCAGACACCTCAGGAGAAAGAAATGCCGAAGCCCACCAAGGGTGCCCGTCTGGGCGGCAGTGCCGCGCACGAGAAGCTGCTCCTCGCGAACCTCGCGAAGGCGCTCTTCGAGCACGGCCGGATCACCACCACCGAGGCGAAGGCGCGCCGGCTGCGGCCGTACGCCGAGCGGCTGGTGACCAAGGCGAAGAAGGGTGACCTTCACAACCGCCGTCAGGTGCTCCAGGTCATCACGGACAAGAGCGTCGTCCACACGCTCTTCACCGAGATCGGCCCGCGGTACGAGAACCGTCCGGGTGGTTACACCCGTATCACCAAGATCGGTAACCGCCGTGGCGACAACGCGCCCATGGCTGTCATCGAGCTGGTCGAGGCGCTGACTGTTGCACAGGCTGCGACGGGTGAGGCTGAGGCTGCCACCAAGCGTGCCGCTAAGGACGCCGAGGTTGCTGCTGAGGCCAAGGTCGAGGACGCCGTTGAGGCTCCGGCCGAGGAGTCCAAGGACGCCTAGTCGTCCGGTGGGTGCTGCTTGGCCGGCGGCTGCGGGTTCGTCGTGGCTGGTCGCGCAGTTCCCCGCGCCCCTTTAGGGCGCTCTCGGGTCCGTTCCTTTTCTAGGGGCGGGCCCGATTTTCTTACCCCCGAGAGACATCTCGCGTGCCTAACAAGTCAAGCCGCTGCGGCCAGAGCCACTGAATGACCGGAGGTG
>NZ_JBVLTJ010000016.1:0-167506 GCF_055597585.1 Streptomyces sp. AMJ-169
GTCAGGGGACGGGGGCGGGAGACGGGGGTCGGGGGTGAAAGGGGGCTGGGGCAAGGGGTGTTGGAGTGGAGGGGGTTTCGAGGGGGGTGGGGTGAGAGGGCTTGGGTGAGGGGGTTTCGAGGGGGGCGGGGCGAGAGGGCTTGAGTGAGGGGGGGTCGAGGGAAGCGGAGTGAGAGGGCTTGAGTGAGGGGGGTTCGAGGGGGGGGAGTTATGAGGGGCGGGGTGAGCATTTGCCGCCCCGGCGGGGCGGGGAGGTTGGAGGGGGCTTGCGGGGTGGGAGGGGCGCGGAGTGGAGGGGGCGCGCTTCTGTGGGGGTGGGGTTTGGGGGACGGCTGGGTTAGGGGCGGGCGGATAGGCGGGGCCGGGGAGAGGGGCGATCCGGCGGGAGGCGAGCGGACAGACTGCCGGCCGGATAGGGGGCGGACGGTCAGGGAGACGGGCGGGGAAGGCAGGGCCGGAGAGTGGGGGGCCGGAGAGTGGGGCCGGAGAACGGAGGTGTGGTGATCCTGAGGGTGACTCCGGGGGTGGTGGTTTCGGGGGCGACAGCTTTGAGGGCGTCGGCCTTGAGGGCGTCGGCCTTTGGGGCGACGGCCTTGAGAGCGACAGCTTCGAGGGCGACGGCCTTGAGGGCGACAGCTTCGAGCGCGACAGCTTCGAGGATGCCGGTCTCGGGGGTGACTCCAGAGGGGGCTGGTTCGGGGGCGGCGAGAGATGGGGAGCAGATCCGGGGTAGAGGTGCGGGCGGGGAGGCAGGCCGTATCCGCAGAGCTGCGGGTGAAGAAGTTCTGCCGAGGCACGGCTACGGATGGAGAGGCCGTATCGGAGCAGAACTGCGAGCGGAGTAGCCGTACCGAGGCGCAGCTACGGGCAGAGAGTCGTACCGCAGCAGAGCCACGAGCGGGGATGCCGTACCGGAGCAGAACTTCGGCCGGGGAGGTCGTACCGCACGGGGCGAGGAGTCGTACCGGCGCTGGCGCCTGCCGGAGGTGCCGGTTCCCCTTGAGCCAGCGGTCACGCTCACGCCGGCCTGCCCCGCCAGGGGCGAGATGCAGGATCTGTTCCGGAGACCCCGCCGCCCTTCCCCCTCCCTCAGGGAAATTCCCTCGCGGCCCGCCGGAACGGATACCTAAGGTGCGCCCATGAACACCCCGCACCTCGCCCCGATAACCCCCGCGAACATCGAGGCAGCGCTGAAAATCAAGGTCGCCCCGGAGCAGGAGTTCGCGGTATCCCCGGTGGTGAAATCACTGGCAGAGGCATACGCGCACGGCGAGACAGCCTGGCCCCGCCTGATCCTCGACGGTGAGCGGCCCGTCGGATTCCTGATGGCGTTCCTGGACATCGACTGGTACGCCGACGGCGGCTCCGTACGCCGCTCCGGCCTATGGCGACTGAACATCGCCGCCGGCGAACAGGGAAAGGGCTACGGCCGTTTCGCGGTGAAGTCGGTGACGGAGGAACTGCGGCGACGGGGGATACGGGAGTTCTACGTCACCTGGCACACCAGAGAACAACCACCCCGCGTCAGCCGGGCCAAGCCGAAAGCAGCCTCAGCGCATCAGCCGGGCCAAGCCGGAGGCAGCCCCACCCCACCAGCCGAACCCGAACCGAAAGACAACCCCACCACCTCAGCCGAACCGGAAGGGAAAGCAACCCCACCACCTCAGCCGGGCCGAACCCGCAGATGACCTCACCACACCTCAGCCGGGCCGAACCCGCAAATGGCCTCACCACATCAGCCAGCCCGCAGCCGGGAAGCACCCTCACCGCCCCCGCAACTGCCCCACCCCCCTCTGGCCACCCACCCCCTACAACCACCCGCGCCCCCCAAAGCCACCCCACTCCCCGAGCCCCCAACTACCCCGCCCCGCCCGCCGCAGGCGCCCTCACCAATCCCGCCCCCCATGCCCCCCACGCCCCCTCTTCGTCTCCGACCGCTGCTTCTTCTCCCGCAACCGCCGCTCATTGATCCCCCGCGGCACCCGAGTGGCCCGCCGGGGCTTCGGCGGCGGCGCCGTCGCCTCGGCGAGCAGCGCGGCCAGCCGCAACGCCGCCGCCTCCCGATTCCGCCACTGCGAACGATGCTCGGAGGCCCGTACGACAAGAACCCCGTCGACGAGCCGGGACGCCAGCCGCTCCAGCGCCCGCTGCTTCCACACCGGCGGCAACGCCCCCGTACCGGCGAGGTCGAAGCGCAGCTCCACCTGCGTGTCACTGGTGTTGACATGCTGCCCACCCGGCCCGGACGACCGCGAGAAACGCCACACCAGCTCGGCCTCGGGCAGGGAGACGGAGCCTCGGACGGGATAGGGACCGGACATGTGTTCCATGGTGAGGGCAGCGGCGGGGCACGTCACGCGATTTACGCACGTACGGACTCAACTTACGCCGGACTTACACCGAGGCGGCAAGGTAAAGAAAGTAAAGATGGTGGGCCGGAGCTGGAACCTTCGCTGTGGCCTGCGCGTTCCTAGGGATAACGACGCACGAAAACGCACGTCAGACGACAAGGGAAGGACTCCCAACCATGGCTGTAAGCCTGTCCAAGGGTGGCAACGTCTCGCTCACCAAGGAGGCACCGGGCCTGACCGCCGTCACCGTGGGCCTCGGCTGGGACGTCCGTACGACCACGGGCACGGACTTCGACCTCGACGCCTCCGCGATCGCCGTCAACCCGGCGGGCAAGGTCTACTCCGACGCCCACTTCGTCTTCTTCAACAACAAGCAGACCCCGGACAACACCATCGTCCACACCGGCGACAACCGCACGGGCGAGGGCGACGGCGACGACGAGTCGATCAACGTCAACCTCGCGGGCCTCCCCGCCGACGTCGACAAGATCGTGTTCCCGGTCTCGATCTACGACGCCGAGAACCGCTCGCAGAACTTCGGCCAGGTCCGCAACGCGTACATCCGCATCCTGAACCAGGCCGGCGGCGCCGAGATCGCCCGCTACGACCTCTCCGAGGACGCGGCGACGGAGACGGCGATGGTCTTCGGCGAGCTGTACCGCAACGGCGCGGAGTGGAAGTTCCGCGCGGTGGGCCAGGGTTACGCCTCCGGCCTGGCCGGCATCGCCCAGGACTTCGGGGTGAACGTCTGAGGGTCCTGAGGGAGCCGCGCTCGCCCGCGGCCCCCTGACCTGAAGCGGCAGAACAGACCCCGGGACCGTCCCTCCTGGGGTCTGTTCATTTCCTGGGGAGGTGCGGTGGTGGGCGTGGAGGGTGACGGCTCAGCGGGGCGGTTGACGTCTCAGGCCGCTCGCCTCCCGTGGCCGAGGGCCTCGGCGATCAGCGCCTTATCGGCTTCGCCGTGGGCGGCGGCCCGGCTGAACCCTTCGAACGCCTTGAGGTGGAGGGCCACTTCGGCGGGGTCGGTGATGTCGACGCCGGCGGAGACGAGCTCGTACGTGCCACCGCTGTCGTCGTAGACATTGAAGCCCCGCCCCGGCAGGACGCTCATCTCGGCGGCGCGGGGAAGAACGGCGAGCTTGAGCGAGGGGGGCCGAACTCGGCCGGCAGCCCATCCAGTTGGCCGCGCATGACGCCCGGTCCGCCGATGTCTCGTGCAGAGCGCCTGCTCCCCGAGGACGACTTCATAGCTGTGCTCCCGTCGTAGAGCACCTGCCGGCGTGCCATCCGCTGGGCCACTCCGGCCGGTACGCCGTCCGACACCTCAAGAAAGCCGACGACCCACCGCAGGACCGCCGTCGCGTCATCCGGTCTCCCTGCGGGGCCATGGAGTTCTCCCTCCGGAGCAGGCAAGTGCCGTGCGCACCCTGCCCACCGGGCTCAGCCGCCGAGCAGGGTCATCCGGCCGGTCATCAGTACGTCGTGGTTGGCGTAGAGGGTGGCGAGGGTGTGGCGGCGGTGGATGGCGGCGGTCCAGGGGGTGCGGGGGTGGTCGCCGGTGGCGGTCATGCGGGCGCGGGTGGCCTGGGTGAGGAGCCAGCGGGCCTGTTCGTGGGGGGTGGTGCGTCCGCCCAACTGGTCGGCGAGGTACCAGAGTTCCTCGCCGTCGCTGCGGTCGGTGCCGAGGACGGCGACGACCGCGATGTCGCCCAGGTCGCGGAGGTCGCTGGAGCGGGTGGTGTAGGCGACGGAGAGGGCGTTGAGGGGGAAGAGGGTGACGCGGGTGGTGGCGGCGAGTTCGAGGAGCGGCACGGCGGGGTTTTCCGTTTCCGGGCGCGGACGGGGGCGGCCCGGCGGGGGGTGGCCGGGCCGCTGTGAGGAAGGGGGTGCGGGTCAGCAGCAGGGGCCGTCGCCGCAGCAGGAGGGTGCGTTGCAGCCGGCGGCCGTCCCCCAGAGGCGTTCGTCGACCTCGAAGCCGGCGGCACGGAGCCTGGTGGTGACGTCGGTCATGAGACCCCGGGTGCGGGTCTTGCTGTTGGGGGCGTGGTGGAGGAAGTAGCCGAACTGTTCCTGGCACCAGGCGGCGTACCAGTCGGTGTGCAGGATCAGCGTGTGCCAGCCAGGGTCGACCTGCCGGGAGGGGGCCATGTCGGCGCCGGCGCGGGTGGTGCCCATGACGTGGACGAGAGCCAGGGCCTGGTCGACGACCCGGTCTGCGACGGTCCGTTCCAGGCCGTACTCGCCGGCGCAGAACGCGGCCAGCGTCTCGAAGTCGGAGGCGGGGACGAGGGAACGGCCGGTGCGGGTGTGGAGCGTTGTGGTGGTCATGCGGGCCTCCTTGCGGGTCGTCCGCTGTGGGTGGGACGAACGTAGGGAGGCGGGGGAGGGCAGGGCTATCAACTTGCGTCTGTTTATGCGGGGTTCACTCCGGTGGCGAGAGGTAAGGGTTCCCCTCTCGCAAGTTCGCGCAAGTCGGTGGCTACAGCGGGTTGTTGGGCGCGAGACTGAGTGTCAGGTCTGAACAGAGGAGGCTGGCTTTGGCGCTGATCAGGTTCGCCCCTGAGCGGCTGGCGCAGATGGACATCCCCGAGCACGAGACGGTGATCGAATTCCCGCGCCGCATGATGCAGTTCTTCCCGGAGGTGACCGGCAATGGCGTCGGAATCGGCAATTAACGATCACCTGCTGGCCTGTACCCGTTCAGCCATCCATCTGGAGATGCGCGACGGCTACATGGAGTCCGACCCCGAGTTCATCAAGTGGAAGAACGGCGTCCGGGATAAGCCGAGCACCACCGACCCGGACTACCTCTCCTGGATGGAGCTGGTCTCCGGCATCAGGGCGAAGGGTGTCCAGCTGCGGCGGGCCCGCATCTTCTCGGAGCCCGCGTCGGAGTACATCCGGTTCGAGCACCATGTAACGGTCAACAACGTGGCAGCGGGCGAACAGGTCCGCTGGCTGCCACGCCGTCAGGCCTCCCGGCTGACGCTCCCGGGGAACGACCTCTGGCTCTTCGACGACAGCGTCGTCCTCTTCCTCCACTTCGCCGGTGACGGGGAGTTCGCCGAAGAGGACCCCGTAGAAATCATCGACGACCCGGCGGTCGTGAAGTTCTGCGTGGACTCCTTCGAGTCCGTCTGGTCCCTGGCCACCGACCACGCGGAGTTCACTCTGCGTTGAGCAGCACCTCGTCCAGCGTCGCCGAGGCCCGCCGGGCACTCGGCCAGCGCCTGCGCGAGATCCGGAAGGATTCGGGTCTCACCGCGCGGGCGCTGTCCGCGTTGGCGGGCTGGCATGAGTCCAAGTGCAGCAGGATCGAGAACGGCCGGACGATACCGTCGGACTCGGACATCCGCTGCTACACACTGCACTGCGACGCCCAGCCCCAGACCGCCGACCTGATCGCCACCGCACGTGCCGTGGAAGGCATGTACGTCGAGTGGCACCGCATCGAGCGCTCGGGGCTCAAGCACGTCCAGCAGTCCGTGGACCCTCTCTTCGAACAGACGCGCCACTTCCGGGCCTACTCAGGGTCACTCGTCCCCGGACAGCTCCAGACCCCCGCGTACATCGAGGCCCTGCTCAGGTCGATCCGCGACAGGCGGACGGTGCCGGACGACGTGGAAGAGGCCGTGCGGGTCCGTGTGGACAGGCAACGCTTCCTGTACAGGGGTCCGCGCCGCCTCGCGGTGGTGCTGGAGGAAAGCGTGCTGCGCCACCGGATCGGCGGGGCCGCGACGATGGCCGGACAACTCAGCCATCTGCTGTCCCTGTTCGCCCTGCCGAACCTGAGCCTGAGCGTGATCCCCTTCGCCGCCGACCGCACCACGCTCTGGCCGGTCGAGAGCTTCTGGCTCTTCGACGACGCCCAGGTCAATGTCGAGTTGGTGGCGGCCTACCTGACTGTCACCCAGCCGCACGAGGTGGCCATGTACGCCAGAACCTTCGCCCAGCTGTCCTCCCTCGCCGTGCGCGGCGAGGACGCCCGCGCCCTGATCAACGCAGCGATCGACGCTCTTCGGTAAGAGGGAGAAAGCCGGCCCAGCTCAGGGGGGAGACGGTGAGGTGGGGTGCGGCTGGAGTTTTGGAGTCGCGGATGTGGAGGTGGGCTGGAGTGGGGGCGATCTCAAGGCAGTTGGCGCCTTCAGCGCTGTAGGAGGACTTATGCCAGACGAGATCGGACATGGCGGTGCTCCTCAGAGGTCTCGGGCGATGCGATGGATGAGGTCACGAGACTTCGCCTCAGGAAGGGCACGGGACTCCATACGATCGAGCACGGCCCGATAACGCTCCAACTTGGCCTCCGCATCAAGGAATTCACAGCCATGATCGGTGTCCAGGACGACGGTGTCGAGTTGCGGAGCCGCACCGGCCACATAGGTGATGGGCTGACCGGCGGCAGGGAAGCCGGTCTGGCCGAAGGGCAGGACGAGCATCGTTATCGTCGGCCGCTCGCTCATCTCCAGGAGATAGCCGAGCTGGGCGCGGGCCACCTCCGGTCCGCCGAAGCCCATACGCAGGGCAGCCTCGTGCACGACGGTCGTATAGGGGGTCGGGGCTTCCTCGAACAGCACGGCCTGCCGCTTGACCCGGCAGGAGACACGGTGCTCCATCTCGTACGCGCGCAGCGGCACCACGTGCTCCCGCATAACCGCCCTGGCGTGCTCCGGTGTCTGCAACAGGCCAGGGATATGGACGGTGACGCCCACCCTCAGGGCCGTGGCGTGATGCTCCATCTCGGCCAAGTCCAGCTGGACAGCGGGGACATGCTCACGGTCCGCCTCCCACCACCCCCGGGGCCGTCGCCCGGTCATCGCCACCAGCGCTTCGGTCAGCACCTCGTCCGGGCAGTCGTACGCCAACGCCATCGACCGGACCAGATCCGCGCTCAACGCACTCCGCCCCGTCTCGATCATGCTGACGCGCCCTTGGTTGACGCCCAGGTGCGGCGCGGCCTGCGTCACGGTCAGCCCCGCGCGCTCGCGGAGTTTGCGCAGCTCGATGCCGAGGCGTCGTTGGCGATAGCTGGGATTGCTCGTGGGCGGCACGGCACCTCCTGTCGGGCCGCAGAGCGGCGTTCGTGTCACTCACACGAGGGAAAAGAAGGTAAGTCTCCGGAGTTTGGAAGATAAATCTCCCGAACGGCTCTACCGTAGTGCACACCCCGCCCAACTCGCCCCACCCACAAGCCGGAAGCGCACCACCCCAGGCAACGCCACCGCAGGGAACGCCAGTTGAGCGAGCCGACGCTGCTCCTTCCTCCCGGAGGTACCCCATGAGCACCGTATCCCCGTCCAGCGACTGGACCTACGCCCTCCGCCTCCCCCGCACCCCCAAAGCCGCACACGTCGCACGCATGACCGTACGGACCATCCTCACCGCCCACGGCCTGCCCGACCTCCTCCACCCGGTGGAACTGCTGACCTCCGAACTCGTCACCAACACCTACCTCCACACCAAAGGCCCCTCCTCCCTCCGCCTCACCGCCCCCGCCCACGGCGGAGTACGGGTCGGCGTCTGGGACACCCACCCCCACGTCCCCGCCCCCTTCACCCACCCCACCCCCCTCCCGCCGCCGGAGGCGGAAACGGGACGCGGCCTCTGCCTCCTCCAGGAGTACGCCGACGCCTGGGGAGGCTGGTCCCTCGGCCACGACCCCGACGTCCCCGCCACCGGCAAACTCCTCTGGTTCGAGATCAAACGCCACTGACCGCACGGCCGCCCCACCCGTCGTCCTGCCTCTACCCTGCCCCTGTGCGCCTGGACCCGATCCCCCTGACCCCCGACCACGACATCCCGGCCCCCCTCCTCACCGAACTCACCGCGCTGTACGCGGCGAACGCGGAGTTCCACGCCCTGAGCGGCGACTTCCCGGACCCGGAGAACATCCGGCCGGAGCAGGTGGCGAAGGAGCTGGCCAACGACCTCGCCCACCCCGGCACCGAGATCCTGCTGGCCCGCAGCGAGGGGAAGCTGATCGGGATCGTGATCGCCCTCGCCCGCCACCCCGATCCGGCGGACCCGGACCCGTGGATCGGGCTGCTGATGATCCACGCGGGGGCGCGGCGGCAGGGGTACGGCCGCCGGATCGCCGGGGCCGTGGAGCACCGCTTCCGGGAAGAGGGCCGAACGGCCGTACGGCTGGCGGTACTTGAGAACAATCCCAAGGGGATGGCGTTCTGGACGGCACTCGGGTACGAGATCCTCGACCGCCGCAGGGACAGGCAGGGGGGCCGCCCTTGTGTGGTGCTGCGGAAGCGGTTGCCGGCCAGTGCCGGGCGGGGTCTAGAGCGACGGCAGCTGCCGCTGTTAACGGGGCTACCGGGGCTACCGGGGCTACCGGGGCTACCGGGGCTACCGGGGCTACCGGGGCTACCGGGGCTACCGGGCGAGGTCTAGAGCGGCTGGGTCTGCCGCTGCTGCCGGGCGAAGCTTGAGCGACTGCGTCTGCCGCTGCTGCCGAACGAAGGCCAGAGCGGCTGCATCTGCCGCCGCCGGGCGAAGCTTGAGCGACTCCACGGGAAGCCGCTCGGGAAGCCGCCCGAGGGAGACATCCCGGCAGCCCCAGCGGACGCCGACCCAAAGCTCGCCCCGCGCGTACCCGCCGCACCCGCCGCACCCGCCGCACCCGCCGCACCCGCCGCACCCGCCGCACCCGCCGCACCCGCCAAGCCCACCCCCTCCCCAAGCCCCGCCCAACAACCCCACCTCCCCGCACCCCCTCCCCATCCCCTCCCCTCACCGCCCGGCCCCCACCCTGCAAGCCCCCCACCCCCATGCGACCATCACCTACGTGCTCGACATCGGATACGCCCTCTCCAACCGCTTCCCGGACCCGCCCCAGATGGACTACCGCAGGGCGGACACCCGCACCCTGCGCCACGACCTCTTCTGCGGCGACGTCTACCTCGCCGACACGAAGGCGGACCGGGAGTTGTCCACAGCCTGGGGATGGGTGCCGGTGCTGGACTTCGCGTGGGCGCTGTGCGACATCGTCGAGCAGCTGGACCAGGACCCGGCGGGCTCCCGCGCCGCCCGCCCCCAGTACGCGGAGCTGGACTTCACCGAGTCCACCGACCGTATGCTCTTCGAGCGCCGCTTCGGCTGGGTGGACGTGGAGGCCGACTGGATGCCGGCGGAAGAGGCCCCCCTCTCCTTCTCCCACTCCCAACTCCGCCGGGAATCAAGGGACTTCCTCCACGACCTCCTGTCGGACCTGACCGACCTGCACGAGGACCTGGCGGAAAACCCGACGATCTGGACCCTCCAGGCGAAGTTCCCGAGAATCGACTGAACGGGGATCCGGGCGCCGAGGAACCCTGGGCAAGGCGGGCCCCCTCGACGGAGTCCCAAGCTACGGAGTACGTTCCCCCGGCGCACGGAGACGCCCACCGGACCGACGAGTCGGACAGCCGTCGGCAAGTCGGACGGCTGATCAACAGGCCCGTTCCCCCCGCCCCCTGAACCCGCCGCCCCCCGCCCCCTCCCTCCCCAGCAGCGGCTTCGACACATACCCCGTGCCCGCCCGCCGCTCAACACCCCCTCACAACGTCCCCGCCGGCGCACCCCCCGCCCAGAACGTCGCCCCGCCCAGCAACCACAGCTCCGTCAGCGCAGTGCCCGGCGGCAGATACCCCTGCGACAACGCCCCGTACCCCGTGTTCAGCCGCGGCGCCGCCAGCCCGAGCAGCGCCATCACGTCGTAATGCTGGGCGTCGGCGAAGACGTACCGCCCGTTCTCCCCGTCCTCCCGCGCCAGCGGCACGCACCGCAGGACCGACTCCAGGGCCATCAGGTCGACCGGCGCGGCGGACAGCGGAAGGAACGCCGCCGGATCGGCCCCGACCGGCTCCGGCCGGGATCTGGTCCAGCGGTCCGAACGCTCCCACCGCCCCGTCCAGTCAGCCTGGCCCCCGCCCCCGTCCCGACCCTCCCAGTCGGCCCGCCCACCTCCGGCTTCACCCCGGCCCGCCCAGTCCGCCCGGCCGCCCCCAGCTCCGTCCCGACCCGCCCAGTCGCCCCGCCCACCCCCGGCCTCGTCCACCCCGGCACTCCCGAAACCGGCCCCCCTAAGGTCGCCGCCCTCGAACCCACCCCCTCCGGAGCCACCCCCAAGACCGGCACCCTCAAAGCCACCGCTCCCAAAGCCGGCCCCAAAGCCGCCACCCTCAAAGCCACCGCCCCCAAAGCCGCCCTCCAAGCCGCCGCCCTCAAAGTCGGCGCCCCCGAACCCACCACCCCCGGAGTCGCCCCCGGAGTCACCCCCAGAGCCACCCTCAGGATCACCACCCCCACACTCTCCGGCCCCCCACTCCCGGCCCCCGCTCTCCCCACCCCCGAAATACCCGGGATACGAGTCATACAGATGCCGCAGCTCCCCCTTCTCGTACACCTGCATCACCAGCACATCCGAGTCGAACAGGTACATCCCCAACGTCGGCGCCGAAAGGCGGCGGCTCACCGACTCCGCGAGGGTCAGCGCCTCCGTCTCCTCCGCCGGATGGATCACGGTGTGCCGTGGCCCCACCGCGAGGGCGTACCCGCGGACCGGCGGACGCCCCCCGGCAGCGCTCTCCGTCAGCTGCGGCACCACCTCATGGCAGGCCCTCGCGACCAGTACGTTCCCGTAAAACGTGCCCATCCCGTCATTCCTCCACCCTGATCCCCAGTTCCCCCGCCAGCACCGGCGCCAGATCGACCAGTTGTGCCGCGCTGATGACCGCGCCGCGCAGCCGGTCGACGCCGCCCGCGATCCCCAGTTCCACCGCTCCCCTCAGATCGACATCCGACAAGGCCGCCGCGCTGAAGTCCGCCCCCTTGAGCGAGCAGTCGACGAACTCCACCCGTTCCATACGAGCGCCCGCGAAGTCCGGTTCGACGAGAACGCAGTTTTCGAAGACGACATCACGCAGCCGGGCCTGCCGGAGGTTCAGGTAGTCGATCTTCCCGCCCCGCACGACCACCCGTTCCAGCACGCCCCCGTACAACTGCGTACCCCCGAGCCGCGCTTCGACGATCTCCACGTCCCGCAGCGTGGCGTCCGCGAGGTCGGTCCCCACCCCGCGCGGCGCCGTCAGCCGCGAATCGAGGAAGCGCGCGTTGCGCAGCCGCGTCCCGTCCAGCGCGCACCCCGTCAGCGCGCAGTCCATGAACCGCGCCCCGGACCCGTCCTGCCCGACGAAGTCCAGCTCCCGGAACTCCAGCCCGTCGTAATCCCCGTCCGGCTCCAGCTCCCCGCCCCCGAACGCCCCCAGCTCCGGCAACCGCACCTCCGGCCGCCGCGCCGCCTTCACTTTCGCCTTCGTCCTCGCCATGCCCCCATCCTGCACCCCACCACTGACAATGCCCCTGACCAGCACCTTTCCCCTGCCCAGGCCACCCGAACCGCCCCCGCCGAAGCCCCCGAACCACCCGAGCGGCCCGCACAGCTCAAGCGCCTCGCCCCGCCCGAGCGACCCGCACAGCTCAAGCACCTCACCCCACCCGAGCCCCTCGAAATCGCCCCTCCCCCACCCCGCGAAGCCCCCTCCCCCCAAACCCCCCTCCCCCTACCCCCTCCCCGCCACCAAATCCGCCACCCGAGCCACCCAAGCCGACCCCTCGCTCCCCCGCGCCCCCTCCCACCGATCCGCCGCCCGGTACACCGCGTACAGCCCCCGCACCCCCACCCACCGCAACGGCTCCGGCTCCCACCGCCGCACCCGGTGCCCCACCCACGGCAGCCCGGTCAGCGCACTCCCCCGCTCCAGCACCAGATCCCGCAGCGTCCGCCCCGCGAGATTCGCCGTGGCCACCCCCGACCCCACGTACCCCCCGGCCCACCCCAGCCCGCTCCCCCGGTCCACGGCCACGCTCGCGCACCAGTCCCGGGGCACCCCCAGCACCCCGGACCACGCGTGCTCCACCCGCACCCCCCGCAGCGCGGGAAAGAAGTCCGTCAGCACCCCCCGCAGCGCCGCCACGGTCCCCTCGGCGGTCCGCCCGTCCACGTCCACCCGGGAGCCGAACCGGTACGGCACCCCGCGCCCGCCGAGCGCGATCCGCCCGTCGGCGGTCCGCTGCGCGTACATGTACGCGTGCGCCATGTCCCCGAGCACCTGCCGCCCGTCCCACCCCAGGGCCGCCCACCGCTCCTCGCCCAGCGGCTCGGTGGCGATCATCGAGGAGTTCATCGGCAGCCAGGTCCGCCGCTGCCCGGCGAGCCCGGCGGTGAACCCCTCGGTGCAGCGCAGCACATAGCGCGCGCGTACGGTCCCGTAGGGCGTGACGGCGTGCCCCGCGCGGATCGCGGTGACCGGCGTCGACTCGTAGACGTCCACGCCGAGCCCTACGACGGTCCGTGCGAGCCCCTTGGCGAGCTTCACGGGGTGCACGCGCGCGCCGTGCGGCGTCCAGCTGGCGGCGAGGGCGCCGGCGACGCGGACACGGGCGGCGGTCTCGCCGGCGTCGTACCACTCGCGGTCCAGCTCGTCGTAGGAGCGCTCGTGGGCGTGGAAGGCGCGCAGGCGGGTGAGCTGGGCGGGGGTGCGGGCGAGCTCCAGGACGCCGCCCTGGTGGACGTCGGCGTCTATGGACTCCTTCTCCAGGACCTCGACGACCTCCTTGACGGTGTCGTTCATGGCCTTCTGGAGGTGTACGGCGCAGGTGTGGCCGTGCACGCGCGCGTAGCGGTCGCGGCCGGCGATGCCGTTGTAGAGCCAGCCGCCGTTGCGGCCGGAGGCGCCGTAGCCGCAGAAGCGGGCCTCCAGGAGGGTCACCTTCAGGGAGGGGTCGGCCTTCTTCAGGTAGTAGGCCGTCCACAGGCCCGTGTAGCCGCCGCCTACGATCACCACGTCCGCCGTCGTGTCCCCGGGCAGCGGGTCCCGGGTCGCGGGCAGGCCTTCGCCGGCCCACCAGAAGGACACCCCGCCGTTCATCACACCGGTGCTCATAGGCGGACGTTAGCCCGTACGGGTGAGCTGACCAAGGGTCCCTAGGAGATGCCCTCCACAGCTCCCCTGGGCCGCCCCCTGGTGAGCGGATACGCGGCGAGCCCCAGGAGCACGGCCACGAGGTGCCCGAAGTCCGTGAACGTCGGCGACCAGAACATCGGCGCCCCGAAGAACACCAGGACGGCCGCCAGGTACGCCCACCGCCACTTCGGCCGCCGCACCCGGTAGGTGAGCACCCCCACCACCCCCGCGAGCCCGTAGCTCACCCCCACGTCCAGCGTGTCCGCCATCCGCGCGGGCGCGATCCCGTCCCGGATCGCCATCAGCAGCGCCCCCTGGCTGATCAGCGTCGCCAGCACATGGACGCCCACGCACACGACCAGCCACCGCAAGGTCCCCAGCCAGCGCTCCGCGCGCGCGTGGAACACCGTGTACAGCACGGCGTACGGCGTCCACATCCCGCCGTCGATCCACATGGCGCTCACCAGCAGCACCCGCACCGGGTTGTCCGACAGCTCATTCAGATTCGTCGACCGCTGCCGCAGGAACTCCGTCTCGAACTCGGCCGACATGTGATGCAGCGCGACAGTCGTGAAAAAGAGCACACCGAGCCAGAGGTAGGTCCCGGGGGCACTGCGGACATAAGCCCACACCACCCTCACCCCACGCCTGACCCGTTTCCCCGGGGACATGAACTGGTGCACATACGCAAGTATCATCCGAGCCCTGCCCAATGCCCCCACCGGGTGGCATCACCCCCACCGGACCCGTCAACCCGCACCACCCCCTCCCCCCCCATCGCATGAAGCCAATCGGATTTAAGTGTCCGCCCAGCCCCCACCCCCGTTGATGAAACGGCATTCACCCCTTCACGGCCGCCAGGACCGCGAGGCACAGGGTGAGGCCCGTCGTGAAGGCGACGCCGCTGTGGGAGAGGGCCTTCGGGAGGGTCGCTCCGTCCCAGCGGGCCAGCGCGAAGGCGATCGCCGCGGCGGCCAGGGAGAACAGAACGGCCACCGCCAGTGCGAGGAGAAGGAGCGCTGGGGAGGTCTTGCTCATCGGGGCACCGCCGGGATCAGGTCGTACGGACGAGGAGGTACGACGATCTCCGAGCGCAAGCCTCCGCTGGGCCGGGCGGGCGTTTCTCCCGTGACAACACCGGGTTGTCCGGCGGACAACCCCAGGGGAGGTTGCGTGGGCTCCGAGGGAAAGCGGTCCGGGCGGCCGTGGGCGGCGCCGCAAGGACCGTCCGCGGAGATCAATCAGCTGGTCGTACTGGTGCGGTCCTGGCTGGCCGGGACGTCCGTGGCCCAGCTCCACGCGCGGCTGACGCCGGACCACTTCAGCGCCGGGGCCGTACCCCATCTCCGCCGCCTGCGCGACCTCCTGAGCGGCAAGGCCCTGGAATGGGACCTGGTCGAAGCCGTCGCCGACGTCTGCTTCCCCGACGAACCCGCCGACAGCTGCGCGCTGCGGCTCAAGGAGGCGCGGGCACTGTGGGACCTCGCGCAGTCCAGCCCGACCCCGGTCGAAGGGGCGCAGGAACTCGCCCTGACACGGGAGTTGCTGGCCGCCAAGGACCGCACGATCGAGGCCTACCAGGAGATGCGGATCGTCCGGCAGGCGTACGAGACCAGCGAGCGCGGCCGCCAACAGGCCCTGCGCATCGCGACGTTGCTCTTCGCCATGCTGGGCCAGGCCCAGGCGGACACGGCACGGCTGCGCCGCCGGGCGGACGCGTTACCCGAAGCCGACGCGCGGCAAGGCGGCACGCTGGAACGGTCGTTGCAGCGCGCACAGCGGCAACAGGCGGAACTGAGCGAGCAGTTGGACCGCGCCGAGCGCGACCGGGACGTGGCTCAGCAGGTCGCCGATCACGCCGCCCGCCGCATCCAGGAACTGGAGACCGAGCTGGCCGCGCTGCGCGTCCGCACGGGCCACCCCGCCGAGCCGTACCCGGACCACGCCCCGGAGCCGGACACCCGGGTGCCCGGTCTTCCTGACACGGCCCCCGACGACGTCGACCGAGCCCTGCGCAGGGCGTGCCAGGTGCTGGACGCGGAGCACGAGGCGGTACGGCAGGCCGCCGCCGACGTGGGCTACCGGACCCGGGTGGACGTCGTGCCCGGCAAGGTGGAGTCCTCGCGGACGGAAGCCGCCCCCTCCGGCCTGTCCGGCGACCGGCTGGGCTATGTGGTGTCGGCCGCCCGGCGCATCGCCCGGGGCCGCGACCTGGACGAGGTCGTCACCGGGCTCTGCCGGGCGGCCGTGCCGGCGTTCTCCGACCGCGTCCTCGTCTATCTGCGGGACCCGGGGGATCAGGTGGTGCTGCGGCTGCACCGCGTCGGCCGGGTCCGGACCCCGGCCGAGGGCCACCCCGGCCGGACGGCGGCGTACTTCCCCGAGCTCGGCCGGGCCGCGGCCGTCCCCCGCCCGGTACGGCCGCACAGCGCGCTCGCCCAGGCGCTGACCGGGATCCGGATGGTGGACACCCTCTCGGCCCGCACCACCCTGGAGGAACTGCTCGGCGCCGAGGCCGCGGCGGAGGTGCCGGCCGGCCGCCGGTCGGTCCTCGCCCCGCTGCGCAGCCGCAGCCGGCTGATGGGCGCGGTGCTGTTCCTGCGCGAGCCGGCCCGTGCGCCCTTCGAGCCGGACGACGTCCTGGTGGCCGCCCAGCTCGCCACCCACAGCGCGCTCGGCATCGACAGGGACACCCGCCACAGGCCAAAACTCGTGACGCCCGACCCGGACGGCGTCCGGCTGGCGGCCCGCGGCGGGGGGCGCCCGGAAGGGGCCTGGTACGACGTGCTCCAGCTCCCCGGCGCCCGCGTCGCGCTGCTCGTCGGGGACACCACGGGCCGGCTGCGCGACACCCTCACAACCGCCGCCGCCCTGGACCTGCCCCCCGCGCAGGTGCTCCGGCAGGCCGCCGACGGCAGCGGCGCGGCGGCCTGTCTGTACGCCGTCTACGACCCCGTGGCCCAGCGCCTCACCCTCGCCGGCGCGGGCCATCATCCGCCGCCGCTCCTCCTGCACCCGGACGGCACCGCCGAGGCCGTCCGGGTACCGCCCGGCTTCGCGGCCGTCACCCTGGAGGCACCCGCCGGAACCGCCCTGTTCCTCTGCACGGACGGGTTCTTCCCCTTCGGGCACGACGACGCGCGGACCGGCGTGGAGCGGCTGCGCGCGGCTCTCTCCGCGAGGTGCGCGGGCGCGGACCCGCCGTCGCCGCAGGCGCTGTGCGACGCGGCTCTGGCCCTGCGCGGCCCGGACGACGCCGCGCTGCTCGCCGTGCGCTTCGAGGGGATCGCGCCGGGCGACGTGGCGTACTGGTTCCTGGAGCCGGAGGACCGATCGCCCGCCCGCGCCCGCCGCCTGACCCGCCGCACGCTGTTCCGCTGGGGCCTGGAACACCTGAGCCACCTCATGGAACTCCTGGTCAGCGAGGTCATGACCTACGCGGTCCGGTACGCCGCGATCCCGGTCTCGCTCCATCTGCGGCGCGGCGAGGTGGTCCGCTGCGAGGTACGCGCCAACGTCCCCGCCATCCCCCGCCCCGACGAGACCCGCACCCTGCCCGACGAGGACGAACTCCGCTGGCTCCTGGTCGACGGCCTGACCACCCGCTGGGGAGCGCGGCCTCTGGGCAGGAGCAAGCTGATCTGGTTCGAACTGGAGCTGCCGGGGTGAGACCCGCCCGCTCTACCGCCGCTAGGCGCCGCCGCCCGGACGCGGTTCAAGCGGATTACCGGCTGAAGTGTTCGAGGGGTGTCTCGTGCCGGAGGCCGTCGGTGTCGGTCGTGGTGAAGAGGGTGAGGCGGCCGTCGGTCCAGCGGACCAGGAGGTCGTCGGGGGTGGTCGTGGTGAAGGCGCCGGCGGTGATGAGGGAGGCGTTCTTCCAGGTGGGGTTCGGGGGGCGGAGGGTGGTTTCGGGGGGCAGGCCCTGGGCGGTCGGGCGGGGGTAGAGGGTCGTCTCGCCGTCGTCCCAGCGGACGACGATGTCGTCGGTGGCGGTGGTGTTGGTGAAGGAGCCGGTGGTGAGCTGGGCGGCGTGGGGCCAGGTGGGGTTGGGGGCGGTGAGGCGGGTCTGTTTCCTCAGGCCGTTGGCGGTCAGGCCGGTGTAGAGGGAGACGTGGCCGTCCTTGAAGGTGACGAGGAGGTCGTCGCGGTTGCCGCCGGGGGTGAAGCGTCCGCCGGTCATGAGCCGGGCGCCGTCGCGCCACAACGGGGTGCGGGGCGGGGCGAGTTGCCTCTCGCCGTGGAAGCCTTTGGTGTCGACGCCGGGGTAGAGCGTCATCTCGCCGTCGCTCCAGCGCACGGCGAGCCCGTCGGTGGCGGCGCCGGTGTCGACGGTGGTCGCGGAGACGGCTTTGGCCCAGATGCTGCGGCTGGGGGCGAGGCGGTACTCGGCGGTGAAGGGGCGGGCGGGGTCGCCGGTGTCACCGCCCTGGTAGAGGGTGACCCCGCCGTCGTCCCACCGCGCGATCAGGTCCATGTGCCGTGTCCCGCCGGCCGCCGGAGCGGCGGTGAAGTAACCCGCCGTCAGACCCACCGCGTGCCGCCAGGTGGCGCGGTCGTAGACCGGCGGCGGCAGGTAGGGCGGTCTCGGGCCCACCGCGCGGTGGGCGGCGGCGGCGTCGAACAGGTCCTGGGCGTCCTTGCCGTAGAGCGGCGCGTAGGACACCCAGTCGTCATTGGTGTCGTTGCCGCCGCCGTTGTACCCGCCGGTGCTCCCTACGACCTTGCCGGTGCCGCGGACAGGGTCGTAGTCCTCGATCCAGGGGCCGCCGGAGACGCCGCCGGAGAAGCCGGCGCAGGTCATGCTCAGCTGCCGGAAGCCCGGCAGCCGGGTGGTGGTGACGGGGCAACGGACCAGGCTGTGCCGGGGGTTGGCGCTCTCGGCGCTGGGGTAGCCGAGGACGGTGACGCGGCGGGCGTAGCCGGCGGTGGGGGTGAACGTCAGGGCTCCGGTGACCTCCTCCACCTCCTTGCCCCGGCTGCCGGGATCGGTCTGCGCGAAGGCCAGGTCGAGGTCGGAGACGGGCTTCTTGGTGTTCGCCTCGTAGCGGGGGTCGATGTACACGCGGGTGACCGGGAAGACGCCGTAAGGCTGGCCCGCGGCGGGTCTGCCGCTCGTGTACTGCGGCACGAAGATGCGGTGGGCGGCCTTCGCCAGGCCCAGAGCGCAGTGTCCGGCGGTCAGGACGATGTCCTTGGCTGCCGTGTGGACGACGCTGCCGGTGCAGAACGTGCTCCGGCCGCCCAGCGGCCTGCTGTCGAAGAAGAACGTGCCGACCGTCGGGTGACCCGCGAAGTGTTCGGGGGCGGGGGTGCCGGCCGGCGGTGTCCGGCCCTTGGCGGTCATGTCGGTGTGCGCGTGCGGCACGGCGTGCGCCGCGGTGTCGCCGGGGACGGCGTCGGTCATGCGGTCCGCCGTCCAGTACCGCTCCTCCTCACGCAGACCCGGCGGCGCCGAGGGGGCGGGGGCCGCCGGTACGGCGAACGCCGGGCCGGTACCGGGCGTCCCCGCGCCCAGGGCGAGCGCGAGAACCAGGAGCCATCCGTGTCTGGAACGCAAGAAGACGTCTTTCTGCTGGGGAGAGGGCACCGGACAGCGAGCGCGGCGAATTCTCCGGGGGCGCATGCCGGTTCGATACGTCAGATCGCCTCAAGGAATCAGTAAATATATGCAGGGGCGAAGCGGTGCTGGTGGCCGGGGGAGCCGGGCGGGCCGGAAAGCCGGCCGTCCACGCCGACATCACTCACCGTTCACCAAAGAGAACCCCGACGAGACATCCCGTTCCGACGCAATCCCCCACCAGGCAATTCGACGACGCCACCTGACCGCACAGTTCGCTCACAGCAATTGCTACCGTCGCGCCGTGAGCACTGCTACCGAACGTCCTCAACTGCCGTTCGCCAGGCCGAATCCCCTCGGTCTCGCCCCGCTCTACGACGTGCTGCGCAGGAAGGCACCGATCGCGCCCGTCATCACGCCGGCGGGTGACCCGGCCTGGCTCGTCACACGCTACGAAGAGGTCCGCCTGCTGCTGGCCGACAAGCGGCTCGGGCGCTCCCACCCCGAGCCCGAGCGGGCGTCGCGCCTCTCGACGGCCGCTCTGCTGGACGGCCCGACGGGTGAGTACGAGACCGAGGAGGCCGACCACACCCGGGTGCGCCGACTGCTGACGCCCGCGTTCTCCGCCAAGCGGATGCGGACCCTGTCCGACCGCATGGAACAGCTGGTCGACGGCTATCTCGACCGGCTCGCCGAGGAGCACGAGGCCAACGGCGTGGCCGACCTGCGCGCCACGCTCGCCTACCCGCTGCCGGTCGCGATGATCTGCCTGCTGCTCGGCGTGCCGGAGGCCGACCACAAGCTGTTCGCCCGGCTGTCCGAGCGCATAGCCGACGCGACCATAGGCGAGGAGTCGGGCCAGGCGAACGAGGAGTTCTTCCGCTACATGGTCGGACTCATCGAGACCAAGCGCCCGCGGCTCGGTGAGGACGTGATCTCCGACCTGATCCGCGCCCAGCACGAGGACCCGTCCTACGGCTACGAGGAGATGGTGCAGCAATGCGTCGGCCTGCTGTTCGCCGGCCACGAGACCACCCTCAACCAGATCTGCGTCGGCACCCTGTTCCTGCTCGCCAACCGCCCCCACTGGGAGGCGCTGGTCGCCGACCCCGAGGGCCGGGTCGACGCGGTGGTCGACGAGGTCATGCGGCTGGGCCTGTCCGGCGAACTCGGCCTGCTGCGGTACGCCCGGGCGGACATCGACATCGCCGGCGTCACGATCCGCGCCGGTGACGCCGTACTGCTGTCGGTCATCGCGGCCAACCGCGACGCGGACGTCTACGGCGACGCCGAGTCGTTCGTCCCCGGCCGCCCGGAGCGGACGCACCTCGGCTTCGGCCACGGCGCGCACTTCTGCATCGGCGCCTCGCTCGCCCGCACCGAGCTGCGGGTGGTGTTCACGGCGCTGGCCCGCCGCCTGCCCTCGCTGCGACTCGCCACGGAATTCGACCAGTTGCAGATCCGCATCCCCCTCACCGGCGGGGTCACCGAGCTGCCCGTCACCTGGAGTGCGTCATGAAGATCGTGGTGGACCGGGAGAAGTGCGTCGGGGCCGGACAGTGCGCGCTGACCGCCGACGACGTGTTCGACCAGCGCGACGAGGACGGACTGGTGGAGCTGCTGGACGCCGCTCCCCCGGCCGCCCGGCTGGCGGACGTCCGGCACGCCGCCGCGGTGTGCCCGGCGTCGGCGATCACGGTCGAGGACTGACCCGGCCGAGGCGCCGATCTGTTCTCGTGGAACCAGCCGAACAGACACTTTTCTGAAAGTCGGTCAACTATATGATCATGCCTGGAGTTTGCGTCCCGGACGGGGGAGAACATGTCCACTGACCTCGACGTGACCGGTCTTGAGCCACCGGCACTGCCCGGAGGGCTGCCGGGTCTCGGCCACACCGTGGCCTTCGGCACTGATCCGGTCGCCTTCCTGGTCAAGGCGCGGGCGAAGGCCGGCGATGTGTTCACGGTGCGGATCGCCGGCCGGAAGTTCACGGTCCTGTGCGGCCCGGCCGCCAGCGACGCCGTCTTCCGCGCCCCCGACCACACCCTCGGCCGCCGCCGCGCCTACGAGTCGATGACCCCGGTCTTCGGCGAGAACATCCTGTTCGACGCCCCGCCCGAGCTTTTCGACGAGCACATGACGATGATGCTGCCCGCCCTGTCGGGCAACGCCGTCGGCGGGTACGCCGAGGCCATGGCCGAGGAGATCGACCGGTTCCTCGACGGCTGGGGCGACGCCGGGACGGCGGACCTGCCCGCGGTCATGAGCGAGCTGTCCGTGAACATCGCCGCCGCGTGCCTGATCGGACCGGAGTTCGGCCGGCTTGTGGGGCGTGATCTGGTCCGGCTGTTCGACGACCTGAAGGCGGCCGGAAGGCTGGCCTGGCTGCTCGGGCCGAACCTGCCCATCCCCGCCTTCCGCCGCCGGGACCGGGCCCGCCGCGAGCTGGTGGAGGTGATCCTGTCCGCGGCCCGGAAGATCCGCGAGGAGAGCCCGGACGGTGAGCGCTTCGTCGTGTCGCTGCTGGAGTCCCGCTACAGCGACGGCCGTCCGCTGCCGGAGGAGGTCGCCGCGTCCCTGCTGCTGGCCATCATCGTCGCGGGCGAGCACAACACCGCGGCGCTGGCCTGCTGGACGGGGACGCTGATCCTGCAACACCCGGAGACGGCGTCCGAGGTGATCCGGGAGCAGGACGCGCTGGCCGCGCAGGACGCCGGTCCCGCGGTGCCGGACGTGCACCGGATGAGCGCGTTGCGCAAGTGCGTCACCGAGGCGGAACGCCTGCACCCGCCGACGACCGTGCTGCTGCGGGACGCGGAAGAGGACTTCACCTACGGCGGGTACCGGATCGCCCGCGGCAGCAGGGTGATGATCTCCCCGGCCGCCTCGCACCGGCTGCCCGGGACGTTCACCGAGCCCGACCGCTACGACCCCGACCGCTTCTCCCCGGACCGCGCCGAGCACCGCGGCACCCCCAGCCCGCTGTCCGCCTTCGGCGGCGGCAAGCACCGCTGCACCGGAAAAGCCTTCGCCTACCAGGAGATCATGCTCATCTGGAGCCGGATCCTGAGCCGCTTCGAGATCGAGCTCGTCGACACCGCCGTACGGCCCGACTACGCGGCGCCCGTGGCCGTGCCGCAGACGCCCTGCCGTATCCGCTACCGGCGGCGGACCGGGCAGGCCGGCGGCTGAGTCCCCCGCCGCCGGCCTCAGCGGTGACCGGCGGCGGGCGACAGCGGGACGCGCACCCCGGTCAGCCGCTCCGACTCCGCCCAGAGCCGGCGGCCCACCTGGTCGTCGCGGGCCCAGGGAGCACGCCACGCCGACGCCGACACCCCCGGGCCGATGACGCGCGGCCCGGCATAGGTGTCCGGCGCGACTCCGGGCGCGCAGGCGGCGTACAGCACCGGGAGTGCGCCGCCCTCCGGCGAACCGGCCACGAAACGGTTGCCGACCCTCAGCATCCGGTCGATCAGGTCGGGGCCTTCCGGGCCCACGGCCTTGGCTTGCAGGTCGGTCGCCACGTAGCCCGGATGCGCGGCGACGGCGATCGTCGCGGCCTGCGCCTCGGAAAGCCGGCGGGCCAGTTCCCGGGTGAACAGCAGCCCGGCGGTCTTGGACCTGCCGTAGGCGGTCCACCGGCCGTACCGCCGCGGTGCGGAGAGCCGGCCCGGGTCGACCCGGGCCAGTGCGTGCGCGGCGCTGGAGACGCCCACCACGCGCGAACCGGGGGTGGCGGCCAGCCGGGGCAGCAACAGGCAGGTCAGGGCGAAGGTGCCCAGGTGGTTGACCCCGATGTGGGTCTCGAAGCCGTCCCTGGTGCTGCCCTGCGGCGCGCCCATCACCCCCGCGTTGTTGATCAGCAGGTCCAGCCGTCCGGTGTCGAGGCCCTCGGCGAAGGACCGCACGGACGACAGATCGGCCAGGTCGACCAGCCGGCAGTGGACGTCCGCCTCCGGTGTCTCGGCCCGGATCCCGCGTACGGCTTCCGCGCCGCGCTCCGCGTCGCGGCAGGCCAGCACCACACGGGCGGCCCGGCGGGCCAGCTCGCGCGCGACCTGGTAGCCCAGGCCGCTGTTGGCGCCGGTGACGACAGCGGTCCGTCCACTCTGATCCGGCATGTCGTCCAGTGACCATTTCGGCATGAGCTTCCCCCTTCAGGTCAGCAGGCTGTCGAGGAAACCGCTGCTGAAGACGCCGGCGGGGTCGAGAGCGGTCAAGGTCCCGATCGCCGTGTCCCAGTCGTCGTGCGGTTCCTGCCCGGCCCGGTACGAGTCAGGGATGACGCCGGCGGTGACCCCGCTGTCGCTCCACGCCGCAACGCCGGTGCTGGCCCACTCCTTGGGCCATTCCGCGCGCACGGTCGCGTAGGGCTCGGCGAAGGCGGACCGCATCGACTGCTCGACCTCGGCGTAGAAGGCGTGGCAGTCGGGCGTCGCCGGCATCGTCGTCATGTCGAACCAGACCGCCACGTCCCACTCGGGGTGGTCCGGGCGCGGGCGCAGCGGGGACAGCTGCGCGCCGAGCGCGCCCTCGACGCCGCAGTCGGCCGGCCGGTCCAGGCCGGTGACCCGGATCTCCAGGGGCCCGTTGACCGGGTAGCGGCCCTGGGCCCGGTACCGCTCCAGCAGTTCGGTGTAGAGGGCGTAGAAGCGGCTGACGACCTGCTGGAGGCGGGACCGGCTGGTCACGACGTTCCAGCAGGTCGAGGTGATCCGCAGGGTGGTCGGACGGACGTTCAGCAAAGTGTCGCTCGACCATCCCCAGATGTCCCGCGCCCGGGACAGCCGCAGGCCGGCGCGGACGGCGCCCAGCTGCGCCCGGGTGAGCCGCGGTGTACGCGCGCCGGCGCGGGCCGCGATCCCGCCCAGCATCCCCGAGACGGCCTTGGGGACCATGTCGTTGAACGCGAAGGCGTACGGCCGGGTCACCTCGCGGGACCGCGCGGGCTTGGCCGGGGCGGGGGTGAACACCCGTAGCCAGGGTCGGGTGGTGTAGGGGAACCACAGGCACACCACCCGGCCGGAGCGCTCCACATAGGAGGCCAGCGACTGTTCTCCGGCCGTCTCGGGCGGCGCGAAGAGCGTGTCCGCGCCGATGTCGCACCAGCTCTGGCAGCGCAGCCGCCGGTCCGCGCCGACGCGCAGCGTGACCTCGGTGACGAACGCGCGGCCGAGGTTCACCAGCAGCGCCTGGATCTCCGGGTCGCCGCGGTGGAAGGTGCGCAGCGCGTAGCTCTCCGTGGCCGGGTCCCACACCACGGCGGTGAGGCCGGTCACCAGGTTGGCCACCGACCCGTACGTGTGCCCGGCCGGCGGCGTCTCTCCGCGCGCGGGCACCCCGGTGCCACGCCCCCCGGTCGCCAGCACCCCGCCCAATGTCGCCGCGCCGAGCACGGGAAAGGCGGTGAGCCCGTATCCCGCGGCTTTGAGGGTGCCGAGCAGGTCGTCCATGGTGACGCCCGGCTGCGCGGTGACGCTCGCCGGGCTTCCCGGCCGCACGGTGACGGCGGTCAGGTGCGCGGCGGTGTGCACCAGCAGCACCTTGGCGGGCTTCCCGGAGGGTTCGACGAGCGGCGCCCAGCTGAAGCCTCCGCCGTACGGCCGCAGCCGCCAGCCGTTCGCCCGTGCCCAGTTGGCCAGCGCGACGACCTCGTCAGGGCTGGCCGGCGCGCACGTCCACACCTCCTCGACCGCCACGGTCCCCGACCAGTTCGTGAACGTCTCCTGGCGGGCCCGGATGCCGCGGGGCAGGCTGGGCGGCGGCTCGACGACGGCGATCCGCCGCCGGGGTGACTTCCCCCGCGCCAGGCGTGAACTCCCCACAGCACTCCCGCCGTTCAGACCGTTTCCGAGATCGACTCGCATCATGGAGAAACCCCAAGCCGAAGACTCGACCCGGGGTTTCACCGCGGAGCCCCCTGTCGGGTTCGAACCGACGACCCCCGCTTTACAAGACCGTGAGCGATCGTGCCATGTAGTGTTCCGTCGTGCTACCTCATGACGTTTTGCCTGATCAGAGCATGTGTGGCGGGTTGGGCAGTGCCGCCCTGTGATGTCCCGTCCAAAGGCGTCCGTCCACCGGCTGTCCACCGGCCCGTCTCTCCGATCACCGCACAGTAAGCGCCCGCTGGCTCACTGACACCACATGGGCAAGCCCGGCCACCCACCCTTACACACTTGTCGAGGCTCGACAAACGCCCTCTATATTGGCGATCCACGCGGGGCCTTTCTTGACAGCCAAACTGATGGTTCGACATCGCCCAGTCTGTATCCAGAGTCTCCCTCGGCTTGGCGTGTCCCCCAGTGTGATACTCCGTGGCCCGATACGGTGGGCCCGCACAGCCGCGGAGACCGGCTGGCGGTCGAGGACTCTCTCCCGGAGGGGGTCCGCTACGGGCCAAAGGGTGCGATACCTCGTCTCCTCTCGACGCTCATTACAGCCAAGACGGCTTTCCTCCTGCTGACCGGGCAGCACCCCATTCGAGGAGAGATCCGTCATGCCCTACGCCAGAGACAAAGCCCGCCGTGCGGAATGCCGCCGACTGCTCAACCTGAGCGCTCACGATCTGAAGCCTCTGCTCGATCCGGCCGGACGGATTCGTCTGGACACCCGCGATCCGTCCCAGCAGCTCTTCCGAGCGATGCTGCAACTCTGTCTGTTCAGCCGTCACCGTGAGCACCCTTTCGACCGCATGGGCGGGCGCGCCTTCCCGGATTTGCTGTCGTACTACAGCGTCGTGCTGCCGCATCCGGACCGGCTTGTTCTGCGTATGTCCTGTGCGGCCCGTGTGGCGCTCTACCTCCTGCCGACGCTGACCACCGCATCGGATATGCCCGCCGGGCTTACTGGAATTCCGGGCCTTCGCCTGGAAAAAGTACAGGGCCGTAGCCTCCTGATGCATCACCTGCCCACTGGTGGCCGTCTGGAGTTCCGGGACAGCCGGACCTCGTTGGACGTATGGGACATGAGGCTGCTCAATGAGGCCGAGCGGGGACAGCAACTGCTGAAGGACGCCCCACGCATCACATCGGCCGAAGAAAGTTTTGCCCACTACTGGGCCCCGACCTCCTGTACGGCCTTGCGCAGCGCCCTGATCACTCGCGGACGTCTGTGGTGGTCCACCTTCACGCACAACGCCGTCACCGAGTACTCGCGCCGTCCCGGCGGCCGGTACCGCATCCGTTGGACCGAGGGCTACCCGGTGAACAAGCTCGGTGAGCTGTTGACCGAATCGGCCATTGCCATCCCCGGCGCCTCTTACACCCCTGCGGCCTGCCGAGGTGACGCCAGCCTCCTCCGCCTGGCCGACGCCATGGTTGAGCTGGAGGGCCCCCACACCGACGACGAAGCCCAGCAAGACGCTGACAACTGACACGCACCTGAGCTTTGACAGTCACCCTGGTCCGCAAGAGGTGCGCCCCTGGGAGCTGGACAGACATCTGTCTTGTCGGCCCGTAGGCGGAATACCCGGTGCCCTCCGTCGATTGGTCTTCTTGCAGAGATCACGGGAGGGCACCGATGGCCGAGCTGATGTTGTTCCGGCAAGACGCGAACGGGCAGGACATCGAGCTGCCCGGTTCGACAGTGGCGTTGGAGGTGGAGCTGCAACGGCGGGTCGAGGCCGGTCTGGAGCAAATGCTTGGCATCCGGTTCCTGGCATCCGAGTACCCGACCGGTCCGTGGCACCGGGGCCGGATCGACACCCTGGGGCTGGACGAGAACGGCAGTCCGGTGGTGATCGAGTACAAGAAGGGCTCCGACAACGGCGTGCTGTCGCAGGCCGTCTCCTACCTGTCCTGGCTGGAGTCGGCGCGCCACGAGGTCGAGGCGCTCGTACGGAAGGTACTGGGCCCGGATGCGGCCGAGTCCATCGACTGGCGCCGGCCGCGGATGGTCTGCATCGCGGCCGGCTTCTCCCACCATGACCGCGTGGCGGTTCAACGGCTGCCCGAGCGGATCGACTTGGTGCGCTATCGCGTCTTCGAGGGGGGCTTGCTGAGCTTGCTGCTCGTGGACTCCTCGCCCGGGTCGCCGAGCACAGTTTCGGCGCGGCGGAACCGGGAGCGGGAAGCGGCGGACGACAGGGTGGCGGCGGTTCCGGCATCGGTGGGGCCTGTCCTTGTCCCGGACTGCCTGCGGGACCTGTACACGGAACTGGACGACACCCTCACAGCGTGGGGCGAGGTCGAGGTGGCGCCGCTTCGGCACTACATCGCCTACCGGCGGCTGGTGAACGTGGCGTCGGTGATCTTCCGTCCGAAGCACGAGGCGATCCTGGTCTACCTCAGACTCAATCCGGGCGCGGTCCCGCTGGAGGAGGGCTTCACCCGGGACATGCGCGGCATCGGTCACCTCGGGACAGGCGACCTGGAGGTGCGCATCTCGGAGGCAGCTGACTTGGAGAAGGCGGGTCCGTTGATCCGGCGGGCATTCGAGGCCGCCTGACACACCGAGCCGTACCAACCTCAGAAGCAGTCGCCTCGTCACCATTCGGTGCTGCCGCCCGGTCATGTGGTGGCGAGGGCCGTCTCCTGGGTGGGCACACCTACGCTGCCCCGAGGCTGCACAGACCCGCGAGGACGCTGGGGGACAGGCTCTCTGTGAACCCCGAGCCGGGCAGCCGGCGCAGGATCGTCTGCCAGAGGCCGGACTCCATCATGGAGGAGGGTGACCGCTCTGATTCAGCCTGAAGATCGAGGATGACCGTCTTGGCGTGGTCTCCCAGGACGAACTGCTGGTCCTTGCCGTAGCTTTCGTCGGTGTCTCCGCTGAACCGCTTGAGGTGGAGGGGGAGACCGAACGCGGGGTCCACAAGTGCGGCGACGATGTTGTGCGGCCCAGGCCCCTGCCCGCGGATGTGGGAGGAGCGCAGTACCAGTCGTACCGCATCGGCGGCTCCGCCCCGGTAGCCGTCGGCAAAGAAGGTGTTGGACACGGTGTGCAGGAGGGCGGCTCGGCGCAGCAGTCCGCTGCCCAGCCAGGCGCCGCGCTTCTGCACTCGTGTGAAGGGGTCGTCCGCGTCCTCCCACTGAGCATGGTGAGCGCGCTCCGTATCGGTCCACGCTTTCGGTGAGGACTGCCAGCGCAGGCGGGCGGGGTCGGGGTCGGTCCACTCGTCGAGCGTCCTGGCGATGGCGTTGCGCCAGAGTGTCGACGGAAGGCCGGTCAGACGCAGCTTGGTGGGTTCGCCGAGCACACGCAGCTCGATCGCCGTGCGGTCGCGCCGTGTGATGCGGAGACCAGGTACGCCGTGGACCTCGTGGTCCGAGACGTACGTGGGCAGAAGGTTGAAGAGAAGCTCGGCCGCCCGCTCTTCGCTCTCCACCCGAAGGGCGATGCCGTCCCGGTCCGGGTGCACCGAGGTGATGCCGAGGGGGTATCGGGTGTACAGGTTCCGGAACTCCAGCAGGCTGACGAACACGCGTGCTTCCAGGAGCTGCTGTGCCTGCGTAGAGGCCGGGGGGATGGGCGGTGTGCCGGTTTCCAGCCGGTCAACCGCACGGCGGGCCTGTTGGACGCTCTCGCCGGTGTAGAGGCGCCGGAGCAGGGAAACGCTTTGCCGCATCGTGCTCATGAGTCTCTCCTGAACGTCTCGGCCCGGGACGTGAGGAATGCGAGATCCGAATGGATGCGTAGAGGACTCGTCGGAGACCGGTTCACCCGAGCTCGGAGGATTAAGGGCCGATTAGTCTCCGGGGAGCGGTGGTCAGCCGCGCCGGAATCTTAGCAAGGGTCACGCCCGAAGGAATCCCTTCCGGGAAAGTAGAGGAATCATTCACTCGGCCGAGTGAATGATGCTTGGCGTATACGCCAAATCCTGGTTATGGTCTGCCCCGGGTTTGAGGGAACCCTCGTCGTGCGTCTGTCCGGATCGATGGCGCAGCGTGTCGAAAGCCCCAGGCGCCCTCGCGCTTTCACTAACGCATCCGCAAGACCACCGTTCTCGCAGACAGCGCTTCTTTCCCGTGCTGAGATCCGGCAGCACACGGAGGAGCCTGCTGTGCCCAAGAACGATGTGATCGCCATGTGCCGCCGCTATACCGGGGAGACATGGTCCGGCGCGAAGGAACGTATCGAGCGGCTTCCGGCGAGCAGCCCGCCCATTCCTGCTGCGCAACGCGAGCAGGCGGTCCTCGAAAGCCGGGTGCTCCGGGCCCTGCTGGATTTTCCCACCACGTACACCACGAGGCCGCTGCGTATCGTGCGCGTCATTCCGGCTGAACAGCATGCCGTCATCCGCTTCGCGGCCGACGCAGACCCCGATGGCCTGGCCTCACTGATCGCCTGGGGATTGTTCTCGTCTGGGGGCAAGGGCGGCCTGCGCGGGATCTGTGGTCTGCGTGTGCTCAAAGCCGGGCATGGGAGGCTCGACGTCGGGCTTCACGGAACTGCCGCGCGTCTTCGGCTTGAAGGCATTCCAGACCGGGCCTGGGCACAGGCTGAGGAGTTCCGGAATCTGGCTGCGGCCGAGGTCGGCGAGCAGTCACCGTGTAAGCACCAGGGCCTGACGCCGGCGGAGCGGGCCTTCGCTCACGAGCACGGTTGGTTCGAGGAGGCGTGGCACGAGACAGCAGCCTTCGGCAGCGCCCTGCTGCGCAGGCTGCTGATCTTCCGCTCGGGAGCAGACTGGCTGGATATGGCTGGCTTCACCAAGCACACCAGCACGTACGGATTCCGGCTGACCTTCGCCAAGACGCGCTGGACGGACCACGACCTGCTCGTCGAACACCTCACCGATCCTCTTTGCGGAATCGCTCTCAGGGAAGACATGCGCACCTGCTCCTGCGCTCACGGAAATAAGAGCTGTCGTCTCTGGTTCGATGGGCCCGAACACGCCCCCGGGCGGCTCGACTTGCAGATGCTCGATGCCGGTGCGGAGTGTCAGGTCGCCGAGTACAACCAGACGCTCGCCCTCATGGGGAGCCCGAGCGACGACATCACGCGAGTGACGGGGAATCCACCGGGGATGACCACAGACTGCGCTCCGATCCACCGCCATCGTCACGACATGATCCAGCGCTGTCGGCGTATCTCCGAAGCTCGTAGCAGTGAACTTGATCGCCTTCGACAAAAGGTTCACTGACGGAGCCCCTGACAGGTCGGTGACGATTCCATCGCTGCCTGGAACAGGGACACGGAGCGGGCAGTCGGAGCCTCGGTTTCTTCGAAGCTTCAGCCGTCTTACCGTTTCCCCAGGACCGTACGGACAGTGGTACGCGAGTGCCCCATCAAGCGGGCGATGAGCGCCTCTTCAATCTGCCGGGCTTCAGCTTCACGGATCAAGTCGTCGCGGCTTGCCTTCATCTGGCCGTAGGCGCGTAGCTTGCCGAGGATCCCTTCATCACCTTTCTCGCCTTCCTTCTCGGTCGTATTTCCGCCGTGGCTCTCGCTGGGGAGAGCCACGGAAACCCTCGTAAAGAATCCGCTTCCCTGTGCTTCCGGTTCACCTTCAGCCAGCCACATGGGAGAGGTCGAGTCGTCACACATCTACACCTCCATGATCTTCCCAGAAATATACATGCCCAATTTTGGGACCCTAACCGGTCGTATTGAATTACCAATGTCGGCCATCTTGGTGTACTAGAGGCCGGTTATGCGGCGGGTTCAGCCCGATTCGGAAAACTGGCGGGCACTGTTCTTGTGAAGCAGGGCGTCGTCAGCGAACCTCTGGATGGCTTCGCAGCCCTGATCTCTTTGGGAGAGACATGTCCAAACCCCTGGTCGTCTGCGGTATTGACCTCGGTACACATGCCACGGGATTCGCCTGGGCCGTCATCGATGAAGAGAACGACGACGCCGAGCGTCGCCGCATCCACTTCTTCACGCAGTGGCCGGGACAGCCAGTAGCGGCCGTCAAAAACCTCTCGGCCCTGTTGCTCGGCGAGGGTGACAAGGTCCTCGCCTGGGGATACGAAGCCCGACGTCAGGCGCTGAGTCTTCCCAGCGGCGGCACAGGTCACAGGTATCGCGCAGCGTTCAAGATGGACCTGATGGTGGCATCGCCGCGAACCGCCACTGCGCGTGGGCGAACTGGGCGCCGTGAAGAGGCAGCCAGTTCACGGGCCTCCGCGACCGGTGATGACACCACTGCGCCACCGGACCAGGAGAACCACGGAAGTGCGGACACTCCCGTCGAGGAAGGCAACGAGACCGCGAGCGATGACGACGGACCGCGCCTGCAACTGGTCGAACCGCTGGGCGAGGCAGAACGGTTGACGATCGAGCTGCTCTCTCGCATACGTGAGACGGCGTTGGCACAGATCACCAGCAGCGGCTACCTAGAGGAGGACATCCGCTACTGCATCACCGTGCCAGCGATCTTCAGCGACTGGAACAAACAGTCAGTCAGACGGTGCGCTGCCACCGCAGGATTCCCCGCTGAAGACGGCCGGCTCATCCTTGCCCTTGAGCCCGAGGCAGCAGTCCACCACGCGCGTACTCGCGGCGCCAAACCTCCCGGGGAAGGCGATCAGCCCTCAGCGGATCTCTCAGCCCCAGGCCGACGCATCCTGGTGGTCGACAGTGGCGGCGGCACTGTCGACCTGGCCGCCTATATGAACGACGATGATGGCCGCATGGTCGAGATCGGCCTGGTCAACGGCGGGCGACACGGCTCGAACGAGCTCAATCATCGCTTTGAGGACCGACTGCTGGCCGATCGCTTCGGCAAGCCGGAACTCGTCAAACAGCTCCGCGAAGAAGTACCCGAGGCGATGCTGGACCTGGTGGAGGCGTGGGAGCGCCACAAGCTGTCCTTCGGACCGAACACCACGGCGCCTGTCCCCCTGCCCATCCCCACCGCGATCGACCGGAGGCTGGGCGCCGCAGTACGAAAGCGGCTGGCTCGCAAACAGCACGGGGTAACCGACTCCATCCTCATCACTCCCGAGGAGATGCAGGACGTCTTCGACACGGTCGTACCCGATGTCCTGGACCTCATCGACGAGCAGCTGGCCGAGGTGACCGGCCCGAACCTCCCCCCCGGCTCACCCATGCCGGTGGTCCTGATGGTGGGTGGTTTCAGCAACTCGCCTTACCTCCAGGACGCGTTCAAACAACACCTCAAGGGTCGCGCCCACGTCCTGGTACCGCCGGACCCGAGCTCCGCCGTACTCTACGGCGCCGTGCACTTCGCCTACAGCCCGCAGACACGAGCCCGTCGCGCCCGCTACACCTACGGGGTCGATTGCTGCGCCCCCTTCGAACCCGATGTGGATCCCGAGAAGCTGCGCTACACGGCATCAGACGGCATTGCCCGCTGTCATAGACGGTTCGCCAAACTGGTGACCGTCGGCGACGTAGTAGATACGGCCGCTGAAATCAGCGGCGTCTTCCTGCCTGTTGAGGGAGACAACACGAAACTGGACTTCGATCTGTACACCACCCCTCACAAGGCACCCCGCTACGTGACGGAACCGGGCTGCGAGAAAATCGGCACCGTCACCGTCGCACTGAACATGCGCGACGCCATCGACGACCGACAGGTGCGGCTGCATCTGCGGTTTGGCGAGACCGAGATCAAAGTGCGCGCCGTCGTACTGAAGACCGGGGAAGAAGTCGCCACCACCGTCCACTTCTCCTCCGACTACTGACTCGCCGAGGACAGCTCGTGAACTCCGACCCCTGCTTCTCGGACCTCCCCGAGGCTTCATGCCCCCACACACAAGTGCCCCAGCAAGACCTCTCGCCCTGTGCTGGCGAGGACCCTTTCCGCCTCCAGCGTCAACTCGACGCGGGCCATCAACGGCTCTCCGCCGTGGAGAGGGACAACCAGGATCTGCGACAGAAGCTTGCCCAGACCAGCACCCGGATGGACCGGTTGGAGAAAAGGCTTTCCGCCATGCTGGCCGCGCAGACCCGTCAGCGTAGAGATCTGCCCTCCAACGCTCACGTCGACCACCAGAGCATCGCCCGCGACTACCAATCCCTGGTCGAGCACCACCTTGCGACGCTGGCGCTCTCCGCCAGCACAGCAAGCACACTTCAGCCAGCCTTTGAGCCTGCCCACTTGTGGTTCCTTGGCGAGCTGACCGGAATCCTCTTCCAGGCTCCCCCTACGGCCGGACTCATTGAAGGCGCTCTCGGCCTGCACGTGGACGGACCGGCACAACTTGCCGTCGGAATCGGCCATGCCCTAGTGGAAGCGCAGGCACTGTGGCGACGGGCTACGCACACTGCGTTGCCGTTCCAGTGGGACTTCGACCTACTGCCTGGGACCAAGCTCAACCCATCGCGGCAGACCCCTTGGCTCTCCTGCGATCCCGTTCTCCCTGTCCAGTACGTGATCGCCCCGGGCTACGTCGTGGAGCAACAGGTCTTCTGCTTGCAGCGGGTCCTAACCGGGCCGTCTTTCTAGAACGTGGTTGGCGCCGTGCACAACACGGAAACAGCGGTGGGCGTTCGGAGCATCGATGCTGCGAACGCCCACCGCTGCATGATCTGCCGGGGCGAGGTTGGGAGCTCACACCTCCGGCCCCGCCAGCACGAAGTCATCCTGATTCAGCTCTGCTTGGAGCCTTCGCTCCGCGACGTTCGCGTAGTGCGCCGACAGCTCCACCCCCACGAACCGCCGGCCTTCGCGCAGGGCGGCGACGCCGGTGGAGCCGCTCCCCGTGAAGGGATCGAGGACAACTCCCCCCTCGGGGCAGATCTGCACGAGCTGCTGCATGATTTCGACGGGCTTCTGGGTGATGTGCACCCGGTCCTTGCGCGGCTGGGAGGCAACGAAGTGGCCGGGCAGGTACAGGTCCCGGTCCTTCGCCAGGCTCCCCTTGACGCCCCAGGTGATGAACTCGGCCGACTGCTTGAACCCGCCCTTGCGAGGCCGGCTGGCGGGCTTGATCCACGGGATGGTGCCGGACCAGGTCCAGCCCGCCATCTGGAGGGCGTCGGACGTGGTCGGCTCCTGGCGCCAGTCCGAGAAGACGAGGGCGACCGCATGTTCGGTGGAGGCCCGGTACGCCTCGGTGAGCAGGGCGGTCAGCCAGCTCCGGTAGCTCCGCTGGTCGCGGTTCTCGCCGGGGAAGTTCTGGAGGTCGTGCGCCGATCCGCTGGTGACGTACTTCGCGCGGGCGGTGCGGGCGGTGCGGTCCGAGCTGGTGCGTCCGCCGGAATTGTACGGCGGGTCAGTGATGACAGCGTTGACGCTCTCGTCCGGAAGGGTCTTCAGTACGGTGAGGGCGTCGCCTCGGTGCAGCGTGTAACTCATGCGCGGGGCCTCTTTCAGGGCGCAGCGGGGCTGGACCCGCTCCGGACAGCACTCAACAGCGGTCGTTCCGAGCGGGGTTGCGCCGGAGGTTAGCCGCGTTTTCCGGCCGCGCCCAACGAGCCGCGTCATGATCGCGGGCCGGGTCCGGGAGCCGTTTGGTGCGGCCGGGATCCGGGTCTACTGTCTCGCCGTGTCACCGGGACGGGCTCCCTGATCCACCCCGGTTGACCTGTGCTTATTCGTGCTGCCTGGTCCAAGGGAGCAGCACGGAGAGCCCGTTGCCTCCTCGTCCCCGAAGCCGTGAGGAACACCCGTTGCACTGCCTGAGATTACGAGCGCGGCTGGCTGCCGCGCGTGACCCGAGACCGGCGTCCGGGAGCTACCAACTCCTCTGATCCGGGCCCGCCCTGAGCGGCGGATTCACATCGGCGCGGTGCCGGCGGCTTTGCACGAGAAGTCGGCACCGCGCCTCCTACGAACGGCAAGGAGCCGCTGCGATGCAGCACGCCCTGATACCTCGGCGCCCCCGCTCGACACCATCACCCGGCCGGCATCACCGGCCGGGTGAACGGCAGCGGCGATGAAGAAGACCGCCGGAGCTGTCGTCGGTCTCGTCGCGTCCGGCCCGCTGCTGCTGGCCGTTCCGGTCCTCGCTGTCGGTGCGAGCACAGCCACCGCCTCCTGCTCGACCGGCGGCGCGCAGGCCCTGGATACCGCGGCGGTCGCCACTCAGGTGAAGGCCGTCCTGGGCGGCGGCAAGGGGACGGTCTCCGTTGCGGGGCTGGACGATCCGGCCGAGCAGGTGCCCAATGCCAAGACGATCCAGGCCACCGGCGTCGCGATGAACATCCCGGCCCGGGGGCAGATCGTGGCCCTGGCGACAGCCTTGCAGGAGAGCGGCCTGCGGAACCTGACCTACGGCGACCGCGACTCCCTGGGACTGTTCCAGCAGCGCCCGTCGCAGGGCTGGGGCACCGCGAACGAGATCCTCGACCCGGTGCACGCCTCGACCGTGTTCTACGAGGCGCTGGGGAAGGTCTCGGGCTGGCAGTCTCTGTCGATCGCCCAGGCCGCTCAAGCGGTCCAGCGGTCCGGTTTCCCGGAGGCTTACGCCAAGTGGGAGCCGCTGGCCACCGCCTTGCAGAAGGCCATCGCGCCCCTGCTGTCGAAGTCCGGCGGCGCGTCGCCGAGCCCGTCTCCGTCTGGCTCTGCTGACACCGGAACCGTCCCGTCGGATACCGCGGGCGGTTGTACGACCGGTGGGGACGGAACCGACTTCGGGACCATCCCGGCGGGCGCGGTGCCGGCCGGTTACAAGATCCCGGCCGATGCCCCGTCGAAGGTCCAGGCAGCGATCCGCTGGGCTCTCGGCCAGCTCGGCACGCCGTACCAGTGGGGTGGGAGCTGCACCGACTCCCACGGATCCGACCCCATGGGCCGGTGTGACTGCTCCTCCCTGATGCAGCAGTCGTACAAGGCCGCCGGGGTCACCCTGACGCGGACGACGTACACGCAGGTCAAGGAGGGCAAGGCCGTTTCGGTGGACGCTCTCCGGCCGGGTGACCTCGTCTTCACCGAGGGGACGGCCGAAGTCCCTGAGCACGTCGGCATGTTCATCGGCCAGGGCTTGATCGTCAACGCCCCGCACACCGGCGACGTGGTCCGTGTCGCGACCCTCGCGTCCTGGAAGCCGCAGATTCTCGCGGCCCGCCGAGTCGTCTGACCGGCGCGCTCTCCCTACCTTCTCCCCTCTCGCACCGCTCCTCCGCCCGAGCCGGTTTCGGCATGCGGTCAATCGAACTGAGGTTCTCCATGTTTCTCGCCGACAAGGTCGTCCAGCTCGCCTACGACCCCGGGATCAAACCGAACGAGGGCGGGCTGCCGGGTCTCGCCGTCCTCAAGGAGGTGATGGGTTCCATCAACCTCTTCGGCATCGTCGCCGTGGTCGGCGCGCTCGCCGTCAGCGCCGGCGTGTGGGCCTGGGGCCACCACTCCGGCGGTCACCAGGCCGAGGCCAACGGGAAGAAGGGCGTGCTGGTCAGCGCCGGCGCGGCCCTCCTGCTGGGCGCGGCGAACGGTGTGGTCGCGTTCTTCAGCACGTTGGGGACGCAGGTCCACTGATGCCTTCTCACTCCTCGAACCCCGGCGGCGCGTCCCGCGTGCGCCGCCGGGCGCTGCTCGGCGCCGCCGTCCTGGTGGTGCTCGTTGCCCTCGCCGGCTTGATCGCCTACCTCACCCGCGATGGCGGGGAGTCCTCCAACGCCCATTCCTCAAGCGCGAGTTCGGGCTCTCCTTCCTCCTCGGCCGCTTCGCCGTCCGGGCCGTCCGCGCCGAGCGCACACCGTTCCGCCCTCCCGGTCCCGCCGGACACCCACGATCCGATCGCGTTCGGGAGGGCAGCCGCCGCAGCGCTGTGGTCCTACGACACCCGCGCGTACTCCCAGGCCGAGTTGCTGACCGCCCTGCACGGTTGGCTGACCACCGAGACCAAGTACGCCGACCCTGCTTCGGTCGACGCGGTCGTTCCCTCGCGCGCGCTGTGGAAGGAAATGGCTGCGAACAGCCAGTTCGCCACCGCCAAGGTGAACGAGGGACACTTCCCCGACTCGTTCACCCAGGCTCTCCAGGCGAATCCCGGAACGATCACGCAGGCGTACGTCTACGCCGTGACCGTCTCCGGCAAGCAGTCGATCTCCTGGAAAGGCTCCCCTGCCGGTGGTGCGGAGAACCGCGTCACCACCCTCGCGGTCCAGTGCCGCCCCTCTCACTCCTGCGCCCTGGCCGGCGTCATGCCGTCCGTCGCGCCCTGACACCCGATCCAGGAAGGAGGTATCGCCATGGGAGTCTGCGACTTTCCGCTGATGGACAAGGTGTGCGGCGCTGTCGACTTCGCCGCCAACCCCGCCGGGAGCGTCACCGACGGCATCGGAGCATGGATCGCGAAGTCGTCGGGAGAACTGGCCGCCAGTGCGGCGGATCTCGCCGCGAAAGCTGTCAACGAGACCACCGCCATCGATCTCAACGCCGGTTGGTTCCGGGACAACTACGAACTGCTGCTGCCCATCGGGCTCGCGCTGACCGTCGGCACGTTCTGCATCCAGTTGATGTCCGCGGCCTGGCGGCGGGACGAACGCGCCCTGGCCCAGGCCGCCATCGGCACCATGATGGGTGTCCTCTTCAGCTTCTGCGCCGTCTCCTTCACCTCCGTCGCCGTCACCGTGGTCGACGCCTTGTCCGACGGCCTGTTCAAAGCGGCCAACAGCTCGGTCGACGACGCGATCCGCCGTGTGGTGAAGGTCAGCGAACTGGGGACGATGTACGGACTCGGCTGGGGCGTCCCTTCTCTGGTCGGTCTGGGGTGCGCGATCGGCGCGTTCATGTACTGGGGAGTGATGGTCGCCCGCAAGGTGGGCGTGTTGGTGTTGGTCGCCCTCGCCGTCTTCGCCGGAGCGGGCGGAGGCTGGGAAGTCGCCAAGCGGTGGCGGCGCGGCTGGATCGAGGCCACCGCCACGCTGGTCGTCTCGAAAGTCCTGATGACCATCGTCCTCCTCATCGGTGTCTCGGCGATGGGCAAGTCGGACGTCCACGACGGCATGGCCGCGCTGTCCGACGCGTTGGCGGGCATCGTCGTGATGGTGCTGGTCCTGCTGTGCCCGTACGCCACCTACAAGTTCGTCCACTGGGCCAGCGACGGCGGCGGCCACGACGATCTGCACCGCACCGGCGTCGCCGGGATGGCGGTCGCGGCAGGGGCCGCGAAGACCGCGGGCAGCCTGGCGATGCAGGCCGGCACCGGCACGCCCGCACCTCAGGGTCCGAGCCAGGTTCCCGGCGCCGGCTCTGACGGTGTCGCCTCCGGCATCAACCCCTCCGGCGGCAATCTGAGCAAGGAAGGCATCGACGCCGGACCGCCCAAGCCGCAGACCCGCTTCCGGTACGGCGAGGACCCGAACGCCTCCGGCGACAAGGGACGGGCCCTGATCCAGCGCCCCGGCATCCCGCCGCTCATCACCCGGCCGGACGAAGGCGATGCAGGGGGTGCCACCCCGGGTGACCAGTTCACCCGCGTGCCGGCTCTGGGCGGCAGCATGACCCGGGCCGGTGCCGCGGCGCCAGCGGCCCCTGCGGCGTCCACCACTGGGCCTTCGGCGACCGGTTCCCCGACTCCGGCGAACTGGGTGTATCCCAGCAAGCCGCCTTCGGGTTCCTGACCAATCGCATCCGGGGGGTGGGCTACAGCCGCAGCCCGCCCCCGCACCACCGATCACCGGAAACGGAGCCCCGCCGTGACCTCCAGAAGAGCGCCGCGCGCCCCGCCCCCGCCCGCTCCCACCGTCTGGAACCACCATGTCCGACAAGCCCCAGGCCGAAGTCGCCACGGCCACCGTGAAGTTCCCCCACCGCAGCAGGCGCGGCATCCTGCTCGGCCTGACCGCCCCGCAACTGATCGTCGTCAGCCTCACCGGCCTTCTCCTGCTCGCCGTGATCCTCACCCATGGCGTGGCCGGGGCCCTCGAACTCATCCCGCTCTGGGCCGCCATCGCCCTCCTCGCCTTCGTCCGCCACCGCGGCCGAGCCCTGGCCGACTGGACTCCGATCGTCACCCGGTACTTCCTGCGCCGGATGCGAGGCCAGCTGATCTGGCTCACCCGGCCTTCCCGCCGCCCGGTCCGCGAAGGGCTTCTCCACCTGCCCGGAACCGCCGCCAGCCTGCGCGTGGTCACCGCCCCCGACCGCCGGTACGGCGCGGTCCACAACCCCCACACCGGCACCCTGACCGCCGTCGTCAAGGTCTCCTCCCTTGCCTACGCGCTGCTCGACCCGGGCACGCAGAACGCCAACGTCAACGGCTGGGGACGTGCACTGGCCGCGCTCGCCCGTACGGGCCAGGTCGCCCGTGTCCAGGTGATCGAGCGCACCGTCCCGGACTCAGGCGACGCGCTGCGCCGGTACTGGGAAGAGCACGGGCAGCCCAACGCCCCCATGGCCGGCGCGATCTACAGCGAGCTGATCCAGAGTGCCGGACCGGCGGCGGCACCGCACGAGGCGTACGTCGCGGTGTCCCTGGACGCCAAGGCCGCACGGCGTCTGATCAACCAGGCCGGAGGCGGTCTCGCCGGGGCCTTCAGCGTGCTGGCTCAGCTGACCTCGACCTTCGACCAGGCCGCGCGGACCGCCGGGCTCAACCCCACCGGCTGGCTCAACGCCCGCGAGATCGCAGCCGTCGTGCGCACCGCGTACGACCCCAAGGCCCTTGCAACGCTTGACCGTTGGTCCACGGCAGGGCATCCCGAGGCTGAGCCCGCTGCTGCCGGTCCGGTCGTGGTCGTCGAGAAGGCCGACCACATCGCGACCGACTCGGCCGTGCACGCCACGTACTGGGTGGAGAACTGGCCCCGCATCGAGACGTCGGCGGGCTTCCTGCACCAGCTCCTGTTCACCGCCGGAATCCGGCGCACGCTGTCGCTGTCGTACGAGCCGAAGGGGCTGGACGCCGCTCTGCGCGACGTCCAGCGCAAGAAAGCCAGCGTGATCGCCGACGCCGCCGAGCGAGCCCGACGGGGCCAGGTCGACTCCGAGGCGGACTCGATCGAGTACCAGGACATCAAGTCCCGTGAACGCCAACTCATCGCGGGCCACGCGGATGTCGCTCTGACCGGTCTGCTGACCGTCTCGGCCGATTCCGAGGAGGAACTCCGTTCCGCTTGCGCGGCCGTGGAGACCGCGGCCGTCGGCGCCCAGCTCGACCTCCGGCCGCTCACCTGGCAGCAGGCCGAAGCGTTCACCGCCGCCGCCATGCCGCTCGCTCTCGGCGCCTGACGCCGGTCTTTTCCCCCTCGAAAGAGCACCCCATGTCCCGCACCGCCAGCCCGACCGCGCAGGACTTCGTGCCCTTCGCCACCGCCGCGCTCGACTTCCACCGCGCGCTCAACATTCCTGGTGGCCCTCTCGTCACCACGCGTGCCGAACTGGACGCGCTGCACTCCCATCTCGTCTCGCTGTACGGCCTGTTCGACGCCCATGCCGCCCGCACCGGCCGGCTCGTGCCGGTCGAAGGTGACGAACTCCGCGCGGCTCGCACCCGGATCTGGCAGGCCGCCGACCACGTACACGCCGCGTATCACGGAGCACCCCGGACGGGCTCCGGCGAGGTGCCTGGACGTGAGCAGTGCCAGTCGGGCCTGCCCGAAGGGGCACCAGAGCTGACGATCTGCCAACGCCACCAGCGAGCCGCCCGCTTGGTGCGCCGCCGTACCACCCCGGCCGATCTGCACACGCCGTTCACCGGCCTCGTCCGCCGCTGACCCGCCTCCCGTCTGGAGAAATCACCCATGCCCCGCACCCGCGCCAACGCCTCTCCCCTGTTCGTTCCCCGCAAGGCATCACGCGCCGAGCAGCGAGCCGCCCGCACTGGTCTCGCCAAGGCCCGCCGCCAAGCCCGCCTCGCCGGAGCCCCGCCGAAACACCGCGCCGAGGAGACCCACGACCCGGAACTGCGGCCGACCTACCCGCCGTCCGGGCGCCCCGGTTCCTCCTCGGCCCGGGGCGGCAAGCTCAGCCTGCCCGCCCACCGGATGACCACCGCCACCGTCAGCGGCGCCTACCCGTTCCTCGCGGAGGGCGGCCTGGGCGCGGAAGGCATCTTCATCGGCCGGGACGTGCACGCGGAGGCGGCGTTCTGCTACGACCCGTTCTCCCTGTACAGCAGCGGACGGGTCGAGGGCTTCACGAATCCGAACGCCGTCCTGGCCGGGATCATCGGCATGGGCAAGTCCGCGCTGGCCAAGTCGATCGCCACCCGGGCGATCGCCCACGGCTACCGGGTCTACGTCCCCTGCGACCCCAAGGGAGAGTGGACGGCCGTCGCGCAGGCACTCGGCGGCTACAGCATCGCGCTGGGACCGGGCCTCCCGGGCAGGCTGAACCCGCTGGACGCGCCGGCCCGGCCCGCCTCGGTGAGCGAGGACGACTGGGCGGCCGAGGTCCGCAAGCGCCGCCTCCTTCTTCTGGCGGGTCTGGCGCGCACCGTGCTGAAGCGCGATCTCCTGCCGATGGAGCACACGGCTCTGGACCTCGCCCTCGACCTGGTCGTCGCCGGGGCCAAGGCGGCCGGCACGGTGCCGCTGCTGGGCGAGATCGCACACGTCCTGGGCTCGCCGGAGCGCCTCGACCGAGCCCTCGGCGACCAGGCCGGACGCATGGGGCCCGCCGCGCAGGACCTCGCGCACGCCCTTCGGCGCCTTGTACACGGCGACCTGAGCGGCATGTTCGACGCTCCTTCGACGGTGGCCTTCGACCCGACCGCCCCGATGCTGTCCATCGACCTCTCCCGCCTCGGCGGCTCCGGCGACGACACCGCCCTGGTCCTGGCCATGACCTGCGCTTCGGCGTGGATGGAGAGCGCGCTCGCCGACCCTGACGGCGGCCGGCGCTGGGTGATCTACGACGAGGCGTGGCGGGTGATGCGGCACGTCGGCCTGCTGGAGCGGATGCAGTCGCAGTGGAAGCTCTCCCGCGGGCTCGGCATCGCGAACCTGATGGTGATCCACCGCCTCAGCGACCTGCTCAGCGCGGGCGATGCCGGATCACGCGGCCGGGTGCTGGCGGAGGGCCTCCTGGCCGACTGTTCCACCCGCATCATCTACCGCCAGGAACCCGACCAACTCTCGGCCGCAGCATCCCTGTTGGGACTGACCGGAGTCGAGACCCAAGCGGTGTCCGCCCTGACCAAGGGCCGGGGCTTGTGGAAGGTCGCGGGCCGCAGCTTCATCACCCAGCACATCCTGCACCCTGCCGAGCGCGAGCTGTTCGACACCGATGCTCGCATGTCTCACCCCAACTTGCCTTACAGCAAGGTGAGTTGATCGATGTCGTCAACGGTAGCGCGGCCGGAACCCGGAGTCCACGGAGAAGCCCCCGCCTCCCGTCCCGGCGTCACCGCTCCGGCTGTCGACTGGAACGACCGTCTCGGCGCCGCCCTGCCGGAGGAGTTCGCCGAGCTGTTCCACGAGGCGCTGACGGACGACTTCGGTGCAGTGGCCCGGTTGCACCAGCTTCTCGAAACCACCTCGGAGTGGTGCCGTTCCCATGGCGCCCGAAGCAGCGCCACCGAGCTGGACGCCCTCGCCGGCCGCCTGACCGACCTCGGCGAGGAGCTGTATCTCGTGCGGGAGGGCGTGGACCAGGAAATCCGCTCCCGCTCGCTCCGAGCGGCGGCAGCCGCCCGTGTCTCCCCAACGGTGTCCGCCCGGAACTCTTCCGCCGTCCGGCAGAGCGATGCTCCCGCCCGCCGGCCAGCACCCGCCAACCGTTCGCTGCCGCGTTCGCGGTGAGCACCAGCGCAGAAACGAGGACCCCCGTGCCCGATTCTCCCGCTGCCCGTGGAAACCGGTCACCGGCGGCCACCGAGCACCTGACGTGGCGGCAGCACCTCCCGGCACTGGCCTCCGCCGCCGCGGGCATCACGAAGGCATCCGACGACTGGGACGCGGTCTCGGACTCCTTCTGCGACGACGACGGCTGGCCCGTCGATGAGGAGGGCTATGCGGACGGCAAGGTGAAACGTGACGCCGAGGCGTGGAAACACGTCGAGGTCTTCCTCGCCCACGGGCCCGAAGTCCTGGCAGGCGTCCGCGCCGCGGCGAGTGGTGCCGACTACGCCGAGGGGCCGGTCAGCGAAGACCTCCGACGGCTCCGCGGAATCGACACCGTCCTGGAACGGGCAGGTCAGATCAGGCGGGAGTGGGATCAGGTCATGGCGCTCATGGACGCCTCGCTCCCCGGCTCGCGGGAGATCTACGCGGACCGGGCACGGGAGGTACGCAACTCCGAAGGCTGGCACTACGCCGACGAGTTGTCCTTCCAGGGCCGGGCACTCGCTCGGGCCGGCGACCACCTGGCCAATCGATCGGACCCAGACCAGCCCGTGCAGACCGAACGCGCCCAGGCGGCCCTCGCCCGGTCCGCCTCCGGTGACCGTGAGGCTTCGCCCGCTTCGTCTTCTGCGCCGTCCGCGCCGAATACGACAGCCCGGCGCCGTTCCCGCTGACGCCCCTAGCACCGAGTTCCGGCCGGACCAAAACGGCCGATCTCCGGATCCTCGTCGAACGCCGCTTTCCCGCTCCCACCCGTGACTCGCGTCGATGGCGGAGCTCAGCGGCTCACCAACACCTGCTCCCGTTCTTCTGGAGAAGAAACGTTCCATGCCTTCCGACCTCACCCGTTTCGCCACCGCTCTCGCCGATGAGCTGGGCTGGACCACCGCTCCGGCCCAGCCGGACGGACACCCTCTCTGGGAGCACAGCACTCAGCTGCGGGACGCCGCGCAGAACGCGGCCGAAGCAGCCCTGTTGACCGCTCCCGGCCGCGCTCAGTTCCTCCTCGTCCCCCGCGCCGACCCGGACTCCCACCGCTACCTCGTCGGCCCCCTGCGCCCCACCGACCTGCCCGCCAACGCCACTGGAGCACTCCAGGACCTGCTCACCCCGGAGGTCACCCTCAGCGCTGCCTCCACCAGCGTCTTCGCCGCCCAGCGCATCGCGTTGTTCTACTCACGCTGGGACGAACACCTCACCCGCACACAGGCCGCGCTCCAGCCCGACGAAGCCGCCCGCCACAACCAGGCTTTCACCGCCTACGCCTCGGCCATCGCCGACGGCCTCCCCGGCCACTGGGAATCCGTCCGCCTCGACCTCAACTCCCCCGCCCACCAGGGTCACTTCGACAACTTGTGGTGCGCCGGCCCCGACACGGGCCGGGCGGCCCTCGCCACCGCTGCCCGTGCCGCCCTGCTGACCGGCCCCCGTCACACCCTCACACTCATCCAGGAAACCGGCCCCTACCAGGACATCACCGCCGCCGCCCTGTTCCCTCAACACCCCCTCGTCATCCAGCACAGCGCTCTCCCCGGCCCTGCCCCACTTCCTCTGGCCACGGACGCCGTACAGGCCGTCCACGAGATCCGCACCCGTCTCCTTCCGGCCTGGGACCGCGGCATCTGGTCCGCCCGCATCGGCCTCCTCGCCCACGCCACCGTCGAACTCCAGCAAGCCCTCGACTCCTGGGAAGCCGTCGCCGGCTCATGGGAGGACACCTCCAGGACGGAAACCGGCGCGGTGCTCCACGAGGCTCGCGCCTGGGACGCCGTCGGGGTCTACCTCACCCACGCCCCCGCCGTGCTCGACGGCATCGACTCCGTGAGCACCGGCAACGACTATCTGACCGGCCCGGTCAGCCGCGCCCGCCGCAGCATGGGCACCGTACGCGAGCACCTGGAACGCGCGGACCGGCTCAACCGGTCGTGGGACGAAGTCATCCTGAACGCACCCGCCGAGGATCATCAGGACTACATCGCGGACCGCAACTTCGAGATGTGGCAGCACGCGCTCGTCCTGGGCGACAACGGCGAAGCCGTTCTGCGCGCCGCCCGCCACGTCACCGACCGCATCGGCAATACCCCGCCGCCCTCGGCACCGGTCCGTATCCGGCGCCCCGCGCCGGTGCCGCCCCCGCCCGCGTCCCGGGCCGGCGCCCCCACACAGCGCAACGGCCGATGAAACGGGACATCCAGAACCTGTACGCGCACGTCACCGGCCCGCTCACCGCGCGCGGCCTGACGTGCACCGTGGAGTACGGACTCTCGGACTGGATCATCCACGCCGAACTCTCCGACGGCTCCTACCTCATCGTCTCGCCGCCCCAGGAACCCCCAGAGGACACCCGCCCGGCCGTCCCGACTCCTGGATCGCCACCTGGAACCGCGAGGAGAGCCCGCCAGGACACCGGCTCCTCTACGACTCCGAACCCGGCGGCCCCGACGAAGCCCACCGAGGCGATGTCCTCCCGCTCCTGCACGCCATCGACGCTCACCTCGACAAACTCGGCGTCACTTCCCGCAGCACACACACCGCCCGCACCACCTCACCGGCCGCCCAGCGCCCGCCCCCGGCAACCTCACCGGCAGTGACCCGACCCGCCGAAGCCCGGCCCTCCCCCTCGCGCCCGCGCCCGCGCCGCTGAACCCCAGGAACCGCCATGCCCTCCGCCTCCGAGCCCGATGTCGTCGTCGGCCACCACCCCGACCACGGCATCGTCGCCACCAACCCCGCCCAGCACCACCTCGTCGACTGGTACCTCGACCACCTCGGCTTCCAACACGTCCCCGGCCACCCCTTCCTCTACTCCCTCTCCACCCCACCCGAGGACGCCCCCGCCCGCGCCACCGTTGCCACCCGCACCATGGAACGGGCCGGACTCACCGTCCACACCACCTTCGGCACCCCACCTACGCCCCGACTCGCCTCACCCGACGTCGCGTTCGCCGAGCACCCCCAGCACGGCATCGTCGCTGCCACCAGCACCGGTCCCGACAGCCGTGAGGACCACGCCCTGCGCACCTTCGGCTGGGAGTACCAACCGGGCCAGGACATCTACACGCTGCCCGGCCAGCTCAGCCGGGACACCGCCCTGACCGTGGTCTCCGGCACCGTCAGGGCCCTCCAGCAGACAGGGCAAACCGCCGCAGTCCACCCAGCCCTCGCCGAGGCTGTGACCCGCCACCGTGCCCCCGGACCACCCCCCGCCTCAGCTCCGCCACACCGCCCGGGGAGCCCTCCGATGAACACGGTCGCCCGCTCGACCAGCCCGGCCCGCTCCGGCATCACCACCCAGCCGCACGCCCCGACGCCGGCCACCTCCGCCGCACCGGCGCGACCGCACCCGACGGCCACCCGAACCCGCTGACCCGCCCTGCTCTCCCGGAGTCCCTCGTGCCCGTTCCGACCACCTGGACTATCACCCACTCCTGCGAACACACCACCGAACGCGACCTGTCCGACCGCCCCGCTGACCGTCGCGCCGGTTTCGCCGACTGGCTCTCCCGCAGCCCTTGTACCGACTGCTGGCGAATCGCCCAGGAGAGCGACAAACAGAGCAAGACCGCTTGGCTGGAGGCCAAGAGGGCCGAAGAGCAGGCCGAGTCCCAAGCCTGGTCGGAGAAATACCGGATGCCTCCTCTGGAAGGAACCGAACGAGCCGTCGCCTGGGGTGTGCGCTGCCGCCACCAAATCCTGGCCGCCGCCTACACCGCCTTGGTCCTCGAAGGGGAGACAAGCGAGACCGAGTGGGAGGAGATCGAGGAGACCGCGCGCACTGTGACCCGCGCGGGGTGGTGGCTCGACCAGCGTTCCTCCGAGCCCGATGACCTCCCCGAACTGCTCCAGGCCGCCACCGAGACCGACCGGCCCACCGAGAACCCCCACTTCTGACCGCACAGCAGCCCGCCTACGACCACGGTCTCAGTGGCTCCCCGAGCGAGCGGCGGCATCTATCAGTGATCTCCGGCCGCGCCAAAACGCGGATTCCTCGGATTCTCTCTCCTGGCACCCCGAACATCTGGGCCGCTGTTCTCAACCCCCCTTCGAGGTACACGCCGTGATCCCCCACTTGCATCGCGCCGGGAACACCGCCAGCCTGCTTTCGTACCTGTATGGGCCGGGTGAACGCGGTAACCACACCAACCCCCGGTTGATCGCAGGTGCCGCCTACGGCGCCCCGATCGAGCTGCTTGCCGTGCCTGACTCACTGCCCCACCTGGCCCATGCCCTCGATGAACCCGTCGAACGTCTCGGGGCCCGTGCGCCTGAACGACCCGCATGGATCTGCTCAGTTCGTTCCGATCCCGGCCAGCCTGACCTCACCGACTCTCAGTGGGCGACCGTCGCCCGCCGCTTGGTGGCCGCCACCGGCATCGCCCCGCACGGCGATCCGGATGCCTGCCGGTGGATCGCCGTGCGCAACCAGCCCCGGCAGGTGCACATCGTGGCGACCCTCGCCCGTGAGGACGGCGGTCTGCACAACGCCTACCGCGACGCCTACCGCGTCCAGACCGAATGCCACCGTCTCGCCGCCGAGTTGGGTCGCCTGCCCGCCGCATCCCGTCGGACACCCCACACCCAGGAGACCCAGGTGCCTGCTCTCTCCATCACGATCACCACCGAGCCCAGCGGCAGCGTCCTGGCCAAGGGTGCCCGCGACGACCTGTCCGCCATGCTCCTCAAGCACGCCGGCTTCCAGCAGATCGACGACTGGTACGGCCGACGCCATCGTCTTCCCACCACCACCCCGGCCGCTGATCGCATGGCCATCGCCAGCCGCGCAGCCGAGATGCTCCGCGCCGCCCGCTACGGCGTCGAACTCGACCCCGCCCTCGACACCCCGCAGCCGTCCGCCCAGGCAAATCCGCTCGGGCCCTACACCGCCGGTGCGGAACTCCTGCATCTCACCGATCGGATCAGGGGTGCCCAGAACGGTGAGGGCCTTCGGCAGGCGGTCGACCATCTCCTTCATCCCGAACACGGCGCGCTGGAACGCGTCCGGGAGGCGCTGGAGGCGGTGAGCGAGCAGATCAACGATCTTGACAGCTGGAAGTACCGGCTCGCCGACCGGTTCGGTGACGCTGCGGATCTCGTCAGCGCGGCGCAGTCGGAACTCGTCGGAGCCGACGCGGACTTGAGCCACATCGGCCCCCCGCCGCAGTTCCACGCGGAGTCACGGACGCACTCTCCAGCGCTTCCGGATATCCGAAGCACCGCTCTCGCCTCATCGCCCGCGGCGGTGGAGGCCAAGGACTCCTCAGCTCTCGGCCCCGGGGCGGGGGATGCCAGCGCGGCTGTCCGTCCGCCGCAGGCTCCCGGTTCTCGGACACGGTGACGCAGACCCGCATCTGCCCGGTGGGGAGCGCGCCCGCTGCGTGCGCCTGCCCAGTCCGCACATCCGGCACCACGACCGAGGAGCAACCGTGCCCGAGTCCTATTCGAGCATCGGCGAGGCAGTCAGTGCCGCGATGCAGCACAACATCCGGCTCGCCCACGGCGGTGGGACGGTGGGCTCCGGCAACCTGCCGCAGGTCCGTCACCTGCCCCATCCTTCCGCCGACCCGCACTCCGTCCCCGGGATGATCGCCAGGCTCACCGAGACCACGGCGCCCGACGAGGTGGCCGAAATCATCGAGGAGGTCGGCGGAGCGCTCGTCGGAGTTCTGCCTCAACTGACCGAACTCGTCGCCGCTGCCGCCGACTGGACCCGTGTCCGTCTGGCCTTCGACGACCCGCACCACAACCCTGTTTTCGAGACCTGGACACGGCTCGCCGCCGCCCGCGGCCTGCTCCAGGACGTCCAGGAGCACTTGGCCGTCGCCGAAGAGGGGATCGCCGCGTGTCCCGCCGGGCGCACCGATCCCAGGAACCACAGGATGGTGAACGTCCTGCGGACCAGGGAACTGCTCAGCGATGTCCTCGGCGCTGGAGTTCAGACGCCCGCCGATGGCGATCCGGAGGCGAACCGGCAACGCGCTGCTCGTACCGCCTCGCCGAGTGCCGCCGCCCAGCTCACGACGTCCCCGGCGAGTTCCACAGAGGCAGCGGTGAGCGCTGCGAAACCCCGGGCCCCTCGCACCCGATAGCCCGACCGCCAACTCCCTTCCCGAACAGGAGCTTCGTTGATGTCCAGCAGAAGAGCGCCCCGTGCCCCGCCTCCCCCTCCCTTGCGCTCACACTCCCGGGACCTACCATGCCCGCACCACGTACCAGCGCGCCCTCGACCACCACCGGGTCAGACGCGCTCCTCTACCTCCTCTTCGGCGTACTCGGCGTCGCATTCACCTTCGGTTCGCTGGCCTGGCTGAGCGGCAACCTCACCAACTCCCTGTTCGGGAGCGGGCCTTGGTCTCCGTTCCGGGCCTTCGACGCACTGCTTCACCCCGATACGCTGTGGCCGCGCCTGAGCCCCACCACCCTGCTGGTCGGCGCGCGGATCATCCCCGGCGTGCTGTCCGTCTGTCTCTCGGTCCTCGGCCTGGTGCTGTGGATGCGGCTGCGCGGCGGCTCGAAGAACGGCCTCGCCCGGAAGGCCGACCTCGCCCCGCTGCTGGACAAGGAGATCACCGCCAAGGCGAGGAGCCTGCGGCCGTCCTTGAGCGGCCCAGAGTACAAAGAGGTCGCCCCCGCTGACCGCGGCATCAGGCTCGGCGCCCTCTCCCCGGGGCGGGCCGATGTCCGCGCGTCCTGGGAGGACGTGATCGTCGCGATCATGGCTCCGCGAAGCGGCAAAACCTCCGCACTGGCGATCCCGGCGATTCTCGCAGCACCCGGCCCGGTCCTGCTGACCAGCAACAAGGCCGCGAACGACGCCTTCACCGCGACGGTGGACGCCCGCGCGGAGGTCGGCACGGTCTGGACTCTCGACCCCCAGCAGATCGCCCATCACCCACGTGAGATGTGGTGGGACATCCTGGCCGACGCCCGTGATCTGGCCGGAGCGAAACGTTTGGCCGGGCACTTCGTCGCCGCCAGCGTGGACGAGTCGAACGGCTCCGACTTCTGGTCCACCGCCGCGAGCAACACGCTCGGCGCACTGTTCCTCGCCGCAGCCAACCACCGGCGTCCGGTCACGGACGTCCTGGCCTGGCTCGCCTCCCCCGCCGACCGGACCCCGGTCGACCTGCTCACCGACGCCGGCCACGACGCGGTCGCCGCCCAGCTTCAGGGCACGGTCTCCGGCGCGACCGAGACCCGCGACGGCATCTACGAGACCGCGAGGCAGTACGCGAGCTGCCTGCTCGACCCGGGCGTCGCCGCCTGGGTCACCCCCGCCGAGAACCTCCCCGAGTTCAAGCCCTTCGACTTCGCCACCTCACGCGACACCTTGTACCTCCTCAGCAAGGACGGCGGCGGCAGCGCCAGCGCGATCATCGCCGCAGCGGCCGACGCCGTGATGCGCGCGGCCGTAGTCGTCGCCGAGCGCTCCGGGGGGCGCCTCGACCCACCCGCCCTGTGCATCCTCGACGAGGCTGCCAATGTGTGCAAGATCAGTGATCTCCCTGACCTGTACAGCCACTTGGGCAGCCGGGGCGTCATCCCGATGACGATTCTCCAGTCCTACCGGCAGGGCCAGCGGTGCTGGGGCGAGGCCGGAATGGATGCTCTCTGGTCCGCCGCCACCGTCAAGATCATCGGCAGTGGTATTGACGACGCCGACTTCGCCGACCGGCTCAGCAGGCAGGTCGGTGACCACGACGTCCAGACCACCTCGGTGTCGACCAGCGACAGCGGCAAGTCCACTTCGGTGAGTATGCGCACCGAGCGGATCCTGCCGCCCGACGCGATCCGCGCGCTTCCCAAGGGCAAGGCACTGCTCCTGGCCACCGGTATCCGGGTGGCGATGCTCGATCTGCGGCCCTGGTACAAGGAGCCTTCCGCCAAGATGGTCGGCCCGGCCTCGGCCCGTGCGACGAAGGCCATCACCGAGCGGGCCCTCGCCAAGTCCATGGGTCACGACGACTTCGGGCTGTCGGCATGAGCGCCCCGACACTCAAGGTGCTCTCGCTCGGCGCCGGGGTGCAGTCGACCTGTCTGCTGCTCATGGCAGCCGAGGGCCACCTGCCCCGCCTGGACGCGGCGATCTTCGCGGACACGGGCTGGGAGCCCCGCGCCGTCTACGGCCATCTCGACCGGATCGAGCGGGAGATCGCCGAGCCCGCCGGCATCCCGGTCCTGCGGGTGTCCGCCGGCAACATCCGGTCCGACGCGCTCGCCCCCTCCAAGCGCTTCGCGTCGATGCCGTTGCACATCCTCAACTCCACTGGCAGCCAAGGGATGTCGCGGCGCCAGTGCACCGGCCAGTACAAGGTCCGGCCCATCAAGGAGAAAGTCCGCGAGCTGCTCGGCCATCCCCACCCACATCGCATCCCGGCCGGGACGTTCGTCGAGCAATGGATCGGCATCTCGGTGGACGAGTTCACCCGGGCAAAGGACGCGGACGTCGCCTACATGAAGAACCGGTTCCCGCTGATCGAGGCCGGGTTCTCCCGCTCGGACTGCCTCCGACTGCTTCGATCCCGCGGGTTCGGCCAGACCCCGAAAAGCGCGTGCCTCGGGTGTCCTTACCACGGCAACGCCCAGTGGCGGGCCCTGCGTGACAGCTCGCCCGAGGAGTGGCGTGACGTCGTGGAGTTCGATGCCGCGATCCGGTCGGGCAACGCACGAGCGACCGCGAAGGGCACTCCGCTGCTCGGTCAGGCGTATCTGCACCGCAGCCGCCGGCCTCTGGACCAGGCGCCGATCGACCGGGTCACCGCCCACGAGTGGTCCGGACGCCAGGGCGACATTTTCGACGCGCTCGCGGACGCCGAGCTGGAGAACGGCGAGCCGGACGGCTGCTCGCCCTGGTCCTGCCGCTCAGGTGCTCCTGTTCAGGCCGATTTCGGCCTCGCGACTTGATCTTCCCTCCTCCCTTTCAGGAGTCCTCCGTGCTTGCGTCACCGTCTCCGTTCCAATCCGAACGACGTCCGGCCTGGTCACCGGCGATCCGGCGCGATGGCCAGTGGCGGCTGGCCGCCGCTTCCGGCTCGGTCCTCGTCACCGATCCCGCGTTCGTCGGCGTGCTGGACGGCTTCGCCCAGGCGATGGCCGCCGCCGACCACGCGGTCGCCGGCCTGCGCGCCCGGCTCGGCGAACCTTCCGCTTCCGGCGCGGGAGGTCGGCGATGAACCCGCTGCTGAGCGCCGAGCAGGCGGTGCTCGGCTCCGTTCTGCGTGATCCGGGCCAGCTCAGGCACCTTGACTGGCTCGTGCCCGATCACTTCTACCGGCCGGTCCATCAGGCGCTGTTCGCCGCGCTGCGCAAGCTCCGAGACGACGGCCACCCCGCACTGGCGGCCAGGGAGTCCGTACCTCTGTCATGGGTGAACGACTCCGTCGCCGAGGCCGGCCGCCACGTACGGGGGCTGACCGCGGTGTACGCCCACGCCTTGGTCCAGACGTGCCCGCGTTCCGCGCACGCTCCGGTGTACGGACGCATGGTGCTGGAGGGCGCGATCCACCGCGGCATCGCGAAGCACGCGATCCGTCTCCACCAAGCTGCTCGTGCCGACGCCGTGCAGGGCGAAGTCGAGGAAGCCCTGCGCTACGCGGACGTTCTCACCGAGGTGCTCAATGATCTTGCGCGTCGGTGGGGAACCGAACCCCGCCCGGTCGCGCCCGCGGCTTCGCCGGCCACCATCCCCGTCACGCCGCTGCCGGTCCGGGCCGACCGGGACGCCGAGGACGAGCGGTTTCTTCTGGCCGTCCTCGCCGAACAGCCGAAAGCCATGGACGAGGTGGTCGGCTGGTTGCGGCCGGGCGACTTCGCCGATCCCACTCATGGGCAGCTCTACCGATGTCTCGGCGCGCTGCACCACCGAGGCGAGCCCATCGACCGGATCACCTTGCTCTGGGAGGCCCAGCGGCGCGGCCTGCTGGCCGACGGCACGCTCTCCGACGGCCAGCTCACTGCCATCTGCGACGGTCTGGGGGCCGGCAGCGCCGATTGGCTCGGCGAGCTGGTGATGCGCTCCTCGGTCACACGCACAGCGGCAGCTTCTGCGCGCGCAGTCCGAGCCCTGGCGGAGGACTCGGCCCTGGCCCCCGGGCGGCTCATCAACCACGCCCTGCACGCGCTCGGTCCACTTGACGAAGTACGGGCCCGCTGGCAGGCCGCGAGCAGTCATCCAGCTCCGACGCCGACGGCCCAGGTTCCTTCGCCTGCTGAGCCTCCCCCCGCGCAAGCGCACGCCGCCCTCGCCCGCAGCACGCCTCGCCCGGTCTTGCCGTCCTCCGACCAGTCCAGGGCCGCGCCCGGTCTGGCCTCTGCACGGCCGCCCTTTCGCGGACACGGCTGACTCCTTCCCCGACCGTCGTTCGTCCTCTCCACCGGAAATTCGCTGTGAACAACACCCTCGTCTCCGCCCCCGCCCACCCGTTGATCGGCTCGCTCTGTTCCGGCTACGGCGGGCTGGATCTCGGAGTGCTGACCGCCCTCGGCGGCTCACTCGCCTGGCACGCGGAGATCGATCCGGCTGCCTCGCGCATCCTGGCCCGGCACTGGCCCGGGGTGCCCAACCTCGGCGACATCACGACCGTCGACTGGTCCACCGTCCCCGGGGTGTGCGTCCTGACAGCGGGCTTCCCCTGTCAAAGACGTCTCGGTCGCCGGCCGTCGAGCCGGACTCAATTCCCAGACCCGTTCAGGGCTGTGGCTGCACGTCGCCCGTGCGGTCGAGGCCCTCCGACCCTGCCTGGTGGTGATCGAGAATGTGCGCGGCCTCCTCACCTCACCCGCCGGTTCCCCTGGCGACGTGGAATTCTGCCCGTGGTGTCTGGGAGACACCTCAGGTCAGCCTCCTCTGCGAGCACTCGGCGCCGTACTCGGCTCCCTGGCCGACATCGGGTACGACGCTCGGTGGCTCGTGCTTCGCGCCTCCGATGTCGGAGCCCCTCATCGTCGCGAGCGGGTCTTCCTCACTGCCTGGCCCGCCGAGCACTCTGCTCAAGACCCCAACGAGCAACATCGGCAAGAACGGCGGCTCCCAGCACCCGTCGAAACGGAAAAGCGGCGGCCACGGCCCGAACCTGGCCGACGAGGTGGAGTGGCTGCTGCCCACCCCGAAGGCGTCGGACGGGGCCAAGGGATCGCCCAACCAGCGGCACGGCAACGGGGACATGACCCTGCCGAGTGCGGCGGCGTCGCTGCTGTCCACGCTCCGGTCCGCCGGCCCGAGCGCCCCAGGGCGTCGGCCCGGCAACGAGCGGCACCCTCCCCTGCCATCAGTGGTTCTGCCGCTCTGGACGGAACCGGACCCGGAGGGAGGGGAGCAGACCGGCGATGGGGACCGTACACAGCCGCCATCACCCGATGGGAGACGCTCACCCGCCCCGCGCCGCCGCCCACCGACGCGGCCGGACGGCTCCGTGCCGACTTCGTGGAGTGGATGCAGGGCCTGGAACCCGGCTGGGTCACCGCCACTCCAGGGCTCGGACGACCAGCTCAGCTCACCGCGCTCGGCAACGGTGTCGTTCCTCAACAAGCCACTCGGGCCGTGCAGTTGCTGGCCCCGCTCTTCCCGCTCTGCTCTGGCTGCACGTCGGCGTAGCGCCTCTCTAGCGGGTTTTTGCGGCCGGACCAAACCGCGGTTTCTCCGGATCCTCCTTCCCATGTCGCCGTCCCACAGATGGAGCGCGCCTTCATGTCCGACATCAGCAAGATCCCCTCCACCCCTGAGCCGTTCCGCGTCCCCGACGGGGACCTCGATGACCTCGCCAGCACCCTCGCCAAGACGATGGCCGAGGTGAGGCAGCACGGCGTCATCCTCGACCGTCTGGGCTCCGAACCGACTTCCGCCTCCGCCGCGTTCCAGCCGGCCGACGGCGTTCCGGCGGCCGGGGCCACCGGCTCCGAGCAGGCGGAGGGCCCCACTTCGGTGTTCATCCTCGCCCTGGGCAGCGAGGCGTACGCCATCGAACTCGCCGCCCTCACCGACTGGGTGAACTACCTCCTCCTCCCGGTGTACGGCCGGGAGATCAGCACGACCCGGCCGTGGTGCACGCAGTGGCACGAGCACCCCGAGGCCGTCGCCCGGCTGCACGCTCTCTGGCTCGCGTGGCAGCAGCTCACCGACGCCGAGGCCGGCCTGTCCGGTCCTTCGGCGTGGCACCGCGACCACCTGGACCACACGCTGGTTCAACTCCGTGCTCCCGACGGCCCCTTCGCCGCGTGTACGACAAGCCCGGCCCGGCCCAACCATCGTGTACTGGCCACCCCCGCCCCTGAGCACTTGGGGCTGGCGGCATGAGCACTGGACTCGATTTCCGTCTGGACGAATTCGAACCCGCCGACGCCGACTCGGAGTTCGCGGAACAGCGGTTCTGGGGCAGCGACTTCACCGTCCTGGCCGAGCACCACACCACGCCCAACGGCGCCCACAGCTTCGTCGTCGCCCACGACGGCTCGGCCACCTGGGGAGTACCAGGCCAACCCCAGATCGTCGCTGTCAAGGTCGCACGGGACTTCCACCAGAACACCTTCACGTTCGAGTCGGCCTCTCACCCCACGGTGTCCTTCGCTCAGAACTGGCTGATCGAGCGCGGTTGCCCGCCGGAGCGGATTGCCCGAGTCGGCGACGACTTCATGAAACCCGCCGACGATCTCACCTCACGTATCGAGCAGCGGCTCCGCACGTCAGGCGATCGGTACAAGGTCCTCGACAGCTGTACCTCGGACTTCGACCCGTGCGAGACATGGACGTTGGCCTGCGACTCCGCCGCTTCCCAGGCACCGGTCCGAGTCTTTCTCGAAAAGGGGGATCTCGACGCGCGCACGTACACGATGCGCGAGGGTGCCTTCGCCGACGAAGACGCCGCCCGGAGCTGGCTGGACGCCCGCAGCAGCCCATTGCCCCGGCCGCCGGAACACCGAGGTGGCACCGCTGCCCTCCGGACCCGTGCCGCCCTTACCCGGTCCGCCGACGTCTCCGGGACGCCGAAGGCCAACTGCGATGCTCCGAACGCACCGTCGGCAGGAACGATTCAGCGACCGAACTCCGGGCGGTCGGTATGAGCCGCGCCCGCTTCGCTTTCGCCGCTCACCCTGACGCCATTGCCGATCTGCGGGAACTCCCGGACGAGATACGCGACTTGGCACTGTTGGAGCTGCAAAACCTGGTCCACGGCAGCGACGACTGCCTGCCGCTGAAGGGTCGCCTCGCGGGCTTTCACAAGGTCTACGTCGACCCGTCCGTCTCCCACCGGATGGTCATCCAGTTCCGGCCGGCGCCACCTACCTCGCACCATAAACGCGAGATCTACCTCGTCGCCGCCGGGACGCGGAAGGACTACGCCGTCTACCGCGCCGCCCAACTGCGCATCGGCCCTCTCCAGAGCACCGAGTCGGGCTCCGAAACACAGGCCCGTGTGCAAGCCGCCCGGTCCCGCTCTCCCCGTCCAGCCGACCGGACGGCGGCACTCCCGGCCACCGCGCCGGCAACATCCCAGCCCGCCCCCGGCGCTCCCCGAAAGGCCTTCTCGCGATGACCGCCCACCGCGTGCTCCTGGCCCGCACCGAGCTGGCCGGCCTCCTCACCGATGCCGCGCAGAGCGTCTCCGGGATCCTCGCCACCGAGTATCCGACATCGCCGAGTCGCTCCTACCTCCACCCCGTGCTGGGTGCCCTGTCCACCGGCCCTCTGGTGGTCGGCAAGCTGAACGACCAGCTTGAAAGGTTCGTCGCCGACGAGGCGCTGCCCACCACGCCGGCAGGTCTCCTCACCCTGGCCTCTTATGCCGCCGCGCTGGGCTGGCTGACCGAGTCGCTCGCGGAGTTGACCACCTCGGTCGACCAGATCTGCACGCGTGTCGGCATTCCCACGCAGCCACCGGATCCGTCTTGCGCCGACCCCGCCACCGTGAAGCGGGACAGCGAATTCGACGGCGCCTTCAGCGCACCGGAGGTGGCGGCCATCCACGCCGCCGCCGAAGCCGCCGATCTCCCTCCGGGGGAGTACGTCGAGGTGCTCTCCGAAGCCCTGCGCGCCGCTTCCGCGATCACCGACGCCTGCTTGGAGATATCCAGCGGCCTTCTCGAAGACGCCGCCTACGTCCTCGGCGAAGCGGCTGACCAGGTCCGGATCGGCGACGGCCCGGACGGCCTGCCCGCCCTCGTCCGCTCGCTTCTGGCGCGGCTGGAGGCAGCCGAATGAACCCCCACAACCCCGCCGAACGGCCCGGTTCGTACCTGGTGGCCGAGGAGTTCGGCGTCGACAACCCCAGGGCGTTGGCAGGCCACCGCCCGTCGCGCGAACCGCTCGACCTCGTCGGCCAGATGGTCGCCGAAGCCGCCCGGGACATCGACACACTGCACGACGAACTGACCCGCGCCGCCCAGTCCGCGATCCGGGTGCTGGAACCCCTTGCCCGAGGCGAGCACGGTGACCCGCGCGACTGGCACGACGTCCTGCGAACCTCCGGTCCGCAGATCGAGCTGCTCGTCGCCCGCCGCAGCGCGGCCTACGAACAGCTCACCCGGTCCATCACCGTCTGCCGCCGCCTTGCCGCGCAGCCCTCGACCACGCAGGCTGACAGCTCCGGTGAGGAACAGGCCCCGGCCCGGAACGACGACTGGGCGATCGCGGGCGACCGACAACTCCGCGCCCTCGAAGTCGTCGAGACGGGCACGCTGCGCTTCCACCAGAGCCCGGTCTTCGGCGACATCTATCTCTCCGACGGGCAGGGCCACCGTCCCAACCCGGAGGTCTGGCCCGAGACCGTCCGGCGGCTGGTCGCCGACGGGCTACTGGACCAGGACACCAATGAGGGCCTGTACCGGCCTGGGCAACTCCTCTCACTCACATCGCAGGGCGAGGCAGCACTACGGGACGCGCGTACCGCCACACCACGTGTATCCGCAGCCCTCAACCGAAGCCGTACTACGACAGCCTCCGATACCACCGCCAACTCATCCGCCGCGCCCGCGACAAGCGGGGCTAAATCTTCCCGATCTCGCTGATCTCCCGGAGAGGGCACCCGCTATGTCCGCTGCGAACTGCTCCTGCCGCCTCAGTGCCTGGTGCTCAAAGAACTCCAAACCGAGAGCGCTCTCCATAGGCCGCTCGGTCCCACCTCCATATTCACAAAGCCCCTGCCCCTTAACGGAGTTCGCCCCATGGCCACCACCGAGCAGCTCTCCGCCGCCCTGATCAGGTCGATCGATGCCCAGCGCGTCGAGGACACGCTTTCCCTGATAGCCCCCAAGTGGACCATCTGGGTGACGCAGGCCTTGGCACAGGAGGGCCCCCTGCGCGTGCACGAGATCTCCGCCGCACTCCCCTTCACCGGCGAGCAGTTGCTCAGCAGGCGGCTGACCCAGATGCACGCTGACGGGCTGATCACCCGCGGCGACAGCCGCTTTGCTCCGTACCAGCTCAGCGCTGCCGGCGAATCGCTGTCCTGGGTGCACAGTGCCCTCTCGGACTGGTCCCAGACCAACCTGGTGCTCGGCAAGATGGCCGGTGCCGAGCGCGTCGAGGATGCCGTGCAGCGTCTGTACCTGCGGCATACGACCACGGTGATCCAGGTCCTCAGCTCGGGCGGGCCTATGCGGTTCAGTGACCTCGTCGAGAAGGCCGGCCTCCAAGGCATAGCGCCACAGCGACTTCGCCGGCTCCAGACCGACGGCCTGGTCGCTCGCACCGGGCCGCGCCACGGCGCCCCCTACGTCCTGACCGACGCCGGACAGGCACTGGGCCCCGTCTACGCGGCCGTCGAGTACTGGAGCAACCCCTTCGTCGCACGGATTTCCACGGCCCCTGCCACAGCGGCCACCCGGACCCACGCCGGAATCCCGTCGGAGGCGGAGGGCGCCCGAACCACCGCAGCCCTGCGTCGGAGCACCACCGCGCCGAGCACCCTGTTCAGCCACGCACCGCAGCCACAGGCGCCAATGGCCTTCGCCCCCCAGTCGGCCCTCTCTCGGGGGCGGTGAGCCGAGTGGAACTGAGAGCCCATCAGGTCTCCCCATCGCCACAGTGCCCGCGCGCAGTCGAGTAACCCGTATCGCTGCGCGCGGGTGTGTTCCCCAGCTACGCCCCCTCGGAGCCTCGACTGTGAACACCCAGCAGCCCTACCGCTACCAAGAGGTATTGGTCAGCCCCCGGTACCTGGCCGGTTCCAACGGAAGCGGTGACGTGGGCTTCGCCCCCGTCGCTCACTGGCCGCATCACTACCTCGACGAGGGCCCCTGCCAGCACCTTGTCACCTCGCCCGACCAGAGGATCCGTATCGGCTGGTTCGGCGACGACTTCGAGCTGTGGAAGATCAGCGCATTCAAAGATGCTGTATCTGCACCCTGTTGGACGGCCACCGTCAACCACGTCACCCCGGCCGAGATCGTCGCCGGGCTCACTGCAGCCCTGGCCCAGGACTACGCCGATGCCGATGCCTACGACGGCAACGGACGCTTTCTGGCGAGCCCGTCGTTGTACTGGGGCGACGCTGTCCGGCCGCTGACTGACGCCGGCTGGACTCTCGATGGCGGGGCGGAGCGCGGCACTGTCGAGATCATCGCCCCTGACGGACAAGCAGGCGTCCTGATCGACAACCGTTTTCTCGATTGGGACGACGAAAGCATCACGCTGTGGGCGGGTCCGCCGGGCTGGGGAACTCGCGCGGAGGTGTTCTTCACGGCCCGTACTCCGTCCCACTTGGTCGCCGCGACGGCAGCAGCCATGGCTGACCCTGCTCCGGTGGTGCGTGAGCGGCACCAGATCGACCGCAGGATGGAGAGCCTGGTCTCGCTCACTCCCGTCGGCCTGGCTGGCAGCCAGGTTGCGCCTGTCCCCCGGTTCCCTCAGGCTCCGACTCCACTCGACGTACGCCGCACCGCCGTTACCCAGGCTGTCCACCGCGCCGCACGTTCCCCACAGACAGCCGCCGGCCTTCGGGTCATGGCAGCCCGAAGCCGCACAGTGGCTTCGGTACGGAATCAGTCGAAGGGTCCCGCCGCTTCCGGACCCAACCCGTCGGCCGCTCCGTCGAGCCCACACCGTAGCCGCTGACCTCCAGCCCCGGGGCAGGCGCTGCCTCTGGCCGAAGCAGCACCTCCGAGTACCGGGAGTTCCGCCATGCCCGATACCACCGCACTCGACCAAGCCACGGCCATGATCGAGAAAGCCTGGGGCCGCCCCGTCGAAGTACTGGAATCCCTCGCGGTCCGCCTCCCGAGCGACGACCCGCTCCTGCGCTCGGTCATGCGCATCCGCTCGGCCCTGGTCATCGCCGACAACGCGGCGACCGTGCATCAGGACCGTCTGCACGCCCTGACTCTGCCCGGCCATGTGCCAGCCTTCTACGACCTGGAACGGATCACGAGCACAGCGGCGGACCTTCGCGTCGCTCAAGCAGAGAACCGGACTTGCCTGCAAGCCATCAGCCACGTGATCGAAGCACGGGAAGCCGCCGCGACCGCGGACCGAGCCCCAGCAGTCCGCCTGGTCCAGGCCCCTGTCGCCCGCTCCGGGCACGCTGCGCGCGCCCTGGGCCAGTTGCCCGAGCGGCCTGCTTCTTCGGTCACTGCCAGCCCGACGGCGGCCGTACGGGGGCCGCACCGCTGACCGGTCAGGCGGGGTCCTCGTCGTGGTGGGCATCCCAGATACGGGAGCCCACCACGCGGGCCAGTTCCTCCAGCGTCAGCTCGACTCGACGCCCGTTCTCGATCCGGTCCCCCACCACCGCCCCCTCGTCTCGCCGCCTGTCCGACCGCGCGCCGACAGCCCACTGGCCGTCGGCAGCCATCGCGATGTCGCCCGCCCTCCACGTCCGCCCGGAGGCGCGGATCTTGCGCTCCAGCCCGGCCCCGTCCCGGTGTCTGCCCGGCTCCGCCATCTCGGTTGCCCCTTCGGTCCGCGCGGCCTGTTGCCCCAACCGGGTTAGGACAACCGCTCCTGCCGATCCATTCCCGGTGGCGGTGAGCCTCTCTGTCGACGGCCACCGGTTCGCCCACGGCAGACGCCCCTCCCGAGAAAGGACTACGCGCTTCGGTCTAGCGCATGTCAACGTACGGGTGCTGGAAAAACCACAGGTCAACGAAGGGATCATCCAGCCGTGACCGTCTCCGCCACCCTCCTGCCCGCTGTCGCCCACCCGGCCGCAGAAGACCGCCGCCGGCTCTCCTCCGACCACTGCGCGGGCCCGGTGCTCGCTCTCCTCGACGCCCTCGGCTGGACCGTCGTCGACACCCCGGAGGCCAACATCCACGCGACGAGCCCGGACGGCCGTGTCTACGTCGGCTGGCTCCCCGAGGACACCGGCGCCTGGAAGCGCGGCATCGTCTGGCAGGTCCGGGTGCAGCCCGCCGAAAGCGACCCGTGGGTCCAGGAGTTCGGCATCTGCACCCCCGCCGAGGCTGTCGCCGGATTCATCGCCGCCCTCGTCACCCACCGCTGACCGTGCGCACCCGGTACCGACGAACCGGTCGCCGCCTTTCCCTCCACCATCCCGCTTCCCGGAGGTTCCAGTGCCCCACCACCTGACCGTCGGACACCTTCTCCGCCAGCTCCAGGACCTCGACCCCAATCTACCGATCCGCCTCGCTGTCAACCCCGATTTCCCCTTCACCCACTACCTGGGGACGGAGGTCGTCGTCCGGGACGGCAAGGCGTTCATCGTCGACGACGGCCAGGAGGACTACCTCCCGGCGGCGGTCAGCAACGCCCTCGCCTGGTCCTGAGCCGCCCCCTGCTCCACCGACACACACCGGAGGTGCTCATCTCGTCGCGATCCCGCGCCGCACACGTCCTGCCCCTGGACGAACTCGCCGTACACCCCATGCCGAGCGAGGTGCGCGGCGTACTGGTCCAGCGCGTCTCCGCCCGGCCCGACGGACCGCTCGACGTCACCTGGGTCCCCACCGAAACCCAGAGACTCCCCCTCGGCCGTATCCGTCTGCACTGGGCGCCCGCTCCCCTCACGGGCTGGAACGTCACCGCCCACCTGGGCCTGGCCACCAGCGAGGTCCACCTCGCCTCCTGGCCCGGCGCCCCGGACGACTGGCCGAGCCTGGTCCGCCCGACCCTCCACGAGGTGCTCGGCCTGTGCTCCGCACTCGCCGTCGCGACCGCCGCCCTCGACCTCTCGAACCGCCTCGCCCAGGTCTGACCGAACCGCAGAAGGCCGCCCCGTACTCAGGCAGGGGCGGCCGACTGTCCTTACCTCAGCTTGTGACCTTGCTGCTGAGTGCCGAATAGCTCCGGGTTCACCTCGGTTCGGGGTATGACCTCGTAACTAGAACCGGCGACGACCTTCGTGGCTCGGTGGTGGGAGTGGGGCTGGCTGTGCTGTGAGCAGCCTGCTCCAAGAGCGGCCGTCAGATGCGCGGCATTCCAGGGCGATCCCCACATTCGCAGGGTCCCCGTGATGGAATTCCAGCTCAGCGCACAGTTCGAAGGCCGTACCCGGTGCAGGGATGTTCCACATGACAGGCTGCAACAGCCACTCATCGCTGTACTTCGATCGCCGCAAACCCCGGACATCAGTGCCGTACACCATGACGTGAGCTGTCTCCAGAGCGGCACCGCCAGTCTGGCGTATTTTGATCATGGCGAACCACTCGCCGTAGTCCTCCTTCGCTGCAGACTCGACCTCAAACTTCGGGCCAGCTTCTTCGTGTTGAGCCTGCTGCTCAGCGTCGAACTGCACACGAGCCAGAGCCAGGGCTTGCTTCGCAGTCTCGTTTGCCTCAGCGGACACCGTATTGGCGTCGCAGGCAAGACTGTTTGCCGCCTCGGCGGTAACGTTCGCTCTCTTGGCAGCTCTGGCCTGCGTCCGCGTGTACATGAGGGATGCGACGGCGACGACCGCGCTACCCAGAGCTATCCAGTCTGATGGGCTCAATGCTGTTCCGTTCCGGATGAGATCAACGCTCAGAGGGTACGTCTGCTTGCGGCGTCACGGGCCAGCTCTCATTCAGTGCTGGGTACCCGGGCCGATCAATCTTCGGCGACAACAATCAAGGGTCAGTACTGGAGAACACGAAGGCCAACGATCAGCCACTCTGGGGATACCCGAAGGTCGCCGCCCGCCTAGGCATCAGCGTCAGGGCTGCCTGAAATCGCAAAAGCCGGGGCAACCTGCCCGCGCCGGATGACACCACCATGCCGGACGCCCTCGCTGAAGACCCGCCACGTTCCAGGGCTGGAAGGTGATCAGCAGGGGATTCCGAAACGACTTGCACTCGCCCTCCTCGCAAAGGATCACGTCGTCGGGCTGACCCGTACTCATGCCCGCCCCTAGGCTGCGGCCATGACGTTCGATTCGCCGATGCCCTCCCCTCCATTCCCATCACCCGACAGCGCCGTGCTCCGGGTCGTCGTCGGCAACGCCGTCGCATCAGTCCGCAACGGCGAAGCCTCCGTGGAGGAGACGATCCTGCACGCCGCTGTCCACGGGTGGTACGAGGGCCACCTTCAGGGCGAGGACGAGTGTCCCGGCTGTGACTTCCGGGGCGGTATCCCGAAGAACGTAGACCGCGGCTGACCCTCGCCTGCGCTGGCGAAGTGCGAGGACATCATGGGGGCTGCCGTGAGATACGGCAGCCCCCATGATGGTCACTGGGCCAGCTTGACTCGGTCGAGGTCAACTGCCCAGCGTTCACCAGGACTTCAACCAGGAAATGCCGTGATGGTCCAGGACTCTCGTGCCTACGCGGTAGCCCAGCGCCAGGTTCCGCCTCGGCAGGACAGGACGACACCGCCGTCCCGTATATGCAGGACGTCGTCGTCCTCGTCCCACGTCATGCGTAGGACCTCGTCGTTCGGGTCCCCGTGAAGAACCCTCTTCCACAGCGGATCGGAGGGCGCTCCCGGTGTGTGCAGCGCGATAGACCGTACGTCGTCGAGCGTCAAAGTCGCCGGTCCCAGAGGGCGGTACGGTTCTGTCTCCGACTCGGCGTACGCGGCGGCGAAGGCCAGCTCCACGCGCAGGGTCTCGCCCGTGGGCAGCACGGACAGCCGAAAGCCTTCGGACTCGACGTCGATCTCACCGATGCCAGGAACCCGCCATCCCGAGATTCCCCGCCCGGCCGGGCCGGGCTCGTCGTCTAGGACCGGTGTGCAGCCAAGCCACATGGATACAACCTTCCACTTCACAGCACTCGGGGAGCGCGGGGTGGGAGAGGTCCTGCCCCTCCTGCCGCACGCTCCCCGAGTCTCTTGTCAGATGTTGTCAGTTCTCGGCTCCGGGCCGAGCGTCACAGGGATCGCCAGGCGCGGTAGATGTGTCGGAGGCCGGGCCGGTAGGCCCACTTCCCGTACCTCTTGCCGCCCCGGTAGTACTGCACGTGCGGGAATCCCATGTGCTTGTTCTTGTAGCGGACCTGCCGCCACCTCGCGCCCAGTCCCTTGCCCTTGGGCCGAGCCCCCCACTTATTGTAGTGAGGCTTCTTTCCCCGGACGTCGACGCGATAGCCGCGCTTGGTCTGGATGCTGTTCTTGACGGACCTCTTCGCGATGTAGCGCGTGCCGGCCTTGATCGCCATGCTGCGGAGGAATCCACCGCCCGACACCGCGCTCACCACGCCGGCGATCTGGCGGGTCCGCTTGCCTGGGCACCACTTGGAGCAGGCCCAGGCCGCCGCGCTGACCGCGAGCCAACCCCACCGACCGTCGAGGTCGTAGCAGTTCAGGGGGTTGGCGGAGCAGTAGTCGTAGGCGTTGGCGTTGCCGCCGTAGATCGGGTCCGTGGACAGGAACCGGCCCGAGGCGGGGTTGTAGAGGCGGACGCCCATGAGCGTGAGACCGGTCAGCGTCTCGGTGGAGCGCTGCTTTCCGCCGAGCCAGGCATAACGTGTCGCCGGCTGCCCGGCCCGGGAGTTGCCGTACTCGTCCGAGTCCAGGGCGACGGGCGCCTTGCTGGCATCCAGCGGCAGTTGGAGAGCCACGTCACCGTGCAGGTTGGTGAGCTGGAGGACCACGTCGCCGGTCTTGCCGGTGGTGGCGGCCAAGTCACCGCTCGCGGAGTCGACGTTACGGGTCAGGGCTCCGGTGGCCACGTCCTCGACGATCCAGCGGGGGTTGTCCTCCTCGCCGTCGTAGTGGTTGACCTTGGACTGCTCCAGGGTCCACGTGGTGTCGCTGCCGCGCTCCACCGTCCAGGAACGGAACCGCTGCGCGGAGTCCAAGTTCCAGGTCTGACGCTTGCCGTCAGCGGTCTGCCGGTGAACCAGGTCGTTGACGTGATAGCTGATCGTGCCGTTGCCCGGAGCCGTGGTGGTCCGGCCGAAGGCGTCGTAGGCGTACCCCGTGTCGACGATGCGGTCGGCGCTGTCGTAGGTGTGAGTGCTGGTGGTGCCTCCGCTGGTCGGGCAGTCCACACCGGGTGCGCCGGTCGCCGTGGTCAGCGACGTGCGGTTGGTCCGGTTGTCGAAGGAGTAGGCACGGCGGGTGCAGACGGTGTCGGCGGTGTCCTCGACGGTGGTGAGGCGTCCGGTCGCGTCGTACCGGAACGTCTGGTCGGACCAGCCGCTGTGGCTGGTGTTCTGGGCGTGGATGGACTGCGTGATGGTGTCCGAGTAGACCAGGGTGCCGTCGCTGTCACGCGTGTACGTGCGCTCCAGTGTGGCCCCGGCGGTGTCCTCGCGTTGCCGCAGTGTGTAGCCGCCGGGCAGCTTCTCGCTGCTGACGGACCCGTCCGCGTCGTACCCGGTCTCGAAGGTGCCGGCGACGGAGTCGGTGGTCCTGGTGGCCAGGCCGCGCGGCTCGACCGTGTGGTCGTAGGTGTAGGTCACCGTGGACGGGGCCGTGTCGGCCACCTTGACCGGACGGTCCAGCAGGTCGTACTCGGTCGTCGTGGTGCCGCCGTCGGCGTCGGCGTAGGAGATGAGCCGTCCGAGCTTGTCGAACTTCTTGGTGGTCGTGCCGCCCGACGTCGACGTGGTCTTCACCGTCTCGCCGTTGGCCGGGTCGTACTCCGTGGTCGTCTCTGGTACGGCCTGGCCGATGCCGCCGCTGATCGTGACCTTGGTCTGCCGCCCCGCGGAGTCGTACGTCGTGGTCGTGGTCCGGGTCGTGCTGCCGGACGTCTCGATGACCTTGGCCTGGTGGCCCCACCAGTCGTACTCGCTGGTCGTGGTGGGCAAGGTGGTCGGGTTGGAGCCGCCCCCGGTGATCGCGCCGGCCGGGCCGGTGCTGCACACCGAGTCGGCCCACTCCGGGCGGCCGGCGCAGGCACCTGTGCCGGTGGCGGACCAGTACGTCGTCACCCTCGTGGCGGCGTCCGAGCCGGTTGAGCCGGGCGGGATCTGCTTGGTGACCCGTCCCTGGGCGTCGTACTCGGTTGTCGTGGTGAGCGCCAGACCGCCCGGGTCCTGGACGGACTTGACGGACAGGCCCTTGGCCCAGTCGTAGACCGTCTGCGTGGCGCGCGTCTCGCCCTGTACCGAGGGGTGCTCACGCACCTGGGCTCCCACTGTCGCCCTGGTGATCTGGTCCTTGACCTTGGCGGTGCCGTCGGTGGGACGCCCCGCGTCGTACTCGTTCGTCGTCCATGTGCGGGCGAGCACCGGGGTACCGGCCGGCACCAGGACGGTCGTGCCGGACTTCAGGTCGGCGGTGAGGTCGATGCGCCGCAGCGAACCGAACTCCTCCAGTTCCCGTGTGCCGGTCTCGTTGTAGACGGAGCGAGTGGACAGCAGCTCGGCGCGCTCGGCGGAGGAGACCTGGGCGATGCCCAGGTCCGCTTGGGCCGCCCGGTCGTCGGCGCTGAGGCCGAGAGCGACGGCCCGGTTGGCTGCTGACAGTTCGCGCACGGTGTTGCCGAACCGGTCGTACTCGGTGGTGGTGATGTGACCGCCGGGGGAGGCCGAGTTGACCTCGCGGGCGGAGGCTCCGAGATAGTGCACTTCGGCGCGCTTGTAGTCGGCCGCGGTCAACGCGCTGCCCGTGTGGGAGGCCGGAACGGCGTCTGCGGGAAAGACTGCGGTGGCGTCCGTCGGAGCATCGGTCTGGCCCCATGCCTTCACGTTGACGGCACTCATGGCATACGGTGCCGCAGCGCCGGTGAGGGGCACCCCGTACACCAGGCTCGTGGTGACCGTGCCCTGCTCCGTAGCGGCCGTCCCCGGCTGGAGGCCGGACCGGCTCGCCTTGAGCAGCATGCCGTCACCGGCGGTGGAACCGGAACCGGCCGTGCCGTAGGTGAAGGCCCACGGGAGTTCACCGGGTTTCGTGAAGCTGGTGACCCGGCCTGCGGCGTCATAGCCGTACTCGGTCTTCAGTTCCGGGGTGACCAATGGGTTCCACGCCTGGCGCAGGCGGCCTTCGCCGTCGTACAGGTACGTCTGCACGGCCTTCGCCGTCGCCGCTGTCGCGCCCGGCTCCGTGGACCACATACGGATCTCCTTCACCTGACCGCTGACGTCACCGAAGGCGGTGGCGGTGGCGGTGGTGGAAGAGGCGTAGACGAACTCCAGGGCGCGACAGCCCTTGGCCGTAGGGGACGCGGTACAGGTGGCGGCGGACACGGCGGAGGTCGGCGCGATGACTCGCTTGGGCCGAGCCAGCTTCTTGCCGTCGACCGTCACGGCTTCGGACACCACTGTTGTGGACGACTGCGCCAGACCGTCGAGGAGGGTGCTGGACACCTGCCAGGTGGTGGCGGCCGGGTCGGGCTTCGTGAACTCGGTGACGGTGCCTTCGGTGTCCGAGAGCGTGAACGAACCGGTGACGCCACCGGTGAGGGTCAGGTCCTCGGAGCCGGGTTCGGCGATCCAGCCGGTCTTGTTCGCATTGGCGGTGAAGTGGATGGCATCGCCCTCCAGCAGGACCACGTCGACGGCGGTGTCGGAGGTCTTGCGGATGTGGCTGAACTCGGACTCGGTGAGCTCCGAGGCGGTACCGACCACCCACTCCTTGCCGAAGACCGGGGCCTGCCCCTCCTGCTTGCCGCCTTGGTCGGGTCGGCGAGAGGAGGCCGTACGGGAGACTTCCAGGTCGAACGCGGAGGCGTCGGTGTCCGAGAGAACGAAATCGCCGGTCAGCAGGTTCACGTTACCCGGACCGACCTCGCTCGTCGCGGCGCCGTCGGCGTTACGGTCGACGACAACCGCCAGCGGTTCGGTGCTGCCGGACGCGCTGCCGGTGAAATCGGCCTTGAGCTGGACGGTCCCGTCCGGGTTCACAGTGTCGGTCGCATTCCAGACCAGCTGCGCATTCTTACCGTTCGTCAGCGGAACCGGCCAAGAGGCAAGAGCCGTACCTCCCGAAGTGACATGGGCCGGCGGGATCTGCACCCAGGGGTCGGCCTCGGAGCGACGCCAGGAAAAGGAAACAGACGCGTACTTGGAGGCATCGGCCTCCGCGACGAGCACCACACGTCGGGCCGTACGCTCGCCGTCGCTCGGCTGCACGAAGCCGCCCGGTCCGGCATGGAAGACGTACTCGATCGCTTCGGACTTGTTGTCCGCCCTGTCGACGGCGCGGACCTGGAGAGTGTGGGTGCCGTTCTTCGGCGGAGCAATGGAGATGGCCTTCGCCGCCGAAGAACCGCCAGTGGCCACCTTCGTCCAGGCCACCCCGTCCAGGGACCACTCCAGCCAGTTGTGGTCCGTGCCGGAGGGCGGAGTCACCGTGAACGTGCCCGTCTGGCCCACACCCTTCACCCACGATCCGGTGGGGTAGTCCGTCGAAACAACCTTTGTCGGAGCGGACGGTGCCGTGGTGTCGACGGTGAACGTCTTCCACGCCGACCAGCCGTTGTTGTAGTGCGTGCCGTCGTACGGCGAGGTGCGGAACTTGTACGTCTTCCCGTTCGTCAGAACCCCTGAGGGAACGGTGACGGACGCGACCTGGCCGGACGGCACGTACTTCGACACGATCACGTTGCCGACCTGGGCGTCGGTCGCGCTGTCGAAGATCTGGAAGGTGCCGTTGACCTTGTCCCCGTTCGCGTCCACGAACGTGTCGCGGAGGGTGGGCGTGGTCGTGTTGACGACGTAGGCGCCGGAGTACGAGAAGTACGGCGGGCCCGCCTCCTGCTTGGTCCCGGTGCGCGGTCGGTAGTTGTACGTGACGGTGAGCTTCGGCGGGTTCGAGGCCGCGTTCGCGGAGTTGACCCGCTTCCAGCCCGCGGACGTCGACTCGTTCGTCGCCTGGATGCCCAGGTGGCCCCGGGTCGCCTTCGCCGACGCCCACTCCTGGACCAGCGTGGTGACGTTCGCGTTGATCCAGCCGTCCGGCTGCGCGGTGCAGGACGCGTTGCCCCGCGTCTCGGTCGAGGACGCCTTCACCGCCGACATCGTCGGGCGGTTGGTCCACCGGCTCGACGTCGATGCCGCGGCTGAGGACCACACATCCCATTGATGCGGGCCACAGCCGACGTTGTTGCCGGAGTGGAAGTTCCACAACGACAGCTTCGCGTCCAGCACCAGCGCGTCCTGGACCGGAGTCGTGTTCCACGAGATGTACGACCTCGCGGTACGCGGTGTACCGTCCGCGTTCGTTGTACCGGGGTTCCCGAAGTCCAGTTCGGTGTCCGCCGACCAGTCGACGGTCTCGCCCTGCTGGACGTAGGTGTCGAAGACATTCGACAGCGACGAGGTCGACGGGTCCACGGTGACGGGGTACTTGGTCTCGGGGTCCGTCAGGAAGCCGGCGTCCGGCGTCACCACCAGATCGACAGAAGAACCTTTCTGCACGACCTTCAGGCCGACCCGTGCCCGGTTGGTGTGCTCTCCGGAGACCGCGTCCACCGAGGCGTCCCACATCACCGGCGCCGGCATCACCGCACGCCTGGTGTTCTTGGCGTCGGTGAACTCCACACTGCCGTCGGCCAGTTGCTTGGCCTTCAGGCCCTTCGCCTTGAGTGGCAGCGTGTAGGAGTAGTCACCGGACGCAGGACGCTGCTTGATCTCGACGAACTGCTCGAAACCGGTGCGTGTCGCCTCCACAATCACGTCCGCACCGGGGACGGCGTTGACGTACTCCGCGCGCGTGCCCTCCAACTTCGGCGCCGGTAGACCACCCTTCCACTGCAACGTGATCTGCTGGTCGCCCTCCCCGAACGTCACCAGATCCGTCGCCGCCGAAGCCTGCGCCGCCTTCAGGGACTTGGCCGGAGTACCAACCTTGCCTGCCAGCCGCAGTCCCCCCGGGTGCGCCACCGGCTCCACACCGGCGCCAGACTCCCGCAGAGTGACATCGACATCCGTCCACTCACCGTCCCGCTCGAACCGCACAGGCCCGGCGGCCAGTTCGGTCGTCAGGCTGCCGTCCTTGTTCGCCCACGTCGTCGACGTCTCGGTGCGCTCGCTCAACGCCTCGACGCGGTGGCCTGCCAGCCGTGCCGCGACCCGCGCCGACGCGATGTCCGCCGCCGACGTCACCGACTTCGCCCGAGACTTCTCCTCCGGCGCATCGGCGGGAACCGCCGCCGCCACACCCTCCAGCAAGGACGCCGACAGCAGTACCGCAAGCCCACCAGCCATCCAGCGCAGACTTCGACTGTGCTCATGCCACATGCGCCCTCTCTCCTCGGGAGAGGGCAGTACATCCACAGGTCTCACAAATCCATCCCCGTCTACTCATGACGCAAAGAAAAAGTCATCGATTCGCAAAGTAGCCGGGAACGCAATACCCCCAAGGGCGCTTAACGCCCGCTATCGGACACTCCTGCCCCGTCTCCACTTGTGGCTTTAGTCACACAAAGTGCCGCTAGCGATACCCAGCGAGAGGATCTTGAGTGCTGTTTGTGCGGGCCCCATGGCCTCGGGAGCAGTATGAAGGGATCAGTTACTCCAGGTAGGTGCCGACGAAGGCTCCATCGAAGCCGAGTGCGGCGAGGCCCTGCTCGACGCTGGGGTAGGTCGTTCCGTCCGGGACGGTGATCAGGGCGTCGAAGTCGGCACGGCTGATCTCCGGTTCGAGCCACTGGTTGCCGCAGCGGCAGCAGACCCAGACGTCTCGGCCGTGGTTGACGAGCAGCCAGTCGCGCCGGGCACGGCAGGCTGCGCACCGTACCGGGATTCCTCCGAGGGCCAGTTCACGCGGGTGGCTGAGGCAGCGCGTCGCGCTGGGGCCGCTGGGCGGTCGGGTCTCGTACTCGAGTTGCAGCAGGGGATCGGTGCCGGCGGGAAGAACGGGCAGCACGGGTGTGGGCTCTGCGAGGCGGTCGGAGGTTCTGGGCACGAGCGTCATCTCCCGGTCGAGGTCCTTCTGTTTCCATCCGTAACAGCCGGTGGAACCGGTTGTCCAGGGACTTCTCGGAGTCCGGCAGCCGGCTCCGGTCCGGCGGAGTCAGCGGATCGGTGGGCGGTTGCGCGGGTCGGAGGCAGCGGGGCGAGCTGTTGTGGTGGGTGCCGTTCGATTGTTGATGTGGTCGGTCGGGGTCTTGGGCCGGCTGGTGGTGGCCTGCGGGTGGCGGTCCGTTTCACTCGGGTGAGCGGGCAGTTGGGCGAGACGGCGCAGACGCCAGACCAGGACGTCGTTCACGTCATCGGCGGTGTCGAGTTCGCGCATGTCGATGGCCTGTTGGAGGAGGGCCTTAGGGTCATGCCCCGCCCGCTCGGCCTGGGCAAGCGTGGCGGTCAGGGCATCGGTCTTCGGGGACGAGCTGTCTGCCCGCGGCACCACATCCGACAGGGCTGCGCGGATGGTTGCCTGGTGGGTGCGGCGTTCGGCTTCGGGCAGGGCACTGCCGTGGTCACGCAGTACCCGCATGGGCCCGGCAGCGACCTGACGGTACGCGGTTCGAAGATGCTCGGCAGCCTGCCGGGAGGCGTGGGCCTGCTGCGCGTGGCCCCGGGCGGAGTGCCAGCGGGCGGCGGCCAGGGCGACGAGGACCAGGGTGGAGAGGAGCATGGCGGTGGTGCCGCCGTCCTCGCCACGGCCGAGAGCGCTGCCGGCCTGGATGATGCCCCGGGCCGCCGCACGGATCGCCCGGATGTCGGCGCGCTCCGCTCGGACGTGGCTGCGGGTGGCGCGCTCGAAGGCGCGAGCGGCGGCTCCCAGCTCGACGCGGGTGGTGGCCGGGGAGGTCTGGGCGACCGCATCCAGGAGTTCACCGATTCCTACGAGTTGAGCGGCGGCTTCGTCGTCTCCGCTGTCGAGCAGGATGGCGGCGCGGTCGGCGATGCCGGTGGCGCTACGTCGTTGCCGGGCGGCTGCGGACCAGCCCGGTCGGCCGTCGGCGTCTGCCGAGGGCGGCGTCCGGTCGGCGGTGCCTTCGGCCAGGCGGAGGCGGATCTTCGGCAGGGACAGGTCGGGCGCCAGCTTGGAACCGGAGAACCAGATCGGTTCGCCGTCTCGGTTGCGGTCGCCGGGGAGTGCGACGTTGTAGCCGATGGCGTCGCCGGACGGGGCGTTGCGGATCTTCACGCGGAGTCCCGCCTCGCGGAGACGGGTGAAGAATTCCTCTTCGGTGGTGGTGCCGGCGAGGGCTCGGCGAACGGCTTCACGGAGTGTTTCGCGCGGGGCCTCGGCGCGGCCGGTGCGCTCGGCTTTGAAGCGTTCGGCGCTGGTGGGGGTTTTGGCTCCGGTGCCGTCGCCGGGTTTGAGGCGCCGCAGGCCCATCTCCTTCTCCATGCGTCGGCATTCGGCCTGGGCTTTCTTGAAGTCGTAGTTCATCCGGGGGCGGCGCAGGTCGCCTCGGACCATGGTGGCCAGGATGTGGATGTGGTCCTCGGCGTGCCGCACGGCGACCCAGCGACAGCCGTCCGGGTCTCCTTCGGGGGCGAGGTTGACGGCGTGGACCAGGCGACGGGCGACGGTGTTCCACTCGGCGTCGGTCAGGGTTCGGTCGCCGGGGTCGGTGCGGACCGAGCAGTGCCAGACGTGCTGGGCCGGTGCTGCGGTGCCGGCCTGCTTGACGCGCAGGTCCAGCGCGGCGGTGAGGCGCGCGAGGGTGACCTTGAAGTCGGGGGTGGGGCTGGTGTCGCGTCCGGGGTCGGGGGCGAAGCCGTCCCAGCTTCCGACGAGGTGGGGGTCGACGTGTTCGTCGCGTTTGCCGGGGCCGTACAGGTAGACGAGGAGGCCGTGTGTTCGTGAACCTCGTCGGATCTTGGGGACCATCAGAGTCGCTTCTTCACCATGGTGTCGGCCGTGTCGTCGATGCGAAGCAGGAGCCGGGTCAAGGTTGTGAGGACACGGTCGAGTTCGCCGGGGCGGGGCTGTCCTCCGGCGTTGTAGATGTAGGCGATCTGATTGATGTTGTTGCCGACCCTGGAGAGGGCTGTACGCAGGGCAGCCAACTCATCTATAGCGGCGTCCAGTTGTTCGTTGGTGTGCAAGACGGCGGATCCTCGGGCAGCGGCGAGGCTGGTGGCGGCGAGGAATCGTGCGACGGTGACGCCGCGCTGTGCGGCAGCGACGGCGATCTCGGCCTTCTCGGCGTCGGAGAGGCGTGTGGTCGTCCTGTGCGCGCGCTCGCTCGGGTTGCGGCTGCGGCGGCGCGGTTTGCGGTCGGGAAAGGCGGGCGCGCTCGGGCTCGGTTGCTCGCGCGGGTCGCGGCGGTCCGCTTCTCCTCCTACGGCCGGCACCCCCTGGTGCCGGCCGTCCTGCTGGTCCCCGAGCGCCCTCGCTCGGGGACCAGCAGGACTTCCCCCGCCCCCCTGGGCGGGGGCAAGTGCGTACGAGGGGCCGTAGGACCGTCGTACGCGACAACTTGCTCCGCCAGGAGCCGTCGTGGGGTCACGCTGCTGTCCGGCCGTGGTAACCACCGGGTCGTCGGCGGTCACCGGCGCGTCTCCGGGTTCTCCTGCCTGAGTTCGCGCACGAGTTCCTCGATCCAGTCCATGGCCAGGACCGGGTGGTGCAGGGTCCAGGGGCGACTGTCCGGGGTTCGTTGCACGGTCCAGGTGTTGTCGGGGCCAGATCGGGCGCGGTGAAGGTAGCCGTGCTGGTGCAGGACGGTCAGCCAGGAATCGACTTCGGCGAGGGTGGCTGGGTGAGTGCGCATGAGGTGTGCTCCGCTCCGCTTCGGAAGGACGTGAGGCGTGTGTCCGGGAGCGGGTGACCTTCCGGAACGTCCGGCTCGGTCACCCGGCTCGTGCTGTCCGGTCAGATCCGGCCGGAGGTGACCGGCTGTCCGTGCTGCTCACGGAGTTGGGCCATCAAGGCGGTCAGCGTGTCGCTGGACAGTGGGATCTGCTGCCCGCGGATCGCCTGGGCGACCACCTTGCGGGTCAGCTTGTCCTCGGCCCTGACCGCTGACCGGGCGATCTTCAGCAGCTCTTCGGTGTCCGGGTCAGACCGCCGGTCACCGGCGGTTCGGGTGTTCCGGTCAGTGACCGGAGCGATGCCGTTCCGGTCGCCGGTGGCCGAAGTGGTATTCGACTGTCCGAGCAGGTCAGCGGCCTCGTACGGCTGTTCCTGAACACCAGTGACCGAGCTGGGGCTGTCTACCGGGACGTTGTCTCCGGCCAGTGATCGAGGGCTCGGGGTCTGCTTGCAGAGGGAAAGGCGTAGCCGGCCAGCCGGGCTGCTGACCGGCTCCCCGGCGTTGACCTGACCGGCCTGCTGCTGACCGATCCGGTCAGTCCGGGTAACCGCGATGCTCTCGCGCCGGTCAGTCTGACCGAGGTGACCGGCCTGGCCGAGGTCCTCTCGGTCACCGGCCTTGACCGCGCCCCGGGCGATGAGGATGTAGAGGTGGACCGCTCCGGCCAGCGCGAGCGGGGCGACGGTGGACAGCACGGCGACCACCGTGTCCCCGAGCCGGAGGCCGGTGCCGGCGACCGCTTCCTCGTTGAGTCGTACTGCGTGAAGGGCATTGGCCCAGATGCTGGTGGCGGTGGCCGTGCCGAAGAGGGTCCAGACGTAGAGCCGTGCGCGAAGGGGCACGTCGCGAAGGACCAGGAGCGCCCGTATGCCGTAGGCGATGAACCCGTCGATCACCAGGGGGAAGAGGTAGGTCAGGAAACCGCGGACGTGGATGGCGACGGCCATCTGCTGGAGGGCGTCGTACGACAGCGCGCACCCCGCGCCGCCCAGGGCGATGACGACCGCACGGTCCCAGCCGGTGATGTGCGCCGTCTTCGGCGTGCTCATGGCGTTCACGCCGCCGTCCCGAAGTCGTCACGGCCCAGGCGTTCGCCATCGCTCTTGGAGGGCGGGGCGGTCTTCGTGGTCTGCTCCAGGTCTCGGTTGCGCAGGGCACGCCGGGTCTCGCGGTACAGCTTCTGGGCGTGTTCCTCGGTGATCTTCAGGAGCCGGGCGAGGCGCTGCTCGGTCACCCCATGGCGGTAGGCCGCGTAGACGACCGCGCGGCGCTCAGCCTTGGTGAGGTGGACGTCGCGCCCGGCGATGGTGTCGTTAACGCGGCTGTAGTCGAGGCGGCTGGCGAGCTTCTCGTGCAGTGGCCCGCGCTCCTCCTCGGTGAGCCCGCCCCGGATGCCGTCGGCGTCGCCGTTCTCCAGGGCGGCGTCCAGGCAGGTGCGGCGGACCGGGCACTGGCCGCACAGAGACTTCGCGGCGGCGATCTTGTCGGTCTCGTCGGGCTCCGGGAAGAAGATCTCGGGGTCCACCGGGTTGTACTCCGTGCTCTGGCAGACGGCCTGGTCCTGCCAGGTGTGATCACCGAGCGACCGGTGGCGGGCAGGGCTGATCGTCGTGAGTGTCATGCGAGTTGCTCCGATTGCTCTCCGCGCGCAGGAGCGCCGGCGGAGGGGTGCGCTGGGTCGGGAGGTGCTTGGGCGGCGCGCTGAAGGCGCGGCCTGGCGTGGTGGCCTCGGTGAGTCAGGCGGCGGGGCGGTGGCGTCTGCGATCGACCGGCTCGAACTCGACCCGGGTGGTCATCTGTGCGAGCCGGGAGGTGACACGGTCACCGAGGTAGGCCCGGAGATCCTTGATCGCCAGGTTGGTGGTGATCAGGGTCGGGAGCATGTAGTTGTACCGGCGGTTGATCAGCCGGTACGTCACTTCCTCGACCCATTCGCTGGCTTTGGCCGCGCCGAGGTCGTCGATGATCAGCAGCGGGCAGCGGCTGACGGCCGCCAGTTCCTGCTCGCTGTCGGCTCCGGGCCGGGGCCGCAGCTCGGCGTACAGATCGGCGGCAGTGGTCGCGCGCCAGCGTACGCCGACTCCGCTCTGCACCAGCCGCCGGACCGCGCCGTACGCCTGGTGCGTCTTGCCCGCGCCGACGACCCCGGCCATCAACAGGCTGGGGCCGGTGGTGACCTGCCGCCGTGCTCCGAGGTTGGGGGCGACGGCCGCCTCGGCGACGTCGCGGACCCAGGTCAGGACCTGAGGGTGGTCGGCGACGGCTGCCTGGTAGCGCGGGGGCATTCCGGCCGACAGGGCGTCCAGCGGGGAGAAGGGCTCGGGCTCGTCGGTCAGTTCGGCGACGGCGGCCGGGTCGATGTTGCGGGCGGCCAGGATCCTGGCCATCCGGTCCAGGGTGCCCTCGCCGAGGATCTGCGGTTCGCGGCTACGAGTGCGCATCACAGCTCCTCGGCGTAGGCGGCGGCAGCGTCGGCCGGGTTGGTCCACGCCTGGTGAGCGGGCACGTTAGGCCGGAATCCCGGCCTCGCCAAACCGCTGGAGCGCGAGTTCATGGCCTCGTTGACCATGCTCGTCAGCACGCTCGGGTGCCTGGGGTTGACCGCGAAGTCCTGGAGCCCGGCGCGGATGTGCTCCGGGGCGATGCCCTCGCCCAGGAGTTTCTTGGTGATCCGCCCGAGGTGTCCGAGCACGTCGCTGGGCGGGCGTTCGTCGCAGGCGGCGACGTACTCGCCGACGAGCTGGTTGGCCGAGACGGTGGCTGCGGGCGCGGTGCGCCCCGTAGGGACAGAAGATCCAGGATCCAAGATCCTAGATCCAGGCGCCGATCCCTCTCCGAGGCTTCGGGGAAGGTTCGGAGAGCCCTCAGTGGATGCGCTCTGACCTGCTCTTTTCCCTTCTGCGTGGCTGGGGGTGCCGACCTTGCCGTCGAAGGCGTCCTGCTGGCCCGAGAGAGCCTGGTCTGCCTGGCGGCGAGATGCCGCGAGGGGCTGCGCGGGCAGGTCGAGGGGGCGGGGAGCGTTCGGCGAAGCCTCGGTGAGTCCTCGGGGAGGAGTAGGCGATTCCTCGGTCTGCTTGGTGCAGATCCCCTTGCAGGGGCCGCACCGGTCGGCGCCGTGGTGCTGCGGGCAGGAGGGAAGGCGGGACTGGCTCGGCTTGTCGATCTTCTGGTGCTCGGCCCAGGTCACGATGTGGAGGTAGCGGCGTCCGTCGCAGCCGGTGTACCGGCAGACCAGGCCCGCGTTCGCAAGCTGGTGGAGGTCGTCCTCGACGTGGACCGAGGTGTGCTCGGCGCGCAGGGGCCAGAGCAGCCCGGCGATGATCGCGGCGTTGTCGCGGTGGCGACCTTGGTCGTCGGCCTGGGTGAGCAGTCCGAAGAAGGTCCGCTCCGCCTCGACGCTCACTTCGGCGAGCGACTCGGAGACGAATGCCTCCGGCTTGATGGTTCGTATCCGCGCCATGTCAGCGGCCCCGACCGACGGTTATCAGGCTGCTAAGGGTGAGGGTCGCGTCGGTGAGGTCGAAGGTGTGCGGCTGCGTCCAGTCCGCCTCCGGCCAGACCCGCAGGATCCAGCGGGCGGCGACCCTGGCGGTCGTCCGGCCCAGCTCCATGGTCTTCCCGGCCTCGTCCTTGACGATGGTGTGCGGGTGGGGCCACGCCTGCATCGGGTTGGTGAGGCTGACCCGGATGGTGGCCGCGCCCGGGATCATGTCGGCGAGCTGGACGGCGAGCCGGCGCTGGCGGTCGGTGTCCGGGCAGGCCGGGGTTCCGCTCGGCATGGCGAACATGCGATACTCCGTTGATCGTAGAGCGTGGTGCGGTGGTTCTCGTGCAAAAGCCCCGCCGCCCGCGAGATGTGAATCGGCGCCCCTTGGGGGTGTCGGCCCGGCGCTTGGGAGTTGGTAGCTCCCGGGCGCCGGTTTGCGTTGTCCGGCGCGTCACGGACCGCTCGCCTGCATCGCCCGCCTCCTCCCTCTCGCGTGAGCCCTTCAGCGGGCGCGCGGCCTGGTGGCCGGGGGATGCGAATCCCTCGGTTTTTCGATAGTCTGAAGCTACCTTGGTTCACCCAAAAGATCAACGCTCCGAAGTTTCTTCGCTTCACACAAAGATGGGGTTCCATGCCATCCCGACGCTTCGACAGAACTCGCATGCGAGCGGTACGTCGAGCCGCTGAGATCTCGCAGTCCGACGTGGCATCCGCCCTCGGCGCCGCGGACTCGACGGTGGCGGGGTGGGAGTTGGGCACAAGCGTCCCGGATCAAGAGAAGTTGTCCGCCCTCGCCGGGGTGCTCAGGATGCCGTTGAACGAGTTGTTCCCCCGCGACGGTTTGCCCGACCTCACGGACCTTCGGTGCGACGCCGGCCTCTACCGGTACGAGATGGCGACGGTCATCGGCACCAAGAGCGACGGTCCAGTGGCCGGCGCGGAGAACGGCATTCGGCGCCTGAAGGACAAATATCTCCCTGGCCTGGCGGAGGCGTACCACGCCACCGTGGACGAGGTGATGCGAGCGCAGGAACGGTCGATGGCGAAGGCTCGCGGCGAAGAGGTGGAAGGCGAAGCCGTCGCCGCTCCGGCGGTCGAAGAGCCGCCCCGAACACTCGCCGAGAAAATCACCCTCGTCCTGGAACGCTCGTACCCCAAAGGCGCGGCGCCCGGAGATGCGGAGATCGCCGAGGCCGTGAACGCCTATGCCGGGTCGGTGGTCACCACGGCCGACAAGGTCGAGGCCCTTCGAACAGGCAGCGCCGAAGCTGGAGCGCCCGCCCCAGTCGTCTTGGAAGGTCTCGCCCACTTCTTGGGCGTCTCGCGCCTGTACTTCGAGCCGGACGATGCTGTGGCCCGGCAGGTCTACGAAGGGCTTCGCCTGTTGTCTGCGGCCAAGCAAGGGAAGGTGGGGCGCGTCCGCGCTCGCCGCCTCGGCTCGGAGGGCCTGTCGGCCGATGTCCTCTCGATCTTGAACGATCTTGCGACCGAGTTCGAGAAGAAAGCTGCCCCCGACGCCAACGGATAGTGTCCTGTTCCCGAGACTCAAGAGGTCTTGGGAACAGGACACTGAACAGTCCGTACTACTCGGCCGCCGGGCTGGGCTCGTAACGCAGGCCTGAGGCGAATACGGCTCGGACGTCCTTCAACGCGTCGAGGTTCGAGATCGGGTCTCCGTCGACCAGGAGGAGATCCGCTCGATAGCCAGGAGTGATCCGACCCGTTGCAGAACCCAGCCCCAAGGCCGCGGCCGCTTCGGACGTCGCCATGTCGATGATCACGGCATTCGCCACACCCAGGTGGGAGTAGAAGGACAGGGCTGGGACAAGGCCGTCGAAGCCCGCGCGCTGCACCCCCGCGTCTGTGCCGGCCACCAGACGCACCCCGGCATCGGCCATCCGACGAACCAGGTCGAACATCGCGGCGGCGCGCTCCTCGCCGAAGAATCGGGGCAGCATCTGCCAGTGGGGGCTAACCGCCGGGCAGACAGTGATTCCCCGGTCGATGATCTCTTGCACCACGTCGGGCCGGAAGTCAAAGCCACCGTCCGTCATCCACGTGCAGTGCTCGATCGTGTCCACGCCGGCCTCTACTGCCGAGGTGATGCCGTCGGCGCCGTGCGCATGGGCGGCGACAGGGACCCCTCCTTTATGGGCTTCGTCCACCAGAGCGGCCAGTTCCTCGGCGGTGAATTGGGACTGGTGGCTCTTGGGGCCGGCCTTCGTCAGGCCGCCACCCGTGACCATGGCCTTGATGACCCCGGCGCCGGCCGCGAGGTTGCGGCGTACGAGGTCACGGATCTCCGCTTCTCCAGAGACCTCACCGCCCAGGAAGTGGCAGTGCCCGCCCACGGTGGTCGCGGGCGTGCCCGCGGACACGATCCTCGGCCCCGGCGTACGACGACCGTTGATCTCCGTAGCCAAGCGAAGCACCAGCCCACCCCGGTCGCCCAGGTCACGAACCGTGGTGACACCACTGCGCAAGAGCTGTTCCGCGCGACGGCGCATGTCCTCGAACAGAACCTCATCCGTCGAGTCCTGGAGAGTGGAGACCGGGTCGGGTCCGCCGTCGAAAGCCAGATGGACATGGGCGTCGATCAGCCCTGGCAGGACAGTTCCGTCGAACGCGAACCGGGGCACGTCGGCGCCGGCCTGCTCCTCGATCTCCTTGCGCGGTCCGACGGCGGCGATCGTGTCACCCTTGATGAGAACGGCGGCGTCTTCCAGGTACGTCCCGGAGCCGACGAGTACTCGGCCGCTGGTGATCAGCATGTTGACTCCTTGATCGTGGAGGAGGATGCGGTTTTACGCAGCGCGTCGGACACCGCAATCAGTTGTTTCACATCCGACTCACGGTCGCTTCCCAGAGCCATGGCGAGGGGGACCGCCCGGCGGGGCGCGGGGACACCCTTCTCGATCCGGGCGGACGCTCGACGAAGCCGGGCGGCAAGCTCTACGGAGTCGACGTTGAGCACCGTGCTGTCGTCACCGCCATCCAGCAGGTACGGGCTTATGTCCACCAGACCGTCGCGGCACTCCACGATGCGGCGGTGGTAGCGCCGGTGCACTCCGCGAGCCCGCCGCCGGTCGAGCGCGGCCGTGGACGCCGGCTTCAGCACGTTGTCGGGGTACGCCTCCGCCAGCAGCTCCCACAGTGGGGCGAGGCGGCGGTGATCACGCCGATGCTGGAGCCAGAGTCTCAGAGAGGAGAGCCGGGCTCGGGCGCCGGAGTAGGTGATCCCGGCCGCGAACAGAAAGATGGACGCAACCAGGAGAAAAGCGACGGTATCCATCAGCAGCTCGGGCACCTCCACGTCGGCCCATCGAACGGCCACGATGACGGCGCGGATCGCGCAGGCCACAGCCATCGCTCCCAGGCCTACGGCGGCCATCCAAAGCCCGGTGGAGTGCGGGCGCCGGGACATTCGGGCATAGCGGCGCGTCCACCGGCAGGCCATGCCCAGCACGTACATGAGGTAGAGGCCGGCGCCACCGTAGAAGAAAGCGATCTGCGGAATCGTCATGTCCGCCGTGCTGAAACTGCCGGCGAAGACATCGTGCGGTACCGATTCGGCAGCCACGGTGATGGCGACCACGACGGCTCCGACGAGAACTGCCTCCTTGCGGGCTCGGCGACGGCTCGCTTCCTCGTCTGCGGCGGAGTAGAGGTAGAAGCACATCAGGAAGTACATGGCGACGAGCAGTAGCACGTTCTGGATCAGTTTCGCCGTTCCGTGACCGGCGACCATGTCGACACCTGACGTCCCTCCGGGCATGGCCACGGGGTACGACAGCACAGCGCAGAGCAGACAGAGGGTCACGGAACGCAGAGGCGCGTCGCGAGGGGATCGTCTCCACTGATAGAGCTTCCAGGCGAGAGCGACCACAGGCCCCAGGAGTACCAGTTCCACGGGTTACAGCCACCCTCGCCGGTCACCGAGAGCCGACTCCACACGCCGGAGGGAAGGGTCATCCGACAGCGGGGCGGAGCCGTCCAGCAGAGACGACCATTCCAGGATGATCGTGGCCACCAGCTCGACGGAGCACTCTTCCCCGTCGTCGTACGAGCACCGGCGAGCGACGCGCTTGATTGTCTCAGGGTCGAAGACCGGCAGCATAGTGGCCCAGCCCTCGACGAAGACGGCAGTCTCTTCCTCGGAGTCGACCGTGGGGTCCTCTTCAGCCCGCTGGTCTTCGGTCTCCTCGGTGGCCCCTTCGTTCTCCGCGACGAGGATGTGGCCTACTTCATGGAGAATGATGTGATCTTGATGAAGGCGAGTTGTCTCCTGCTGGTACAGGATCACGTCATAGCCTTCGTACTCGACCCACATGCCCGAAGGTCCCGGCTTCGGCAGCGGAGCCTCCCGCAGGTACAGAGGACGCCCGCGCCGTCGACTGAGCGCTTGGCACAGTTCCTTGACGTCGAGTGGGGGATTGATCCCGAGGTCTTGCAGCTCACGCCGGATCAGACGGTGCAGGTCTCGCTCCACGGTCCGGTTCACGGCTGTGCGCCAGCGCCCGAAGCGCCTACGGCCGGCTCCGCCTCGTGCGGGAACCGTTGGCTCTGCCGCGTCTCGGCCGTTCTTCCCTGGCCACACTGAGTGATCCCTCCAACCGGCAGGTAATGGCTCCCCCGAGCCGGGGCGACATCGCACCCGTTTCAGTGACGTCCGGTTCCTGATGCCGCCGTCTCGGATGCGCCTGCGAGCCCTATCGGGCCTTTCAAGGGCACTAATGCCTGCGGGCGGTTCTCTTCACCCGACACGGAAGTCACATACGCGAATAAGCAATGAGGTACCGGCCGGCCACCCGGACAGAGCCTCCAGGAACCTGGTCGGACAGTACGCGATGACTCATGCGAGGTGAGGCCAGAAAAGCGCGATCGATGGGTGTAGACCGCAAGTAACCCCACTCGACCAAAACGATCTAAATCGACCAGCGGCATGCAGCGCGGCTCCTTTGAGCTGGCCTTTTATTGATCAACTTAGGCATTAACCCCTCCTCAGCCACAACGGTACGGTCGTTATAAATTTGAGATATTCATGATTGAATCACGTTCGCCGCAAGCCTCAAAGTGGACTAACCAGGCGCCTCTGATCGGGCGTGGCCCTAGTCACTTCGGGGTGATTCGGGCAACTGATGCCATTAAGCTCTCGGTCATGCTGAACCCGATATCCGGCCAAGGCGCCGACTACCTTGAGTTCTGGAACGAGTACCACCTGTGCACGCTTACGACGCTGCGACCCGACGGCAGTCCGCACGTCGTCCCTGTCGGCGTGACCGTTGATGCCGCTACCGGAATGGCGATTGTTATCACTCGCAAATCAAGTCGAAAGGTCGCCAATATCCTTGCGGGCGGCGGCAAAGCTCGCGTTGCGGTGTGCCAGGTGGACCGAGGACGGTGGGCCACACTCGAAGGCATGGCGGAGGTCTGCGTCGACATGGCAACAGTCGAGGACGCCGTTGCGCGTTACGGAGAGCGATATGGGCGTACGCCGGCGCCGGACCCTGAGCGTGTAGTCATCCGGATCTCGGTAGCGAGGGCGCTGGGGCAAGTCACCGCCCAGCCGCGCCGGGCGGCTCAAGAGACGGCGGCATAGGGCCGATCAACGTCTCTGGGCCGCGCTGTCGGCTTCGGACGGCAAGTGCCGCACCAACACACCCTGGCCCAGGTCACCGCCGGAACCGTACTCGGCACCCTGGCCACCGCCGTGTTCACGTCACTGCGCTGACCGGGAACTCAAGCCAGGGAAGTCCTTACACAGGACGCCACTCGCGATCGAGGATCGCGTGGACCACCGAGTCCCGCCACTTCCCGGCCTTCAGTACGTGCTCCCGGATCACGCCCTCCTCGACCATCCCCGCGGAAGCCATCGTCTTCGCGGAAGCCTCGTTGAGGGGCGATCGCGCTCCCCAGACGCGGTGAAGGTCCAGGTCGCCGAAGCCGAAGCCGAGCAGCAGCCGTACAGTCTCCACCCCGTACCCCATGCCCCACTTGTCCGGGCGCAGCGCGAACCCCATGGTGGCGCCGCGCTGTTGGTGCGGGTCCAGGGCCAGGCGGCCGAAGCCGATCAGTTCGGCCGTCGCGCGTTCGACGACGGCGAGCGCGTACTCGGTGCGGGGTGTCTCGGTGGCGGCCGAGACGGACCGGACGACGATCTGCTCGACCTGGTCATGGGTGCGCGGGTCGAAGCTGAGGTGCTCGGTGGCTTCGGGGCTGCCGTAGATGGCGAACACCGAGTCCACGTCCTGCGCGCCGAGTTCGCGCAAGGAAAGGCGTGCGCCGGAACGAGTGACTGGGTACATGTCCTCGGACATTACCGGCCGGGCAGCGCGGGCCGGCTGACGGAGAAGGTCTCGATCTCGGCGCTCAGGTCCTGTGCCGCGACGGCGGTCCGGGCGGGGTTGCTCAGCAGGGCGTTCCGTACTCGCATCGCGGAGACGACGATGCCGTTGTTGCGATGGGAGGCCGGGAGGTCGAGCACCGGGCGGATGGCGTCGGCGGCGCCGTCCAGGTTTCCGCTGTGGAGGCGGACGAGGGCGAGGTCGCACTGCGAGCCGGCCAGATCGCCGAAGGCCCAGTTCTGGGAGTTGGGGTTGCTGAAGCCCTTCACGGCCTCCTCCGCCTGCGCGGCCAGCCGTGCGTTGCCGTGGCCGAGCAGGGCTTCGGCCTCCACCGTGTAGTAGAGCTGCTTCTCGGCGGCGTAGGTGAAGAGTCCGCCCAGGCCGTCGAGGTCGTCGGCGACGACGCGTTCCCGGCGGCCGGCGGCCTGCTCGTTGACCATGCGTACGGTCTCGCCGTCACCGAGTACTGCGGCTGCACGGGCCTTCAGTCCCAACAGCCATAGGCCGACGGTGCCGTTGAGGAGGACCACCTTGCTTGTCGGCATGCCTGTTGGCTCGTGATCGACGCCGGATGCCGAAAGCCCATCGACGAGATGACAAGGGCCCATCTCCTGGCCCCGACACGGCGGGAGGAGACGGGCCTTGCCAAGAGTTAAGGCTTCAGGCGTCGAACCTGTCCTGCTGTACAGCGTTGATGAAGGCGGTCCAGGAGTCCGCGGGGACCACGAACGCCGGGCCGTGCGGGAGCTTCGAGTCGCGGACAGCCATCGCGTCGGCCAGCTTTCCACCCTCGACGCACGCACCACCCTGGTTGTTGCTGTAGCTCGACGAGAACCAGTCGACGGCCAGGTCATCGGCTCGGATGGGCATCAAAACTCCTTGCTTGCTGCGTGGATCATGCTCAGGGACTCCTGATAGCCCGGAGCGAGTGCCTGAAGATCACCGAATGCCTGCCGGTACCGCTTCACGTCGTCGTCACTCCGCGAGACGCCGGCGCCGCTGAGGTTTTCGAGGTACACGATCGGTTTGAGGGCGAGCTTCCCGAACTTCAGGACGGTGAAAGCGCCGTTCATGCCGGGGTGGACCCCGAGTTCAAACGGCACGACTTGGATCTTGATGTGCGGGTGGGAGGAGGCGAGTTCGGCCATGTGCAGAAGCTGCTCCTTCATGACCGAGGCACTGCCGATCTTCCGGCGGAGCACCGCTTCGTTGACGACGGCCGTGAACTCCAGGGGCCGGGTCTCCCGGTCCAGGATCTCCTGGCGAGTGATGCGGATCGCCACGAGCCTGTCGATCTGCTCGTCGGAAAGCCCGGTGTGCACCCGCTCGTGGATGGCGCGGATGTACGCGCTGGTCTGAAGCAGGCCGGGCACATACTCGCTCTCGTAGATCTCCAGCTCTTCGGCCGTGGCCTCAAGTCCGAGGTAGGCCCTGAAGCCCGGCGGGATGGCGTCGCGGACGTCCGGCGACTGCCACCAGTCCTTCTTGGTCTTGGTGACCGTCGCATAGCCGACGAGCGTGGTCTGCTTCTCCGGGGTCGCGCCGTAGATCTGGCACAGCGCGATCACGTCCGCAGGCTCGACGACTCCATTGTCCGCAGTCTCCAGCCGGGTGAGCTTCGACGGCGCCCAGGAGAGCACGCGGCAGACTTCGGCGGCTTTCTTACTCGACAGCATCCGCAACTGACGCAGCTCGCTGCCGAGTTGGAGCCGACACAGAGCAGGCGTCGCCGCCTCAAGTGACGGCATCGCCGAGTCGGTCTCGAACATCTGCACCCTCCCAGTCGTCCACAGTCTGACGGCGAACGTTCCGCCCGCGCAACGCGCATTCTGCGATGCCGCGCAACGTTCGCTTCATTGCCCCAAAGCACTTCTTCAGAAGCAAATTTTGCTACAGAATTAGTCTGGCAGAATTCTGCGAGATGGCTTCCATCCGTGCATCTTCCACTGCCATGCTGGTGATCCGGTAGCCCTTCCGGCCGCCCAACTCGCCCTCGTCCGCGCTGCCTTGCTGCGGACGACGGCTTTCTCTCGCCCCGCGACGAAGCCGAGGCCAGCATGCAGCACCATCTCCCCCACCATGTCCAGCATCGAACGCGCCAAGAACGCTCTGCCGTACGGATCCCGCGGCCCCAGAAGATCCGGGTCGTGGTGGACCCGAGCCTCTGCGCGGTGGCCGGTCTCCCCGAGCTTCAGGAGCGGGGGGTCGCCGAGATCGTGGTGGCCAACCGGGTGCCGCGAATCTGCTTGTACGCATCAGCGGTGGGCGGGCAGGGCCTGGAGGAACAGCTGGAGCTGGCGCGGCTGTTCGCCGTGGAGCGTGGCTGGCGGGTGGGGCGGTCGTTCGTCGACTCCTACCCGTGGAGTACGTGTGCGGCGCGGCCGGGGTGGGGGCTGGTGCGGGCCGAGGTCCGTGCCGGGTGGACTGATGGGGTGGTGGTGCTGTCCTGCGCCGCCGTGAGTTCCAGCCCCGGTGAGTTCGCCGGTGAACTGGCCTGGTTCTGCGGGCGTTTCGGGTTCATCGCGGAGGCCGGGGCCGCTGTGGTCGTCGGGCACGGGGTGGGGCGGTGACGGGGGTGGTGGTGCCGGAGAGGAGTTGTCCGCCGTCGGCGGGCGTGAAGGGTCCGGCTGGGCCCTTTGGGGTGGGCCGGCGGGGGGTGGTGGCCGGGGGGCGGTCGGTTTTCGATGTCGTGTTCCCGGCTGGGGAGGAGTGGGTGTGGGATGCGCGGCGGTGTGTGCGGCGGTGGCTGGAGCGGTGCGGGGTGGGGGAGGCGGGGGTGGAGGGTCTGGTGCTCGTGGTGTCGGAGCTGGTGACCAATTCGATTCTGCACGGGGAGACCGAGTCGGTCGTCCTGCGGGGGAAGTTGTGTCCGCCCGGGCGGGTGCGGCTGGAGGTCCGTAATGGTTCCGCGCCGGCGGTCGCCGGGGCGGGCGCGGAAGGTCTGATGAGTGAGCGGGGCCGGGGGCTTCTTCTCGTCGCGGCCTTCATGGAGGACTTGGACGGGCGGTGGGGGTTCGCCGGGGACGGTTCGGCTGTGTGGTGCGAGGTCCCGCTCGCGGCGGGGGCGGGGGGTGTGGCGTGACGTCGTCGTCTTTGACCGCGGGTGGGTCCGGTGCTGCGGCTGTGGAGCGGGTGCGTGCGGTGCGTCCGGTGTTCTGGGAGACCGGGCTGGCCGCGGACTCCCGTGCTGTCGGGCGTGCTTACGGGTTCGTGCGGGAGGCGCTGGTGTGGAGTGGCTGGGCGGGGGATGCGGGTGTGGGGGCGGCGATCGGCGCCGAGCTGGTGGGCAACGCGGTGGCGGGCGCGAAGCGCGGGTTGGTGGGGCTGGTGGTGTTGGTGACGGCGGGTGAGGAGTTGCTGGTGGCGGTGTCGGACCCGGTGCCGGTGGATGCCGGTCTCGACGCGGTGGTCTCCGGTGAGCGGCCGGGGCTGGAGTTCGTGCGGGCGGTGGGCGGCGCGGTCGGCTGGGGGCGGGGGTTCGGCGGGGAGGGCAGGACGGTCCGTGTCCGGCTTCCCGTCTCCCGGGGCAGTGGTGCCGAAGTGTCCGCTCTGGCCCGTGCGTTCGCCTCGACGCTGTCCGTCCCTGTCCGTGCCGATGGTTGAGGAATCCGTTGCCGTGTCTGCTTCCGATGTCCTGTCCGTGTCTTCGTCTTCCCGCCGGGCTTCTCGCCGCCGTCGACGGGAGAGTTCCCCGGTTCTCTTCTTCGGCGAGGTGGCGGGCGTGCTGCTGGTGGTGCTGGTTGTCCTCGTCGGGGTGTGGGCGTCGGTCGTGCTGGCGGCGGGCGCGTACGCGTTGTCGGTGCCGGAGCTGGCGGTGGCGCTCGGGGCCGGGTTGGTGGTCGCGGGTGTGGCGGGGGTTGTCCGGGTGAGGAGTGTGGCGGCGGGGCTGCGGCGGCGTCGGGAGGCCGAGCTGGGGGAGGTCGTGAAGGCTGTGCGGGCGGCGGAGAACACGGTGGTCTGGACGGCCGGGCAGCTGTGCCGGGGTGAGCGGCCCCCGTTGCCGGACGATCCTCTGCCTGCCGGCGGGGAGGCGCTGGAGAAGGTGCTGGAGCTGGTGGGGCATCTGAAGGTGCAGGGGGCGGGGGCACTGTTGCGGGTGCAGGAGGAGTCTCGGTCGGCGGTGCAGGTGGAGATGCACCGGATGGTGGCGCGCCGTCAGCACGGGCTGATCAGCGACATGCTGGGGCAGCTGAGTGAGCTGCACGCGGCGACGGAGGAGCCGGAGCTTTTGGACCGGTCCTTCCGGATCGATCATCTCGCGACGCGGCTGCGGCGGATGGTGGAGAGCGTGTCGGTGGTGCTGGGGGGCCAGTATCTGCGGGAGACGCGGGCTCCGGTGCAGGTCGGTGCGGTGCTGCGCGGGGCGCAGTGCGAGGTGGTGAAGTACACGCGGGTGCAGGTCGTGGCCGGGGATGTGGGGGCGTCGGTGGCGTTGCCCGCCCATGTGCATCCGGATGTGGCGCACATCCTGGCGGAGCTGGCGGAGAACGGTCTGGAGCACTCCGATCCGGCGACCGTGGTGGTGCTGCGGGCGCAGCGGGTGGCGCGGGGGCTGCTGATCGAGGTCGAGGACCGGGCGACGCTGCTGATGGACCCGGCCCGGCGGGAGAAGCTGAACGCGCTGCTGGAGCATCCCGGGCGGGCGAATGTCGCAGGTCAGGTGAGGGCGGGTCACCTGGGGCTGATCACGACGGCGGTGATCGCGGCGAAGTACGGCATCAGGGTGCGGCTGGAGATGAACGCGACGGGCGGGACGACCGCCCAGGTCGTCATCCCCCAGGACCTCCTCATCCCGGTCGCCCCGGCGGTCACCACCGTCACCGTCCCCGCCGTCCGGCGGCCCGCCGTGCCGGTTCCCGAGCCCGCCGAGCACCAGCGTCCCCGCCCCGAACCGGCCGCCGCCGCCGTAGCCGCCCGGTCCGTGGCGGACAGCGGGGCAGGACCGCTGCCCCGGCGCCGGCGCCAGGCCAGGCCGCTACAGCGGCAGGAGCGTGAGCCCGAGCGCGCGATACCGGCCGCGAACCCGCACCTCGCCGCCAACTGGCGGGCGGGCCTGCGCGCCGGCCACACCCCGCCCCCCGGCACACCCCCGACCGACCAGCCCTGACCCCCATCCCCTCTCCCCCCTCTACTTGTTCTCTGGAGTGATCCGTCATGACGCACGACGCACACAGCACCGCCTCGCAGGCCGTCCCGGCTTTCCCGCCGGAGGTCCAGGGCCAGTTGACCCGTCTCCTCGACGACTTCGTGCAGCACACCCCCGGTGTCGTCAGGGCGCTGCTGGTCTCGCGGGACGGGCTGAAGCAGGCGTGGAACTCGGACATGTCCCCGGACTGGGCGGACCGGCTGGCGGCGGCGTTCGCCGGGCTGGCGGCGCTGGCCCGGGACATCGAGGGGCACACCGCGCGGAAGATGCCGGCCCAGCAGGTCCTGGTGGAACGCGAGGACACCCTGTTCCTCGCCACCAACGCCGGCCAGGGCCACGCCTTCAACCACACCGGGCAGTCGGTGGCGACCGTGCTGGTCGTCCTCGCGGAGGTCGACGCGAACGTCGGCACCGTCGGCTTCGAGGCCGGACGGCTCGTGCAACGCTTCGCCCCCTTCATGACCACCCCGGTACGGACCCCCGCTCTCGCGGACGGCGCGGCATGACCCGCCGCACCCCGTGCGCTGCCGTGCCGTGTGCCGAGGACACGCAGAGCGTCGTACGGCCCTACGCGGTCACCGGCGGACGCACCCGCCCCCACCACCGCCTGGCCCTGCACACCGTCCTGGCACCCGGCCCCCGCACACCCCGCCCGGATCTTCCGCACGAGAGCGCCGAGATCATCAGCCTGTGCCGGCAGCGGCAGCGGCCGGTCGCCGAACTCGCCGGGGCCACCGGGCTGCACGTCACGGCCGTGAAGATCCTGGTCTCGGACCTGATCAGGGCCCGCGTCCTGGACGTGCCCGCCACCCTCGACGGCCACGCCCGGCCCGACGATCTCCAGCTGCTGAACTCCGTCCTGGTCGGCCTCCAGCGCAAGTTCCCCCACGCGCAGGCGAAGGCCGGGTGACCGCCATGACAGCCGTGACCGCCGCGATGGAGCGCACGGCGCTGAAGCTGGTCGTCGGCGGGGGCTTCGGGGTCGGCAAGACCACCCTGATCGGCGCGGTCAGCGACATCGAGCCCCTGCGGACCGAGGAAGTCCTGACCGCCCGCAGCGAGGCCACCGACCCCCTCGACGGCGTCGAGGAGAAGACCACCACCACGGTCGCCTTCGACTTCGGCCGGGTCGCCCTCGACGACGGCCCCCACCTCCCCGTCGAGCTGTACCTGTTCGGCACCCCCGGACAGGACCGCTTCTGGGGCCTGTGGCACGACATCGCCGAAGGGGCTCTCGGGGCCGTGGTCCTGGCCGACACCCGCCGCCTGGAATCCAGCTTCCCCGCCGCCGACTTCTTCGAACAGCGCCGCCTCCCTTACGTGATCGCCCTCAACGTCTTCCCCCGCACCGCCCGCCGGACGACGGCCGAGATCCGCGAGGCGTTCGACGTCCCCCCGCGGACACCGGTGGTCTTCTGCGACGCCCGCCACCCCGACTCCGCCGCCTCCGTCCTGCTCACCCTCGTCCGCCACGTCCTGCGCACCGCCGCCGGCCGCGCCGCCCCCCTGGACCCACGATGACCTTCCCCCACCACCCCGCCGCGCAGCCGGACGCCGCCCAGTACCGGATCGAAGCCTTCACCGACGACCCCGTCACCGAGCTGCGCGAGATGGCCACCCGCCTCGCGCGCTTCGAGGAACTGGACATCCGGATGGAGGGCCACACCCTCCTGGACGAGATCGCCGACGACATGGCCGAGCGCACCGGCTTCGTCTACGGCATGGTCAACGCCTTCGCCGTCGACCAGACCTTCCTCGGCCTGCACAACCCGCCGCCCGACTCCGGCCACCCCATCGTCGGGCGGACCATGAGCCGCCGCGACGGCTGGTGCCCCGAAGTCGTCCGCCGCCGGCGCTCCCTCCCCCTGTGGGCGGTCGCCGCCCTCCCCCGCTTCGCCGGGAACCACGTGGTGGACGCCCTCGGCATCCAGTCCTACTTCGGCAGCCCCGTCCTCGACCACACCACCGGCCTCGCCCTGCTCACCGTCTGCGTCATCGACCCCGAACCCCGCACCCTCCACGACGCCGGCCGGCTCCTGGCCATCGTCAAGGACACCTCCCGCACTGCTGCCGACGCCCTCGGCATCCACCCACCCCGCCCCTGACCCCCACACCCTGGGGAAGGAGACCCCCTGCCGTGACCGCCGGCCCGCCGCCCGTCGCACTCGCCCCGTTCCTCACCGACACCCACCGCCGGCTCTGGTCCGACACCGACGAGTTCGCCGCCGAAGAGATCGCACCGCAGACCGCACGGACGGAGAGCACACCCGGCGAGGCCGAACGCCTCATCCCCCAACTGCTCGCCAAGCGGGGCCTGTTCGGGGTGACGCTGCCCGAGCCGGTGGGCTCGGGGGCCGGGCATGTCGCCAGGACCGTCGTAGCTCACCGGATCGCTCTGGTCTCGGGGTCGGCCGCGATGACCTACCAGGCCGGTCTCATACCGATCGGCGCCCTCCACCACCACGCCCGCAGCCGGGCCCAGTCACAGCTGCTGGCCGCCGCGGCCCGGGGTGAGGCGATGCTGTCGATCGCGGTCACCGAGCCCGGCCACGGAGGCCACCTCGGCGGCATCCGGACCACCGCCGAACGCCGGGGCCGCCACTGGGTCCTCACCGGCGTCAAACGGGCCGTCGGCAACAGCCACCTCGCCGACCACCACATCGTCGTCGCCCGCACCGCCGAACCCGGCACCCCCACCCGCCGGGCCCTGACCGCGTTCGTCGTCCCCGCCGACCGCCCCGGCGTCAGCCCCGCCCCGCACCGGCCCTCGCTCGGCCTGCACGGATTCACCTTCGGCGAGATCGAGTTCGACCGCGTCCGCGTCCCCCACTCCGCCGTCCTCGGCGAGGAAGGCGAGGGGTACGACGTCGCGCAGTCCAGCAGCATCCTCTACGGCCGCCCGAATCTCGCCGCCGTCGACCTCGGCCTGCACGAGGCCGCCGTCTCCCTCACCTCCCGGTTCGCCGCCTCCCGGCCGCGTTACGGCGGCAGGCTCGCGGACATCGGCGTCGTACGCGACCGCCTCGGGCAGATGACCGCCAACCTCAACACCGCGCTGGTCCTCGTCTACCACGCCGCACACCTGCTCGACCTCGGACTGCCCTGCGACCCCCAGCTCATCACCGCCAAACTCACCGGCCACGACCTCGCCCTCGACTCCGCCCGCACCGCCCTCGAACTCCACGCCTCCCAGGGCTTGAGCACCGGCTATCCGCTGGAGCGGGTCTGGCGCGACCTCCAGTGCACCTACGCCCCCGCCGGCACCGGGGAGATCCAGCGGCTGCGCCTGGCCCAGGCCGCGGACGAGGCCGAGGACGCCGCCCGCCACCCCCAGTGGTCCGAACTGCTCGCGGACCGCGTCCGGCTCAGACCCCCGCTGCTGCCCGCGACCGCCTGAAACCGCCCCCTCAACTCCCTTGGTGACCTGGGCAGTCGGCGGTCCAGGTCACCAAGGGCCCACCCCGCCCCAGCAACAGGAAGGAAGCAGCCGTGACCGACGTACGGGACTGGTTCAAGGACCCCGCGCAACGCCGCGTGGGAGCCCTCGCCGTGATCCTGCGAGGCACGAAGATCCTCCTCGTCAGCCGCCCCTACCGGCAGTCCGTCTCCCCCTGGGGCCTGCCCGGCGGATCCGCCGCCGCCAACGAACTCCCGGGCAGAGCACTCAGCCGCCACCTCGCCGACCGGCTCACCCTGCGCGCCGGCACCGGCCGCCTCATCGCCGTCGACCACGTCCCCCAGCAGCCCGGCCGCCACCTCGAAGGCATCAACTTCGTCTACCAGGCCCGCATCCCCGACGACGCCGAAGTCCAGGTCACCGAGACCGGCAGGTTCGGCGAAGCACTCTGGATCGAATGCGACGAAGTCAGCCGGTACGCCGTCGGCCACTCCCTGCGCCGCATCCAGCAATGCCTCCAGGCCGCCGACACCGGACAGACCCCCGAACTCCTCCTCGGCGTCCCCCTCACCCACGACCCCGCCGACGGCCGGACGGCGTAGAACCCCCGGTGCGGGACGCCGCCCCGGCTCCAGACCAGGGCGGCATCCCGCACCGGACCCACCCCCCAGCGGCAGCTGGCATTCAACTTCCCTTCCGGCAACCGGACATCACCGTAGGACCATCACGATGACCAGCCCCCAGGGCTTAAAGGCCGACGACTTCCGCGGCCTCTCCCTCGACCTGAAACAGGCCGAACAAGCCGGAGTCGTCTACCGAGGACTGCACACCGCGATCACCAGCGGCCGGATACCCCCGGGCACCCTGCTCGACCCCGCCGACATACGGACCGGCTTCAAAGTCGCGCCGCAGGCCGTGACCGCCGCGTTCCGGGGACTCACCCGCGCCTGCCTCACCGACACCCCCACCACCAGCGGCGCCCGCGTGCTGTTCCCGCAGGAACCGGCTCCCCGCCGGGGCCGCGAGACCCAGACCGAATTCGTCCAGCGCATGATCAGCCACCGCATCACCGTCGGCTTCTACCGCCCCGGCCGCCTCCTGCCCTCCTACCGCATCCTCGGCCGCGCCTTCGGCACCTCCCACACCCTGATCCAGGAAGCCCTCCTCCCCCTCATCACCGAAGGCCGCCTGGAACGCTCCACCACACCCCCCGGCATCCGCGTCGTCGACCACGACGAAGGGCCGTGGCACCCATGAACTCCAGCCAAGTCACGTCGGCAGGGCTGGAGTCGTCAGCTGTAGCGCCAGTTCTTCCCCGTCCCCCGGTACTCCTCCACCGGGATCGGCACATCACCGGGACGCATCCGCGCGCGGTAGAGGACGCCGTGCAGGTGGTCGACCTCGTGGGCGACCAGGCGCGCCATCCCGTGGGAGAAACGGGACAGGCGCGGCGTCCCGTCGGGGTCGGTGTGGGCGACGACGATGTTCAGGGCGCGGGGGACGAGGCCGCGGACGTCGAAGAAGGACAGGCAGCCCTCGTACTGGCTGTCCTGTTCGGCGGAGGACTCCTCGATGCTCGCGTTGAGGAGGACGACGGGTTCGGCGCCGGGGTCCGGGGGCAGGACGACGGCGGCGGAGCGGTCGATGCCGATCTGGGGCGCGGCGATGCCCATGCCCTTGCCGAAGGTGTGCAGCCGCCGTACCCGGTCGACGCTGTCGAGGAGTTCCCGCACGACCCGCTCCGCCTCACCGGCCTCGGTGGGAAGGTCGAACAGGCGGGCGGGGCAGGCGAGTTCGGGGTCGCCTTCCTGGACGATGCCTGCGTTCGCCATGGCCTGGCTCGCGGAGAGGGTGTTCACGGGCGCGTTCTCCTTCGTCGTGTCCGGGCCTGCTTTGAGGCGCCATTCCAGGCGGTAACGGGCGTGCAGGGGCGGGTCCATCGTGGCCCAGGAGAACACTGTCCGGTCGCCTGTCCCGGTGCGCTCGGGCGGGGTGCGCAGCGGGGTGAAGTCGGTGGTCAGGGAGGTCTCGGTGCCCCAGACCGCCGGTTCACCGGCGCTAGGGAAGGAGAGGCGTACGGACAGGCGCCGGGTGGGGAGGCGGACCGCCCGCTGGAACCAGGGGCCCCATTTGTCGCGGCTGACGCGGTAGGAGTAGGCGATCTCCGCCTCCTGCCCGGGGTAGAGGGGGAAGCGGCTGGCGCCGTTCTGGAACGTCAGCCACACCTCCTTGAACGCGTCCCGGTCGTGCTTCACCGTCCACGTCATCGGCTCGTCGCCGCAGCTGGCCTCAAGGCCGAGTTCGTCCCAGGTCAGGGGGTCGCGCCGGTACAGCTCGTTGGACCGCTCCGGGTCGGAGGGGTAGCGGTCCACGGCGATCCGCACGAGGTAGCGGGTGATCGGCTCGGTGCCGTCGTTGCGCAGCCGCCGCCGCATCCGCAGGTGATAGACGCCGCCGTCGAAGTCGAGCGACGCGTCGTCGTCCAGGACCATCAGGCCCGAGGCCGGGGCGAGTTCGGCCGGCTCCGCCGCCGACGGCTGCGCGCCGGCCGCCTGCCACGACCTCCACAGCGCTCCGCCCGCGTCAAGGAACGTGTCGGCCTTCCGCACCAGCGCCGCACTGCCCTGCTCACGGCCCGATTCGAGATGGCTCACGTACGACGGATCGATGTGCAGGCCCTCCGCGAGAGCGCGCTTCGACAGACCCCGCACGGTACGCCAGTGCGTCAGCTCCGCCGCGAAAGCACGCCTCTCTCCGTTCTCCAAGACATAGGTCCTTTCCGGGAGTTGAGCACGGCCGTGAGTGAGTTGTCCTCACCGTCGCCTCATCCTGCCCGCTGCGGGCGTAATGGTGCCAGGCAGCGAATACGAGTCCGTGGCCGCAGCCCTCCACGCTCCACACGGTGGCTCCCTGATCACCTGCCGCCATGCTCGCGCGGACTCTCGCCCCTACTCCTCCAGCGTTGGCTGGGAAACCGGCCGGTCTGTCCTCTGCGTTGCTGCCGTACTCCGACGCGACGCTCTCAAGTCTCCTGTGATGAGGCGATATGCCTGCAACGATTATCGCCACGTGCGATTTCCATTCGAACGTTCCGAATGGCCTTGCCGCCGTGGCAGCTCTTGCCCGTGAGCGCCAGGCCGGTGCCCTGGTGATCGACGCGGGGGACTTCTTCGGAGGCAACGCCTTCCACGAGTACTCGCAGGGGGAGGCCGAAGAACGCATTCTCCGCGAGTGCTACGACGTCGTGGTCCCCGGCAACCATGACCTGGCCGACCTGATGCGCATCCGCAGCCCACAGCTGTTCCCGTCCGTGGTCTGCTGCAACCTCATCCCGTCGACGGGCTTCGCGGGCCGGTGGGAGAAGAGCATGATCTTCTCCACCGGCGGCTTGAGGGTCGGCGTGGTGGGGTTCATCGGGGTCCAGGCGTACGAGGCCATTCCCCTGGAGGAACGGGCTGGGTTCACGTTCTGCGAGCCGAGTGCCGAGTTGCTGACCGCTGAACGCGATCGGCTTCTCGGACTGGATGCCGATGTGGTCATCGGGGTGAGCCACAGCGGCTTTCAGCATGACATCGAGCTACAGAAGAGCGGGGCGAGTCCGTTCGACGTCATCGTGGCAGGCCACTGCCACAGCGAGAACTACCACTGGGCGTCCGGCCGGCGGCATGTCGTCAAGGCTCCCGAACTGGGCGCCGGGCTGCTGCGGATCGACTTCGACGCCGCCGGCGCGTACGCCTTCACCGTCCAGCACCACCCTCCGGCCGTCCACTCCGCTGCACCAGGGGCGGATTTCCTGCCCGGTTACGAGGACTGGGGGGCCGAGACACTCGGTACGCTCGCCGCCGCGATCCCCGACCGGGCGGTCCTCACCCGGCTGCTGGCCGAACAGGCACGGGTCAGCAGCGGCGCCGACGCCTTCCTGCTGAATCTGCCGGCCCTGCGCGGCGGTCTGCCGCAGACGGTGACCCGCCGCGCCTTGGCCGATGCCGCTCCGTTCGACTCCGTGCTGGTGCGGCTGACCGGCGAGTACGACCTCGACGGCATCCTCCGGCGGGCCCGCGCTCTCGGCGAGGAGCCGGTACTCGCCTCCGTGCTCGCCCACGGGCACGGGAGCGTGGCCACCACCGCTTATCTGGCCGACCGGCTGGACGTGTCCCACGTTCCGGTCGCGCCGCGCACCACTCTCCGTTCCATCGTCATCTCTCTCCTCGGGAGCTGTGCATGAGTGGCTTGCTCGCTCTGAACGCCACCGAACTGTCCGAAGGACCGGACGGCTACCGTCACGTCGCGGAGCAGTTCTACGGACCCGGTCGAGGCCGGGCGGTGATCTCCTTCCCCAGCACCGCCGACCACCGCCGCAACCAGGACCTGGCCCTGGGGCTGCTGTCCGCCCTCGGTACGGTGCTCAGCGTCTATCCAGGCCTCGGTCCCTGGAGCGACCTGTCGGTCCGCACCGAGGCCGACCCCGGCCGTACTCACGGAACCGGGGAGAACCGGCTCCATATCGACATGGTCGAACGCGACCTCACCCCCGGCATCATCGCCCTGTACTGCGTGCGCGACGACCCGCGGGGCGGCGGAGCCTCCGCCCTGGCGGACATGTGGTCAGCCGCCAACTCGCTCAGCGACGAGGACCGCCGGACCCTCCATCAGCCCGCCTACCGCTACTGGAGCGACGAGGGCGTGCACGGTGTCGGCCGTTCCCTGGAGCGGTTCGCGGTCGTGCCCCGGCGGCTGGCATGGGGTTCCCCGGTGCGCTTCACCAGCAAGATGGGCCCCCACCTGGACAAGGGCGAACTGGTGGACACCGCCGTGGTTCCCGCGGAGAAGGCCGCCAACGCGTTCGCCCGTCTGACCGGGGCCGTTTACGCCGAGCGGATCACCTACCGGCTGAGGCCCGGACAGGTCCTGGTGTGGGACCAGCAGCGTCACGCCCACGGCCGTATGCCCCTGGGCGACGGTCAGCAGGAACTGCCCGAGGACGGACGCCGCCTGCTCCGGCAGACCTACGTCGCGGGAAGGGCCGTCCTGTGATCCTCACCGGCAGCGCCATCGCCGAGGCCGTACGGCGGGGGGAGATCACCATCAGCCCGTTCGACGAGGCCATGGTCAACCCCAACTCCTACAACTACCGGCTCGGCGCGAGTCTGAAGGTGCCCGTCGTGGACGTCGCCGACGCCCGCCTCGACACCCCGTGCGAGGAGATCGAGATCCCCGGCGACGGGTACACCCTCCAGCCGCGCACGGTCTACCTCGGCACCACCGTCGAGGTGATCGGCAGCAGCCTGTACGTCCCGAGCCTGATCGGCCGGTCCTCGCTCGGCCGTCTCGGGCTGTTCTTACAGATCAGCGCGGACCTCGGCCAGCTCGGCGCCTGCCACAGCTGGACGCTGGAGATGGTCGCCGTCCAGCCGCTGCGCGTCTACGCCGGAATGAAGATCGGCCAGGTCTCCTTCTGGGCGCACGAGGGACACCGGTGCCCGTACCAGGGCTACTACGGGCGGATCAGTGAACCCGTTCCCTGCCACCCGCCCGCCGCGCTCGGCACCCCGGTCCACGCGCTGGAGGTGACGGCATGATCCTCACCGGCCCCGAGATCGCCTACCGGGTGAAGAACGGCGAGATCACCATCGACCCGTTCACCCCCGACTGCGTCAGCCCCAACAGCTACGACTTCCACCTCAGCGAGAACATCGCCTGGTACCGCGACGAGGTGCTGGACTGCCGGGTCGAGAATGCCTTCGAGCGCGGCATCATCCCGGCGGACGGCCTGCTCCTGGAGCCCCACCGCATCTATCTGGTCTCCACCGCCGAGACCATGGGCAGCGAACACTTCGTGCCGATCATCCGGGCCCGCTCCTCCATCGCCCGCCTCGGTCTGTTCGTCCACGTCACCGCCGACCTGATCGACATCGGGTCGATCAACCGGTGGACGCTCCAGCTGCACGCCGTCCAGCCCGTGAAGATCTACCCCGGCATGCGCGTCGGCCAGGTCACCTTCTGGAGGCCGCTCGGCGACATCGTCCTGTACGACGGCAAGTACCAGGGCTCCACCCTGCCCATGCCCTCGCAGATCCACCGCGACTTCCGGGCGGTGAGCTGATGCCGCTTCAGCTCTCCCCCTCGGACAACGTGGTGGCGGTCGTCGCCCACCCGGACGACGCCGAGATCCTCTTCTTCGGCACCTTGCGCCGCTGGCGCGAGGCGGGGGCCCAGGTGACGGTCGTGCTCGTGACCGACGGCACGAACGGCGTATCACTCGCCGAGCAGGCCATCGGGGTCCAGCTGGACGCCGGGCGGCGGCCGGCCGAGTCGGCAACGTCGTACGACGGCACCGGAATCGGCATCGAGCGCCTGGGCCTGGCGGACGGCTCGCTCCAGCCGGACCGGCATCTGATCTCCCGGATCGAGGCCACCCTGGCTCACCTGGAGTGCACCGTACTGCTCACCCACCCGGTGCACGAGGGACGCGACCACCAGGACCACCATGCCGTGGCCCGCGCGGCGTTGAACGCCGTCGCCCGGGTGCCCGCTTGCACTACGATCCTGCACGGCCAGCCGTTCGGCCCGCACCAGAGCGTCACCCCGACCGTGCTGGTGGACATCACCGCTCACCTCGACGCCAAGATCAAGGCTCTGGCGGCCCACAAGACCCAGTCCGGCCGCTACTACCTCTCGGAACCGTTCACCAGGCACCGAGCCGCGGCAGCCGGCTGGGACCGACTGCCGCACCAGGCCGCCGACGGACGCTTCTTCGAGGCTCTCGTGCCCTCCCTGCTCCTTCTCACCGACCCGCAGGAGCGGCCGTGATCTACATCGAACAGCCCGCGTTCCTGCCGTGGCTCGCCTTCTGCGAAGCCCTGGTGGTCTGCGACGTGGTCGCGCTCTACGACGACGTGCAGTTCGAGGACGGCGGCTGGCAGAACCGCAACCGGATCAAGACCCGGACCGGTACTCAGTGGATCACGGTCCCCGTGGTCAAACAGCACGGACAGCTGATCCGCGACACCCGCATCGCCGGGACCTTCGCGCCCGACGCCCTCCTGCGCACCTTGCGGATGGCTTATGGCCGCACCGCGTTCTTCGACGAGGCGGTGGAAGTCCTCGCGCCGCCGCTGCGTGCGGGACACCGGATGCTGGCCGACCTCAACGCCGACATGCTGCACCGCATCCGCGACGCGCTCGGATCTCACTGCGACATCCGCTTCACCTCTTCCATGCCCCTGCCACCCGCGGGCCGGATCGAACGGATCGTCGCGGTCTGCCGGCACACCGGGCAGAGCGTGCTGTGGGCGGGATCGGGCACCCGCGGCTATCTCGACACCACACCCCTCACCCGCGCACGCGTCTCCGTCCTGTGGAACGACTACGCCTTGAGGCACCCCGTCTACCCGCAGACCTGGGCCGAGCAGGGCTTCGTCCCCGCCCTCTCCGTGGTCGACGCCGCCTGCAACCTCGGCTGGAGCGCGCTGCGGGCGCTGCTCCTCACCGGATTCGACGCTTACCGGACCCAGTTGAACGGAGCGGCCGGATGAGCCTCACTCGCATTCTGACCGGCATCGACCTGCCGGCGGCTCCGTCCTGCGGCAGCATGATCCTCACCGCCGACACCTACCGGGCCACGCCGGACACCCACACCACCTTCCTCGCCATGCCTCCCGTGGACACGGCCTGGCACCACTCCTTCGACCGGCTGGTGACCCTGCGGACCACCAAACAGCCTTACGGCGGCAAGGAGTTCGACGCCTATACGGAGGAACTCACCGCCGAGGTCACAGACCTGATCGCCCAGCACCGGCCCGACGTGATCCACGCCCAGCACCTGGGCTTCGGTCTCAGCCCCGCGTTCGCCCGCGCCGCCAACGGCATCCCGCTCATCAGCATCGCGCACGGCACCGACGTCATCGCCGCCACCCATCTCGAACAAGCCCGAGCCGCCCTGACCGAAGTCGTCACGGCCAGCGTCTTCGTCGTCGTACCGAACCACGCCCTGGCCGAGCACATCGACCACCTCACCGGCCGGCGTTTCACCGACCGGCTCACCGTCGTCCCGTGGGGCATCCCGACCGCCGAAGCCCGCGTACGACACCACGCCCACTACAGCACCGGTCCGCTGTCCCTGCTCCACGCCGGACGCCTGGACGAGAACAAATCGACCATCACCGCCATCGAAGCCCTCGCCCTCACCGACCGGCCGCACCGGCTCACCGTGATCGGCAGCGGTCCTGAGCTGGACCACCTCGTCAAAAGGGCCGGCGAACTCGGAGTGCGCGACCGCGTCACCTTCGAACCGTTCCTGCCCCGCACCGAACTGTGGCGCCGCTTCTGCGACTTCGACGCCTTCGTGTTCACCACCGCCGAACTGGAAGCGTTCGGCCTCGTCGCCATCGAGGCCCAGGCCCACGGCCTACCCGTCGTCTACTCCAACCTTCCCGGTATGGGCACCACCCTCGCCCAGGCAGCCACCCCCTACCGCCCAGGCTCCCCGGTCAGCCTCGCCGCCGCGATCGACGAACTGGCCCGTGACACCCACTGGCGGCACTCCCTCATCCGCGCCGGCCTGGACAACGCCCGGCGCTACGACATCACCGGCACCGCGGACCAACTCGCCGCGCTGACCACCCGCGCCCTCGGCGCCACCCGCACCTGAGCCGTTCCCCGGCACGGGCGGCCCTACAGCCGCCCGCGCCGCCACCCCTCGTGCAGGAGAACAGCATGTCCGGCACTCCCCTGGCCTTCGTCCCCGTTCCGCCCGGCACGTTCCGGCGCTTGAACAACGGCCGACTCCAGACCGTGCACATCACCAAGACCGTCCACTGGCAGACCACCCCCTTCACCACCGGCCTCTACCAGGACCACCGCACCGCCCTCGGCATCACCGCGGATCCGCGGCTGGAGATCTGGGAGGAGACCGGGGGCTGGAAGCCCGGCCCCCACTTCAGCGAAGCCAACATCTATGGCGACACCACGCCGGTCGTCGGCGTCAGCCACCACGATGCCCTCGACGCCATCGCCTGGCTGAGCCGACGCGACGGCCGCTCCTACCGGCTGCCCACCGAAGCCGAGTTCGAGCACGCCGTACGTGCCGGCTGCCCTTGCGTCGCGGCCTGCGGCTTCCACCGTGTCCCTCAACGCCGGCAGCCTGGCCGCGCCTGGCCCGACGCCTTCCTCACCTGCTGGAACGCCGCCGGCCGAACGGCGAACCCGCACGGTGTCCACGGCCTCAACGGCGTGCTCTGGCAGTGGTGCTCCGACTGGTACGCCCCCTACCCCGACGACACCGACGTGACGGACCCGGGCGGTCCCGCAGCCGAACCCGTTTCCTCCCGGTGGAAAGGCAGGAACCTGTCCGCAGGGCGGGTCATCCGAGGCGGTTCGTACTCCTATCCGGAGTGGTACGGGCGCTGCGACAACCGCCACTTCTCTTTTGCCAACGACCGGAACGTAAATCTCGGTTTCCGTATCGTTTTCGACGCCGATTGATTAGCAATCGATTCGCGCTTTCCGGAAGCTGCCCGAACCGTCTCCCCTTGAAGGAAAATACCCGAGTGAATATCTGGCAGCCGTCAAAGACCTCCCGCCGTGCACCGGGAACATTGAAGATCGCCATTACTGGTGGTGCCAGCGCCGGACATGTCGTTCCCGCTCTGGCTGTCGCTGCCGAACTGCGCCGCGCCGGGGCCCAGGAGCTGGTCTATTTCGGCCGGAACGACAGCATCGAGGCCGACCTCGCCGGGAAGGCTGGCATCCGGCTCGTCCCCGTCCCCTCCGCCGGCCTGCACCGCTACCGCTCCTGGAAGAACGTCATCATGCCGCTGACCGTGCTCCACGGCGTGTTCACCGCCTGGCGGGCCATGCGCCGCGAACGGCCGGACGTCGTCTTCAGCAAGGGGAGCTACGTCTCCGTGCCCGTGGGGGTGGCGGCCTGGCTGAACCGGGTACCGCTGGCCATCCACGAATCCGACCGCTCACTCGGACTCGCCAACCGGATACTGGCCCGCCTCGCCCACACCGTCTACCTCGCCGAACCCGCGGAGAACCTGCCCCGACGCCTGGCGCGCAAGTCAGTGGTCACCGGTCTTCCCCTGCGCGACGACCTGGCGGACGGGCAACCGGAGAAACTCCGCACCCGACTCGGCATCGCCGCCGGCGTGCCGGTCCTGCTGATCTTCTGCGGAAGCAGCGGAAGCACCCGCATCAACGACGCGGTCCGACGCCAACTTCCCTTCCTCACCGCCAGGTTCGCAGTCCTCCACCTCTGCGGGCGCGGCAACCTCGACCCCGCCCTCAGCCAGACAGACCGGTACTGGCAGATGGAGTACCTCCATGACGACATGACCGACGCCCTCTGGCTGGCCGACCTCGTCATCGGCCGGGCCGGCGCCACCACCCTCGCCGAACTGCAAGCCCTCGGAAAACCCGCCGTACTGATCCCTCTCCCGGCCTCCGTCAGCCGGGGCGACCAGCTGGACAACGCCACGGCATACGCCCAGCGGGCCACCTGTGTCGTCGTCCCGGACGACGAACGGCTCGCCGACGGCCGACCGATCGTGGCCGCGTGCGAACAACTGCTGCCCCGGCTTCACAGCCACGGCCCGCTGCCTGCCCCGGACACGATCCGGAGCGTCGCGAAGGACATCGCCACCCGCACCGTTCGGCTTGCCCGGCCCCGGCGGCAACGCCGGACCTGACCGGACGGTCCGCTCAGACATGCCCCTCGGGCAACTCCCCCCGGAACAGCACGTGCCAGTGCATGTGCTTCGACTCCTGGTACTCGCCCTCGTTCGTCACCACACAAGCCGCCCCGTACTCCTCGCGCACCTGCTCGGCAACCTGCCGGACCACCCGAAGAACGTCCATCAGCAACTCCTCGCCGCCCGCTCCCAGATGCACCAGGGACGGGGTGTGCAGCTTCGGAACCACCACGATGTGCACGGGGTAGCTGGGCCGGGTGTGCTCGAAGGCGAGTACGGTCTCGGTCTCCTCGACCACCTTGACCGGCGTCTTCCCGGACAATGCCTCGTCACAGTAGAAGTCTGAAACTTTCCCGGCAGTCGCGGACGGAGCAGCCACCATGTCGCCCAATCAATAGAGGTGTACGACCTAGGGCCGTCGAAAGGGGCAGCAGGACGGCTGCGCCATAGACGGCCCTAGATGCTGATCGTGGATCAGGCTACATGTGCACCCCGAGTTCCTCTCAACTCGCCATATTCGCACGTGGGGTTGAAATCGAAAGTTAATCCGAAAAGTAGTGCTCTTAATCTTTTTGGGACTGTACGGATTTCGCTGATGGGTCTGACGGGACCTGAACCAGGGCTCTCAGCCGGCCGATTGAGGCCAGGAAGCGAGCAGGAAGCGTGCCGGGCGCAGGTCGTGCTTGCCCACCCGGCAGTCGTCCCCCGCCTTCCCCAGAGCGTTGTTCATCCGGCCGAGGAACCGCTCGTACTGCTCGTGCCAGAAGATCGCCGCCCCGGCATCGCCGTACGCGTCGACGCGGGCGAAGGCGAAGTCGGCGATCTCGTACGCCAGTTGCCCGTGCTCCCGCCAGCAGGACGGGATGACCTGATGGGGCTGCCATGCGTACGTCTCGTTCAGCCACCGGCAGACCTCGTCGAGCCACCCGAGGAGCGGTTCGAGGAGGTCGGCGGGGAGGGCGCCGAGGTCCCATGGGGGCGGGTTGCCGAGGGCGCCCACCTCCGCTGTTCTCTCGGCGGCGTACTCGGCGACCGGCGCGGGGAGTTCGGGGAATGCCGGGAACGGGGGCGTGCTCACGCGGCCGTCCCCTGCCGCTGCCATGCCAGGGCGGCAGCCGCTGTACGACGGCCCTTCTCCACCGCCTGTTTCGCCCGCTCGGCTTCGTTCGCCCGCCGCAGTTCTTGGACGTGGTCCTGGATGTCGGGCCAGTCGTCGCGGGTCCACATGCCGTCGAGGCGGGTGATGACGGGCGGGAGGTTGTCGGCGAGGAGGAGGGCGTGGCCCTCGGGGAGGGCTTTGATCTCGTCGGCGCGCAGGACGGCTTCGAGGGCGGTGTGGGTGGCGGTCGACTCGCCGCCGCGGTCCCCGGTCGTGGTGGTGCGGGTGGTGCGGACGCGTTCTGCCTGGCCGCAGAGGTCGGACATGTCCTTGAGGAAGGCGGGGTCTTTGGCGCCGCCGAAGACGAGGACGTGGTTGGTGAAGCTGGCGAGTTCGTCGGCGACGTCGTCGCCGAAGCGGGCGCGGGCGCTGGCCCAGCCCTGTAGGCCGTAGACGATGGTGATGCCGCGTCCGCGGCCGTCGGCGACGCGTTGGCGCAGGGAGGGGATGGGGGCGATGTTGGGGGCTTCGTCGAGGGCGCCGAGGAGGGGCGGGTCGAGGCGGCCGGCGGGGGAGGCGAGGGCGTGGGTCTCGGCGAGGTCGAGGAGGTCCTCGGTCAGCGCGGTGGTGAGCGGGGCGACGGAGTTGGCTTCGGAGTCCTTGCCGAGGAGGTAGACGGTGCCACCGGCGTCGAGGATCTCGCGGAAGTCCGTCGGCGGTTCGCCCTTGGTGCCCTGGAGGGCTTCGAGGACGGTTTCGTGGAGGAGGGGTTCCAGGGCGGCTTCGAGGGTGACGGCGGTGTTGCCGACGGTGCGGCTGTCGCCGGTGGTGGAGGTGCGGAGCATGTCGGCCCAGCCGGGTCCGGCGCCGGGGTGCGCGGTGAGGATGCCGAGCGGGGCGGGGTCGGTGAGTTTGCGGGCCCAGCGCAGGACGTGGCCGAGGCGGGCGCCGTCGAGGGCGGCGGCGTGCAGGAGCGCGGCCAGGACCTTCGCGGCCTGTCCCCGGTAGAAGGCGCTGCCCTCGGAGGAGGCTTTCGCGGAGCCGGGGGTGCGGGAGCCGGCGACCAGCGCCTTGGCGCGCATCATCGCCGTCTGCGTGTCGTCGGCGCCGTCGACGGGCTGCCAGCGGAAGCGGGGGAGGGACGGCGCGATGTTCTGCGGGTCGAAGACGAACACCGGGCGGTCGTCGGTGCGGCGGGCGTCCAGGGTGTACTCGACGAGGTCGGGTTTCGTGGAGGTCGCCAGGACTGGGCCTGCCCAGTGGCGGATGAGCGGGGCGAACAGGCGCAGGGTCTTGCCCGCGCACGGCCGGGCAGCAGGCACCACGTCCTCACCGACGGACAGGGCATCCCGCTCGCAGTGTCCCTGACCGGCGGCAACCGCAACGACGTCACCCAACTCCTGCCCCTGCCCGACAAGATCCCCGCCGTGGCCGGCGTCGTCGGCCGCCCTGGACACCGGCCCGACGCGCTCCTCGCCGACCACGGCAAGTACCGGCGGCTGCTCCGGCAGCGCGGCATCCGCCCCGTCATCGCCGAACAGGACGAGCCCCACGGCTCTGGCCTGGGCATCTTCCGGTACGTGGTCGAGAGAACGATCGCCTGGCTGCACGGCTTCCGCCGCCTGCGCATCCGCTGGGAACGACGCGACGACATCCACGAAGTCTTCCTCGGCCTCGCCACCTGCCTCATCACCCACCGCCATGTCCAACGCCTTTGTGAGGACCTCGAAGGCACATGAGGCATGTGGTTGTGACGAAGTCGCACCGTAATCCGCGTACGGCAGCCCGAGCGCATGCAAGACGGTCCGGGCCAACTCCGGGGTCCGTGGCTCATTCGGGGCAATCTCCGGAGTTCTCATCGCCGCAATCTCCCGTAGCCAGGTCAGCTCGGTGTCGTGGATTCCGGCAGACGTCCGGGTGCCCTGCCCCTCCAGCCGGGGGGACTCCGGAGATCAGGACCTCGGTCGGCAGCAGCAGGACGGGCACCGACTTCCCCCTTGCCGCAAATACCCCAGAGTGTCACCAACGCCCTGGCCTCACGCATCTAGGCGACAAGGTCATGGCGTTCGCTCCTTTCAGCTCCCTGACCTCCACCACCCTGCGGGCGCTCCAGACCCAGCAACTTCAGCAGGTCAGCAGTCACCACCCGATAGGCGTTGCCGAGGCGTAGCACCTTGACCGGGTACTCCCCCTGTTTGGCGAGTCCGTAGCCCGTGGAACGTCCGATCATCAACGCCCGGTTCGATGTGTCGAGGTCGATCACGGCTGGGAGGGCAAGCAACTCATCACCAGTCAGTCCTCGCGTCTCACAGGGCAGCTTGCATGCCATCATGAACCCCTCCGTGGAGTATTGAGTGTCGCCACGACACATAAGATGTATCACGGAGTTGCAGCGGCGCCGATTCACTGCTAAAAGTGTCATCATGACACCTAATCAGTGGCCCACAGCGTTCACCGGACGGATCGCCCAGCGCTTGCGGGACTCACGTAAGACCGCTGGCCTCACCATGGCCGAAGTCGCCCAGGGCTGTGCTGACCGCGGCTTGCCGGAGTTCACCGAGCACTCCATGAAGAACCTGGAGTCCGGGCGCAAGACGAGCGTCACCGTGGCAGAGGTCGTCGTACTGGCCGACGTTCTGGGCGTCCCACCAGTGGCTCTCCTCTTCCCGCTCGGGTCATCGGCCACGGTCGAGGTCCTCCCGGGCCGGGAGGTATCCACCTGGGACGCGGTCGCATGGTTCACCGGCGAGTCCCCCTTGAACGAGCCCGCAGCCGAAGGTTCCGCGCGGGACGTCCTCGACGTCTTCCGTCAGCACGGTGACCTGGTGACTGCCGCGATGTCCTCCTACGCCCTGGCCCGGGAGCGGCGCCAGGCGGCCAGCACGACCCTGGACCGGGCCCGCAGAGCCACCCTCCTGCAACGCGCCGAGGGCTACGAGGAGCACGCCTTCGAAGACGCCCAGGAGCTGCGCACGTACCGCGACCGGATGCGCCAGCGCGGGCTCACCCCACCGCCCCTTCCCGACGAACTCGCCTTCGTCAGCCAGCCGGACACACCCACCAGTGCAGAGGAGAGCGAGTGAAGAACGGCACCATAACCCGGCGGTGCCGGTGCACCGACCCCGAGACCGGCAAGGACCTCGGCACGTCGTGCCCGAAACTCCAGTCGCGCCGGCATGGGACCTACGGGGTCTTCCAGGAGCTGGATCCCGCGCAGGACGGTCGGCGGCGGCGGTTCCGGCGCAGTGGCTTCGAAACCTCCACCAAGGCCAAGGAGGAACTAGCCAAGGTCCGGGCCCTCATGGCCATCCCCGAGGAAGACGACGCCTGGGGCAAGACGCAGATCAGCGACCTGCTAGAGGCGTGTATCAAGGACAAGTCCCCGCTGCCGGACTATGACGAGACCCGTCGCCGGTTCCAGACTGGGCAAGCGCTGAATTCCAAGGTCACCGTCGGGGAGTGGCTGGACACCTGGCTGTCCGGACGCAAACGTCTGCGCAAGAGCGGCTACTCACGCTACGAATCGGACATCCGTATCCACCTCAAGCCCCACCTCGGGCATCTGCGCCTCGACAAGCTTCGGGTCCACCACGTCTCGAAGATGTTCGACGCCATCAACGAGCGGAACATCGAGATCCAGGAGCAGAACGCTCAACGGCGAGCGGTGGCCGAGGACTTGAAGGCAACGCCCTGGAAGGGGGCCGAGAATCGGGCACGGCGCAAGTGGCTCAAGGCCCAGCTCGCCGCGATGCCGCCGTACCGCCGGGTCACCAGCCTCAACACGCAGCCGCGCATCCGCATCACCCTGCGTGCCGCGCTGAATGTCGCCATCGCCCAGCAGGTGATGTCCGCCTTCAACCCGGCCGCCCACGTCGAGCTGCTGCCGGGGACGAAGCCGAAGGCCCTGATCTGGACCGACGAGCGTGTCGCACGCTGGAAGGAAACCGGGGAAAAGCCCTCGCCGGTCATGGTCTGGACCCCGGAACAGACCGCTGTATTCCTTGACTTCGTCGCAGAAGACCGGCTGTACATGCTCTGGCGGCTCATCGCTTTCCGAGGCACCCGCCGGGGCGAAGCGTGCGGCGCCCGCTGGGAGGACCACTCTGCCAAGGTCCATTCCCTGGCCATCGCCACCCAGCTTGTCGTGGACGGCTGGGAGGTCTACGAGGACGCGCCCAAGACCGACAGCGGTGTGCGCGTGCTCGCCTTGGACGAGGAGACCAACGAAGGCCTGCTCAACCATAAGGAACGCCAGCAGCAGGAGCGTGAGGCGTGGGGTGAAGGCTGGCAGAACACCGGGCGCATCTTCACCCAGGAGGACGGCTCGCTGCTCCACCCCGGAAAGCTCAGCGACCTCTTCGAACGCCTCACGGAAGCGGCTGGTCTGCCGCCCATCCGCCTGCACGATCTCCGACACGTCGCAGCTACCTTGATGCTCGCGGCCGGAATCGACATCAAGGTCGTCTCCGAGACCCTCGGCCACTCCGACACCCGCATCACGCGGAACACCTACCAGTCCGTCCTCGACGACCTCGCTCGCGACGCCGCCGAGAAGGTCGTTCAACTCGTACCACATGTCCGTAAGCCGCTGGCGGCTGTCCCCGACACCGGTTCGAAGCCGAACACGGCCGCCGGCCGACTGACGGCGGTCCCGCTGAACGGGAACGGGACGACAGAGCAAAGGCGTTCTGCCTGACAGCAGTGCAGGGAAGGGGCCCCGGTCAGAGGGAAGCTGACCGGGGCCCCGGCTTGTGGTTCCGGCGGTAAAGAAATCAAACAGGCTTGTCCACGACCGTCAGCAGCGCCGCAGCGATGGCGATCAGCGCCTTGGCCTCGTCACGGCTGTACGTGAACGCCGATGTGACCTCGTCCTTATGCAACGATCCGCTCGCCTGGTCCTCCACGGCTTTGCGGATCGCCGCCCACCGCTCGACCTGCCCGCGCCGCCGGGCATCCTTGTCGAGAGGCCAGGGCCACCCGCTGTGCAGCCCGACCCACTCCAGGGCCCGGCGGGCTTCCAGGATCGCGCCGTCGACGTCATCGTCCAGGAGCCGACGCTGCGCGGAACGCAGGCGCTGAGCGGGTTCGGCGCGGGGGTCGTCCTCCAACGGGAACGGAACCCTCATCTCGAAGGCGACGGAGGGGCCGAGCGCGTTGACCTGGTCGATCCAGCGGCTCCTGGCGACGCTGAAGTACAGCACCTCCTTCGAGCCACCGGGGTAGCCGACGGCCTGAGGCAGCGTGCCGGTGACCTCCAGCTCCATTCGCAGGTCTCCGTCCCGGGCCTCGTTGATGGCGTGGAGCTGGGCCGAAGTGATCAGGAACTTCAGGACCGGCCGCTCGATGCCGGTCTCGGGAGTGAACGGCAGCATCTCCGTCACCCGCCCGACCAGCGTCCTCTCGTAAGGGCTCCGGGTGGCATAGAGGTCGGCCTGCAACGCCAGCAATCTGCCGGCCGTCGGAGCCACTGACGCCTTCACCTCCAGACCCATCTGGAGGCAGATCGTGCCCATGCCCCGGAAGAGCAGCACGCTCTCCTCACGGACCCCGAGGACGAACTCCCCGGCGTCCGAGTCAAAGCGCATCACGTTCACGGCCAGGCTCCTCCGAAGCGACGTTCCGATCCGCCAATCCTCCGTCACCCACCGCGTACGGAGTGACCCCTTTGGAGAAACCCGCCAAACCACATCACGGAACTCCAACCCCCCTCGGAGCTGCGAATACCAGCGGCACCGTCCGCCCGCCGCCCGCAGCAGACCCCCGCTCGTCCACCGCTCCGCACGCTCGCCGCACGCCTGTCCACCGTTTGTCCACCGGTAGCGATCATGGTGTTCGCGAAGCCCCGCCCCGCCACCCCAAACCCGTTAAAGCAAGAGTAAAGGCCCAGGCCAGAGTCTCTCTGGCCTGGGCCTCACTAGAGCCCCCTGTCGGGTTCGAACCGACGACCCCCGCTTTACAAGAGCGGTGCTCTGGCCAGCTGAGCTAAGGAGGCACACCCCGCACGCAACACGCGCGGCGCTCGTGCAGTGTACCCAAGCCCCCACCCCACCCCGTCGAAAATTTCCGCGAAGTTCACAGTCCCCCAGGTACTGACATACCGGAGAACGCGAGGTAGCGTCCTGGCACGGTCCACCGCGAGTGGACTACACCACCACCTTCCTACAACGGATCGTCCGGCACGTTCCTGCCGGTAGAAGGGGGCCCACACCATGGCCACTGTCACGTTCGACAAGGCGACCCGGATCTACCCGGGTTCCGAGAAGCCCGCCGTCGACTCCCTGGAGATCGAGATCGAGGACGGGGAGTTCCTGGTCCTCGTCGGCCCGTCCGGCTGCGGCAAGTCCACCTCCCTGCGCATGCTCGCCGGCCTGGAGGACGTCAACGGCGGCGCGATCCGCATCGGCGACCGCGACGTCACGCACCTCCCCCCGAAGGACCGGGACATCGCCATGGTGTTCCAGAACTACGCGCTGTACCCGCACATGACGGTCGCCGACAACATGGGCTTCGCCCTGAAGATCGCCGGCGTCAACAAGACGGAGATCCGCGCGAAGGTCGAAGAGGCCGCGAAGATCCTCGACCTCACCGAGTACCTCGACCGCAAGCCGAAGGCGCTCTCCGGCGGTCAGCGCCAGCGTGTCGCGATGGGCCGCGCGATCGTCCGCGAGCCGCAGGTCTTCCTCATGGACGAGCCGCTGTCGAACCTCGACGCCAAGCTCCGCGTCTCGACCCGCACCCAGATCGCCTCCCTCCAGCGGCGCCTGGGCATCACCACGGTCTACGTCACCCACGACCAGATCGAGGCCATGACGATGGGCGACCGCGTCGCGGTCCTCAAGGACGGTCTGCTCCAGCAGGTCGACAGCCCCCGCAACATGTACGACAAGCCCGCCAACCTCTTCGTGGCCGGCTTCATCGGCTCCCCCGCGATGAACCTCATCGAGGTCGCGATCGCCGACGGCGGCGTCAAGTTCGGCAACTCGGTCGTCCCCGTGGCCCGCGAGGCGCTCTCCGCGACCACCGAGAAGACCCTCACCGTCGGTGTCCGCCCCGAGCACTTCGACGTCGCCGGCGCCGACTCCGACCAGGGGCTCGCCGTCACCGTCAACGTCGTCGAGGAGACCGGCGCCGACGCGTACGTCTACGGCACCGTCAAGGTCGGCGAGGAGACCAAGGACCTCGTCGTCCGCGTCAACAGCCGTGACGTCCCGGAGAAGGGCAGCACCCTGCGCGTCGTCCCGCGCGCGGGCGAGACCCACGTCTTCTCCACCTCCACGGGCGCCCGTCTCTCCGACTGACGCACCGGCAGGCCATCCGTACGACGGCCCCGCAGCAGGGTTTCCCTGCTGCGGGGCCGTCGGCGTCAACGCCCTACCCCGAAAACGCCACTTTCACGTCCCCCATCCGGGTGACTAAATGTCTCCAAAACATTACTGGGCGCTACCATCGCCCACGTGAAGCACTCGAAGCGCTCCGTGAAGCACTCCATCGTCCAGCGGACGCGACGCGGCGGCCGGGGTCCCGCCCGCCGGATCGGTCGCTCCCTCGCCCTCGCCCTGCCCGTCCTCATGGTGCTGTCCGGGACCCTCGCGGTCACCCGGGTCGACTGGACGGGAAGCACGTCGGACTCGGTGCTCACCGCCTCCGACGTCTCCACGCACCGCGGCGCCGCCGCGAAGCCCCCCCAGGACGTCCTGCGCGACCGCCTCCTGGCCGAACTCCAGGAGAAGGACCCCGGCGTCGCCCTGACCCACCTCCAGGAGGCCGTCAACGGCAAGCCGGCCCTCGCCGCGCACTGCGCGTCCATCGCCCGCGCCCTCGGCCGCGCGGCCGTCCGCGTCTACGGCCCCACCCGTGCCCAGTCCTTCGCCCGCCCGGTCTGCGACACCTCCTTCGCCTCCGGCGTCCTCACCTCCCACACCACCCACTGACGCCTCCGGAACCCAGGGAAACCCTTTGTGAGGTTTCTCTGGGAACCTCCCCCCGGCCCGTTCCCCGTGCCCGCGTACAGTGCGGGCATGAGTCATCCGCACGCCGTGTCCCGACCCACACAAGCCGTCATCCTGGCCGGTGGCCAAGGCTCCCGGCTGCGGCCCTACACCGACGACCGGCCCAAGCCGATGGTCGAGATCCCCGGCACCGGGACTCCGATCATCGGCCATCAGCTGAACTGGCTCGCCGAAGAAGGCGTCACCGACGTCGTCGTCTCCTGCGGACACCTCGCCGACGTCCTCCAGAAGTGGCTCGACGGCGCCGACCTCCCCGTCTCCGTCACCACCGTCGTCGAGAGCGAGCCCCTCGGCCGCGGCGGAGGTCTCCGCTACGCCGCCGCGCACCTCCCCCGTCCCGGTGAGCCCTGGTACGCCACCAACGGCGACATCTGGACCCGGTTCTCCCTGCGCGACATGGCCGACTTCCACATCGAGCGCGGCGCCGTCGCCACCCTCGCCCTCGCCCGCCCCCGCATCCCCTGGGGCGCCGTCAAGACCGACGGCTTCGGCCACATCACCGACTTCATCGAGGCCCCGCTCTCGACCTTCGAGATCAACGCGGGCGTGTACGTCTTCGGCGCCGAGTTCGCCGCGCTGCTGCCGGAACGCGGGGACCACGAGCGGACCACGTTCCCCGGCCTGGCGAGGGAACAGCGCCTGGCGGGCTTCCCGCTGCCGCAGGGGGCGTACTGGCGGGCCATCGACACCGCCAAGGACCTGACCGAGGCCGCGAAGGAACTGGCCGCCCTGGGACGCTGAAACGCCGACATCCCGCTACGACGACGAGGGCCCCGCGCGCCATGACAGCACGCGGGGCCCTCGTCGTCGTAGACCGGCCCGCTCAACCCCCCAGCAGACCGCCCACCAACCCGTCACTCCCGCCCGACGACCCGCCCCCGTCCGATCCGCCCGTCCCCGACGACGAGGACGAACCCCCGGACGACGGGCCGGAGCTGGTGCTCGGGGCCTCCTGGCGGGCCGGGGTCGACTGGGACGGGGTGTCGTCGTCGCCCACCGTGCCCTGGGTCTGGCTCGGGGAGCCCCCCGTCGACTGCGTGTCCCGCGTCGCCTTCGGGGACTCCTTGCGGGACTCCGAGGGCGGCGCCGACGTCGTGCCCTGCGTGGGGGACGACTCCGACTCCGACGGGCTGTCGGACGGCTTGTGCTTGCCGGACGCCTCCGGGAGGGGCGAGCCGGGGAGCTGGTTGCGCGGGCCCTCACCGGGGCCGGGGACGATCACCCGGTCCGCGCCCCGCACCGCGCCGCCCAGCGTCGAGCCGATCAGCAGCGTGAGGCCGATGACGATCGCCGTCACCAGCGCGCCCCGGCGCAGGACGTAGCGGCGCAGCTCCCACAGCGGGACGCGCGGGCCCAGCCGGCGCCAGGCGCTCGCCGCGAGCCGGCCGTCGACCGAGTAGACGGGGGCGCCCGCGATGACCAGGGGCGACCAGGCGGCGAGGGTGATGATGTCGGGGGTGTCGTACACGGGCGCGGACTTCCAGCTGACCGTGACGATCAGGGCCGCCGACAGACCGGCGCCGACGACCGCCGCCACCCGCTGCCAGCAGCCCAGGATGGTCAGGACCCCCACGATGACCTGGAGGAAGGCGATGGACAGGCCGGAGCCGACCGGGTGGTGCAGGGCGAACTGGCGCAGCGGCTCGGCGACTTCCCACGGGTGCAGGGTGTTCAGCCACTTCACCATCGAGCCCCGCTTGCCGCCGTCGAAGTAGACGGGGTCGCAGAGCTTGCCCATCCCGGCGTAGACCGCGAGGAAGCCGAGGAAGACGCGCAGCGGGAGGAGGACGACGCCCAGGTTCATCCGCCGCCCGGGGTAGTACGCGTGCCGGGCGGGGTCGCCCGGGGTGCGCCGGCGCGGGCCGCCGTACTCCTCCGGCTCGTACGAGGACGCGTACCGCTGCTCGTACGGCGGCTCGAACTGCGGCTGGGCGTACGCCGGTTCGTCGTAGACGCTGTCGACGGTCCGCATGTTCGGCAGCAGCCGGGGCGCGCCCCGCGGGGTGCGCTGGGCGCCGACCAGGGGGGTCTCCAGGGTCTGCGCGGTGAGGTCGTCGACCTCGATCCGCGGGATGACCTGGGTGGCGCCCGCGTCGGCGGGGGCCTGCTCGGCGTGGTGGCCGACGCTGCCCGCCCGGACCGCCTGGAGCAGGCGGTGCGCGCCGGTGTCGTCGGGCGCGGAATGGCCGCTCCACACGACCGGGCGGCGGCGCGCGGCGGCGCTCGCGGGGGTCTCGGCGGCGGCGGTACGGGCGATGCGCGGGGACTGGGCGCGCCGCGCGGACGCGCCCAGCTGCACGCGGAAGGACGCGTGCGTGACGATGACCTGCGCCGGATCGCTCGGCACCTTCACCATGCTCAGCACGGGACCGTCGTCGAGTCCTGAGGCGAATCCCGACTGGCGGTCCCCCGTGGGAGTGCGGGGTGTTCTGGTGTCCACACTCATCTAACCGAGTGACGTGTGTTTAGGACACTGCTTTGACTCGCCGGAAGTGTCCGGACCCCGTCAAGCTCCCGCCCGACCCCAGAATTCCCCCGTCCGGGTGAACCCGTCAGACCCTGCGGCGCGCCGCCTCGACCCCTCTTGAACGCCCCTCCCGTCGGCTGCCGTCAGGCCCGGCGGCGCGCCGCCTCGTACAGCACGATGCCGGCGGCCACACCCGCGTTCAGCGACTCCGCGCCGCCGGGCATCGGGATGCGTACCCGGAAGTCGCAGGTCTCGCCGACCAGCCGCGACAGGCCCTTGCCCTCGCTGCCGACGACGATGACGACCGGGCCGTCCAGCGCCGCCAGCGTGCCGACCTCCGCCTCGCCGTCCGCCGCGAGGCCGACGACCGCGATGCCGGCCTTCTTGTACGCCTCCAGCGCGCGCGTGAGGTTCGTCGCGCGCGCCACCGGGGTGCGCGCCGCCGTACCGGCCGACGTCTTCCACGCGCCCGCCGTCATCCCGGCCGCGCGGCGCTCGGGGACGACCACGCCGTGGCCGCCGAACGCCGACACCGAACGGACGACCGCGCCGAGGTTGCGCGGGTCGGTCACCCCGTCGAGGGCGACGATCAGGGGGGCCTCGCCCGCGTCGTACGCGGCGGCGGCGAGGTCCTCGGGGTGGGCGTACTCGTACGGCGGGACCTGGAGGACGAGGCCCTGGTGGTTCAGGCCGTTCGTCATGCGGTCCAGCTCGGGGCGCGGGGCCTCCATGAGGTTGATGCCGCCGCGCTCGGCCGCGAGCTGGAGCGCCTCGCGGACCCGCTCGTCGTTGTCGATGAACTGCTGCACGTACAGGGTCGACGCGGGCACGCCCTCGCGCAGCGCCTCGACCACCGGGTTGCGGCCGACGACCATCTCGGACGTCCCCTTGCCGCCGCGCCCGCGCGGGGTCGCCGGACGGCCCTGGGCCCGCCGGGTCTGCGCGGCGGCGATCCGGTTCTTCTTGTGCCCCTTGCGCATCTCGGCGGGCGGGGTCGGCCCCTTGCCCTCCAGGCCCCGGCGCCGCTGGCCGCCACTGCCGACCTGCGCGCCCTTCTTGCCGGACATGCGGCGGTTGTTGGCTGCCATGACCTACCTGTTCCTTAGAAGTCTCCACTGCCCAAACGGCAGTACGTCTCATGAAGTGTGCCGCCCGGAGACCCGGACGGCACAATCGATCTTGCTCAGCTGACGCGGACTACCGCGGTCCCAGCGTCCAGCGCGGCCCCTGCGGCCCGTCCTCGATGACCAGCCCCGCCTGCCCCAGCTGATCCCGGATCGCGTCCGCCGTCGCCCAGTCCTTCCGCCCGCGCGCCGACTCCCGCTGGTCGAGGACCAGGCGTACGAGGCTGTCGACCACGCCGTGCAGATCGTCACCCCGGTCCGACTCCCCCGCCCAGTGCGGGTCGAGCGGGTCGAGGCCGAGGACGCCGAGCATCGCGCGGACCTCGGCGAGGCGGGCGACGGCGCCCTCCTTGTCGTCGGCCGCGAGCGCGCTGTTGCCCTGCCGGACGGTGGTGTGGACGACCGCGAGGGCCTGCGGGACACCGAAGTCGTCGTCCATGGCCTCCGCGAAGGCCGGGGGCACCTCGGCGGCCGGCTCGACGGCCCCGCCCGCCTTCTCGACGACCCGCTGCACGAACCCCTCGATCCGCGCGAACGCCGACTCGGCCTCGCGCAGCGACTCCTCGCTGTACTCGATCATCGAGCGGTAGTGCGGGGTGCCGAGGTAGTAGCGCAGGACGATCGGGCGCCACTGCTTGACCATCTCGGAGACGAGGACGCTGTTGCCGAGCGACTTCGACATCTTCTCGCCGCTCATGGTGACCCAGGCGTTGTGCACCCAGTACGCCGCGAAGTCGTCGCCGAACGCCTTGGCCTGGGCGATCTCGTTCTCGTGGTGCGGGAAGATCAGGTCGAGCCCGCCGCCGTGGATGTCGAAGGCCGCGCCCAGGTACTTGTGGGCCATCGCCGAGCACTCCAGATGCCAGCCGGGCCGACCGCGGCCCCAGGGGGTCTCCCAGTCGGGCTCGCCCGGTTTCACGGCCTTCCACAGCGCGAAGTCCCGCGCGTCCCGCTTGCCCACGACACCCTCGTCGGGCTGCCGCATGTCGTCGAGGTCCTGCCGGGACAGCTCCAGGTACGACGGCCACGAGCGGACGTCGAAGTAGACGCTGCCGTCGGACTCGTACGCGTGACCGCGTTCGATCAGGCCGCGCATCATCTCGATCATCTCGGGGACATGACCGGTCGCCCGGGGTTCGTAGGTGGGCGGGAGGCAGCCGAGCGCGGTGTAGCCGTCGTTGAACGCGCGCTCGTTGTCGTAACCGATGGACCACCAAGGGCGGCCCTGCTCACGGGACTTGTTGATGATCTTGTCGTCGATGTCCGTGACGTTCCGGACGAACGTCACGGCATAGCCGCGGTACTCGAACCAGCGGCGCAGGATGTCGAAGTTCAGCCCCGAGCGGATGTGCCCGATGTGCGGTGCCGCCTGCACCGTGGCGCCACAGAGGTAGATCGAGACACAGCCCGGCGTGAGCGGGGAGAAGTCACGGATCTGCCGGGCGCTGGTGTCGTACAGGCGAATAGTCACGGGTCCAAGGGTAGTGGGAGCAGGGGCCTGAAATACACCGTCTACCGGTTTGAGCGCTTTCAGCCGAGGCGGGCCACCAGGGCGGTCGCGACGGCCATCAACCCCTCCTCGCGGCCCGGGAATCCGAGCCCGTCGGTGGTCGCCCCGGACACCGACACCGGTGCCCCGACGGCCGCCGAGAGGACCTGCTGCGCCTCCTCACGCCGCTTGCCGATCTTCGGGCGAGGGCCGACGACCTGGACGGCGACGTTCCCGATCACGAAACCGGCGGCGCGCACGATCCGCGCGGCCTCGGTGAGGAGGGTGACGCCGGAGGCGCCGGACCACTCGGGGCGGCCGGTGCCGAAGTGCCGGCCGAGGTCACCGAGTCCGGCGGCGGAGAAGAGGGCGTTGCAGGCGGCGTGCGCGACAACGTCGGCGTCGGAGTGCCCGGCGAGCCCGGTCCCCTCCCACTTCAGCCCCGCGCACCACAGCTCGCGGCCCTCCTCGAAGGCGTGGATGTCGGTGCCGATGCCGACCTGGGGCAGCAAGATTCCCTGCGGTGCTGCTTCCTGCGGTGCTGCTTCCTGCGGGGCCGTTTCAGAATCCATCGTTGAGCCTCCTCCGGGTGAGGACCGCCTCCGCGAGGACGAGGTCCAGCGGGCGGGTCACCTTGAACGCCTCCTCGTGCCCGGGGACGACGACCACCTTCTCCCCGAGCCGCTCGATCATGCTCGCGTCGTCGGTGACGTCCTCGGTGACCGTCTCGTGCGCGCGCACGAGGGTCGCCCGGTCGAAGCCCTGCGGCGTCTGCACGGCACGCAGCCGGGCGCGGGCGGGGGTGGCGACGACGGGTTCGGGTCCGTCGGCGGCCGGCTCGACCTCCTTGACCGTGTCGGCGAGGGGCACCGCCGGGACGACGGCCACCGCGCCCTCGCGGACCGTCTCGACGACCGCGTCGACGGTGTCGACCGGGACGAGGGGGCGGGCCGCGTCATGGACCAGGACGATGTCGTAGCCGTCGGGGAGGGCGTCCAGGCCGAGCTTCACGGACTCCTGGCGGGACTCGCCGCCGGGGACCACGAGGAACTCGGTGCGCTCGGGCAGCGCGTGGGCGTCGAGGAGGGACCTGACCTCGGCGGCGCCGTCCGGCGGGGCCACGACGACGACGAGGGAGACCGCGCGGGAGGCGGCCAGCGCGCGGACGGCGTGGATGAGCATGGGGGTGCCGTTCAGCGCGCGCAGCGCCTTGGGGGCGCCGGGGCCGAGCCGGACCCCGCGGCCGGCGGCGGGAATCACGGCCGCCGTGCGTACGGCGGCCCGGGAGCGGTGTGATTCGTCAGACATGGTTCCTGTCAGGTTTGTGTGCTCGACCTACGTGGGTATGGCCTGGGAGGAGTGCCGGGCACCCCCACGACCTGCCCCTTCCGTGACGCGCGGGTCGAGGCCGGGAGCCCGGACACCAAAATATCGGGGTCTCTTCGGAGACCCCGAACGGGGAGTGGGGTGCGGACACCAACATGCCGCAGCGCCCGGCGACGTGTCATACGTCATCGGGCACCGCGGCATTCAGGGCGAACAAGGAGTCCCTGCCGGGTGGAAGGGGCTCACGAGGCTCAGGAGGCGAGTACCTCGTCGAGCAGGGCCTCGGCTTTGTCCTCGTTGGTGTTCTCCGCGAGGGCGAGCTCGCTCACCAGGATCTGGCGGGCCTTGGCGAGCATGCGCTTCTCGCCGGCGGAGAGTCCGCGCTCACGCTCACGACGCCACAGGTCACGGACGACTTCCGCGACCTTGATGACGTCACCGGAGGCGAGCTTCTCCAGATTTGCCTTGTAACGACGGGACCAGTTCGTGGGCTCCTCGGCGTACGGCGCGCGCAGCACCTCGAAGACCCGGTCCAGCCCGTCCTGACCGACCACATCACGTACGCCGACGAACTCCGCATTGTCCGCTGGCACACGTACCGTCAGGTCACCCTGGGCGACCTTCAGCACCAAGTAGGTCTTGTCCACGCCTTTGATCTGGCGAGTTTCGATGGCCTCGATCAGCGCGGCCCCGTGATGGGGATAGACCACGGTGTCGCCAACCTTGAACGTCATGTGACAGGTACCCCTTCCGTGGCTATCCAGGGTAACACGGAAACGGCGCGTTCTGAATGGCGTTTTCGCAGGTCAGAGCATATCTCGGGGCTTGACAACAGCGGCCGGAACGTGCTTCGGAGGGGGTACGGAAGGAGGTATTCGCAGGTCGGAGCGGCTCTTCGCGGGAGCCGAAACCCGCACGGTACACGGTTCCAAGAGCCGGTCAAGATGACCGAACGTCCCGATATGTCTGGTTGAACTTGTGCGACTTCCGCTAGTCCGTTCGGTTCCATGTGGCTGATCCTTGACGTTTCCAGAATTGATCTGCCGGCGCCGATCACCTCCCGATGATCAATTTCCGGATCGCGCCGCAAAACCCCGCCGGAAATCCCCGACTCCGTTCACGGCGGTTATGTGAATGCGCGGCGGACGGGGGCGGGGTGGGGGGTGATCAGGGGGGTCACCTGGGGGCCCGGAGGTCCGTAGAGGCGGGTCGGGTGCGAGGGGCCGGGAACGGGTCGATACCCTAAGGCCGCTGACTGACCCTTAGGGCGGCTTTATCCGGAGCCGCCCGTGCGTTCAAGGAGTAGCCGCCGCCGTGAGCAGCAGCCTTCGACGCGGCGCCCTCGCCGCCACCGCCCTCGCGTTCTCGATCGTCACGCTCTCCGCCTGCGCGGCCGGCAACAACAGCCAGACGTTGCAGGTCAGGCCGGACAACGCGGCCACGACGGTCGGAACCATCAAGATCCAGAACGCGGTGGTGATCACCCAGCCCGACCCCAAGTCGGCCGGGCCCGCCGCGTTCGCCGCCACGGTCTTCAACTCCGGGACCAAGGCGCAGACGCTGACCGGCATCACCGTCGACGGCACCGACAAGGCCGCCGTCCTCACGCCCGCCAAGGGCGACACCGCGAGCACCAAGGGCAACCTGGTGGTCCCGGCCGGCGGCTCCGTCGTCATCGGCGGTGAGAACAACGCCTCGGCCGTCCTGAACGACCCGGGCACCTCCGTCGTCAACGGCAACGCCCAGAAGATCACCTTCACGTTCACCGAGACCGGCGACGTCAGCCTCCAGGCCTTCGTGGTCCCGGCGACCAGCTACTTCGCCTCCTGGGGGCCGAGCGACGTCCCGACGCCGTCGTCCTCCCCGTCCGCGTCGTCCTCCGGTGCCCCGAAGAGCTCGGAGTCCCCGAGCGCCTCGGAGTCCCCGGCGGCCGGCCACTGACGGCCCTCGCAGCAACGCCGAAGGGCGGCGCCCCACACGGGGTGCCGCCCTTCGGCGTAGGTGAGTTTCGGTTTACGGCTCGAACTTGTAGCCGAGGCCGCGCACCGTGACCAGGTAGCGCGGCGCGCCCGGGTCCGGCTCGATCTTCGCGCGCAGGCGCTTGACGTGGACGTCGAGGGTCTTGGTGTCGCCGACGTAGTCCGCGCCCCAGACCCGGTCGATGAGCTGCATACGGGTCAGGACGCGGCCCGCGTTGCGCAGGAGCATCTCCAGGAGGTCGAACTCCTTCAGGGGGAGGTCGACCTTGGAGCCGGAGACGGTGACCACGTGGCGGTCGACGTCCATGCGGACCGGGCCCGCCTCCAGGGCGGCCGGGGTGACCTCCTCGGGCTCGCCCCGGCGGCGCAGCACCGCGCGGATACGGGCGACGAGCTCGCGGGAGGAGAAGGGCTTGGTGACGTAGTCGTCGGCCCCTATCTCCAGGCCCACGACCTTGTCGATCTCACTGTCCTTGGCCGTCACCATGATGACGGGGACGTTGGAACGGCCCCGCAGCTGGCGGCAGACCTCGGTGCCGGGCAGCCCCGGCAGCATCAGGTCGAGCAGGACGAGGTCGGCGCCGTTGCGCTCGAACTCGTCGAGACCGTCGGGCCCGGTGGCCGCCACGGCGACCTCGAAGCCCTCTTTGCGGAGCATGTACGACAGGGCGTCGGAGAAGGACTCCTCGTCCTCGACGACGAGCACACGGGTCACGGAAGGACCTCCGGAGCGGGAAGCGGTTCGTAGGTTTCTGCGGTGGGCCGCCCGTCCTCGTCATCGAGGTCGGGATGCTGATGCGCGCGGTCACGGGCCGCGCCCGCCTCCGGCAGCCTCAGGGTGAACGTGGAGCCCTGTCCCTCGGCGCTCCACACCGTGACCTCCCCGCCGTGCGAGGCGGCCACGTGCTTGACGATCGCGAGTCCCAGGCCCGTACCGCCGGTCTGGCGGGAGCGGGCGGGGTCCACGCGGTAGAAGCGCTCGAAGACGCGCTCCTTGTCCTTCTCGGAGATGCCTATCCCTTGGTCGGTCACGGCGATCTCGATAAGTCCCCCAGTGCCGAAAGCCTGGGAGGTGCCCCCACCGCCCGGCACCGAGACCCGGCGCGCGGATATGCCGACGCGGGTACGGGCGGGCGAGTAGTTGACGGCGTTCTCCACGAGGTTGCCGAGGGCCGCGGCCAGCTGGCCCCGGTTCCCCCAGACCCGCAGGTCGGCGGTGCCGCCCGCGGCCATCGTGATCTGCTTCGTGCCCGCCTGATGGCGGCAGCGGTCGACGGCCTCGGCGACCAGCTCCTCGACCCGGACCGGCTCGGAGTCCTCCAGCGGGTCGTCGTTCTGCACCCGGGAGAGGTCGATCAGCTCCTGCACGAGGTTGGTCAGCCGGGTCGCCTCGATCTGCATGCGGCCCGCGAAGCGCTGCACGGCCTCGGGGTCGTCCGAGGCGTCCATGACGGCCTCGGACAGCAGCGAGAGCGCGCCGACCGGGGTCTTCAGCTCATGGCTGACGTTCGCCACGAAGTCCCGGCGCACCGCCTCGATGCGGCGGGCCTCCGTCATGTCCTCGACCAGGAGCAGCACCAGCCGGGAGCCCAGCGGAGCGACCCGCGCGGAGACGGCCAGCGCCTCTCCGCGCCCCGAGCCGCGCCGGGGCAGATCCAGCTCCACCTGCCGTATCTCGCCGTCCCTGCGGGTGTCGCGGGCCATCTGGAGCATCGGCTCCACGGCCAGCTTGCCGCCGCGCACCAGACCGAGCGCGTACGCGGCGGAGCTGGCCTTGACCACGGCGTCCGCCTCGTCGAGCACGACGGCCGAGGAGCGCAGGACCGACAGCACTGTGTCGACACCCGGAGGGAGTACCGGGTCCGTGTGCAGCGAGGTGCGGGTGGGGCGCTTCTGGTCGCGTTCGCTCCAGCGGAACGCCAGCATGGCGATGACGCCGGTGAGCACCCCGGCGATCGCTGCCGCTGCGGCGACCGCCGCGTTCACGTCCATGGCTCCAGGTTAGGCACGGGGTACGACATCGCCACAGCCGTCGAGGTGCGACCTCGGACACTCGTCGCCCAGAGTTCACCTTGGAGCCAGTAGTGGTTCATTTGTGATGGCGGAAAACGACGCGTCCAGGGCCGATCGTGGGACTCTGACCCCGGCAAAACGGATACGAGAGGGACGAGGGAACGCAGATGCGGGACGCGTACCACGAGGAACTTGACTCGATCGGCGACGGTCTGGTGGAGATGGCCCGGCTGGTCGGATCGGCCATCGGGCGCGCCACGACCGCGATGCTGGACGCCGATCTCAACCTGGCCGAGAGCGTCATCGAGGGCGACAAGAAGGTCGACGCGCTCCAGCACGACCTGGAGGCGAAGGCGATAGACCTGCTGGCCCGGCAGCAGCCCGTGGCGACGGATCTGCGGATCGTCGTGACGTCGCTGCGGATGTCGGCGGACCTGGAGCGCTCCGGGGACCTGGCCCAGCACGTCGCGAAGCTGACCCGGCTGCGCTTCCCCGAGCGGGCGGTGCCGCAGGACCTGCACGCGACGATCCTGGAGATGGGCCAGCTCGCGCAGCGCCTCATGGCCAAGGCCGCGGAGTGCATCGTCACCAAGGACATCGATCTCGCGCTCCAGCTGGAGGCCGACGACGACGCGATGGACCTGCTGCACCGCACGCTGTTCCAGCACCTGATCGACGACCGCTGGAAGCACGGCATCGAGACGGCCGTGGACGTGACCCTGCTGGGCCGCTACTACGAGCGGTTCGCCGACCACGCGGTCGCCGTCGCCAAGCGCGTCGTCTTCCTGGTGACCGGCGAGCACGCGGACGACCTCCAGGCCGACCTGCCCCCGGACATCCAGGCCTGAGCACTCCCGTGCGCCCGTGATGCGCCCGTGATGCGCCCTTCGCTCCCGGTCGCCGGTCGGCTCCAATGGGTGAAGCGGCTCTCCCTGAGCGGCTCGCCCTGAGGAGGCTTCCATGGCCGAAACTCCCGCGCCGTCCCCCGACCCCACCCAGGACCTACCGACCGAGCGGCCGTCCGAGATCAGGAACCTGACGCTGATCGGGGCCTGCGGCTGCGGCTCGGGCTGCCAGTGCGGCTGCCAGTCCGGCTCCCCCTGCCAGTGCTGAGTCCCTGTCCCACGACGCTGAGGGCGCCCCTTGTGCCGGGGGCGCCCTCAGCGTCGTAGGGGGCGGGTACTACGACAGCGGCCGGGCCACCTCCCGTTCCGCCCGCCGCTCCCCCTCCCTCTCCCCCGCCGAAACCCCCCGCAGCAGCCCCCAGTACCCCGCCCCCGCGACCGTACCGATCACCGCACACACCCCCCACAGCCACTCCGCCCCGAGATGATCGATGACCGCCCCCGACATCAGCGGAGCGACGAGGGCCGCCGCCGACCAGGACAGCCCGTACATGCCCTGGTACCGCCCCCGCCCGTGGACGGGGGAGAAGCGGACCACCAGGCCCGTCTGGGTCGGCGCGTTGACGATCTCCGCGAGCGTCCAGACACAGACCGTGAGGATGAACACCCCGAGCGACCCTGCGAACGCGGTGAGCCCGAAGCCGTACCCCGCGAGAAGCGAGGAGAGCACGAGCAGCCGCCCGGGATCACGCCGCTCGATGAACCGGGTGACGGGGATCTGGAGGGCGACGATGAGGACCCCGTTGACGGCGATCGCGGTCCCGTACTCGGCGGGCGAGAACCCGGCCGCCCCCATCGCGACAGGCAGCCCCACGGACCCCTGCTGGAAGACGAGCGCGACGAGGAACGACAGCCCGACCATGACCATGAACCGCCGGTCGCGTACGACGGTCCCGAGCGAGACGCCGTCCCCGGCGGCGGCCTTGGCCACGGCCGGCCGCGACTCGGGCAGCTTGAGGAAGACGAGCACCGCGCAGACCAGCGTCATCCCCGCCTCGACGAGGAACCCGGCGCGATAGCTGACCTCGGCGACGAACCCGGCACCGGCGGAGGAGACCGCGAACCCGAGGTTGATCGCCCAGTAGTTCAGCGAGAACGCCCGGACCCGGTCCTCGGGCCGCACGATGTCCGCCATCATCGCCTGCACCGCCGGCCGCGAGGCATTGCTCGCGGCCCCGACCAGGAACGCGGCCCCGGCGATGGCGAACGGCCCGGTGACGAAGCCGAGGAGGGCGACGGAGAAGGCGGTGGCGCTCTGCGCGAGCAGCAGCGTGGGCCGCCGCCCGAGCCGGTCCGCCATGACGCCGCCCGCGAGGGAGGAGACGACGCTGCCGAGCCCGTGCAGGGCGACGACCAGGCCGGCGTAGGTCGCGGAGTAGCCGCGGTCGAGGGTGAGGTAGAGCGCGAGGAAGGTCGCGACGAACCCGCCGAGCCGGTTGACGAGGGTGCTGGTCCACAGCCACCAGAACTCGCGGGGCAGACCGGAGACGCTCTCGCGGACGGCGCGTCTCAGGGTGGCGGCGGACAGCATGGGGACCCCAGGTGTAAGCGGTGCAGGCGGCATGCGTACGTTACGAGGGGGCCGGGGCGGGGGGCCAGTGGATTAACAGATCCCGTCAAATACGGGGAGGAGCAGGGAGGAGAGGGGACGGGTCGGGCCGTGGATTACGCTCATACGCATGGCCGACGCACCGTACAAGCTGATCCTCCTCCGCCACGGCGAGAGCGAGTGGAACGCGAAGAACCTGTTCACCGGCTGGGTGGACGTCAACCTCAACGAGAAGGGCGAGAAGGAGGCGGTCCGCGGCGGTGAGCTGCTCAAGGACGCCGGTCTGCTGCCCGACGTGGTGCACACGTCCCTCCAGAAGCGGGCGATCCGCACCGCGCAGCTGGCGCTGGAGTCCGCCGACCGCCACTGGATCGAGGTCCACCGCAGCTGGCGCCTGAACGAGCGGCACTACGGCGCTCTCCAGGGCAAGGACAAGGCGCAGACCCTCGCGGAGTTCGGCGAGGAGCAGTTCATGCTCTGGCGCCGCTCGTACGACACCCCGCCGCCCGCGCTCGCGGACGGCACGGAGTTCTCCCAGTCCGAGGACCCGCGCTACGCGACGATCCCGCCGGAGCTGCGCCCGCGCACGGAGTGCCTCAAGGACGTCGTCACCCGCATGCTCCCCTACTGGTACGACGCCATCGTCCCGGACCTCCTGACCGGCCGCACGGTCCTGGTCGCCGCCCACGGCAACAGCCTGCGCGCCCTGGTCAAGCACCTCGACGGCATCTCGGACGGCGACATCGCCGGCCTGAACATCCCGACGGGCATCCCCCTGTACTACGAACTGGACGCCGGCTTCCGCCCGGTGACCCCGGGCGGCAAGTACCTGGACCCCGAGGCGGCGGCTGCCGCCATCGAGGCGGTCAAGAACCAGGGGAAGAAGTAACCCCACCGCTTTCCGGCCCTCTGTCCGCGGATTCGCCGCGGGCAGGGGGCTTTCCCGTCAGATGCCCGAACGCCTCTAGATTCCGCGTCGACTCCCCCCGCGAAACCCGCCACGCGTATTCACGCTTGATCGCCGACGCGAATCCCATTTCCAGAAGCGTGTTGAACGTTCCGTCCGCCGCCTCCAGGATCTGGCCCAGGAGGCGGTCGATCTCGGCCGGGGTCACCGACGGCAGGGGGAGGCGGGAGGTGAGGTAGATGTCGCCCAGGGGGTCCACCGCGTAGCTCATTCCGTAGAGCCGCAGGTTGCGTTCCAGCAGCCAGCGGTGGACCTGGGATTCGTTCTCGTCGGGGTGGCGGATCACGAAAGCGTTCAGCGACAGGGAATGGCGGCCGAGCCGCAGAGAAACCGTCGTTTTCAGTTTCTGGGTGCCCGGGAGTTCCACCACGTAGGTGTTCTCGTCCGGGTTATCCCATTCCAGGCCCGTTTCCCTTAGCGCTTTCTCCAGATTTTCCGCTGCCTCAGCCATGGGGGGAGCGTACGTGACGGCGATAGGACTGGGCCGCGGCGGTGTAGACGTCGGCGGTGGCCGCCGCGGCGGTGTCCCAGCCGAAGTGCTGCGCGTGCCGCGCCGCCGCCTCCCCCATCCGCGCCGCCAGCCCAGGATCGTCCGCCAGCCGCTCCAGCACGCGCGCGTACGGCTCCGGATCGTGCCCGTCGACCAGGAACCCGGTCTCCCCGTCCCGCACCGCCACCGGCAGCCCCCCGACGGACGCGGCCAGCACCGGAGTCCCGGCGGCCTGCGCCTCGATGGCGACAAGCCCGAAGGACTCGCTGTACGACGGCACCACCAGCACCGAAGCCGCCCGGAACCACTCGGCGAGCTGGTCCTGCCCCACCGGCGGCCGGAACCGCACCACGTCCGCGACCCCCAGCCGCGCCGCCAGCTTCTGGAGCCCCTCCGGCTTCGCGAGCCCGCTCCCGCTGGGCCCGCCGACGACGGGTACGACGATCCGGGACCGCAGCTCGGGCCGCAGCTCCAGCAGCACGGCGACGGCCTTCACCAGCACGTCCGGCGCCTTCAGCGGCTGGATACGGCCCGCGAAGAGCGGGATCAGCGCGTCCTGCGGCAGGCCCAGGCGCTCCCGCGCGGCCCGGCGGCCGTCGGCGGGCGTGAAGCGGTCGAGGTTCACCCCGGGATGCACCACCGCGACCTTGGCGGGGTCCGCGCGGTAGTGCCGTACGAGCTGCGCCGCCTCCTCCTCCGTGTTCGCGATCAGCCGGTCCGCCGCCTCGACTATCTGCGTCTCGCCGATGACCCGGGCCGCGGGCTCGGGCGTGTCCCCGTCGGCGAGGTTGGCGTTCTTGACCTTGGCCATGGTGTGCATGGCGTGCACGAGGGGCGCGCCCCAGCGCTGGGCGGCGAGCCAGCCGACGTGGCCGGAGAGCCAGTAGTGGGAGTGGACGAGGTCGTAGTAGCCGGGGCGGTGGCCGGCCCAGGCCTGCATGACGCCGTGCGTGAAGGCACACAGCTGCGCGGGCAGGTCCTCCTTGTTGAGGCCCTCGTACGGGCCCGCGTCGACATGGCGGACGAGGACTCCGGGGGCCAGCTCGACCACAGGGGGCAGGCCCCCGGTCGTCGCCCTGGTGAAGATCTCCACCTCGATGTTGATCGCGGCGAGCCGCTGGGCCAGCTCGACGATGTAGACGTTCATGCCGCCGGCGTCGCCGGTCCCGGGCTGGTGCAGGGGTGACGTGTGCACAGAGAGCATCGCGACGCGACGGGGCCTGCGGTGCGGCAACCGCAACCGCGCGGGCGTGGCCGGGGAGCGACGCCCGAGCCTGCTGACGTAGTGGCTCACGTGGCGTTTCCTCCTTGCTGGCGGTGCTGCGGGCATGGCTGAAGGAGGGTGTGGGGCGCCCTCCGAGGCAGTGCAACACCGGAGTACGGCCCTCCCATTCCGGTCCGGCCCGCCCCGCAGGAAGGTTTTTGCCCATGCGTGACGATGACTCGCTCAACCGTTCGATCAGCCGGGGCGTCCCGTTACCCTCGTACGCATGACCACCCGCGCCCCCGCCGCCCGCCCCGTGGGCACCGTCACGCGCGGGACGACCAACCCCAACCGGCTGCGCCGCATGGACCGCTGGATCGCCGCCGTGCACGGCGCCGAGCTGCGGCGTGCGGACGATCCCGTGGCCGTCGACCTCGGGTACGGGGCCGCCCCCTGGACGGCCGTCGAACTGCTCGCGCGGCTGCGGACCGTCGCCCCACGCGCGCGCGTGGTGGGCGTCGAGATCGAACCCGCGCGCGTGGCCGCCGCACAGCCCTACGCGCGCGAGGGACTCGTCTTCCGCCACGGCGGCTTCGAGGTCCCCGTCCCCGGCCGCCCCCTGCTGGTCCGGGCCGCGAACGTGCTGCGGCAGTACGACGAGACGGCCGTCGCCGGGGTCTGGGAGCGGCTGTGCGGGCGGCTCGCGCCGGGCGGGCTGCTGGTCGAGGGGACGTGCGACGAGATCGGCCGCCGGCACGTGTGGGTCGCCCTCGGCCCCGAGGGCCCGCGCACGGTCACCTTCGCCGCCCGCCTCGCCTCCCTGGAGCGCCCCTCCGACCTCGCCGAACGCCTCCCCAAGGCGCTGATCCACCGCAACGTCCCCGGCGAGCCCGTGCACGCCTTCCTGCGCGACTTCGACCGCGCCTGGTCCGCCGCCGCGCCCTACGCCTCGTACGGCGCCCGGCAGCGGTGGATCCGGACCGTGCGGGATCTTTCCGGGGAGTGGCCGGTGGTGGACGGGGTGCGGCGGTGGCGGCAGGGGGAAGTGAGCGTGGAGTGGGGGGCGTTGGCGCCTCGGTGAGGGGCGGGGCGGGGCGGCGGGGTTCGGGCGGCGGGGTTCACTCGAACTGGTGAACGTCTTGGGGGAACGATGCCGGTGCGCTGTTCGTCGAACAGGCATGAAGGCCGGAAACTTGCGACGAATACACGGACTCTGTCGCTTCAGAGGCGGGCGTGACAGTATCCACCGGACGTTCACAAGTTACTGACGGGACATCAACTGGGGGGCCAGTATGCGTACGACGGGCAGGCGCGCCTGGACGACCGCGGCGGTGACCGCCGTCTGCGCGGTGACGCTGCTCGCCGCGCCGGGCACGGCGTTCGCGGCACCGGAACCGGCCCCGTCGCCCTCCTCGTCCGCCTCCGCGCCGGTGTCGAACAAGGACCTGGAGGCCGTCCGCGCCCGCCTCGATGCGCTGTATCACGACGCGGCGGTCGCGACGGACGCCTACAACGCGGCGGAGGAGGCGTCCAAGGAGCAGTCGGCGACGATCGTGACGCTGGCCAAAAGAATCGTCGAGGGCCGTGAGCGGCTGGCCCGGCTGAAGGACCGCGCGGGGGCCGCCGCCCGCTCGCAGTACCGCACGGGCGGGCTGCCCGACGAGGCCAAGCTGATGCTGAGCCGGGACCCCTCGCAGTTCCTGGACGACGCGGGGCGGGTCGAGCAGGGGCACAAGGCGGCCGAGGACCTCATCACCGAGACCGCGAAGGTCCAGCAGGACCTGGAGCTGTTCGCGCAGGACGCGGCCGTCCAGTGGCAGAAGCTGGAGGCGGCGCGCACCGCCAAGGCGACGGCGCAGCAGCGGATCGAGCGGCAGATCACCGCCGCCCAGGAGCTGGAGGGCCGGCTCGAGGCGAAGGAGCGGGCGCGGCTGGCCGAGCTGGAGGCGGAGCAGGCCCGGCAGGCGCAGAACGCGTGGGTGAAGTCCGGCGACGTCCCCCCGGCGAGCGACGCGGCGAGCACCCAGGGCAAGAAGGCGGTCGAGTACGCGACGGCCCAGCTGAACAAGCCGTACCAATGGGGAGCCGAGGGTCCCGACTCCTACGACTGCTCCGGCCTGACCTCCCAGGCCTGGGCCGCCGCCGGACACCCGATACCCCGGACCTCGCAGGAGCAGTGGCGGCAGCTGAAGCACGTCGACGTCAAGGACATGCGCCCCGGCGACCTGATCATCTACTTCGCCGACGCGAGCCATGTGGCGATGTACCTCGGCGAGGGCTCGATGATCCACGCGCCGCGCCCGGGGCGGACGGTGACGGTCGCGGGGGCGGGGTCGATGCCGATCCTGGGGGTGGTACGACCGGACGCGTGACGCTGCGCCGAGCGGGGCCGGGGGGCCGGGGGTGCCGGCGGGGTTGCCGTTGCCGTTGCCGGGAGGGTGTCGCGCGGGGCGCCGGCGGAAAGCTCCGGTCCGCTTGCCGGGCCCTCGCCGCCCACGCGCCGCCCTGCGTGAGGCCCGTCATGTGACGGCGCCCACGCCCCCTTGATCCGAAACCTGGCGGGGACGTGACGTTCGTCATTCCCGGGGTGCACCCGCCGTGCCCAACTGCGGTACGGATCGCGGCATATGACACCGGCGGGAGATCAAGCGGGGTGGCGTCCGCCATTCCGCTGCGGTGCCCCGGGCGGCTATGGTCCCGCTCGGTGGGCCGATCCCTCGTCCCCGCCGTGCCCTCGGGGGGAGGGAAGGAACCCACGACGATGTCCGTACCCGTACCTCGGCAGCGCGCGGTCCCCGCCGTGGAGTGCGGCGAGGCCCCGGCCGCCGGCGGCCCCCTCGACGCCGGGGCGGAGACTGCCGCGCCCGCCGAGCACACCGAGCCCGGCGCCCCCGCTCCCGTACCGGAGGGCGCCGTGCCCGCCGCCGACGCCGACGTCGTCCCCCTCTCCGTCCTGCTCATCCAGGACGACCCCTCGGCCGCGCCGCTCATCCCCGATCTGCGGGACCAGGCGGGCAGGCCGATCCGGGTGCGGACGGCGCGGAACCTGACCGAGGCGGAGCGGCTGCTCACGGACGACGTGCACTGCATCCTGCTCGACCTCGCGCTGCCCGCACAGGGCCGGCCGACGCAGGACGGCGACGAACTCGTCGTCCTGCGCCAGGTCCTGGAACTCGCCCCCCGGCACGCCGTGCTCGCGCTGACCGCGTCCGGGGACACCGGGCGGGGCGCCGAGGCCGTACGCGTCGGGGCGCAGGACTATCTCTTCCACGACGAGCTGGACGGGCGGCTGCTGAGCCGGGCGATCCGGTACGCCGTCGAGCGGAAACGTTCCGACCGCGCCGAGCGGCGGCTCGCCGAGGGCCGGCTGCGGGCGCAGGAGAACGCCCGCCTCGAACGCGGCCTGCTCCCGACCCCGCTGCTCGACGGCGCCGCCCTGCGCTTCGCCGCCCGCTACCGGCCCGGCCGCTCACGGGCACTGCTCGGCGGGGACTTCTACGACGTCGTCCGCACCCCCGACGGGACCGTGCACGCCATGATCGGCGACGTCTGCGGGCACGGGCCCGACGAAGCCGCGCTCGGCGTCGAACTGCGCATCGCCTGGCGGGCGTTGACCCTCGCCGGGCTGTACGGGGACGAACTCCTCGGCACGCTCCAGGAGGTGCTGGAGCACGAGCGCGACAACGAGGAGCTCTTCGCGACCCTCTGCGCGGTGGACATCTCGGCCGACGGCACCCGGGCCGGCATGTGGCTCGCCGGCCACCCGGCCCCGCTGCTCGCCACCCCCGGCTCGCCCGCCCGGCTGCTGCCGCACGACGACAACGGGCCCGCGCTCGGGATGCTGCCCGGGGTGCGCTGGCCGCGCGTGGAGGTGGCGCTCGGCGCCGAGTGGAGCCTGCTCATGTACACCGACGGGCTCATCGAGGGGCATGTCGGCGGGGGGCGGGAGCGGCTGGGGCAGGACGGGATGGCCGAGCTGGTGCGGCGGCTGTGGGGGGAGGGGGTGCACGGGGAGCGGTTGCTGGGGGCGGCCGTGCGGGAGGTGCGGGAGCTCAATGGGGGCGAGCTGGCGGATGATGTGGCGGTGTTGTTGCTGGAGCGGTGAGGGGGCGGCGGCCGGATGCGCTGGGCTGGGCCGGGCTTGGCGGGGTGCGCCGAGAAGCTGAGCTGGGCTGGGCTGGGCGCACCCCTTGCCTGGTCGGCGGGGTCGGTCGGCGGCCGGAAGCTAGCGGCCGCCGTTGTAGGGCCCGTACGGGCCGTCGCTGCTGGAGCCGCGGCCGCCCCGGCCGCCGCCGCGACCGCTGATCTGGCGCAGCGCCGGGCGGACGTCGACGAAGAAGACGATCGAGGCGACGAGACCGGCGAGTTGGAGGAAGAGCATCGGGACGAGGAGGTTCACCACGACCGCGATGCCCAGGATGATCAGCCAGAAGCCCTTGTTCTGCTTGCCGGCCGCGCGGTACGCGTCCTCACGGAAGAGGACGGCCATCACGAAGGCCACCACCGCGAAGACCAGCATCGCGAGGTAGAGCAGCCCCAAGAAACTGGCGAAGCCCTGCATCAGCACTACGTCCACCACCTGACTCGGCTCGTCGTTACCCCGTCACCGTACCCGCAACGAGCGTCCTGCTACCCGTACAACGGACCAGGCCCGTGCGGAGTGCCCGGCCCGTCGCGGCGAGTTCTCAGCTGGCGGGCGGGGTCGTCTTCTTCGCGGCCGGCTTGCGGGCGGGGGCCTTCTTGGCGGCCGTCTTCTTGGCGGGGGCCTCGGTCTCGGCCTCGTCCTTGACCGGGATGGGCTCGGGCTTCGCCTCGGCGGCGGGCGCCGACTCGGCCTTGGGCTCGGGCTCCACGGCGACGGCCAGCTCCTGGACGCCGTCGGCGGCCTCGCCGCGCCACGTGCGGACGGCCTGCTCACCGTGCTCGGCGACCTTCTCGTACGCCTCGCGGGCCTTGACCGCGTACTCGGCCGCGACGCCGACCCCACGCAGGGCGAGGTCCTGCGCCGACTCGCCGAGGCGCTTGATGTCGGAGTCGAGGGTGGAGCCGAGCTTCTTCAGGTCGCCGTCGAGGGCGGAGACGAGGCCGGCCACCCGGGTCTGCACGGTCTCCTGCGCCTCCTTGGCCCGCGCGCCCGCCTTGGCACCGGCCTCCTTGGCGCGGGCGGCGGCCTTCTCCTGGACGGCCTTGGGGTCGGTGGCGCGTACGGCCTCGAAGCGGGCCGGGGCCTCGGCGCGCAGCTGCTCGACGAGGCCGGGGACCTTCTTGGCCTCCTGGAGCGCCAGATCGGCTGCGCCGGCGGCGAAGTAGAGGGGGGTCGGGTCGCTGAGGGTCTTGCGCAGGTCGTCGGTGATGGCCATGGTGAGGGTTCCTCCTGGTTTCACGTTCGTCGTTCTGGAGCCGGTGGGGGTTGCGTTCCGCGGTGGACGGTGGGTGCCCTGGTCCGGCGTCAGCCTGCCGTCTGCTGCGGATCGCCGAGGTCGTCTGGGGTGCCGTCGGCTATGTCTTTTATGCCGTCGGCTTTGCTTCTGTTCTTGCCGCTGTTCTTGCTGTCGGTTCCGGCTGTGCCGTCCGTGGGGTGCAGGGGCACCGGAGGCGGGGGGCCGTCGAAGCCGTTCTCCTTGCGGAACGACTCGTAGATCTGGAGCAGCGCCTGCTTCTGCTGCTCGGTGAGCGTCGGGTCGGCGAGGATCACAGCCCGCGTCTCGACCTCGTCCCGGTCCCGCTCCGCGTCGAGGATGCCGGCCCGGACGTACAACGTCTCGGCCGAGATCCGCAGCGCCTTCGCGACCTGCTGCAACACCTCCGCACTCGGCTTGCGCAGACCTCGCTCGATCTGGCTGAGATACGGGTTCGACACCCCCGCGGCCTCGGCGAGCTGCCTGAGCGACAGCTGCGCGTTCCGCCGCTGCTCACGCAGGTACTCACCGAGGTTGCCGACATTGAGCGATGCCATGCCTCTACTCTGCCCCCATTCCGCTAACTATTGCAAGCGGCTGCTTGCAAAAGTGCGCTGTGTCTCTGGCGAGTGTGTGTCGCCCGGGTGCGGATTCCCTCGGGGACCCTGGTGGCAACCACCCTCGCCGTACGCACGGGGCAGAGCCGAGGCGTACCAGACGGCCCTGCGCCACGTAGCCGACATCGTCATCGGCGACGCCCTCGCGTCCGGAGACGAGAGCTGATCCCCGCTTCCTCGGCTACGGCGACCGGTCCGGCAGATCATCGGACTGTGGTGACCGCATCGCGCAGCGTGGGGTCAGCGGTCGGAGCGGACGGCGCCGTGGACTCGGAGGTCGGCCTGGAGGGAGACCTGCCCGTCGTCGGTGTGGATGATCCACGTGTTGCCCGCCCGGACCGCGAGGTGTCCGTTGGCGTTGGTCTTCCCCAGCACGCCGAGGTCCCCGCGCACCGCGAAGTCACCGCCGACCCTGGCGTCCTCGGCGACGTGCAATTCGTCCTCGGCTTCGAGCACGCCATGGACGATCAGCCTCGGCGGGCTGTCCTGGGTCTCCAGTACACCGTCCACCGTCAGCCCGCCCTGGAGGGTCAGCCGTTCCCTGATCTGTGCCCGGTCGGTGATCAGGTCGTCTAGGTCTGCGGTGGCGGCGGAAATGTCCCCGGGGGTCTGGGAGCCGTCCTTGCGGACCGCGGCCCCGGACTCCGTGAAGGCGAGCAGGCCCCGGCCGCCGTCCACGTCTCCCACCCACGGGGTGTTCACGCCGTCGGCCCGGACGCGGTGCGCGGTGACAGTCCCCAGGTCGGCACCGGGCCCGTGGCCGACAGCGATCCCGTCGTCCGGGAACCGCACCCAGCCGGCGTCCGTACCCCGACCGCCCACCTGCGAGGTGAGGACCGACTCCGCGTCGACCGTGCCCGCCTCCACGGTGCCGGACACACCGGCGCCGTCCAGGACCCGCACCCCGTCGGCGGTGAAGGCGACCTGTCCCCGGTCGGAACCGGTACCGGTGACCAGCGGGGTGTGGACGGCTTCCGTGGCGGTCGGGCTGGGGAACTCGGGCCTGAGCACGTGGACGGTGGTGGTGAGGAAGTACCCGGGTTCCGTGCCGGACCGGGGAGTGGCGATCAGGGTGTAGGCGGCGTCCCGCTCGGGCTCACCGCTTGTGCCGGGCGACCAGTTCCAGTGCGGCGCCGAGCCCGTGACGGGCTGGGGCGGCCCGTCCGGGCCCAGGATCGCGTAAGCGAGGCTGTTCGGGCCTTCCCGGCGCAGGACGGGTACGTCTGCCGGGTCGGGCAGGGTCTTGCCGGCGCGGAAGTTGCCCGGGACCCGCGCCTCCCGCTTCAGCAGGCTGAGCGTGACGTCGCTGCCCGGCGAGGAGAAGGCGCGCTCGCGGAGGGCCGGCTGGACCAGTCCCGCCTGTTCGGAGACGGGGAAGCCGTAGAACTGCACGACCAGGACCTCACCCTGGCCGACGGTGATCACGGAGGACGTGGCCACCTCGTAGATGCCCGTCGTCGGACCCCACATCTGGAAGGAGTTGCCCCAGCCCTGCCAGGTGTTGCGGACGACCCTGTTCTCGGTCCTCCCGGCGTCGGGGGTCAGGTCGCCCGAGCCGGGCCCGGACGGGATCTTCAGCCGGAACCCCCTGAGGTTGACGGGAGCCGGTCCCCGGTTGGAGATACTGACGTAGACCGCCCCTGAAGACTCCTCGTTCACCCCGGCCCCGGACACCCGCAGCTCGCTGGGGTCGGTGAGTATCTCCTAGTGCAGCTCAGCCATGACCGCGCCCCCTTGTCGACACGGCGGGCGCTCCCCCCAAGGTCGCCGTCCCCGCCGTCCCCCAGCACTGTCCCCTCCGGCCCTTCGCGAATCCCCCTATGTCAGTAATGGCGCGATGAGGTCCCTCATGGCCGGTCTGCCCCGCGAGCAAGTGCCCCGATCTGCGCAGCCGGTTCACTACCAGCGGTGGTGACAACAACCGTGGCACTCCCCTCTGCGATGTCCGCCAAGAACCCCTCCCCTACTCCCCCCGCGCCATCGGCACAGTCGGCACAGGCGCCAATGGTGTCGGCACCGTCGTCTGTTTCGCCGGGCTCGGTGTCGGCTCCAGGCTGGAGGGGGTGTCGGTGGGGGATGGGGTCGTCGTGGAGGGAGTTGGGGTTGCGGGGGCCGTCGGGGGGGACAGGGGGGGTGTTGGTTCGGGGTGTGGGGTTCTTGTTGTGAAGGGGAGGGCGATCAAGAAGGCCGCCGCGCACATTGCCGTTGCCGTCACGGCCTTGCGTACCCTGCGGGCCCTCGCCTTGCGGCGGACGGTCGTGAAGTGGCCGGGCGGGGGGTGGAGGTGGGTCGGGGAGGGTGACAGGAGGGTCAGGAGGGGGTCGTCGGGGGGGACCGTCGGATCGTCGTCGGCGTCAAAGCGAGTGGTCAAGGCTTCTCCTCAGGTGGGCGCGGAGCAGTTCGCGGGCCGCGTGCAGGTCGGCCTTGACGGTTCCCTCCTTGCGTCCGGTCAGGACGGAGATCTGCCGGACGGGGATGTCAGCGTAGTAGTGCAGGAGGATCGGGACGCGGAGTCGCTCGGGGAGCGACTGGACCAGGAGGCGGATCGAGGGGTCCTCCGGGCCGGGGTGCGGACGCAGCGCCTCTTCCGTCTTCGCCTTGCGCAGCGCCCTTCGTTCGCGCTCCAGCTTGCGCCAGTGGTCGCGGACCAGGTTCGCCGCCGTGACGTAGAGGAAGCCTTGCGGCTCCTCGACCTTCGTCCAGCGGGACCAGAGACGGGTGAAGGCCTCGGACGCGATCTCGTGCGCCGTGCCGTCGTCGTCGACCAGGCGGCGGCACCAGCCGGCGAGACGGGGGTAGAGCACGGTGAACAGCTCCGACGCCGCCTCCTCCCTGGACGGGGGGCGGGAGGAGGACGAAGAGGGGGATCGGGAGGAGGTTCGCTGCCTCTGCCCTAGCCATTGTCGGTTCAACTCTCTCCAGGTGGGGGGTAGGGGTGGTTCTCGTACGCGGTGGTCATGCGGGGTGCGGCTCCTTCGAAGTACGGCTGCCTCAAGGCACGGCTTCCGGAGGTTTCGGCTGCTTCGAGACGCGGCTTCCGGGAGTTGCGGCTCCTTCGAGCTACGCCCCTTCCAGAAGCTGCGGCTCCTTCACAGACACGCCCCCTCCGGAAGCTGCGCCTCCTTCGAGATACGACGCCCCCTCCGGAACCCCGCCCCTCCACCGCCCTCACCCCTTCATCGGCCCACCCCTCCCCCTCGGTTCACGAAATCCGCCCCTTTTCCCAGAAACTCCACCAACCCCACCGCCCCGCCAACTCCCCACCGGCTCCACGCCAACTCCCCGCCGGCTCCCGCCCCTCACTCCCCCTTCAGCACCGCGAACACAATCACGTTGTCCCGGTACCCCACCCCGTCCCGCGGCCCCCCACACGTGATCAGCCGCAACTCCGGCCGCGCGACATCCCCGTACACCTCCCCCGTCGGGAACTCCGCCTTCGCGACCGTCTTCACCCTCGTCACCTCGAACTCCCGCACCGCCCCGCCCTCCAGCCGCGCCGTCACCCCGTCACCGGGGCGCAGCCGCGCGAGATGGCGGAAGACGCCGTCGCCGAACTCGCCGACGGTGACATGTCCGAGGAGGACGGCGGGGCCGGGCCGGCCGGGGGACGGGGAGTAGCGGTACCAGCCCGCGCGGTCGTGCGCGGTGACCGGCGGCACCTCGACCGTCCCGTCGGCCGCGAGACCGAGGCTGAGCAGAGGCGTGTCGACACCGATCGCCGGGACGAGCAGCCGGACCGGACGAGGCCCGGCCCCCGAAGCCCCACGGCCACCCGAAGCACCCTGGCCACCCGAGGAACCCAGCCCCTCCGAAGCACCCTGGCCCCCAGGAGAACCCTGGCCCCCAGAAGCCGAAGCCCCGGCACCCGAAGACCCCCCGGAAGCCCCGGCCCCCGAACTCCCGCCCCCCGCCGCCCCCGAAGACGCCGAAGCCGACGAACCCAGCCCCCCGTCCCCCGCGCCCCCGGACACCCGCACCCCCTCCCCACTCGCCCCGCACGCCGTCAGCAGCGCCGCCCCCAACGCCGTGGCGAAGGCGCGCCGGGAGAGCGCGATCACGCGCCGGTCGCCCTGCGGCGGCGTACGACGACGAAGGCGCCGCCCGCCAGCAGCACGGCACCGGCGCCCGCGCCGGCCAGCGCGCCCGTGTGGTCCGCGGCGGGCTCGGTGACGCCGGTGTCGGGGGCGCCGGACGGGACGACCGCGACCTGGCCGGAGCCCTTGACCGGCGCGGGGACGGGGGTCGCCTCGGCCTGGGTCGGCGCCTTGGCCGAGCCGCCGGGGACGGTCGGGACCGGGGTGGGCTCCTTGCTCTCCGGGGCCGGCGCGACCGTCGCCGGATCGGCCGGGACGGGGGTGGCGGCGACCGGAGCGGCGGCAACTGGGGCAGCGGCGACCGGAGTCGCGGCCGACGCCGGCCCGGCCGACCCCAGCGCGACGACCCCGGCAAGGGCAACGGACCCCAGCACGGCACGCGCACCCACGGCACGGACGCTCACAGCACGGACACTCATGGCACGGGCACTACGGCTGACACGACGCATACGGTCGTCTCTCCTTCGTCGGCCCGCCCTCCAGCGGGCGGGGAACCTCGATCCCCGGTGACGGGATCGAGCGGAGAGACGAGGGACAGGGAGGGCCCGTTGCAAAGAGATGGCAAAGTCGGGAGACGGAGCCCGACCCGCTCAGCCCGCCCCCCTGTTCAACTCCCCCTGCCGGCCGGCCCCCTCAGACAGGCAGCCCCCTTCAGCCGTCCGCCCCCTCAGACCAACGGCTCATCCCTAGGCATCAACCGCACCCGATTCAGATTGCACCGCGACCCCTCCTCCCCCGCCGCCGCCGACTGATGCGCCTTGAGGGCCATGCTGACGAGGCTCAGGAGGAGGTCGACGTCGGCGTCGCAGTCGAGGTGGATCGTCACCCAACGGGAGCCGGGCAGCAGCCGGATCGCCGTCGAGGCGCGCAGATCGCGGGAGATACGGCGGATGGCCTGGCCGGTGAGGTGGAGGTCGACCTCGTGGCCGGAATGGAAGTGGACGATCTCGCTGTGCGGGGAACTCAGCGCGGGACCCGTTCCGCACGCGGACGCAACCGCTGTGAGGTCGGGCCACGCAGCCAGTCGTTCCATGGCGCGCTCGGCCGGTGTCATGCGTCCATCGTCGCCGCATCACCCGCCGGCTACCAGAGGTTGAGCGTGATGTAACCCGCCCGTGAGATTCCCCGGGACGGAGGGCGACAGTCCGCCTGCGTTCAGCGAACTTCCGCCACCCTGACGGCGCTTTCCCGCCAACCCCGCCGCCCCCAGAAGGTAACCCACCCCGCCCACCGACCGGCAAAGGGCCCCACCCGGGCCGAACTCCCAGGTGAGGCCCTTGTATACGGGACGACTTGAGGGCTACGCGTCCGTCTCCGGCCGCCCCTCCTGCGCCCACTGCGTGTGGAACATCCCCTCACGATCCACCCGCGCATAGGTGTGCGCCCCGAAGAAGTCCCGCTGCCCCTGCAACAACGCCGCAGGCAACCGCTCCGCCCGCAGCGTGTCGTAATGCGACAGCGCCGCCGAGAACGCCGGCACCGGAATCCCCCGCCGCGCCGCCGTCGCCACGATCTCCCGCCACGGCACCTGCGCGTCCGCGATCTCCACCGCGAACTCCTTCTCCGTCAGCAGACTCACCAACGCCGGATCCTGCACGTACGCCGCACGGATCCGGTCCAGGAACGACGCCCGGATGATGCACCCACCCCGCCAGATCCGCGCCACCGCCGCCAAGTCGATCGCCCACCCGTACTCCTGGGCCGCATCCTGGATCATCGACCACCCCTGGTCGTACGCGATCACCTTCGACGCATACAACGCATGCTCCACCTGCGACGCGAACCGCGCGGCCTCCGTCCGCGACAACGGCGGCGTCGTCCCGCCCGGCAACCCCCGGTACGCCGCCCGCAACGCCACCTGCCCCGACGCCGCCCGCGCGAACGTCGCCTGCGCGATCGCCGTCACCGGAGACGCCAGATCCAACGCCGTCTGAACCGTCCAACGGCCCGTCCCCTTCTGACCCGCCCGGTCCACCACCACATCCACGAACGCCCCACCGGTCAACGCATCGGTGTGCCCCAGGACTTCAGCCGTGATCTCGATCAGATACGACCCCAGCCGCCCCCCGTTCCACTCCTTGAAGATCCCCGCGATCTCCTCCGGCGAATACCCCGCCACCTGCCGCAACAGGTCGTACGCCTCCGCGATCAACTGCATGTCCGCGTACTCGATACCGTTGTGCACCATCTTCACGAAGTGCCCCGCACCGTCCGCACCGATGTGCGTCGCACACGGCTCACCGTCCACCTTCGCGCTGATCGCCTCGAACATCGGCCCCAGCACCGCATACGACTCCGGCGAACCACCCGGCATGACCGACGGCCCGTGCAGCGCACCCTCCTCACCACCCGACACCCCGACACCCACGAAATGAATGCCCTGCTCACGCAACGCGGCCTCCCTGCGCCGCGTGTCCGCGAAATGCGCGTTGCCCCCATCGATGATCATGTCGCCCGGCTCCAGCAGCGGCGCGAACTCCTCGATCACCGCGTCCGTCGGACCGCCCGCCTGCACCATCAGCATCAGCCGACGGGGCCGCTCCAGCGCCGCCACGAACTCCTCCGCCGACTCCGCCGGGACGAAAGCACCCTCGTCCCCGAACTCCTCCATCAGCGCACGCGTCCTGCCCGCGCTGCGGTTGTGAACGGCGACCGTATAACCGTGCCGCGCGAAGTTGCGCGCCAGGTTGCGGCCCATGACTCCCAGGCCGGTGACGCCGATCGATGCGGATGCGTTCATGGGTGGTACCTGTCCCCTGCGTCGAGGTGAGTCCGTCCTCTCCAAGTACGAGCAAAGTCCCGCCCTTTACTCAGGGAGCAGCACTTCAAGGCACCTCAAGGGACCCCACCGAGCTGCATCTCAAGGACCTGCCCCCTCAGCGGATGCCGTCCGTCTTCAGATCCGGCCCGACGACCACCGTCACCGCCCCCGCACCCGAAGCCGCGTCCGAAGCCGTCGCCCGTATCCCCGCGCCGAGCCGGGCCGCCACCGCGCGGGCCCCCGTCCCGTCCCCACCCTGGGGATAGAGCACCTCCGTCCTCGCCACCGCCGGCTCCTGGTTGCCCGTGCCGTCAACCGTGTACCCCGCCTCCCTCAGCTTCCCGGCGACGTCCGCCGCGCGGCCCTGCTCGCCGGTGCCGTTGAGGACGCGGACGTGCACCGAGGAGGCGTGCACGAGGTCCTGCACGGCGGTGGCCAGCTGGGACTTGGTGGTCTCCTTGTCGTGGGCGAGGGCCGTGAAGAGGTCGCCGGCCTGCGGGTACTGCCAGACGACGTTGGCCTTGTCGGTGGGGACGTCGGCCTCGCGCGGGTAGTTGGGGACCGTGAGGAAGGCGAGGCGGTCGCTGGGGATGCCCTTGAGCTCGGCGGCGAGGCCGTACAGGGACTTGATGCCGGCCAGGCCGCGGTCGGTGGTGAGCGACTTGGTGCCCGCGTCCAGGAAGCCGTACAGCGCGTCGGGGCTGTGCAGTTTGGACCGGGCCTTCTTCGCGAGGGCGTCCATGAACTCCTGCTGGCGGCCGATGCGGCCGATGTCGGAGTTGTCGCCGACGCCGTACCGCGCGCGGACGTAGCCCAGCGCCTGTTCGCCCTTGACCGTCTGGCAGCCCGCCGGGAGCTTGAGGTTGGCCTTCGGGGAGTCGATCGGCTCCTTGGGGCAGACCTCGATGCCGTCCAGAGCGTCGACCATGCCCTTGAAGCCCTGGAAGTCGACCGACATGAAGTGGTCGATGCGCAGGCCCGTGTTCTCCTCGACCGTCTTGATCGAGCAGGCCGCCGCGCCCGCGACCTCGCCGCCGGAACCGCCCAGCGCGAACGCCTCGTTGATCTTGAAGTGGTGGACCTGCGAGAGCGTGCCGTCGCCCTTGTCGCAGGCCGGGATGCGGACCCAGGAGTCGCGCGGGAAGGAGACGATCGACGCCCATTCGCGGTTCGCCGGGATGTGCAGGACCAGCAGGGTGTCCGACTGCATCGTCGTCAGATCCTTGCCGTAGCCGGCGTTCGCGCCCGCGCGGCTGTCGGAGCCGACGATCATGATGTTCTTGGAGCCGGGGCTCAGCTTCGCCGGACGGCCGCCGCCCAGCTTGTCGTCGACGTCCGCCGCGCTGATGTTGCCGTTCAGGTCCTGGTACACCCACGCGCCGACCCCGGCCAGCGTCAGCACCAGGGCCGCGAGCACCCCCGCGCCCCAGGCCACGAAGCGCCCCCGGCGGGTCAGCCGTACGCCCCTCTTCCGCTCCGGCACCCGGCGCCGCCCCTGCCCGCTCACCCGCGCTCCCCTCGCTCGGCTCCTCACACCCGTCAGACGTCCCGGACCCGCCCTCGCGTTGCCCGGACCGCCGCTTCACCTTCCCTCACTTTTCTACCGCCTGCCTCTGACAATGCCTCCTCCCCATACTCCCCATGCCTTCATCCGGCTCATACGATGATCAACAAGGCATCCACACGCCACACATGGGGGAAACACATGAACTCCACACCCACCGGCCGCCGCCTGCGCGGGCCCGCCGCCCTGGCCGCGCTCACGGCGCTCGCGGCCGGCGCCCTGGCCGTCGCGCCGGCCCACGCCGACCCCGAGACCGACCAGTTGTGGATCAGCGCGCCGTACGACCGGCCCGTGACGGTCGTCCCCGCCGGCGGCGAGGCGCGCGTCCAGTCCCTGAACGTCAGCCTGTACCACGACAATTCACACTTCTCGGTGACGGACGGCAAGCTGAGCGTCGACGCCTCCGGGCTCGCCGGGGTGGCCGAGGTGCTGTGGCCCGCGAACTGCGCGCCCACCGGTACGACGGCCGTGTGCGACACCGGCGACGTCCCGACCACCGGCGGAGGCGCGCCCCAACTCACCCTGAAGGTACGGGCGTTGCCGGGCGCGGCCATCGGCGCCTCCGGCCGTCTCATCTACGAGGCCGAGGCGACCGGCGGCCCCGACGGCACCCTCAGCGCCGCGAAGGAGTCCGCCGACACGACCGTCACCGTCGGCTCCGGACCCGACCTCAGCGTGTCCCGCCCGGTGAACACCGACGGCGTCACGCCGGGGACGACCCTCGACGCGCCGATCACCGTCACCAACAACGGCGACCAGCCCGCAAACGGCTACTCCGTCGAGATGTGGACGACCTACGGCCTCGACCTCGCGGCGCCCTCCCCGTGCACGGCCGAAGCCCTGGGGGACGCGTTCACGCACTACACCTGCACGTTCGACACCGTCGTGCAGCCCGGCGAGAAGGTCGGGCTGCCGCTGCCGACGACCGTCAGCTCCCATGCCCTGTACGAGCGGTTCGACTTCCACGTCGAACCGGGCGCGGGCGCGGGCGACCTGCTGCCGGACGACAACGGCACGCAGTGGCTGGTGAACGCGGACAACACCGCCGACTTCGCGGTGAGCGGCGACAAGGTGAGCGGGGCGGCCGGGGACACGGTCACCGCGACCGCGCGGTTCACCGACAACGGGCCCGCCTGGGTGGCGTACGTGTCCTCCGGTGACCCGGCGGCGGTCGTCGACGTCACCCTGCCGCCGGGGACGACGGCGGTGGGCGTGCCCGACAACTGCTCGCCCAACGGCGCCGGTTACTCCTGCCAGCTGGGGGTGACCGTCAAGCCCGGCGTCAGCGTGGAGTTCCCGTTCAAGCTGCGGATCGACAGCGTCGTACCGGACGCGACCGGGAAGGTCGTCGCGCGGCCCGACTTCGGGGCGGGGTTCCCGTTCGACCCTGACCCGTCTAACAACTCGGCCGAGATCGTGGTGAACGCCCGCGCGTAGTACGCCGGTTTCCCGCGCGTAGTACACGGTTTGGGGCATCCGGCGACTTTTACGGTCACCGGATGCCCCTTTTTTACTGCCTGCGATCACTTATGACCGTAACGACGTCCTAGGGAGCGTTGATCAGGTCGACCGGCGGGACGCTCACCGTGCGGGCGCCCGGCTTGCCGCCCAGGACGACCTTCCGCAGGGAGACGTTGTTCTTGTAGTCCGTCTCCTGGAGGCGGTGCGCCGGGTTGGCGTTGACCTCGATGTAGTACGTGCCGTTGGGCAGGTCCGTGATCTCGAAGGACTGGCCCGGACGGTACTGCGTGTAGGTGTCACCGCTGCCGACGTCGAGCACCTCGCGCACCGAGATGGAGTTGCGCTGCCCGCAGGCGGTCGACAGGTCGGTGTTGTACGGGTGCCAGTTGGCGTTCTTCACCGTGTAGTCGATGGCGTCGGTGTTGGCGAGGCAGAACGCCTCCTTGCCGCTGCGCACGGACTTGGTGCGGTCCTCGCTCAGCAGGCGGTAGCTCGCGAAGTCGGTGAAGTGCCAGTGCTCGTGGCCGATACGCGGGTCCCACTCCATCGTGCCGGCCGGGGCGTAGCCGACCTGCTTGCCCTGGGCGTCGTAGAAGTACTGGTAGGAGTCCATGAGTTCGGCGCCCGGCTTGCGGAAGCCGTCGACGACCAGGGGCGCGGGGCCCGCGTTCCAGACGTTCGCGCTGAACGCGAGGTAGTCCTTGCCGGGGGCGTCGCCGTCCTCGCCGTCGGTGATCTGGATGTCCCAGGCCGGCAGCGAACGCAGGTCCGGCTTCGGGGTGTTGGCGGGGGCGCCCGCCTTGCCCGTCGGGCGCTGGGCGGCGGCCTTGAGCGCCGGGGCGATGCGGGAGCCGTCCGTGTGGCCGGCGCCGTCGCCCAGGTGGCGGGCCTGGCCGCGGGCTTCGAGGGCGTGCGGGAGGGCGCCCGGGGTGGGGGCGTCGGCGCCGCGCGGACCGTAATGATGCGCCCCGCTCATCGGCTGGCCCGCACCCATCTCGTGCCCGGCGCCCATCTCATGCCCGCCGTGCGCCGAACGCAGCCCCGCCCCCGGGCTCTTGTCCTCCCGTACGGTCACCTTGACGCTCGGCTTGTCGTCCGGGATGCCGAACAGGTCGCGGTACTTCTTCGCGACCGAGATCTGCGCGGTGTACTCGCCGGCCTTGAGGTCGACGGGCTTGTCGTAGTCCACCGTCGTGGTGTTGGCCGCCCAGCCCTTCTCGACGCCCCAAATAGAGCCCAGGGTGAAGGGGTTGGTGGGGCAGCTCTCCGGATAGTGCGAGGTCGCGGGGGCGTCCGGGCGCAGCCGGCCGGAGGCGTTGTTCGGGCAGAACGAGCCGGTGGTCTTGCTGACGACCTTCCCGGCGGCGTCCTTGACGGAGACCTCCAGGAAGCCGGGCAGCCCCTTGAAGTCCTTGACGAGACCGGCCGGGAGCGTCTTGGCGGTGGTCTTCTTGCCGTCCTTCAGGATCTGCTGGACGACGATCTGGTCCTTGTAGGACTTGCGCGTCACCTTGAACTCGAAGGGCGCGTTGTCGACGGTCAGATACGTGCCGAGGTCGAGGTAGACGCCGTTGACGCCCTCCCAGCGGTCGAGCGTGACGGATTTCGACGCGGCGACGAGCTTGAGCTGCGGCACCCCCGGTTTCGCGGCGGGCGCCGCGCCGGCGCCGGGAGCGGCACCGGCCACGGCGGCCACCACGGTGAGCGCGGCCCCCGCGGCCAACATCGCGCGCTTGGTGCTCGTACGGTCCCGGGGCTCGCGGCCCTGAGCCTTGTTGCGGTCTTGCTGACTGGTCATCGGTTCCTCGTCTGCGAGTGCCATGGTCAGTGGCATCGGACTGGACACCCCAGCTCGCTCCCCACCCCACCGACATCCGGACGCGTCCCCACGCGCCCCCGGGATCGGGCCCGATCTGTGAGCAACCTGTGAGACACGGTTCCGGTGAGTTCGGTTGCCTCCCGGGGTGAAGTCGACCTCAAGGGAGTCAAGTTGTGCCCCGCGGAGGGTCAAACTCGGCGTTTGGGGTGACAGGTGAGGCTTTCGGCCGGTGTTTCGTAAGGTGAGCCCATGCCTGAAGACTCTCCCCTGATACAGAGCCTCCGTACGGCAGTGGCCGCCGCCCCCGCCGACGTCCCGCTCCGGCTGCACCTCGCGGAGCTGCTGCTGAACGCCGGCCAGGCGGACGCGGCCGTCACGGAGATCGCCGTCGCCCTCCAGCACGCCCCTGGAGACGCGCAGGCGAGGGAGTTGATGACCCGCGCGATGGGGCTGCCGGGTCCGGCCGCACCGGCGTCGGAGGGGGGCACCACGCAGACACCGCCCACCACGCAGACTCCGCCCGCATCGCAGACTCCGCCCGCTGTACAGACCCCGCCCGCCTCCCAACCCCCCGCCTTCGACTGGAAAGCCGCCGAGGACCAGGTCAGCGACATCGTCCCGCCCCGCTTCGTGAACCCGGCCCCCACCCCGCCCCCGGGCGCCGGGACGGGCGCGGAAGCCGCCGGGTACGCGGCCGAAGGGGACGACCCGCCCGAGGACGCCTGGGACGTCGAGGCCCCGACCCCCCTGCGGCTGGCGGACGTCGGCGGCATGCAGGAGGTCAAGGCCCGCCTGGAGGCCGCGTTCCTCGCCCCGCTGCGCAACCCCGAACTGCGCAAGCTGTACGGCAAGAGCCTGCGCGGCGGACTGCTCCTGTACGGGCCGCCCGGCTGCGGCAAGACGTTCATCGCGCGGGCCGTCGCGGGCGAGCTCGGCGCCTCGTTCCTCTCCGTCTCCGTCAACGACATCCTCGACATGTGGCTCGGCAACTCCGAGCGCAACATGCACCAGCTCTTCGAGACGGCCCGCCGCAAGGCCCCCTGCGTGGTCTTCCTGGACGAGCTCGACGCGCTGGGCGCCAAGCGCAGCCGCACCTTCAGCGGCGGTATGCGCAACACGGTCAACCAGCTGCTGACGGAGCTGGACGGCGTCGACGCGGACGCCAACGAGGGCGTGTTCGTGCTGGCCGCGACCAACGTCCCCTGGGACGTCGACAACGCGCTGCGCAGGCCCGGCCGCCTGGACCGCACGCTGCTGGTCCTGCCGCCGGACGCCCCCGCGCGGGAGGCGATCCTCAAGTACCACCTCCAGAACCGCCCGATCGAGAACGTCGACCTGGCCAAGCTCGCGAAGGCGACGGAGGGCCTGTCGGGCGCGGACCTGGCGCACGTCTGCGAGGCGGCGGCCGAACGCGCCCTCCTGGACTCCGCCCGCACCGGCACCGTCCGCATGATCGGCATGAAGGACCTGACGGCGGCGGCCAAGGACGTCGTACCGTCCTCGGAACCCTGGTTCGCGGCGGCCCGCAACGTGGCGATGTTCGCGAACGAGGGCGGTATGTACGACGACCTCGTCACGTACCTGAAGAAGCGGCGCAAACTGTGAACCCGGCCGTCGAGAAGGCCGACCTCCTCATCGACCTGCACCGCTACGACGAGGCGCGCACCCTCCTCGCGCAGCGGCTCGCGGACGAGCCGGACGACATCCGGGCGTGGGTGAAGCTCGCCCGCAGCCACCTGGGCCGCCGGCAGGACAAGGCGCGGGCACTGGACGCGACCCGGCGGGCGCTGGAGCTGAACCCCGAGGACCGGGGCGCGCTCGTCATGCACGCGGAGGCGCTGCGGCACGCCCGCCACCCTGGCCGCTGGGACGAGGTCGAGACGTCGGTGCGCCGGCTGATCGAGCTGGCCCCCGCCGACTGGTGGGGCTACGCCCGCGCGGCCGATCTGCTGGCCCGCGCCAACATCGTCCGCCACCAGGAGCGCCGGGGCGGCGTCCGCGCGGCCGACCGCCCGCTGCTGATGCGCGAGCCCGCCGAACTCGCCCGCAGGGCCGTCGAGCTGGGCCCGCAGCAGGTGTACGCCTACGAGGTCGGCCACTTCGTCGCCTACCTGGCCGGCGACCAGGCCACCGCCGACCTCATGGACGAGGCCCTGCTGCGCCTCGACCCGCAGCACAAGGACGCCCTGGTCCGCCAGACCGAGCGGGCCGCCGGCGCCCCGGGCACGAAGGCGACGGCCGCCGCCGCCCTGTACGCCGACACCCTCGCCGTCGCCCCCGAGTCCGGCGCGATGCGGCACGGTCTCGACAACGCCTCCTACCGGCTGCTGCGCGGTATGCGCTGGCCGGCGCTGGCCTGTCTGGCCTTCGCCGCGGCCGGCGTCGACCTCTTCGCCGACGGCTCCGCCCAGCGCGCGCTGCCGCTGCCGCTCGGCCAGCGGCTGTGGGACCTCGTCCCGATGACCGTGATCTGGCTGTTCGGCGCGCTGCTGCGCTACCGGCGGCTGCGGGCCGGCGTCCGCGTCAACCTCGTCTCCGTCGTACGGCGGCGGCGCTGGCCGAGGGTCGTCCTCGGCCAGGCCGGGTGGTCGATGCTGTGCGCGCTGCTCATCGTCGAGGTCCCGTGGAGCGACCGGACCGTGCCTCAACTCCTGTTCTGGTCAGGGGTGTCGGCGACTCTGGCGACGGTCTGGTTCGACAAGAAGAGGACCAGCTAGTCATACCCCTACGGAGACCCACGGCCCCACCAGCTCCGCGTACTGCGCGCACCTCCCGATCAGCTCGTCGTGCGTCCCCTCGTCCACCACCCTCCCCTCGTCCACCACCACGATCCGGTCCGCGTCCCCCGCGAAGCTCAGGTCGTGCGTGATCATCACCGTCGTCCGGCCCGCCATCAGCCGCCGCAGCGGCTGGACCACCTGGCGGGCGGCCACCGAGTCGAGGCCGACCGTCGGTTCGTCCAGGACCAGCACCGGGGCCCGGCGGAGCATCGCCCGCGCGATGGCGATCCGCTGGAGCTGGCCGCCGGAGAGGGCGGCGGTGCCGGGGGCGAGCGGGGTGTCGTACCCCTGGGGCAGGGCCGTGACGAAGGCGTGGGCCGCTGCCGCCTGGGCCGCCGCGACGATCTCCTCCTCGGTCGCGCCGGGCCGGCCGCAGGCGATGTTGTCCCGGACGGTGCCGGTGAGGATGTGGGTCTGCTGCGGCAGCAGGGCGACGTTGCGGCGGAGGAAGGACAGGGGGACGGCGGCCAGCGGCACCCCGTCGAGGGTGACGGCGCCCGCGTCCGGGTCGTAGAAGCGGGTCAGGAGTTTCGACAGGGTCGACTTCCCGGCGCCGCTCGGCCCGGTGACGAGGATCAGCTCGCCGGGGCAGGCGCTGAAGCTGACGTCCCTCAGGGCGTCCCGGGCGGTCCCGGGGTAGCGGAACGTCACGTCCTTGAAATCGATCACTCCTCTCACGGGCCAGGCGGGCAGGGGGAGTTGCGGGTCCTGTACGGCCGGCTGGGCGTCTAGTACCTCAGCGATGCGCTCGGCTCCTGCGCCGGCGGCGGTGACGGTGAGCCCGAGTTGCCCCAGGCTGCGAACGGGTGGGTACAGGTATCCGATGAACGCGGCGAACGCGAGCAGGGTTCCCAGCGTCATCCGATCGGCGGAAATCTCCCAGACGCCGAGTCCGATCACCGCGAGCACGCACACCGTCTCGACGACCTCGACCAGCTGCTCGTACAGCTCGCTCAGCCGGGCCCCGCGCACGCTCGCCCGCAGCCAGGACCGGGCCTCCTTGTCCAGCCGCCGCTCCTCGTCGGCGCCGCGGTCGTACGCCTGGGTCAGGACCACATTGCCCAGGGCCTCCTCCACGACGGACGTGATCGCGCCGTCGGCGGCCCGTTCGTCCTGCGCGGACTGCTTGATCCGGCCGGCGAACCGGCGCGCGGCCAGCAGGAAGAGCGGCGCCAGCAGGAAGGTCGCGAGCGCGAGGTCCCAGCGCAGCCAGAGGGCGGCGGCCGAGTAGAACAGGACGGAGAAGGCCGCGGAGACGGTGCCGACGACGCCGGAGACGACCAGCGCCTCGATGGCCTCGACGTCACCGGTGAGCCGTTCGACCAGGTCGCCCTTGCGGTGCCGCTGGAAGAAGTGCGGGGGCAGTGACTGGACGTGCCGGAAGAGCTTCGCGCGCAGCCGCAGGACGAAGCGTTCGGCGGTCCAGGTCGCCAGGGAGTTGCCGAGGTAGCCGACGAGGGCGCCCAGCGCGGCGACCGCGAGCCAGGCCGCCGCCGGGCCCCAGAACGCGCTCAGCGAACCGGCCGCGAGCGCGGTGTCGGTGAGCTCGGCAAAGAGCAGGATCGCGGCGGTCTCGGCCAGCGCCGACAGCACCACGCAGCCCACGATCACCAGCATCCATCTGCGGTCGCCCCTGGTCAGCGGCCAGAAACGGGAGAACGCAGCGCGGGCTTCCCGCATGGTCGTGCCTTCCTGTACATGCCGGCTCCGGGCATGCCCGAGGCGGGGCACCTCGTGGTGACCCCGCCCCCGGACGTGACTGACTCCGCCTGGCTCAGCGCTGGTGCCCGACCGGACGCCGCTTCGGCTCGGCCTTCTTCGGCGCGGCCTTCTTGGGGGCCGGCTTCGGGGCCTGGGCGGGCTTGTGGTTCTTGGCGATGGGGGCGATCTTGTGGAAGCTCATTGTTTTCTGCTTTCGTTTAGGAATTAGCTGTGATTCGCTTAGGTAATCTGCTGTCGTTTCGCGCTGTTCGCTTTCGACATGGAAAACATTACGCGGCCGCAAAGCCCAGATCCACCCATTCCGCTGAGACCTCGATGAGATGCGGGTGAAAGCATTTTCAGGCGCCCGGCGGAACCAAAGCGGAACTCACCTAGGATTTATTACAGACAAAAAGCGGGCCGCCGGGTAAGTGACCCCGACGGCCCGCTGCGAGCAGGTACCGCTGTTACCGCTACTGCACGATCGTGATCCGGTTCGTCACCGGCGGAGCCAGCGGCTTGGTGGCCGAGGAGTTGGCCGTCAGGTACTGCGCGAGCGCGGCCAGGTCGTCCGAGCCGACCAGCGGGTTCGTGCCCTGCCCCAGCGTCGGGAAGCCGTCGCCGCCGCCCGCGAGGAAGTTGTTCATCGCGACGCGGTAGGTGGCGGCGGGGTCGACGGCCGCGCCGTTCAGGCGGACGGAGGCGGTGACGACACGGTCGGCGCCGGACTTCGTCAGATCCAGCGTGTACGTGAGGTTGGCGGACGGCAGCAGGATCTTCGGGGACGCCGCGTTCGTACCGCTGACCTGCTCCTTCAGGATCTGGATCAGCTGGGCGCCGGTGTAGCTCTGGAGGTTGACGGTGTTCGCGAACGGCTGGACGGTGAAGCCTTCCGCGTACGTCACCACCCCGTCGCCCTCGGCGCCCTTGGCCGCGTACGTGAACCCGGCGCGCACGCCACCGGGGTTCATCAGCGCGAGGTCGGTCTTCGGGTCCAGCTCACGGCCGTACGCCAGCTGCGCGTCCGCGATCAGGTCGCCCGCCGGGGACTCCGTGCCCGTGTTGGGGATGTCCGCCGCGATGTGGCCGATGGCGCGGTTGCCGATCGGGGCGGCGAGGGTGTTCCACTTGTCGATCAGCTTCGTCATGTCGGGCGCCTTGGCGACGTCCCGGGTGACGACGTGGTTCGCGGACTTGACGCTCGTACGGGCGATGTCACCCGTCCAGCGGTCGTACGTCAGCGTCGTGTCGGTGTAGAGCCGCCCGAAGGACGCGGCCGAGGTCACCATGCGGGGCTTGCCCGCCGGGTCGTTGATCGTGCAGACGTACGCGGCGTGCGTGTGCCCGGTGACCAGCGCGTCGACGGCCGGGGTGACGTTCTTGGCGATGTCGACGATCGGCCCGGAGATACCGTCGCCCGCGCCCGGCGCGTCGCAGTCGTAGTTGTACGACGTCGAGGCCGGCGCCCCGCCCTCGTGGATGAGCGCGACGATCGACTGCACGCCCTGGCGCTGGAGTTCGCGCGCGTACTTGTTGATCGTCTCGACCTCGTCCTTAAACTTCAGGCCCTTGACGCCCGCCGCCGAGACGACGCCCGGCGTGTTCTCCAGGGTGACGCCGATGAACCCGACCTTGACGCCGTTCTTCCGCCACACCCAGTACGGCTTGAGGATCGGCTTGTTCGTCTTCTCGTCGAGGACGTTCGCGGCGAGGTACGGGAACTCGGCGCCCTTGAACTTCTTGTCCGTGTAGCAGCCGTCCGTCGGGTGGCAGCCGCCGTTCTGGAGCCGCGCGAGTTCCTTCGCGCCCTCGTCGAACTCGTGGTTGCCGACGGTCGTGACGTCCAGGTCGAGCTTGTTCAGCGCCTCAATAGTCGGCTCGTCGTGGAAGAGCCCCGAGATCAGCGGCGAGGCGCCGACCATGTCACCGCCGGCCGCGGTGACCGAATAGGCGTTGCCCTTACGGGCGTTGCGCAGATGGGTCGCGAGATATTCGACGCCCCCCGCGTCGACCGTCTTCGTCGTCCCGTCCGCCTGCTGCTCCGTCACCCGGCCCGAGGAACCGGACGGCGGCTCCAGGTTGCCGTGCAGGTCGTTGAAGGACAGCAGCTGCACGTCCTGGTAGCGGCCCGGCAGCGGCTTGGCGTGCCGGGTGTCGTGCGCGTCCGCGGGCAGCGCGGCGGCCAGCGCGCCGACGGTGGCGAGCCCCGCGGCGGCGGCGAGCATCCGGTACGACCGTCTGCGGCCGGGAGTGTGGGAACTGGCAGGCATGAAGCCCCCCTGAGGTGTCTGCGAGCGTTCGTTGAGCACATGGCCCCGGCGCAGCCTAGGGTCAACGCGCGTAGCACGACAGGGGGTTCTTGGTTACATCCTGGTTTCCCTTTTCCGTCCCCTTTGCCGTACGGGCTCCGTGCGGCGGCCGTCACGTGTGCCAGGGGTGTGTCACCCCGCCCGCTCCCCCGTTGCCGCCCGTGCGGCGGGCGCTCGCCGTACCCTCGTACGCATGACCAGCGACGACAGCGCACGGCCCCGCTCCCTAGAGACCCTCGCCGCCCTCTCCCCCGAGCAGATCGACGCCGTTCTCGCCCTGCTGGCGGAGGCCGCCGGCGCCGACGGCCAGCAGGCGGTGTCCGAACAGGGGCGCCTGAATCTGCGGGACGGCGCGCGGGAGGGCATCTCGCACTTCCTGCTGACGGCCGACGACGAGCTGGTCGGGTACGCCCAGCTGGAGGACACCGATCCCGTCGAGGCGCCGGCCGCCGAACTCGTCGTCCGCCCCGAGCAGCGCGGGCACGGGCACGGGCGGGCGCTGGGCTCGGCGCTGCTCGCCGCCTCCGGGAAGCGGCTGCGGGTCTGGGCGCACGGCGGCCATCCCGCCGCCCGCCATCTCGCGCAGGTCCTCGGACTCACCCTCTTCCGTGAACTCCGCCAGCTGCGGCGCCCGTTGACCGACCTCACCCTTCCCGAGCCGGTCCTCCCGCCCGGCGTGAGCGTCCGCACTTTCGTCCCCGGCAAGGACGACGCCGCCTGGCTCACCGTCAACTCCACCGCCTTCGCCCACCATCCCGAGCAGGGGTCTCTGACGCAGCGCGATCTCGACGCCCGGATGGCCGAGCCCTGGTTCGATCCCGCCGGGTTCTTCCTCGCCTTCCGTGAGGGGGAGTTGATCGGTTTCCACTGGACGAAGGTGCACGCGGAGGAGCGGTTGGGGGAGGTGTACGTCGTCGCCGTGCGGCCCGGGGCGCAGGGGGGTGGACTGGGGAAGTCCCTTACGACGATCGGGTTGCGGCATCTGGCGGGGGAGGGGTTGCCTACGGCGATGCTGTACGTGGACGCCGATAACAAGGCTGCGGTGTCGGTGTACGAGAGGTTGGGGTTTCTGACGTATGAGACGGATCTGATGTATCGGACGGAGACCTGAACGGCGGCGGTATCGGGGGACCGGCGCGCCCTGACCCTGGTTTGGGGGCTGCCGCCTGGTTTGGGGGCTGCCGCCCCCATACCCCCGCTCCGGCCCTGAACGGGCCTTGTCCTCAATCGCCGGACGGGCTGGGGATTGCGGGCGGGCGCTGAGAAGTGCCGCCGGGTTCTCAAGCGCCGGACGGGCTGGAGTTTGCGGGCGGGCGTTGAGAAGTGCTGCCTCGTTCTCAAGCGCCGGAACGGCTGGGGTGACCGGGCCTGTTCTGAAGCGCTGGACCTGCTGGGATTCGCCGAGCCTTGTTCTCAAGCGCCGGACCTGCTGGGTTGTGCGGGGCGGGGGTGGGAAGCGGGTGCCTTGCCGTTGGGGGCCTTGCCGTTGGGTGCCCGGTGAGCCGGAAGTCGCTTTCGCGCGCTGGGAGATGCGCGGGCCTCCGTCCTCGGTTCGGGAAGCGCCGTCGGTGAAGTGGCACCGGCGGCCCCCTCCCCCTCGCTACGCCCTCCTCCCCAACGGCTGCGGTGTCCATATCGCGCACACCGCCAGCGTCAGCCCCAGCCCCAACGCCCATCTCACTTGCGTCCCCACCCAGTACACGCTCTCCGGTGTCGCCAGGAGACCCCAGCGCTCGGGGAGCAGTACAGCTGCCGCCGCGAGCAGGGCCGTCAGTGTCGCCGCCCGCTTTCCCGGCTCGGGCGACGGTGAGAAGCGGATCACCGTGGTCGCCAGTGCCAGCGCCGCCGTCGCCATCACCGCCGCCTCCAGGGTCACCGGGAGCAGCGGTGGGCGGGTCGGCGCCGGGGTGAGGAGGAGGGCGGTCGTCCACCACAGGGCCGCCACGGGGGCGATGAGGACGACTCGGAGGGCCGCCCGCAGCGGGCGCGGGGTGGGGGCCGTCTCGGTGGTGTTGCGGGAGGGGTCGTCCAGGAGAAAGGCCAGCGCCAGGGCACCCAGGAAGGCGACGGCTCGCAGGGTGACGAGGGCGGCGGTGGGGGTGAGGGGCTGACCCGGGAGACGAGCACTCGCCGCGAGAGCCAGCCCCGCCATCGCCGCCAACAGGGGTGCCCGGCGACGGGGGAGGGAACGCCAGATCGGGGGGATCAGGGGGCGGACGGCGGTGAGGGAGAGCCAGTTGCCGATGCCGGTGCCGCTACCGATGCCGGTGTCCTTGTCGCCGCTGCGGGTGTTGCCGCCGCCGCTCCCGCTCCCGCTGCCGTCGCCGTTGCTATTGCCGCTGCCAGTGCCGTTGTTGCCGTCGCCGCTGCCGCTGCCGCTACCAACGCCGCTGCTGTTGCCATCGCCTCCACAGCTGACTCCGCTGCTGCTACCGATGCCGGTGCCATTGCCGGTGCCATCGCCGCCGCAGCCGACTCCGCTACCGATGCCTGTGCCCTCGCCGCCGCTACCGCTGCTGCCATTACCGGTGCCGCTGCCGGTGCCGCTGCCGCTGCCGCTGCCGCTGCCGAGTATCACGCGCACCTCCATTCCGCCTGCTTCCCGCACCCCTCGGCCTCCCTCTCCGACACCGCTCACTCCTCGCTCACCCCCGCTCCCCTCTCCGACACCGCTCACCCCTCGCTCACCCCCGCTCTCCTCCCCGGCCCCACTCACCCCTCGCTCACCCCCAACTCCCTCTCCAGCTCGGCCCGTTCCTCGCTCGACCCCTTCTCCAGCTCCCCTCACATCTCGCACTGCTCCACACCTCTCGGCACCGCGACCCCCAGCAGCCGGGCCGCCTGTGCTGTGGTCGTCTTGGGGGACGTCAGCTCGGACCAGTGGGCCTTGACCGCTGCCGTGATCTGGGGCTTCGGGTGGGACAGGAGTTCACGTACCACCTCTGTCTGGTGGGCGTTGAGGTAGAGGGAGCCGGTCGGGGCGAGGATCATCGAGGAGCCGGAGACGGAGTCGTCGAGGCGGAGGGCGGTGAAATCGGACTTCGGGTCGGGGGAGTTGGCGAGGGCCAGCCAGAGGACGGTGATCATGCGGGCGTCGCACCTGTCGTGCGGAGCGTCCTCGGTGCCGCCCTCGATGCCGTCGACGAGGACACTCGCGACACCCACGGCGAACTCGGGGACGCGGTTGCCGCCCCAGCGGGTGCCGATCGTCACCGTGTCCGGGGTCTTGACGGGGGCCAGGGTGTAGTCGCCGCTGAGTCCGCCCTCGGCGTCGATCCGCTGGCGTACCGTCAGCGCGCGGCCGGCCGCGCTGCCGCCCGCCTCGGACTGCACCCGCCGGACGACCTCCGCCCAGTCGGCGCGCTGCCCGCCCCACTCGGGGAAGGAGCAGTACGCCGAGCCGCCGTGCTCCGCGCACGTCTGGACCTTCTGCGGTGAACGGGTCGCGGTGTCCCGCGCCTTGGCGAGCGCGGCGGTGTCCCGGGGGACCTGGACGACCGCGCCGACGACGGTCACGCCGAGGGCGAGCACCGCCAGGGCCTTCAGCACGACGGCCCGGCAGCCGGAGGCGATCAGCGCCACGCAGGCCAGCAGCGCGCATGCGCCGGCGAGGTAGAGGGCGTGCCAGCCGGCGGAGGAGCGGCCGAGGAGGTCGGTGGGGGCGGGGATGTTCTCGGCGGTCGTCTCCATCACGACCGGGGAGAGCCAGGCCGACCAGGACGCGCGGTCGCCTCGGGCGGCGACGTAGATGACCACCAGGTAGAGGCCGACCGTGGCGAACAGCGGCAGGAACCTCGACGGCCACAGCCGGGCCGTCATCACCCCGGCGACCCCGGCGAACAGCAGTATCAGCGGGCCCACCAGCAGCTCACCGACCGAACCCCGCCCGACGGCGCCCGGCTTCAGCGCCGCCCAGCCGAACTGGACGGCGGCCAGCAGCGTGCAGAACAGGACGTACGGCACCGTCGACAGGATGTGCGCCAGCGAGCGCCGCCAGGGCTCCATGGGGGCCACGCCGTACAGCTCGTCGGTGCCGTCCCTGCGGGAGCGCAGGGCCGCCGTGTTGACGCAGAACAGCAGGGCCAGCGCCAGGAGCATCAGCGTGCCGCTCGCGGTGGCGCGGTCGGCCTGGTTGAGGACGGGGAAGTCGTCCATGCCGTCCGCCGGGAACAGGCCGAACACAGTGGCGGCGACGTGGAGGAGAAGGAACACCGCCATCGGGATGTACATGATCAACTGGCGGGCCTCGGCGCGGGCGAGCGCGAGGACCGGGGGGAGCCGGCGGGGGTCCCGCGCGGGCGCCGGTTCTACCGCCGTGACGGGGTTCTGCGTGAGCGTGGTCATGCCGCCGCCTCCGTGGTCTCGCCGTCGAGGGTCAGCAAGTAGCCGTCCTCCAGGGTGGGTTCGAGAAGTTCGGCGTCCTTCGGGGGGTCACCGAGGTTGCGGAAACTGCCCGTTCCGGTGCGCCAGCCGGCCAGCGCCTCGGGGGCGCGGCGGTCGCTGCTCCAGACCCGGCCGGCCGCGCGGGCGGTCAGTTCGGCGGGGGTGCCCTCGAAGCGGATCCGGCCGCGGGCCAGGACCACCACCCGGTGGCAGAGCATCGCCACGTCCTCCGTCTGGTGGGTGGACAGCAGCACCGTCCGCCCCTCCCCCGCCGTGGCGATCAACTCCCGGAACCGCATCCGCTGTTCGGGGTCGAGCCCGACCGTGGGTTCGTCGAGCACCAGGAACCCGGGGTCCCCCACCAGCGCCGCCGCCAGCGCCACCCGCTGCCGCATGCCCCCGGAGAGCCGCTTCAGCCGCATCTTGCGCTCGTCGCTCAGATCGACGGCCTCCAGCACCCGCCGCACCTCCCGATGCCGGGCGCCCCGGTCCCGCAGCTCCTTGAGGATCGCCACGTAGTCCACGAAGTCGAACACCGTGAACTCCGCGTGGAACCCCGGGGTCTGCGGCAGGTAGCCGAGCGAGCGGCGCAGCGCCAGCCGGCCGGCGGCGGTCCGGGGGTCCTGCCCCAGCACCTCGAACCGCCCCCCGTCCGGCGGCACCGCCGTCGCCAGCACCCGCAGCAGCGTCGTCTTCCCGGCCCCGTTCGGCCCCAGCAGCCCCGTCACCCCCCGGCCGAGCCGCAGCGACACCCCGTCCAGCGCCCGCGTCCCCCCGTACTTCAGCGAGAGATCGTCAGCCACCAGCGTCATGGGCCCCCGGCCCCCGTTCAGATCAGTCATGCGGCACTCCAGAAAAGGTTCGAGTAGGTAAGCCCCCGGAGGGACTTGGGGTGAGTCGAGGTCGAGGGGGCCTCCCGCAGAGGAACCGGCATGCCGCCCGCCCCCCGGACGCCCCGGCCCCTCATCCCTGGCCCCCCGGAAACCCGTTCACCGGACGCGTGTCGAAGTGGTCCCGCGCCCGGTAGAGGGCGAACGCCGCCACCAGGGCCACGGCCGCCGCCGCGGACTGGCCGGGGACGGTGAAGGGGGCCAGCGTGCCCCGGGTGTGCGTGCCGGCCACGTACAGGACCGTCAGCCAGGCCACGCCCACCAGGACGGGGGCGGCGACGGCGCCCAGACTGGCCGTCAGCGCCAGCGCCGTCGCCGTGAGGGCCAGCGCCGGCAGCAGCCAGGCCAGGGCCGACAGGCCGTACTCGGGCAGGGCCAGGGTCGCCAGGCCGTTGAGGAGGAGGCCGGCGCCGAGCACCGCGACCGTGCGGATCATCAGCAGCCGGAAGCCGTGCATCGGGGCGACCATCGCCATCTCGTACGTCGGGTCCAGCGACGGGCCGAACGCCAGGCTCACCCCGGCCAGCGGCAGGAGCGGCGCCAGGGACAGGAACAGGACCGGGTCACCGGCGAGATGGACCACCACCACCGTCATCAGCAGCAGCGACAGCACCGCCAGGAGCCAGGACCGGCGCAGCAGCGGCGTCGCCGTCAGCAGCCGCGCCGTATGGTCCGCCACCCCCACCCTGACCAGCAGCGCCTCCAGCAGACCGGGCCGGGGCGCGTCCAGCTCCGCGTCGAGCCGCTCCCAGCCGGTGTCCAGCGCGACCGGGTCGGCGGCCTCCGCCAGCACCGCCCGGCATTGCGCGCAACCCGCCAGATGCGTGTCGGCCGACCACAGCAGCGGCGGCGACAGCTCGCCCCGCGCATAGGAACGCAAGTCCTCATCACTGACATGCCAGCTCATGCCGTCCTCCTCCTTTCCGTACCGCCCTGAAGACACCGGCCCCGCGCACCGGACCCCGCGCCTCTCGCCTTCTCACGCCCGCGCTCCCCCTCACGCCAGCGCCTCCCGCAACTGCTTGCGGGCACGCATCGCCCGCGTCTTGACCGTCCCGGTCGGGATGCCGAGGAGGACGGCCGCCTCCCTCGTGCTCAACCCGTCGATGACCGTCGCCTGGATGACCGCGCGGAGTTCGGGCGAGAGGCTTATCAACGCGCCCGCCAAGTCCCCGTGCTCCACCCCCGCCAGGACCCGCTCCTCCGCCGAGGCCTCGTCCCGGTGGCGCAGCCGGCTCAGCGTCTGCCGCAGCCGGCCCCGGGCGCCGGCGCCCCTGATCGCGTCGACCAGCCGCCGCGCGCCGATCCGCCACAGCCACCCCGCGACGTCCCCCTCCTCCCGGTACCGCGCGCTGCCGCGCCACACCGCGAGGAACGTCTCCTGCACGACGTCGTCGACTATCCCGGCGTCCGAGCAGCGGCTGCGCATACGCGCGGCCAGCCACGGGGCGTACCGCCGATACAGCTCCTCGAAAGCGTGACGGTCCCTGTCCGCGGCAATTGCTTGCAGCAGCTCCCCGTCACTTCGCGTTCTCGTCACACCCCCTCATCGTCCCGACCCCGCCATCCGGTTCTCCCTCCGCCGAAAAATTTTCCGCCGCCCCGTCGAGAGCCCCGAACCCGCCCCGAACCCGCCCCAACCTCCCCCACCCCACCCCCGACTTGACGAACCCCCGCCCCTTCCACCACCCTTTCACTACTCAATTAGTGAAAGGGTGGTGGAACCCAGTTGGTCGAGTACCGCATCGACCGCCACAGCGGCGTGGCCACCTACGTACAGATCGTCCAGCAGACCAAACACGCCCTCCGCCTCGGCCTCCTCCGCCCCGGCGACAAACTGCCGACGGCCAGGGAAGTGGTCGAAGCGACGGCGATCAACCCGAACACCGTGCTGAAGGCCTACCGCGAACTCGAACGGGAGGGCCTGGTCGAGGCGCGGCGCGGACTCGGGACCTTCGTCCGCAAGTCCCTGGGCACGACCCCGGCGGACGACTCCCCTCTCCGCCGCGAACTCCACGACTGGCTCGACCGGGCCCACGAGAGCGGCATGGACCGAGAGGACGTGACCGCGCTCTTCACGGCCGTACTGGACGAACGGTTCCCCGCGCGCGGGGACGCCGACTGACGGCCACATCCCGACGACGGCGAGCCGCACCACCGCAGCCGACCCGCACATCCCGACCGCCGCGAGCCGCACCACCGCCCCAGCCGACCAGCCGCACCCGCGCACCCGCGCACCCGCGCACCCGCGCACCCGCGCACCCGCGCACCCACCACAACACCCCAACCCCACCGACCCGCCAACCCGCCAACCAGAAAGCCCCCCATGCCCACACCCGCCCTCACCGCCACCGCCATAGGCAAACGCTTCGGCCGCACCCCCTCCTGGGCCCTCCGCGACTGCACCTTCCACCTCCCCGCCGGCCGCGTCTGCGCCCTCATAGGCCCCAACGGCGCCGGCAAATCCACCCTCCTCACCCTGGCCGCAGGCCTCCTCACCCCCACCGAGGGAGAGATCGGCGTCCTGGGGACCACCCCCGCAGCCGCCCGCGCGCGCGTGGCGTACGTCGGCCAGGACAAACCCCTCTACCCGCAGCTGACCGTGGCCGAGACCCTGAGGATGGGCGCCGACCTGAACCCCGGCCGCTGGGACCGGGAGACCGCCGAGAAAGCCACCCAGGAACTCGACCGCGCCAAGAAGATCCGCGCCCTCTCCGGAGGACAGCGCACGCGCGTGGCGCTCGCCCTCGCCCTGGGCAAGCGCCCCGAACTGCTGCTCCTGGACGAGCCGATGGCGGACCTCGACCCCCTGGCCCGCCACGAGCTCATGGGCACGCTGATGTCCCAGGCGGCCCAGTTCGGCACGACGATCGTGATGTCGTCCCATGTGGTCGCGGAACTGGAGGACTCCTGCGACCACCTCCTGCTGATCGGCGGCGGAAAGGTACGCCTCGCGGGGGAGACGGACGCACTCCTACGCGCGCACGCGCGGGTCAGCGCCCCGGCCGAAGGCACCGACCTCACCGCGCACACGGTCGTCGAGTCCCGCGTCACAGGACGTCAGCTCAGCGCCCTGATCCGCCCGGCAGCCCCCCTCCCGGACAGCTGGCACACCACCACCCCCACCCTCGAAGACCTGGTCCTCGCCCACCTCCGCAACCCCGAGGCCGCCCCCCTGGAGGAGGCCGCGTGACCATGACAACCCCCTCCCTCCCGGCGAACCCCACCCCTCCGGCACCCACCCCCTCGACAACCGCCCCCGCGAAAACCGCCCCCCAACTCCACTGGCTCCTCCGCCTCCACCGCCCCGCCCTCCTCACCTGGACCACCCTCACCCTCACCCTGGCCGCCGCCCTCTACGTCCTCCAGGGCCCCCTCACCGACGCGGCCATCACCGCCTGGCACCAGTACGACACCTGCGCCGGACAGCCCTGCGCCTACGACCAGCCGGCGATCGTCCGCCACCGCGACTGGTACTCCTACCTCACCCTCGCCCTCACCGCCCTCCCCTTCCTCGCGGCGGCCTGGTCGGGCGCCGCCCTCTTCGGCCGCGAACTGGAGTCCGGCACCGCCCGCCTCACCTGGACCCTGGGCCTCTCCCCCGCCCGCTGGCTCACCGGAAAACTCCTGGCCGCCGGGGCCGTCCTGACCGCCGGCACCGCCCTCCTCGTCTGGCTGCACCGCCTCGCCTGGACGGCGGGACAGCACCGGATCGGCAACCTCAAGCAGTGGTACGACGACCCCACCCTGCACGCGAACGGCCCCACGACCGTCGCCCTGGTCGTCGTAGGACTCGCCGCGGGCGCCCTCTCAGGGCTCCTCCTGCGCCGTACGCTCCCCGCGCTGGCCCTGGCCGCCGGGATCACGGGCGCGGTCCGGCTGGGGCTCACCTGGGTGCTGCCGTACCTCTGGCCGGGCGTGACGGCGGTCAGCACGTTCGCGCAGGGGTACAAGGGCGTCGGCCTTGAGGTCTCCCACGGGCTCACCACCGCGCGCGGCGTACGCATCGCGGACCCGGGCTGCCGGCCGGCGGGCGACGACGGTGTCTGCCTGCCTCTGTACGACCGGCTCGGCGCGGACGGGTTCTACCGGACGTACCACCCGGAGTCCCACTTCTGGCCCCTCCAACTCACCGCGACCGCCGTCCTCCTGGCCGTCGCCGCCCTCCTCGCCCTGGCCGCCTACCGGACCCTCCGCCGCCTCACCGGCCCCCTGACCAGCCCCGCCGAAGCCGAAGCCAAGAAGGCCCTATGAGCACCCCTATAGGCACCGCCCGCCTCCCCAGAACCCTCCTCCGCCTCCACCGCATCCCCCTCCTGACCTGGGCCTTCTCCGTAATCGCCCTCCTAGGGTGGCTCTTCTGGTCAACCAAGTACGACGCCCCGGCCATCCTCGGCTTCAAGACCCTCCCGCCCGACACCCTCTGCTTCGATGACCCGGCCAGCTGCAACTTCCCCTACGCCGCCCACCTCTTCAGCACCCGCCTCGACCGCACAGCCCTCCTCATCGCCTACGCCTCCCTCCCCCTGGCCGCCTTCGCCGGCGGCGTCCTGACGGGCCGTGAACTGGAGTCCGGCACCGCCCACTTGGCGTGGACCCAGGGCATCTCCCCCACCCGCTGGCTGGCCGCCAAACTCCTGGTCCCGGCCCTCGTGGTGACCGCCGGATCGACGGCGCTGGTCCTGACGTACCGCTGGACCCGCGCGGCCACCGACGCGCTGCTCTACAACGACGGATGGGCCAACGCCGGGGTCTTCCTCGCGAGCGGGCCCGCTGCCGTCGCGTACGCCCTGTGCGCGCTCACCCTGGGCGTCCTCGCGGGCCTCCTGACCGCCCGCACGCTCCCCGCGCTCGCCCTCGCGACCGCCGCGACGGCGGCCCTCCACCTGACCCTCCACACCCTGCGCCCCGGCCTCTGGCCCACCCTCACCGGCCCCGAGGCCACCACCCCCGCCGGCGCCTGGATCCTCACCTCCCCGCTCGCCCCCACGGCCACCTACCACCCCGCGTCCCACTTCTGGCCCCTCCACCTCATGGAGACCGGCATCGTCCTCACGGTCACGGCCCTCGCCGTCGCCGCCGCCTTCCGGGTACTGCGCCGCCGCACGGCCTGAAGACGCCGCACGGCCCGAGAGCGGCCCGCCAGCGGACGGCCACGCAAACGCAAAGTCCCGGCAAACCATCGTCCGACCCCTCGGACAACCCATGGACAACCCCGGGACAACCCCGACCCCACCCCCACTCACCCCCCGTTCAGCCCCCACCCACCCCTCCCAGGCACCCCCCGCTATCCCGCACGTCATGTCTTCTTAACCAGTGATTCAGCCGACCTTGCGACGCTCGGGCAATGAACCAGGCCGTGCCCGAGCCTTCGCCGCCCCCCGAGGGGCGCCCCTCCGAGGGCCTCCCCCCTGAGGGCCTGCCCGCCAAGGGTGTGTCACTCCCGCCCGCACGTTCCGACGCGCCCCTACTGCCCCGTGCGCGGAAGAATGGGTTTATGAGCCAGCCCAGCACCCAGCACGACACCCAGGCGAGCACCCCGGACGACCGCCCGGCGCAGCCTTCCGTCGGTTCGATAGCAGCGCACCGGACCCACACGGTCTCCCCGTCGACCGTCTCCGACCTGGAGCCCGACCTCGACGCCGACCTCGACGCGTACGAGGAGAGCGGCGCCGAGCTGCCCCTGGGCCGCTTCCTGGACCGCGAGCGCAGCTGGCTGGCGTTCAACGAGCGGGTGCTGGAGCTCGCGGAGGACCCGAACACCCCGCTGCTGGAGCGCGCGAACTTCCTCGCGATCTTCGCCAGCAACCTGGACGAGTTCTTCATGGTGCGCGTCGCCGGCCTCAAGCGCCGGATCGCCACCGGCGTCGCCACCCGCTCCGCCTCCGGGCTCCAGCCGCGCGAGGTCCTGGAGATGATCTGGGCCCGCTCCCGCGAGCTGATGGCCCGGCACGCCGCCTGCTACCACGAGGACGTCGCCCCCGCGCTCGCGGAGGAGGGCATCCACCTGGTGCGCTGGCAGGAGCTGGCCGAGAAGGAGCAGGCCCGCCTGTTCACGCTGTTCCGGCACCAGATCTTCCCCGTGCTGACGCCGCTGGCCGTCGACCCCGCGCACCCCTTCCCGTACATCTCGGGTCTCTCGCTGAACCTGGCCGTCGTCGTGCGCAACCCGGTCTCCGGGCACAAGCACTTCGCGCGCGTGAAGGTCCCGCCGCTGCTGTCGCGCTTCCTGGAGAGCTCCCAGGGCCGGTACGTCCCCATCGAGGACGTCATCGCCGCGCATCTGGAGGAGCTGTTCCCGGGCATGGAGGTGCTGGAGTCGCACACCTTCCGGCTCACCCGCAACGAGGACCTGGAGGTCGAGGAGGACGACGCCGAGAACCTGCTCCAGGCCCTGGAGAAGGAGCTCATGCGGCGCCGGTTCGGGCCGCCCGTGCGCCTGGAGGTCGAGGAGTCCATCGACCGCGAGGTGCTCGACCTCCTCGTGCGCGAGCTGAAGATCTCCGAGGCGGAGGTCTACCCGCTGCCCGGACCGCTCGACCTGACCGGCCTGTTCCGCATCCACCGCCTGGACCGGCCCGAGCTGAAGTACAAGCGGTTCATCGCCGGCACCCACCGCGACCTCGCCGAGGTCGAGTCGTCGTCCCCGCCGGACATCTTCGCCGCCCTGCGCGAGCGCGACGTCCTGCTGCACCACCCCTACGACAGCTTCTCCACGTCCGTGCAGGCGTTCCTGGAGCAGGCCGCCGACGACCCGGACGTCCTCGCGATCAAGCAGACCCTGTACCGCACCTCGGGCGACTCCCCGATCGTCGACGCCCTCATCGAGGCCGCCGAGTCGGGCAAGCAGGTCCTCGTCCTGGTCGAGATCAAGGCCCGCTTCGACGAGCACGCCAACATCAAGTGGGCGAAGAAGCTGGAAGAGGCCGGCTGTCACGTCGTCTACGGCCTGGTCGGGCTGAAGACGCACTCCAAGCTGTCCCTGGTGGTGCGCCAGGAGGGCGACACGCTGCGCCGCTACAGCCACGTCGGCACCGGCAACTACCACCCCAAGACGGCCCGCCTGTACGAGGACCTCGGGCTGCTCACCGCCGACCCGCAGGTCGGCGCCGACCTCTCCGACCTCTTCAACCGGCTCTCCGGGTACTCCCGCCGCGAGACCTACCGCCGGCTGCTGACCGCCCCCAAGTCCCTGCGCGACGGCCTCGTCTCGCGCATAGACAAGGAGGCCCAGCACCACCGCGCGGGCCGCCCCGCGTACGTGAAGATCAAGGTCAACTCGATCGTCGACGAGGCGATCATCGACGCCCTCTACCGCGCCTCCCAGGCCGGCGTGCCCGTCGACATCTGGGTGCGCGGCATCTGCGCGATCCGGCCCGGCGTCGAGGGCCTGTCGGAGAACGTCAAGGTCCGCTCCATCCTCGGCCGCTTCCTGGAGCACTCCCGGGTCTTCGCCTTCGGCAACGGGGGCGAGCCGGAGGTGTGGATCGGCAGCGCCGACATGATGCACCGCAACCTGGACCGCCGTATCGAGGCCCTCGTCCGGGTCACCGACCCCGGTCACCGCGCCACCCTGAACCGGCTGCTGGAGACCGGCATGTCCGACACCACCGCCTCCTGGCACCTCGGCGCGGACGGCGAGTGGACCCGGCACGCCACCGACGCCGAAGGACAGCCGCTGCGCAACGTCCAGGAGATGCTCATAGACGCCCGGAGGCGCCGGCGTGGCACAGCGACACCATGACCTGACCGGCCCGGCGGCGGACACGGGGGCGACCGGCGACGCCCTCGCCGGGTACCTGCGCGCCCAGGCCACCGAGTTCCTGCGCGCGCTGCGCCTGCACCGGGAGAACGGCGCGGGCGCGGCTGGCGCCGAGGACGGCGCCGGCGCCGCCCGCGCCCTGCGCCGCTCGGCCCGCCGCGTCAGCGGCAGCCTCCACACCTTCCGCCCGCTCCTGGACCCCGACTGGTCCGAGCAGATCCGCCCCGAACTGGCCTGGCTCTCGGGCACCCTCGCCCTGGAACACGCCTGCGAGGCCCGCCTGGAACGGCTCCTGCTGGCACTGCACCGGCTGTCGGGGTCGACCGCGGCCACGACGGCAGCGGGCGTCCCCGAGCAGGCCAACGCCAGAAACCAGGCCGCCCCCGACCGCGGCAACCTCACCGTGGGCGCCGCCAAAGCCGGCGCCCTCCTCGACCGCCAGCTCACCCTCGCCCGCACCCGCGCCCACAGCACCGCCCTCCAGGCCCTCGGCTCCAGCCGGTTCCACGCGGTGGCCGACAAGATCGCTTTACTGGCCAGCGAGGTCCCGCTGGCGCGGGGGGCCGGGACCGCGCCCCTCGCCCCGCTCGCGGGCGCGGCCGAGGAGCGGCTGACGGACGCGGTGGCGGCGCTGCCGCTGGTCACGGCCGGCCATCCGTACAACGCGGAGGCCCTGATCCACGGCCTGTCCCCGGACCCGGCCCCGCACCCCCAGGACGCCCCCTGGCACCAGGTCCGGCTGCTGCTGCGGCTGCACCGCTACGCCATGGAGGTCCTGGACGGCCGCGAGCTCCAGCTGCTGGGCGCGGGTGAGGCGCTGGACCGGCACCGGGACGCCTCGGAGGCGGCAGCGGCGGCGGCAGCGGCGGCCCGTACGCCGAGGATCGCGCCGGCGACCGCGTACGCGCTGGGCGTGCTCCACGCGGACCAGCGACACGAGGTCGAGGCCGCGCGGTACGCGTTCCAGCAGAGCTGGCGGAAGCGGACACTGTCGACACCCTCGTAAAAGGTGAAAGACATGAGCCAAGACACCGGCACCATCCAGGCGGCGGGCTGCGTCCTGTGGCGGGAGCCCCAGACCGGCGACGAGCTGGAGGTGTGCCTCGTCCACCGTCCGAAGTACGACGACTGGTCGCACCCCAAGGGCAAGCTGAAGCACGGCGAGGACCCCCTGGCGGGCGCGCTGCGGGAGACCGAGGAGGAGACGGGGTACACGGCGCTCCCGGGGGCGCGGCTGCTCACCTTGCGTTACGAGGTGCACGGCCGCCCCAAGGAGGTGCGGTACTGGGCGGGTCAGGCCACGTCCGGCGTATTCGCGCCCAACGAAGAGGTGGACCGCATCCTGTGGCTGCCGCCGGGCCCGGCGCGGGAGCGGCTGACCCAGCCGAGGGACAGGGACCTCGTGGACGCGCTGCTGATCGCGCTGCGGCGTTCTACGGTGACTACGTCGTGAGCGTTCGTGTCCTCGACGTAAGCGTTCCGTGACCTAACCACACCGCCTTCAGGGGTTCACCCGCCGTTCATTTGCGTCCTTCGGCGCCTTCACCTGATCTGCTTAATTTCGGCTTTACACGGACCGGAAGCGCAGAACGACGGACGCTTCCGGGCCATCAGGACTTTGCCTCGCACGCCGCCGGATTTCAGGACGGCGGCTCCCGGAAGGATCTCCCTCTAGTGAAGCTTCAGCGCAAGAACCGGCGGGCTCTCGCTCTCGGCGCGTTCGCCGTCTCCGGCGCCCTGGCCCTCACGGCGTGCGGCTCCGACGACACCGGCAGCTCCTCCAGCAGCAGCTCGTCGGCCTCCTCCGCGTCGGCCGGTTCCGCCCAGTGCGACAACGCCAAGGGCCAGCTGCTGGCCGACGGCTCGTCGGCGCAGAAGAACGCGATCGACGCCTGGGTGAAGGCCTTCACGCAGGCCTGCTCCGGTGTCCAGATCAACTACAAGGGCTCCGGCTCGGGCGCGGGCGTCACCGCGTTCACCCAGGGCCAGGTCGCCTTCGCCGGCTCGGACTCCGCGCTGAAGCCCGAAGAGGTCACCGCGTCAAAGTCGGTCTGCTCCGGCGGCCAGGGCATCGACCTGCCGATGGTGGCCGGCCCGATCGCCGTCGCCTACAACCTGAACGGTGTCTCGGACCTCGTCCTCGACGCGCCGACCCTCGCGAAGATCTTCAAGGGCGACATCACCAACTGGAACGACGCCGCGATCAAGAAGCTGAACCCGAGCGCGAAGCTTCCCGACCTGAAGATCCAGGCGTACCACCGCTCCGACGAGTCCGGTACGACCGACAACTTCACCAAGTACCTCAAGGCCGCCGCCCCGAGCGAGTGGACCTTCTCCGGCGGCAAGGCCTGGCAGGCCAAGGGCGGCCAGTCCGCTCAGGGCTCCTCCGGTGTCGCCCAGGGCGTGAAGCAGACCAACGGCGCCATCGGCTACATGGAGCTGTCGTACGCCAAGGACGGCCTGAACGCGGTCTCCCTGAACACCGGTGCGGCCACCCCGGTCAAGGCGTCCTCGGACGGCGCGACCAAGGCCGTCGCCGCCGCCCAGGTCGTCGGCACCGGCTCGGACCTGTCGCTGAAGCTCGACTACACCACCAAGGCCGACGGCGCCTACCCGATCACCCTGGTGACGTACGAGATCGTCTGCGACAAGGGCAACAAGGCCGCCACGCTGCCCGCGACGAAGGCGTTCCTGAACTACATCGCCTCCGCCGAGGGCCAGGGCATCCTCTCCGGCATCGACTACGCGCCGATCCCGGACGCCATCATCACGAAGGTCCGCTCCACCATCGCGGGCCTGAGCTGATCTGAAGGCGCGGGCCCCCGAAAGTTGGTCTTCTGGGGGCGCGTCCTCCCGTTTC
>NZ_JBVLTJ010000016.1:167516-191380 GCF_055597585.1 Streptomyces sp. AMJ-169
CCAGAAGGCGGCTCTCCTGGGGCCCGCGCCATCCGGTGCACCGCCGCCTGGAGCCGCAGCCCCGCACCCGGGACGCGGCTCCGCAGACCGGAGAATCCCATGGACACGACACAGATAACCGACGCACCTCCCCCCACGGCCGCCCCGCGGCCCGCCCAGCAGAAGTCGCCCACCCGCATCGGGGACAAGGTCTTCCTCGGCCTCTCGCGCGGCTCGGGCATCCTGCTGCTGGCGATCATGGCCGCGATCGCCGTCTTCCTCACCTACCGCGCGTCCCTCGCCATCAGCAAGGACGACGGGAACTTCCTCACCACCTTCGAGTGGAACACCGGCCTGGTCCCGCCGAAGTTCGGCATCGCGGTCCTCGCCTTCGGCACGGTCGTCTCCTCCCTGATCGCGATGCTCATCGCGGTCCCCGTCGCCGTCGCCATCGCGCTGTTCCTCACCCACTACGCCCCCCGCAAGCTGCGCGGCCCGATCGCCTACGTGATCGACCTGCTCGCCGCGGTGCCGTCCATCGTGTACGGCCTGTGGGGCGCGCTGATCCTCGTACCGCACATGAACGGCCTGTTCGGGTGGCTCAACGACTACCTGGGCTGGACCGGGGTCTTCTCCTGGGAGCAGGGCGCGCCGCGCTCGCTGCTGACGGTGTCGCTGCTGCTCGCGATCATGATCCTGCCGATCATCACGAACGTCAGCCGCGAGGTCTTCCGCCAGGTCCCGCAGATGCACGAGGAGGCCGCGCTCGCGCTCGGCGCCACGCGCTGGGAGGTCATCCGGATGGCCGTCCTGCCGTTCGGCCGCTCCGGTGTGATCTCCGCGTCGATGCTGGGCCTCGGCCGCGCGCTCGGCGAGACGATGGCCGTCGCGACCGTCCTCTCCCCGGACTTCGACATCCACGCCAGCCTGCTCAACCCCGGCGGCGGCACCTTCGCGCAGAACATCGCCAGCAAGTTCAGCGAGGCGACCGAGTTCGGCCGGGACGCGCTGATCGCCTCCGGTCTGGTCCTGTTCGTCATCACCCTGCTGGTCAACGGCGCGGCGCGGATGATCATCGCCCGCCGCAAGGAGTACTCGGGGGCCAACGCATGAGCACCGCGACCGTCAAGAGCACGCTGCGCGCGGCGAGCCTGCCCAAGTGGACCCCCTGGGCCATCGCCGCCGGCTCCGTCGCCCTCGGCCTCGCCGTCAGCGCCGCCGCGGGCCTCGGCAGCAGCATCCAGTGGGCCCTCATGGCCGGCCTCTTCTTCGTCGCCGGGACCTACGGCATCGCCGCCCGCGTCGAGGGCCGCCGCCAGGCCAAGGACCGCGTCGCGACCAGCTTCGTCTGGGTCGCCTTCCTGCTCGCCCTGATCCCGCTCGCCTCCCTGGTGTGGGCGACCGTCCAGCGCGGTGTGAAGGTCCTCGACGTCTTCTTCCTGACCCACTCCATGGGCGTCGTCGCCGACTCCGAGCCGGGCGGCGGTATCTACCACGCCATCATCGGCAGCCTGGAGCAGGTCGGCCTCGCGACCCTCATCGGCGCCCCGATCGGCATCCTGACGGCCGTCTACCTCGTCGAGTACGGCCGCGGCAAGCTCTCCTCGGCGATCACGTTCTTCGTCGACGTCATGACGGGCATCCCCTCCATCGTCGCGGGCCTGTTCATCCTCAGCCTCATGCTGATGTGGGACATGCAGCCCTTCGGCTTCGCCGGCTCCCTCGCGCTCGCGATCCTGATGATGCCGGTCGTGGTCCGCTCGACCGAGGAGATGCTGAAGCTCGTCCCGAACGAGCTGCGCGAGGCGTCCCTCGCCCTGGGCGTCCCCAAGTGGCGGACGATCCTGAAGGTGGTCCTGCCGACCTCCATCGGCGGCATCACGACGGGCGTCATGCTCGCCGTGGCCCGTATCGCCGGCGAGACCGCCCCCGTCCTGCTGCTGGTGTTCGGCAACCCGTTCATCAACAACAACCCCTTCGAGGGTGCGCAGGCGTCGCTGCCGCTGTACATCTACCAGCAGTACGCGCAGAGCGCGGGCTCCCAGCCGGCGTACGACCGGGCGTGGGCGGCGTCGCTGACGCTGATCGCGTTCGTGATGATCCTCAACCTGGTGGCACGCGGGATCGCCCGCTGGAAGGCGCCCAAGACCGGTCGCTAAAGCATCGATTTGCGGCTACCGCCGCGCGGGACCATCTGTCAGCGACCGTCTGTCTGGAAGTGAAGTAGAAAATGTCCAAGCGAATCGACGTAAGCGGCCTGACCGCCTACTACGGCTCCCACAAGGCGATCGAGGACATCTCGATGGCCGTGGAGCCCCGCACGGTGACCGCGTTCATCGGCCCCTCCGGCTGCGGCAAGTCCACGTTCCTGCGCACCCTCAACCGCATGCACGAGGTGACCTCCGGCGGCCGGGTCGAGGGCAAGGTCCTGCTCGACAACGAGGACCTGTACGGCCCCGGCGTGGACCCCGTGTCGGTCCGCCGCGAGGTCGGCATGGTCTTCCAGCGCCCGAACCCGTTCCCCACGATGTCCATCTTCGACAACGTGGCGGCGGGCCTGCGCCTGAACGGCAACTTCAAGAAGAGCGAACTCAGCGACGTCGTCGAGAAGTCGCTGAAGGGCGCGAACCTCTGGAACGAGGTCAAGGACCGCCTGAACAAGCCCGGTTCGGGGCTCTCCGGCGGTCAGCAGCAGCGGCTGTGCATCGCGCGGGCGATCGCCGTGGAGCCGAAGGTGCTGCTCATGGACGAGCCGTGCTCGGCGCTCGACCCCATCTCGACGCTGGCCATCGAGGACCTGATCGGTGAGCTGAAGGAGCGCTTCACGATCGTCATCGTGACGCACAACATGCAGCAGGCGGCGCGCGTCTCCGACCGTACGGCGTTCTTCAACCTCGCGGCGGTGGGCCAGCCCGGCAAGCTGATCGAGATCGACGACACGGAGCGCATCTTCTCCAACCCGTCGGTCCAGGCGACGGAGGACTACATCTCCGGCCGCTTCGGCTAAACCGGCGGCACAAAGACTCCTCGCGGTGCTGCATGGCGGTGCCACCACGAGGAAAGGGCCCGCCCCCTGAAAAGGGGGCGGGCCCAAAACTTTTCATTGCCTCAGCCTCAGCCGCACCCTCAGACCAGGCTCACAACCCCATAACACGCGGCAGCGACCAACGCGGCGGCCGGCATAGTGATGAACCACCCCAGCACGATATTCTTCGCCACCCCCCACCGCACCGCATTGACCCGCTTCGTCGCCCCCACACCCATAATCGCCGAAGTGATCACATGCGTGGTCGAGATCGGCGCCTTGAACAGAAACGCCGTGGTGAACATGATCGACGCCCCGGTGGTCTCCGCGGCGAACCCCTGCGGCGGATCGAGTTCAATGATCTTGCGCCCCAGCGTCCGCATGATCCGCCACCCCCCGGCATAAGTCCCCAGCGAAAGCATCACCGCACAGACGATCTTCACCCACACCGGAATCGGATCGCCGTAATCCTCGACATCGGCGATGACCAGCGCCATCACCACGATCCCCATCGTCTTCTGGGCGTCCTGGAGCCCGTGCCCCAGCGCCATCCCGGCCGCGGACACCGTCTGAGCGATCCGGAACCCCCGCTTCGCCTTGTGCGGATTGGCCCGCCGGAAGATCCACATAATGGCGGTCATCACCAGATACCCGACGAGCAGCCCGACGAGGGGCGACACGAACATGGGAATGACGACTTTCTCGAGAACCCCGCTCCAGTAAACGGTGGTCCCCCCGGCGAGCGCGGCCCCGACCATGCCCCCGAAAAGGGCGTGGGAGGAAGAGGAGGGCAGCCCGAAATACCAGGTGAGAAGATTCCAGGCGATGGCCCCGACGAGCGCGGCGAAGAGAATTCCCATGCCCTTGGAACCGTGCGGGGTCTCGATGAGCCCCTCACTGACGGTTTTGGCCACCCCGGACCCGAGAAAAGCCCCGGCGAGATTCATGACGGCGGCCATGGCGAGCGCGGCGCGAGGAGTCAGCGCCCGGGTGGAGACGGAGGTCGCGATGGCGTTCGCGGAATCGTGGAAGCCATTGGTGTACGTGAAGAAGAGCGCGACCAAAATGGTCACGACAAGCGCGAAGGTGTCCATGGACTAGCCTCAGGACTCCTTGACGGCGATGGTCTCCACCGTGTTCGCGACATGCTCGAACGCGTCGGCCGCCTCTTCGAGGACGTCGACGATCTGCTTGAGCTTCAGCACCTCGATGGCGTCGTACTTCCCGTTGAACAGGTGGGCGAGCAGCTTGCGGTGGATCTGGTCGGCCTGGTTCTCCAGGCGGTTGACCTCGATCCAGTACTCGGTGAGGTTCTCCATCGTGCGCAGGTTCGGCATCGCCTCGGCCGTCAGCTCCGCCGCCCGCGCCAGCACCTCGATCTGCTGCTCGACGCCCTTGGGCAGTTCCTCGACGTTGTAGAGGACGACCAGGTCGACGGCCTCCTCCATGAAGTCCATGATGTCGTCGAGGGACGACGCGAGGGAGTAGATGTCCTCACGGTCGAACGGTGTGATGAACGAGGAGTTCAGCTGGTGGAAGATCGCGTGCGTGGCGTCGTCACCGGCGTGTTCGGCGGCCCGCATGCGCTCTGCGATCTCGGCCCGGGCAGACGCGTCCGCCCCGAGCAGTTCCATCAGGAGTTTCGAGCCCGTGACGATGTTGTCCGCGGACGCGGCGAACATGTCGTAGAAGCTCGTCTCCCTGGGGGTCAGACGAAAGCGCACGTGGGGTCCTCAAGATGCATCGGTTTCGGTCAGGCTGATGCTAAGCGCATCATCCGGCCACGGCTAAGGGGCCGTCCCCCAGTGTCGCCCATCTCCCGGCAAACTTGGCTACGATATACCCAGTAGGGGTATACAAGACGAACCGGAGGACGCGATGACGACCACCGAGGCCGACCCGACCCCGGCGCCCTCCCCAGAGCCCGAAGGCCACCGGACCCACGGCTACCACAAGCAGAAGGACGAACACCTCAAACGGCTGCGCAGGATCGAGGGCCAGATCAGGGGCCTGCAACGGATGGTCGACGAGGACGTCTACTGCATCGACATACTCACCCAGGTCTCGGCCTCCACCAAGGCGCTGCAATCGTTCGCCCTCCAGCTCCTGGAGGAACACCTGCGGCACTGCGTGGCGGACGCGGCCCTCAAGGGCGGCGCCGAGATCGACGCGAAGGTCGACGAGGCCACGAAGGCGATCGCCCGCATGATGCGCACGTAAAGCGACGATGCGCTCATAAAGCGACGCTGCGCTCATAAAGCGACCCGGGGCGGGACAGATCAGTCCCGCTCCCCCTCCACCCCCACCACGCGCACGACCCGCAGCACCGCGTCGATCGAATCCAGACTCAGCCGCTCCCCGTCGGCCGCCGAAGCCGCGATGATCAGCTCCCCGCACAGCTCGATCTCGGCCAGGGCCACATGATCCCGCATCGCCGTCCCGCCCCCCACAGCCACGCGCGATCCCCCCTTCCCAGCCGCAGCCGACACCGGCTTCCTAGAGTAGGCAGCCCCCCGTGCGCGGCGCATGGCACGGAAGGGCTAGTTCTCCGCGATCCGCCCCGCATAGATGTCCCGGGCTGCCGGCAGCCGGACGACGGCGTCGGCCCCGAAGTCGTACAGCAGCGTCGTCGAGGCCACCGCCACCACGCCGTGCCGCTCGCCGTTGACGAAGCTGAACCGGTGGCGGACCTTGCGCACCCGGCCCTGGTCGTCGAGATAGACGTCGAACGGCACCTCGGCGGTCGCGAAGCCCTCGGCCGCCGCCGCGAGCGAGGCCCGGTTGCCCGCCGTCGCCCCCCGCGCGGCGAGCGCCAGATCCGCCGTCCCCCGGTAGTGCCGCACCGCCACCCCGGCGACCTCCGTCTCCCCCACGTACCGCGCGTCGCGCGTGCCCCGCAGCAGCTCGGCCGCCGCGAACGGGTCGGTGGCGCCGCCGGTGACGAGGTTGCCGTCGGACAGGGACGCGGTGTCCACCCGCACCCACTTGTCGTCCGGCACCCCCGCCCCCCGGTGCTTCATGAACAGGGCGCCCGGCGCGAGGAGTTCGGTGATCGGACGGTGCTCGCTGGCGCCCGACGGGTCCTGCGGCAGGACGACCCGCAGCCGGCCGAGCTGGCGCCGGTAGTCGTAGACGCCCTCGCCCCGGATCGTCACCCGCGTCCCCCCGGTCGCCATCTCCAGGGACGTCTGCGCGCGCGAGCTGCCCGCCTCGACCAGGGTGTCGGCCACCCGGTGCAGCATCCCGACCGGATCACCGCCGCGCGCGTCCTCGGCCGCCGCCCCGCCGCCCGCACAGCCGGCCGCCCCGACGCACACCCCCGCCACCAGTCCCGCGGCCGCCATCACACCGCTCCGCCTAGCCATCGCCTGCCAACCCCCGGTACGTCGGGCCCCCTGTTGTCCACCCGGTCCAACGACGCGGCCCTTGCCACCGTCACGCGGTGACGGGAGCGCAAGAAGAGAAAGGGGAAGCACCCCCGCACACCACCCGCGCACGCCCCTGAAGACCTCTTCACCCACCCTGAGTACGGTGGAGGACGTGACCGAGCAGAGCAGCTCCCCCACCCCCACCGGCGACCACGTCACGACCACCGTCGAGCAAGGCCGCTTCTGCTTCGCCCGCTGCGTCTGCGGCTGGCGCGGCCCGGCCCGCAGAGCCAGGAGCCTGGCCCGTACGGACGCGGCGGGCCACGGAACGCCCGCCTGAACCCCCGCCGGGAACCCCGCGCACCGGGAACCCGTCTCGTTGCATGACCCACACCGCGCGGACAGCCCCCAGGGGGGACCCACCATGCAACGGCGCACTCTCATCATGGGCGGCGCGGCTGCCCTCACCGTCTCGGCGTGCACCCCGAGATCCACCGCCTCCCTGCTGGCGGCCACCTCACCCCCCGCGAGCTGGTCCGCCCTCGCCCGCGACCTCGACGGCCGCCTGATCCGCCCCGGCGACGCCGACTGGAACACCGCCCGCCTCCTCTACAACACCCGCTACGACACCCTGAAGCCGACCGCCGTCGCCTACGTCGCCCACGCCGACGACATCCGCACCACCCTCGCCTTCGCCCGCGCCCAGAAACTCAAGGTCGCGATCCGCAACGGCGGCCACTCCTACGCCGGCTGGTCCTCCGGCGACGGCCGCCTGATCGTCGACGTCTCCAAGCTCAGCTCGGTCCGGGCGAGCGGCACCGAGGCGGTCGTCGGCGCGGGCGCCAAGCTGATCGACGTCTACCGCGCGCTGACCGCGAAGGGCGTCACGATCCCGGCCGGCTCCTGCCCGACGGTCGGCGTCTCGGGCCTGGTCCTGGGCGGCGGCCACGGCGTCGTCTCCCGCGCGTACGGTCTGACCTGCGACAGCCTCACCCAGGCGACGCTGATCACGGCCGCCGGCAAGCAGCTCACCGCCAGCGCCAAGGAGAACCCCGACCTCTTCTGGGCCCTGCGCGGCGCCGGCAACGGCAACTTCGGCGTGGTCACCGAACTCCGCTTCAAGACCCACCCCGCCCCGCAGGCCGTCTCCGGCTACCTCACCTGGCCCTCCTCTAAAGCGGCGGCCGTCCTGAAGGCCTGGCAGCAGTGGGGCCCCTCCCAGCCCGACGAGATCTGGTCCGCCCTCCACCTGGAGAACTCCCCCGGCGGCGCCCCCAGCATCTCGGTCGCCGCGTTCTGCATCGGCACCTACGGCGACCTCCAGAACGCGGTCGACAAACTGACGGCGACAGCGGGCCGACCGACCACCGCCTCCCTGCGCCGCCACTCCTACGCCGAGGCGATGGAGATCTACGCCGGCTGCTCGTCGTACTCGGCGGCGGCCTCCTGCCACCTCCCCGGCACCACCCCCGGCCGCAACCCGGCGGGCAAACTGGGCCGCGAGACCTACGCGGCGGCGTCGGACTTCTACGACCGCGCCCTGACAACGGCCGGCATCCACACCATGCTGACCCAGATCAAGTCGGTCCAGGGCGGCGCCGGCAGCATCGCCCTGACAGCCCTGGGCGGAGCGGTCAACCGCGTCTCCCCCACAGCAACAGCCTTCATCCACCGCCGCTCAAGAATGCTGGCCCAGTACTTGGTCTCCTGGAAACCGGGAACAGCAGGAACACAAGCAAAAACATGGCTGTCAACGACCCACAAAGCAATGCAGCCCTACGCCTCAGGCCAGGCCTACCAGAACTACACGGACCCGACCCTGAGGGACTGGAAGAAGGCGTATTACGGAGATGCAGCACTAAAACTGACGAGACTGAAGAACGAGTACGACCCGGGGAGGTTCTTCACGTATCCGCAGGGGTTGTAAGAGGGGGAAGGGGCCCGGGGCTGTATCCGATCCGCGGCTCCGCCGCGCGGGCCCGACAGCGGTCTTCGGGACGGCGTGGCGGGCCTGAGGATGGGCGCGCAGCGCCCATCTAGGGGCGCGGGGCTGTATCCGATCTGCGGCTCCGCCGCGCAGGCGCGACAGCGGTCTTCGGGACGGCGCAGCGGGCCCGGGATTGGGCGCGCAGCGCCCATCTAGGGGCGCGGGGCTGTATCTGATCTGCGGCTCCGCCGCGCGGGCGCGACACCGCTCTTCGGAACGGCGAGGCGGGCCCGAGGATGGGCGCGCAGCGCCCGTCTAGGGGCGCGGGGAACTGCGCGACCAGCCACAACGCACCCGCACCCGCCAACCGGCATCCCCAGGCACCCCCTTAGGCACCCCACCCCCAGTCGGCCTACGCGGCCAGATCCCGCTCCCCACCCGCTCCCCCGGCCCGAGCCCCCTCCACCACAGCCACCCGAGCGGACCGGGACCGCACCACCCACCCCACCTTCGGCGACCGCTCCACCGCCTTCAACACCGGCGTCAGCAACGCGGAAGCCAGCGGAGACAACAGCAGCGCCACAGCCGTCCCGAGCGCGAACCCCCCGATGACATCCGTCGGATAGTGCACCCCCATGTACACCCGACAGAACCCCTCCATCAGCCCGAGCACGATCCCCGCGATCCCGAACCGCCGATTGGCGATGAACAGCGCAACCCCCATCGCCATGGTGAGCGTCGCGTGATCGCTGACGAACGAATAGTCGGTCTTGCCGGAAACCAGCACCTCAAGCCCCGGATGATCATTGAACGGCCGAGGCCGCTCGACGAACCCCCGGATAGGCACGTTGATCAACACCGCCACCCCGGCGGCAAGCGGCGCCCAGACCAGCGCGGCAACAGAGGAGGCCGCCTCCTCCGCGGAAACGGCCCGCCGCCGCACAGCCGACCAGCACCAGACGATGAGCAGAACCATGGCGAGCAGCAGCCCGTACTCGCCGACGAACCCGACGATCCGGTCGAACCAGTGCGGGGCGTCCTTGGCGAGGCCGTTGATGTCATAGAGCAGGTCGACGTCGGGATTGGATCCGGAATCGGCGAGTCCAGCCATGGCGCTGTGGCTCCCTTCGTCGTGGTGATGTGAAACAGGAACGCACGGCCCCGCTTAATACGTTCCGGTCTCCACTGAATGATCACCCAGACGTTATCGAAGAGAGATACATCACCGCAGTTCAGGGCCGCTCAAAGGCGATCTGACCGATTTTCAGACAGTGGTCGGGAGCGCTTTCGCGCCATCGGCGGTGACCCGCGTCGCACCGAAGTAGTCGGTCCCGTCGATGGGGTCGAACCGGATCACGGCCCCCGTACGCGGCGCGTCGATCATGTACCCGCCACCGACATAGATCCCGACGTGATGGATGGCCCGCGAGCTGCTGGGGTCCTTGGAGAAGAAGACGAGATCCCCGGGAAGCAGCTCGTCGCGCTTGGGATGCGGACCGGCGTTGTACTGGTCGTTGGCGACACGGGGAAGCTCGATCCCGACGCTCTCGTACGCCGCTTTGGTGAGCCCCGAGCAGTCGAACCGCCCGTTGTCGGCGGCGGTGCCGTCGCCGCCCCACAGATAGGGCGTACCCAGCTTCTTCTGCGCGTAGTAGATCGCGCCCGCGGCCTGCTCGGAGGGCGACACCCGCCCGACGGGAGCCGCGAAACTCTCCTCCAGGGTGGTGATCGTCTTGACGTAGTTCTGCGTCTCCTTGTACGGCGGCACGCCCCCGTACCTGATGACCGCGTACGCCCCGGCGTTGTAGGCGGCGAGCATGTTGTGCGTCGCGTCGCCGGGCACGTCCTTCACATAGCGGGCCAGCTCGCAGTCGTAGGAGGCGGCCGAGGGGATCGCGTCGGCGGGGTCCCAGACGTCCGCCTTGCCGTCACCGTTGGCGTCGATGCCGTGGGTCGCCCAGGTGCCCGGAATGAATTGCGCTATTCCCTGCGCGGCGGCCGGTGACTGGGCGCGCGGATTGAAACCGCTCTCCTGATACAGCTGGGCGGCGAGCAGCGCGGGATTCAGGGCGGAACACAGATTCCCCCACTTCTGCACGAGCGCGGAATAAGCGGCCGGAACGGCCCCTTTCGCGAGCGCCTTCCCGCTGCCGACGCCGTTCGCGAGATTCCCGGCGACCATATAGACGCCGACGACGAGCAGCAGCGCGAACGCGAGACCGGCCCCGGCGACGGCGGTCGCCCAGATCCATGCCTTACGCACCGTCAACCGCCCCTCGCCGACCGGCTAGTCACCGCGCGCCAGTGTACGGGCGCGGCCCTGCCGAAGGCTGTCCATCGAGGGCACGTTCTCTTCACGTCCCGCCGGCGCGCAGGGTTCGTCCCCTTCGTGCCGCCCGCCGCACACCCGGCAGCGCAGATCGAGGACGGGCGGGCTCTGCCGCACGCCGGGCCGCCCCCAGGAGCGGCCGGGCACCCGGCGGGGAAGGTCGGAACGCTCGACGCGGTCGGGACGGGACGGCGTACGGGAGGTACGGGGTAAGGCGGACAAGGCGACTCTCCGAAAGGTGCGGACCAACTGATCCTAGGCGCCGACCAGTTGACGGCGCCTGCGGATAAGTACTCAGCCGCTCACGGCGTCCTTGTACAGCTCGGCCGCCTCGGTGCCCAGGACGACGCTGTAGGAGATGTCGTCGGTGTCCCCGCCCTGCTCGTGCCCGCCGAGCACCCCGACCACCTCGCTGTGCCCGTTCACCCAGGGGCTGCCGCTGGTCCCGGAGCTGAACCGGGGGCAGTCGATGCGCTGCTGGGTGCTGCTGTGGGCGGTGGGGCGGTTGGTGCAGACGATGGGCGCGTCGGAGGAGTCGGGGTAGCCGGTGACGGTGACGGGCGAGGCGCCGGTGGTGGTGTGGGTGGCGAAGGTGTTGGCGCCGACGACGTCCTCGACGTTCTTGCCGTTCAGCGGCTCCAGCAGCCCGAAGGCGATGTCGCTGTCCTCGCTCTGCTCCTTGGACCACCCGTCGGGCAGGAAGGACTTGCGGACCTTCCAGACCCCGTAGGGGGCCTTGCCGCCCCGATAGGCGGGGGCGAAGACGATCCCGGACCCGTCGTCGCCCCCGAGGCAGTGCGCGGCGGTGACGATGAGGTCGTGGCCGGGGCTGTGGACGACGGAGGCGGTGCAGAAGTGCTGCCCCATGAGCTTGCCGGCGCTGTCGGCGTCGAAGAGCGCCCCGACCCGGTCCCCGGGCGGGGTGACGGTCGCCACCGCGGTCACGCCGAGGGGCCCGGCCCCGTCATCGGCCACGGCAGCGGAGGCCAGGACACAGGACCCGGCCATCAACACCGTCGCGCCGACCAGCGCGAACCTACGGTTGCCCAGGGGGCTGGTGCGCTTCATCGACGCCACTCTGAACCATAAAGGTGAGAGAACCGTCAAACCTGCCTGTGAATCAACCCGGGAAAGGCAACCGGGTGACGCCGGCCCCCTACCGTGCCCCGGCCACCGCCGGGAACACCACCCCCGTCATCTCCTCCGACACCGTCCACAGCCGCCGCGCCGCCGCCACGTCGCTGGCCGCCGCCGAGCGCCCCACCAGCGTCGGCGTCCCCTTCATCTCGCGCGCCCCGTCCGGCCCGGCGTAGCTGGCGCCGGGGATGTCCTCGGTGGCGGCGAAGAGGGTCGGCAGGCAGCCCGCGCGGTCGCTCTGGGCGTAGAAGCGGTTGCCGAGGGCCATGAGGCCGCGGGCGAACGCGCTGCCGCTGTGGCTCTGGAGGCTGGTCGCCGCGTAGCCGGGGTGCGCGGCGGTCGCGCGGACGCGGGAGCCGGACTCGGTGAGGCGGCGCTGGAGCTCCAGGGTGAACAGGAGGTTGGCGAGCTTGGACTGGGCGTAGGCCTTCAGCGGGGCGTAGCCGGCGGTGAGGTTCACGTCGTCGAAGTGAATGCGCTGGTCACCGGCCCGGTGGGCGCCGGACGACACCGTCACGACCCGGTCCTCGACGTACGGCAGCAGCAGGTTCGTGAGGGCGAAGTGGCCCAGGTGGTTGGTGCCGAACTGGATCTCGAACCCGTCCTTGGTCCGCCCCTCGGGGACCATCATCACGCCCGCGTTGTTGATCAGGACGTGCAGCGGACGCCCCTCCCAGCCGTGCGCGAACGCCCGTACCGAGTCGAGGTCGGCGAGGTCGAGCCGGCGTACCTCCGTGCTCCCGTTGATCCGAGCGGCGGCGGCCCGCCCCCGCTCGGGGTCGCGCACCGCGAGCACGACATGCGCCCCGGCCCCGGCCAGCGCCTGCGCGGCGGTGAAGCCGATGCCGCTGTTGGCGCCGGTGATGACGACCGTACGGCCGGACAGCGCCGGCAGCCGGTCCACGTTCCACTTGCTCTGCTTGGTCTCAGCCATGCCCTCAATGTAGGCGACGACAACAATGATGGCAACGCCTACAAAGCTGGCGCCGACAACATACGGCTACGATGGCCGGCATGTCCGCATCCCGCCCCTATCACCACGGAGACCTCCGCTCCACCCTCCTGGCCAGCGCCGAGCACACCCTCCGCGAGAAGGGCGCCGCCGCCCTCTCCCTGCGCGAACTGGCCCGCGCGGCCGGGGTGAGCCACGCCGCCCCCGGCCGCCACTTCAAGGACAAACAGGCGCTCCTGGACGCCCTCGCGCTCGACGGCTACGACCGCCTGAACCGCGCGATGGCCGAGGCGGACGACCCCGCCCTCCCCTTCGAACCCCGCCTCACCGCACTGGCCCGCGCCTACCTCACCTTCGCGCTCGCCCACCCCGAGCTGCTGGAGCTGATGTACTCCCGCAAACACGACCCGGCGTCGGCACAAAAATTCCAGGGCGCGGTGGAACAGTCCCTGACCCCCTTCCTAACCCTGATAACGGACGCCCAGCGCCAGGCCGAGGTAACGGAAACGGACCTGGACAAAATCCTCCTCCTCACCGCAGCGGCCCTACACGGCCTGGCCACCCTGACCACAACAGGCGCCTACACCCCGACCGAGGTCATGGCGAGCCTCCCGTCCCACATCCACCTACTGGTGACGGGGCTACGCCCGCGTTAGCCGGGCAGAAGCGACCCGCACCACGAATCCACAGGGCACCAGCCCGTCGGCCCGGGTGAGTCCGGCGACGGCCGCCTCGAACTCCCGCCGCACCCCGGCGACTTCGGCCTCGCTCAGCGGACCGAGGTCGTAGACCCCCGACAGCGCGTCCCACACCTCCGCCAGGCTCCCGGAGATGTCGATGGGCACGCTCTCCCACTCCAGCGGCCCGAACCCGGCGGCGGCCAGCAGTTCGCCGAGCCCCTCGCGGGTGCGCACCCGCCGGTCCCCCATCCTCGGCACCCGCCCGGACGGCAGCAGCGAGACGAACCGCTCGTACGCCTCCCCGCCGAGCGCCCCGCCGCCGATCACGCACGCGAACACCCCGCCCGGCACCAGCACCCGCGCCGCCTCCGCCACGACCTGCTCGACGTCGGCCATCAGCATCAGCGCCATGTGTGAGACGACGGCCTCGAACTCGCCGTCGGCGTAGGGGAGTTCCTGCGCCCGCCCCACCCGCGCCGCGAACCCTTTCGCCCGCGCCAACCCCACCGCCTCCGGCGACAGATCCACCCCCGCCAGCCGCCGCCCCCGCAGCAGCTCCAGCAGCACCCCGTCCCCGCACCCCACCTCCAGCACGCTCCCGCACCCCGCCACCCGCTCCGCGAGCAACGCGTAACTCGACCGGCCGTCGGGGGACTTGCCGCGGGCGAACGCCTCCCCCGTCACCCCCGGCCGCCGCGCGTGGAACTCCCGCAGAAAATCCTCCTGCACCGCGCTCACCAGCAACTCCCTTCCTGTAAACCGGCTGTGCCCACAGTCAAGCCCCAGCCACCCGACAGTCATCCCCCCGCCATGCCCCGGCAATCCCTGAACCTCGTTCAGTAAGGCGGAAGTCAGGATTCCATCAGCCATCTTGTTGTCGCGTACTCGTCAGACGCAGAGTCGAGACACGGGCCGCCGCCCACACCCCCACAGCAGGGACCCGCACGCCCCTGACAACCCCACTCCCAGGAGGCAGTACCTTGCGTACCCCCGACAACTCCTCTGCTGTCTCTGGCAGATGGCGCCGTATAGGCGGCGCAGCCTTCGGCACCGCCACGCTCGTGATCGCCGGTTTCGGCACCGCGGCCCACGCGAGCGCGGCCACCCCCTCCACCGCCGTCTCCTGGACGGCCACCCCTTGTGCCACCCCCAAGCACAAGGGTGACCTGGCGTGCAACTCCTTCCGGGTCACCGGCGGAGTCACCGCGTTCTCCAAGGCGAAGGCCGCGAAGAGCGGCAAGTCGGCCACGATCACCCCGAAGGCCGCCAGCGCCAGCCCCACCGGCTTCGGCCCGAGCGACCTCCAGGACGCCTACGGCCTGACCAGCGCCGCCGCGAACAACGGCGCCGGCGAGACCATCGCGATCGTGGACGCCTACAACGACCCGAACGCCGAGTCCGACCTCGCGGCCTACCGCTCGTACTACGGCCTGTCGGCGTGCACCACCGCCAACGGCTGCTTCAAGAAGGTCTCCCAGACCGGCTCCACCACCTCGCTGCCCACCAGCGACAGCGGCTGGGCCGAGGAGATCTCCCTCGACCTCGACATGGCCTCGGCGATCGCCCCCAACGCCAACATCCTGCTGGTCGAGGCGACTTCCTCCAGCATGGCCAACCTGGGCAAGGCCGTGAACGAGGCCGTCAGCCTCGGCGCCAAGTTCGTCTCCAACAGCTACGGCGGCTCCGAGTCCTCCAGCGACACCTCGTACGACTCCTCGTACTTCAACCACCCCGGCGTGGCCATCACCGTCTCCGCCGGTGACGAGGGCTACGGCGCCGAGTACCCGGCCGCCTCCAAGTACGTCACGGCCGTCGGCGGCACCGCCCTGAAGACCTCCTCCAACAGCCGCGGCTGGACCGAGTCGGTCTGGAACACCTCCTCCACCGAGGGCACCGGCTCCGGCTGCTCCGCCTACGACGCCAAGCCGACCTGGCAGACCGACACCGGCTGCTCGAAGCGGACCATCGCCGACACCTCCGCCGTCGCCGACCCCGCCACCGGCGTCGCGGTCTACGACTCCTACGGCGTCACCGCCGGCTGGTACACCTTCGGCGGCACCTCCGCCTCCTCGCCGATCATCGCGGGCGTCTACGCCCTCGCCGGCACCCCGGGCAGCTCCACCTACCCGGCGCAGGACATCTACAACGCGGCCGGCACCAGCGCGCTGAACGACGTCACCAGCGGCTCCAACGGCACCTGCTCCTCCAGCGCCAGCTACCTCTGCACCGCGGGCACCGGCTACGACGGCCCGACCGGCTGGGGCACCCCCGAGGGCACGTCGGCCTTCACCGGCTGACCCTCCCTCAAGGAGACGTCATCGGTGGGCCGTGGGGGCCGCCGATGGCACATGACGAACGGGCCGCGCGCTTCCAGCCGCGGCCCGTTCGCCGTCGTGGCGTGAGAACATCTGTCGAAAGTGGCTCAACGACACACCCCGGCCCCAGGTTGCGCACCCATTGCCCGGGGTGACCTGCCGTGATACACAGAGTCACCGTACGAACCATTCATACGAATCCCGCCCATCAATGCCGCCAAGTCGACATACGACTGGGGCATTGTCGGCAACAATGAGCCCGACCCCCGCACCCCGCGAGGGAACGAACGGAACTACCCATCTGGGGCGGTGACTTACATGCTCTCTGCGGCCGACAAGGGAGATATCAACACCATCATCGGCGGGATCGCTCCTGACTGGGGCCCCTTCGGCAGCCTGGGCACCGAGGCCAAGACGATGATCCAGGTCGTGATGGCCTTCGCCATCCTCATCTGCCTCGGCATCGCCGTCTGGGGCGCGGCGAAACAGCGGATCGGCGCGACCGCCCTGCGGGACACCTTCAGCGCGGAACAGGGCAAGGGCCTGATCATCGCCGGCCTCACCGGCGTCTTCATCATCGGCTCCCTCGGCACGCTGTTCACCATCGTGTACGGCATGGCCGTCTAGCCCTTCCCCTTCCCCACCCGCCACCGGCTGAGGTTGCGTCTCCCTGATGTCGAGTCACCACACCGCGCCCGCGCGGGAACCAGCGCGGCTACCGTCGTACCCCTACGCGCTCATCCGTGAAGCCGAGGGGGCGACCGCCGTATGAGTCCCGCCGACGAACCCGACTTCGACACACCCGCGACCGGCGGCTACGCCGGGACCCGCACCCGGCTGCCCGAGTCCGACCCCTACGGCGGCGCCCGCAGACCGGCCCGCTCCTCCTCCCGCAGCCTCGTCACCGTCGTCGCCGTCGTCGTCCTCCTCATCGCCGCGATCGCCTTCGCCAACCGCGGCAACGGCAGCGACGGCGGCAGCGGCGCCAAGGCCGCCTCCGGCGCCACCCCGCAGGCCAGGTCGACCGCCGCCAGCGGCACCAAGCCCGTCGACGGCAAAACCGCGGGCATCCCCACCGGATACGCACAGACCAGCCAGGGCGTTCAATCCGCCGCCGCCAACTACGCGGTCGCCCTCGGCTCCACCGGCATGTTCCGCCAGGACAGCCGCCACACCATCGTCTCCACCGTCTACACCCCGGCCGCCGCCGCCAAGCTCCAGCTCTCCCTCGACCAGGCCTACTCGGCGGACTTCCTCGCCAAGATGGGCCTCGACGCCGACGGCAACGCCCCCAAGGGCGACACCTTCGTCGCCCGCGTCGTCCCCGTCGGCACCACCGTCCAGTCCTACGACGCACAGCACGCCAAGGTCGCCGTCTGGTACCTCGGCCTGATGGGCATGTCCGGGGTCTCCTCCACCGACCCCGTCACCTCGTCCTGGAAGACCTGGACCCTCGACCTGAGCTGGACCGACGGCGACTGGAAGGTCACCGGCTACACCGAGAAGAGCGGCCCCGCCCCCGTCCCGGGCGACGACCGGGCCGCGGGCTCCGACGAGATCAGCAAGGCCGTCGAGGAGTACGGAGGGTTCACATATGCGCGCTAACCGCACGGTCCGCATCGCCGGCGTCTGCGCCGCCGTACAGACAGCGGCCGTCCTGCTGTCCGCACGCGCCTTCGCCGCCCCCAGCCCGGACCCCTCCCCCACCCCCTCCGGCGGCGCCAGCCCCTCCCCCTCCCCGTCGGCGAGCGACGACTGCTCCCTCATCGTCGGCGAGGCCAAGAAGTACTGCGAGCGCGGCAACACCACCTCCGGCACGACGACCGGCCCCGGCGTCTCCGACACCCTCGACCCGCTCTCCTCCCTCGCCAAGGGCTGCGCCGACGCCGCCTCCTGGACGGTCGGCAAGCTCAGCGAGGCCGTGAAGGAGACCGCCAACGTCGACTTCACCAACCCCAAGTTCCTCCAGCAGTACGCCGTCGTCTTCGCCGCGTCCACCGTCCTCACCCTCGTGCTGTGGATCCTGGCCGTCGCCAAACGCGCCGTGCGCGGAGTCCCGCTGACCACCGCGATCTCCGAGGCCGTCGGCTTCCTGTGGCTGACCGTCCTCGCCTCCGCGTTCACCCCGCTGATCCTCTACACGGTCGTCTCCGCCACCGACGGCATCTCCGACGTCCTCGCCAAAGCCACCGGCGACCAGACCGACACCTTCTTCGGCACCTTCTCCGCCGCCCTCGGCAAGGGCGAGAACATCGGCGGCGGACCGATCATGCTGATCGTCGTCTCCCTCGTCTCCGTCCTCGCCGCCGGCGTCCTCTGGCTCGAACTCGTCATCCGCACCGCCCTGTTGTACGTCGGCGCGCTGCTCGGCACGGTCGTCTACGCCGGACTCGTCGACAAGAACCTGTGGGGCCACGTCCGCCGCTGGGCCGGCATCATGATCGCCGTCATCATGGTCAAACCGGTCATCGTGATCGTCCTCGGCCTCGCCGGCGCCCTCGCCGGAGACAACGGACCCGACTCCTTCTCCGCCGTCGTCTCCGGCCTGTCCATCATCCTGCTCGCCATCTTCGCCAGCGCGATGATCTACCGCTTCGTCCCCGGCTTCGGCGACGAGATCGCCCACTCCCGCAACAACCGCATCATGCAGGGCGCGGAAGGCAAGGCGGCGGCCGTCATCTCCTCCCCGGCCACCCTCGTCGCCCAGGGCATCAAGACCCACAGCACCCGGGCCAACGACAACGGCGGCGGCGCTACGGCCAGTTCGGCGCCGCGCCCCGCCAACACCGCGAGCGGCGGCATGGCCGCGCACTCCTCGCGCACCCCGACCGGCGGCGGCGGATCTGTCCCCTCCGCCGCACCCGCCCCCAGAACGGGCCTGAACACCCCGCACGCCAGCAACAACCGCACGGGAGGTGAAGGGCGTTGACGACCGAGTCCCACGTGTCGCACCCGATCTCGCCCCGCCGGACCTATCTCATCGGCCGGGCCCGCCCCAACGCGGTGATCGGCAAGAACCGCGAGACCGGCGAGATCGCCCTCATCATCGCGGGCGCCTTCCTCGGCATGATGTGCGGCCTGCTCGTCCCCGTGCTCTCCCTGCGCATCGTCCTGCTCACCGGCTTCCCGCTGATCGCGCTGATGGCCGTCTACGTGCCCTACAAGCACCGCACGTTCTACAAGTGGTTCGAGATCAACCGCAGTTACAAGCGGACCCTGCGCAAGGGCACCACCGCCTACCGCAGCCCCGTCATGGAGGCCGGCATCCGCGCCGACGGCCGCGAGACCGACATCGTCCCCCCGCCCGGCATCGGCCGCATCACCTGGCTGGCCGCGCCCTTCGGCCCCGACGAGATCGCCGTCCTCCTGCACGCCGACCGCCGCACCGTCACCGCCGCCATCGAGATCGAGGGCCCCGGCGTCGGACTGCGCGACAGCGAGGACCAGGAAGCCCTGGTGGACCGTTTCGGCACCCTGCTCAAACACGTCGCGAACGGCGACGGCTTCGTCACCCGCCTCCAGATGCTGGCCCGCACCCTCCCCGCCGACCCCGACGCCCACGCCAAGGACGTCACCCAGCGCGGCGACGACAAGTCCCCGCCCTGGCTCCAGTCCTCCTACGACCAGCTCCAGTCGATGGTGTCGACCAGCAGCGAACAGCACCGCGCCTACCTCGTCGCCTGCATGCAGTACAGCCGCGAACTCGCCGCCGAGGCCCACGCGATGGCCCGCGCCGCCCGCCCCATGGCCGGCCGCAAGGTCGACCGCGACGCGGGCCTCGCCGTCGTCATGGCCCGCGAACTCACCGACATCTGCTCCCGGTTGCAGGAAGCCGACATCCGCGTACGCCAGCCCCTCGGCCAGGGCCGGCTGTCCTCGCTGATCCACTCCATGTACGACCCCGACCACCCCATCGACCACATCCAGGCGATGAGCAAGCGCAACGCCTGGCCGGCCGAACTCGACGCCATGGAACCGACGTTCCTCCAGGCCAAGACCCGCGAGTCGTCCACCCGCGCCCCCTGGTGCCACGCCACCGCGTGGGTCAAGGAGTGGCCGATGACCCCGGTCGGCGTCAACTTCCTCGCCCCGCTCCTCGTCCACACCCCGGACGTGATCCGCACGGTCGCCGTCACGATGGACCTCGAACCCACCGAGGTCGCCATCGAACGCATGCTGACCGAGAAGACCAACGACGAGGCCGAGGCCTCCCGCCAGGCGAAGATGAACCGCACGGTCGACCCCCGCGACATCGCCGCCCACTCCCGCCTCGACCAGCGCGGCGAGGACCTCGCCAGCGGCGCCGCCGGAGTCAACCTCGTCGGCTACATCACCGTCTCCGCCCGCTCCCCCGAAGCCCTCAACCGGGACAAGCGGACCATAAGGGCGTCGGCCGGAAAGTCGTACCTGAAGCTGGAGTGGTGCGACCGCGAGCACCACCGAGCCTTCGTCAACACCCTCCCCTTCGCCACCGGCATCCGAAGGTAGGCCAAGAAGATGCGGGACCCGCTCTCCCTCCTGACCGACGCCTTCACGTCCTTCCTCTTCGGCAAGGTAGAGACGACCCGTCTCCCGGTCCGCACCTCCACCGGCCAGGCCCAGGCGGTCTATCTCCCCACCGCCGCCCCAGGGCTGGGCGACTCCGGCGTGATCATCGGCCGCGAGGTCTACTCCGGCAAGGGCTACATCTACGACCCCTTCCAGCTCTACGGCCAGCAGCTCCCGGCCCCCCACTGGCTCGTCCTCGGCGAGTCCGGCAACGGCAAGTCCGCCCTCGAAAAGACCTACGTCCTACGGCAGTTGCGCTTCCGCGACCGCCAAGTCGTCGTCCTGGACGCCCAGGGCGAGGACGGCGCCGGCGAATGGAACCTCATCGCCCAGGAGTTGGGGATAACCCCCATCCGCCTGGACCCGATGGCCGCCCTCGACCAGGGCATCCGCCTCAACCCCCTGGACCCCGCGATCACGACGACGGGCCAGCTGGCCCTGCTGCGCACGATCATCGAGGTCGCGATGGGCCACGGCCTCGACGAACGCTCCGGCTTCGCCCTGAAGGTCGCCCACGCGTACGTCAACGAGACGATCATCGAACGCCAGCCGGTCATCTCCGACATCGTCGAGCAGCTCCGCCACCCCGAACCGGAGTCGGCGGAGGCGATGAACGTCGCCATAGACGACGTACGCGCGTGGGGACTTGACGTCGCACTGGTCCTGGACCGGCTGGTCGACGGCGACTTGAGGGGCATGTTCGACGGCCCCACCACGGTCGGCATCGACCTGGACGCCCCCCTGATCGTCTTCGACCTCAGCCACATCGACCGCAACTCCATCGCGATGCCCATCCTGATGGCGATCGTCGGCGTCTGGCTGGAGCACACCTGGATCCGCCCCGACCGCAAGAAGCGCATCTTCCTCGTCGAGGAGGCCTGGCACATCATCAACAGCCCGTTCGTGGCCCAGCTGTTCCAGCGCCTGCTCAAGTTCGGCCGCCGGCTGGGACTTTCGTTCGTCGCGGTCGTCCACCACCTCTCGGACGTCGTGGACGGAGCGGCGGCGAAGGAGGCGGCGGCGATCCTGAAGATGGCGTCGACGCGGACGATCTACGCCCAGAAAGCGGACGAAGCCCGCGCCACGGGACGGGTGCTGGGCCTGCCGCGCTGGGCGGTCGAGATCATCCCGACGCTGACCCCGGGCATCGCGGTGTGGGACGTCAACGGCAACGTCCAGGTCGTCAAACACCTGGTCACCGAGACGGAACGCCCCCTGGTCTTCACCGACCGCGCGATGACGGAGTCCTCGGCGGACCTCCCCGACGACGCCCTGCGCGAGGCCGAGTTGGAGGCGGAACAGCGGGCGGCGGCCTTCATGGAACAGCACCTGGCCGACCTCGACGGCACCAACTCCGAGTCGACGGTGGCCTGATGAGCAGGCCTCCGGCGAAGGGAGGCGGCGGCATCTCCGACGGCATGCTGCTCGGGATACTCGCCTTCCTCCTGGTCGTGACGGTCCTGATCTGGACGGCGACCGGCCTCGCGGGCCTCTTCGCCCACGGCGCCTGGCCCCCCGGCCTGACCTTCATCCGCACCCCGCTGGCGATGCGCCACCTGATCTCCGCCCCCCACGACGTGCCCGGCGCCTGGCCCGACACCCCGGCGAACTCCCTTTCCGGGTACGGCCTGTTCTGGGGCCTGTTCATCGGCCAGGCAATGATCCTGTTCACGCTGGCGGTGTTCGCGATGAACACGTGGACGCGGTGGAAGCTGGTGCGGGCGCGGGGGAAGCAGGGGCGGCGGCCGGCGAGGAAACAGGGGGTGGAGCAGGAACCGGAGCCGGTCACGGAGGTGCCGCAGCAGCGGGTGCCTGAACTGGCGGTGCAGGAGCGGCCGTTGGCTCAGTCGTCGCCGTTGCCGCCTTTGGCGCCGGCAGTGGAGAGCGTGCCGGCCGAGCCCGTGGGCCTGCGGACGGAACCGCGCGAGCAGCGCCAGGCGACGGCCGTGGCCGCCCTCCAGGAGGCCCCCGGCGCCGCCCTGGTCCTCACCTCCAACCCGGACCTCTGGCAGGCCACGAAGGACGCCAGAGCCAAGCTGGGCCCGGTCCTCCTCTACGACCCCACGCACCTGTGCGACAGCCCGGCCCGCCTGCACTGGCCGCCCACGACGGGCTGCGAGGACAAGCTGACGGCGACGGCCCGTGCGGCGGCGCTGCTGGCGGCCACCCGCCCCGCCGCGAAGATCGACCAGGCCGTCGCCGACACCGCCCAGACCCTCCTGCGCAGCTGCCTGCACGCCGCCGCGCTGGACGGCCGCACGATCCGGCACGTCCACCGCTGGGCGCAGGGCACGCAGATCCAGGACGCGGTCCGCACCCTGCGCACGCACCCCAAGGCCGCGCCGGGCGCCGCGGGCGAGCTGGAGGCGGCGCTGACCGGGTACCCCGAACGCCGGGACATCGCCCAGGAGTTGATCGCCCGCACGCTGGCCGCGCTCTCCACCGTCAACGTCCGCGAGGCCTGCACCCCGAACCGAACCGATGCCCTCACCCTGGATTCCTTCCTCCACGAAGGGGGCACCCTCTACGTAGTGGGCGAGTCCATCGAGGACCCCCGCGCGAACCCCGGCGCGATGCCGTTCCTCACGGCGCTCGCCGCAAGCGTGGTCGAGCGCGGCCGGCGCATGGCCGAACGGTCATCCTCCGGTCGCCTCGACCCACCAATCACCCTGATCCTCGACGACGTCGCAGCCGTGGCCCCCCTCCCCGACCTGCCCCAGCTGCTCGCCTCGGGCACCGAACTGGGGCTGCCGACACTGGCGTTGCTGCGGTCGAGGGAACAGGCGCGGGCGCGGTGGCCGCATGACGATCTGAAGGTGTGAGCTTCTTTTTGTGCGGGCCGGCTTTGCACGGGCCGGGGCTCGGCGGCTCGGCTCTGTTCAGGGAGGCCGGCCTAGGCGTCGGCCGGCCGGTCCTGCATGAACTCCAGCTCGTTCGTCCCCGCCGCCGGGTCCAGCGGAATGACCAGCCCGGTCGGCGTGAACCCGAGCCGCCGGTAGACGGCCTGCGCACGGGAGTTCTCCTCGTGCACGATCAACCGCACCCGCTCCAGCCCCGGCAGACTCCACGCCCAGTCGAGCCCGGCCTGGAAGAGCGCCCCGATGACGACCCCGCCACCCCGCCACTCGGGCCGCACGAAGACGCCCACGACGTGCCCCTGCAACCGCTCGACGGGAACTCCGGCCCAGTCGACGCTCCCGGCCTCCTCCAGCAGCACGACGAGCGTGCCACCCCACTCCCCGTCCTCACCGACGGCGACGAACTGACGGGCGGTCGGGGAACCCTCGGAGCCGCCGACCGTGCGCTCCTGCCAGTAGGAGTCGGGCTGCGCGGAAGCCGACTCGTAGGTGTCGAGGAAGGCGATCGAGGCCACCGGGTCCTGCAACGCGGTCAGCCGCAGCTCCCGGACGGCCGGCCATTCCTCGGGAGTCACGAGCCGTACTTCGAACTTCTTGCCCATCATGTCCATACAAATAAAGTAAGGCATAAAAAAAAATAAGGCCCACACCGTAAAGGTGTGAGCCTTATTTTGAATGATTGTTCGGCGGCGTCCTACTCTCCCACAGGGTCCCCCCTGCAGTACCATCGGCGCTGTGAGGCTTAG
>NZ_JBVLTJ010000017.1:0-113265 GCF_055597585.1 Streptomyces sp. AMJ-169
AGTCCAAACCGCATGACGTCAATCGCCAAAGCCGTCCTCGCACTGGAGCGACAACGCTGAAGAAGCTCACTGAACGGGGGGTGCGCGGCGTGCTGTCGTGGCACAAACGTCGAATACGCCGCCAGGCCAGAGCCGGTGTCGTCGCCGGGCTCTTTCTCGCCCTGACCGTCACCCTGCTGCCCACCGCGGCGGCGGTCGGACCCGGTGATGCCCGGACCGCCGTCGAGCTCGCCGACCTCCAGAAGACGGCCCCCGTCGGCGTCGACGAGGAGGGCAGCGACGCCCTCTCCGAGCTGTCCGGGGAAGCCTCGACCGAGCCGAACGAGCCGTACAGCCCGGCGGCGGTGGCCCAGGTGCCGGCCGCGTCCGGCAGCAAGGCGCTGACCACCCTCACCGCGGGGACGACGACCGAGGTCGCGAAGTCCGCCGACGGCACGATGGCGATCGGCGTCGGCGCGCCGGAGGGCGCGACCGCCGAGCAGGCCCAGTCCCTCGCCGGGAACTGGAGCGTCGCGGCGGCCGCCGAGAACGACGTCCTGGCCGGCGGCGCGCAGGGCTTCATGCTCGCCGTCGACGCGCCCGACACCGCCACCGGCGACGCGGTCGTCTCCATCGACGCCACCAAACTCGCCAAGTCCTACAGCGCCCAGTGGCTCGACCGGCTCTCCTTCACGCTGATGCCGTCCTGCTACGCGAGCACCCCCGAGCTGGAGGAGTGCTCCACCGGCGTCCCCGTGACCACCGAGGTCGAGCGCACCGGCGCCACCGTCGAGGTCACCCCGGGCGCCGGCGACTCCTCGGGCTCGGAGCCCGACCCGGGCGAGGACAGCGCGGGCGACGAGGTCGTCGGCGACACGGACACGACCGTCGAGGTCCCCGAGACCCTGGTCAACATCACTGTCGACACAGCCCAGTTGAACGCCCTGACGGCATCCGGAACGGCCGCCACCACCAGCGCCGCCACGACGACCGGCGAGGTGAACGACGCGGTCTGGCGCACCGGCGACACCGCTGACGCCGTACGCCAGATCGCCGACTCCTCCGGCGGCGGGCTGTTCGTCGGGAGTTCCTACGGCGCGGGCGCGGGCGGTGACTTCTCGGCGAGCCCGATCGTGTCGGCGGGGTCCTGGACGGCCGGCGGTTCCTCCGGCGCGTTCAGCTACTCGTACACGATGGCCGCGCCGCAGATCCCGGCCGGGCCGACGCCGAACGTGACCCTGAGCTACAACTCGCAGTCCTCCGACGGGCGTACGTCGGCGACGAACAACCAGGTCTCCTGGGTCGGCGAGGGCTGGGACTACAACCCGGGCTCGATCACCCGGACGTTCGTGGGCTGTGCGGCCGACACCGCGAACGCCAACAACAAGGACCACTTCACCGGCGACCAGTGCTGGGGCACGGACAACGCGGTGCTGTCCCTCAACGGGACGACGACCGAGCTGGTCCGGGTCGGCGCCACCAAGGAGTGGAAGAGCGCGCGCGGTGACAACACCCGTGTGGAGCTGCTGACTTCGGCCGACTACAAGGCCGTCACCGGTGTCGACGCCTCCGGGAACGGCGACAACGACGGCGAGTTCTGGAAGGTCACCACCAGCGACGGCACCCAGTACTACTTCGGCCTGAACCGGCTGCCCGGCTGGAGCGAGGGCAAGGAGGAGACCAACTCCGTCCTGAGCGTGCCCGTCGCCGGCAACCACGACAGCGACCCCTGCCACGCGGCGAAGTTCGCGGACTCCTTCTGCGACCAGGGCTGGCGCTTCCAGCTCGACTACGTCGTCGACACCAGCGGCAACGCGATGACGCTGTGGTGGAAGAAGGAACGCGGCGCGTACGCGCGGAACATGAAGGAGGCCCGCGCGGTCGGCTACGACCGGGGCGGCTACCTCTCCCGCATCGACTACGGCCAGCGCGCCGGCGCCCTGTACACCGAAGAGCCGCTGGGCCGGATGCGGTTCAACGCGGCCGAGCGCTGCTTCTACGACAGCGCGCTCAAAGTCCCTTGCACGGACGCCAACTTCGACTCCAAGCAGTCCGACCGCACCCGCCCCTGGTTCGACACCCCGGCCGACCTCGCCTGTGTGAGCGGCGGCAAGTGCACGACGTACGCGCCGACTTTCTGGACCCGCAAGCGGCTGGCGTCGGTCGACGCGTGTGCGCAGCGGGAGCAGGGGGTGCGGCTGGTCGAGTACAAGGCGGACGCCGACGGCAACGAGACTGGGGTGCGCAACGCCTGTGGTACGGCGGCCGGTTCGTCGACGGCGCTGTCGAAGGTGGACTCCTGGAGCCTCGCCCAGTCCTTCCCCTGGGACCTGACGGGCGAGTACACGGCGCTGTGGCTGGAGTCGGTCACCCGTACCGGCTTCGCCGTGGACGGCGCGACCGACACCCTGAACCCGGTGTCGTTCGGCCACAACAAGCAGGCGCTGCCCAACCGGGTGAAGGCGGACAGCGCCGACACCGGCGAGGTCTTCGACCGGCTGCGCATCCAGGACGTCGTCTCCGAGTACGGCGGCCGGACCCACGTCGACTACAAGGCGCCCACCGGCAAGTGCCTGCCGGGCTCGGCGCGGCCGACGGCCGACCGGAACGACCAGCTGTGCTACCCGGTGTACTGGCACACCGACGGTGAACTGGCCGACAAGCGGATCTCCTGGTTCCACAAGTACGTCGTCGACAAGATCACCGAGTTCCCCCGGCTCGCGGACGCCAAGGAGACGGTGACGCAGTACGGCTACCTCACCGACGGCAACCCGCTGTGGGCGAAGGGCCAGGCGGAGTTCTCCCGCCCCAAGACCCGTACCTGGGACGACTGGCGGGGCTATCCGACCGTCGTCACCACCACCGGCGCCACCGACGCCGCCTCGGGCAGCGTCGCCGCCAAGTCGGTGACCCGCTACTTCCGGGGCATGTACGACGACGTCCTCGCCGACTCCACCCCGGAGAAGTCGTCCGACGACGTCAAGCGGGCCTCGGTGATGAAGGACATCGAGGGCAAGGCCCTCGCCAACGACCTCAAGGCGTACGCCGGCATGGTCGCGGAGTCCCTGACCTACCCGAGCGGGAGCTCGGACACCGACACCGGCTGGATCTCCCGCACGGTCAACGTCCCCGACCCCCCGGTCCGGCTCGCCACCCGCGCCCGCACCGACGGCCCCGACGTCACCGCCGAACGCGTCACCCTGGGCTCGACGACGACGTACACCAAAGCCTCCGGCAAGGGCGCCGACGGTTCGACGCTGCGCGCGGTCACCACCGAGACCGAGTACGACCCGACGTACGGACTCCCGGTCAAGGTACGGGAGTTCGGCGATGTGGCCGACTCCAAGGACGACTCGTGCACGATGACGTCCTATGTGCACAACACGGACGTCTACCTGATCGGCCTGGTCTCCCAGACCCTGACGACGACCGGCACCACCACCTGCGCGACCGCCCTGTCCAGCGCGACGGCCGACACCCTGGTCACCGGCTCCCGCGTCTACTACGACGACGGCGCCTCCTACACCAGCACCCCCACCAAGGGCCTCGTCACCAAGACCACCGCGCCCACCGGCGCGGGCACCGCCTGGCGGATCACCGCCCCCGAGTCGCAGACCGAGTACGACGGTTACGGCCGGATCGTGAAGGTCACCGACCCGACCGGCGTCTTCAACACCACCGCGTACACCCCGGCGACCGGCCAGGTCTACAAGATCACCACGGTCAGCGGTTCGACCTCGGACACGGCCGGATTCACCGACACCACCGTCCTGGAGCCGGGCCGGGGCACCACCACGACCGCGACGGACGCCAACGGCCGTACCACGTCCTACAGTTACGACCCCCTCGGCCGCGCGGTCGCCGCCTGGGACGCCACCCAGTCCGCGACGGACGACCCGACGACCCGCTACTCCTACCACACCGACCTGAAGAACCCGGTGTCGGTGGTGACGGAGTCCCTTGCGGACAACCCGAGTTCGGCGGCGGGCGACGGCACGTACAAGGCGTCGACCACGATCTACGACGGTCTCGGCCGTGAACGCCAGTCGCAGACACCGGCGGTGGGCGGCGGCCGGCTGGTCACCGACACCCTGCACAACGCCTCGGGCCAGGTCCGCTACACCCGTAACGCGTATTACATGGAGGGCGACCCGGACACCGAACTCGTGGTCCCCGCCTCGGAGTCGGCGATCCCGAACGCGACGTCGTACACCTACGACGGGCTCGGCCGGGTCCTGACGGTGACGCCGGTGCACCACTCCTACCCGCAGACCGGCGCGACGTTCACCAACAACGACAAGGCGGTCGCGACCACCGACCGGCGCACCCGCTACGAGTACGCCCTCGACTACACGGTCGTCCGCCAGCCCGAGGGCACCCCGGGGTCCCGGGTCTGGACGGACGCGCTGGGCCGGACGGTCCGTCAGGACACCTTCAGCGACACCCAGTTGACCGAGACGGGCGCGATCAGCACCCGGTACGCGTACGACCTGCGCGGCGACATGGTGACCAGCACCGACGCCGTCGGCCACACCCGCACCTGGACGTACGACGCCCTGGGCCGCGTCACCGGCACCACCGACCCGGACACGGGCGCGACGAAGACGGCGTACGACGCCTACGGGCGGGTCGAGTCGGCGGTGGACGCGCGCGGGCAGACGGTGTCGTACACCTACGAGCGCCTGAACCGCGTCTCGGAGGTGAAGGTCACTCCCAAGGGGGGATCGGCCTCAACTCTGGTCCAGAAGTATGCATATGACGGTGCGTCAGGCGGCAAGGGGCAGCTGTCCTCGGCGACCCGCTACGACGGCACCGACGCGTACACGACGACGATCGCCGGGTACACGGCCGACTACCAGCCGACCGCGATGACGACGGCCCTGCCGCCGGGCTCCACCCCGGGCCTGACCTCGGACGGCTTCGCCACCCAGTACACCTACACGTACGCCTACAACTCCGACGGCCAGCTGGAGAAGTACACCGCCCCGGCGGCCGGGAGCCTGAGCGCGGAGTCGGTGGTGACCCGCTACAACGAGGCGGGCCTGCCGGTCACGGTCTCCGGCCGCGACTGGTACACCGCCGAGACGTCCTACTCCCCCTACGGCCAGGTCCTGCGCTCGACCACGGGCGAGGCGGGCCACCGGCTGTGGCAGGAGAACACCTTCGACGAGTCGACGGGCGAGCTGACCACGGCCCGCCTGGTCCGGGAGAACTCCGGTGACACGTCGGTGGTCCCCGGCAGCGAGGTCGGCAGGCGGTCGTACGCGTACGACGCCTCCGGCAACGTCCTGTCCGCCGCCGACCGCGCGGGCACGACGACCGAGCGGCAGTGCTTCACGTACGACACCCTCGGCCAGCTGACCCAGGCGTGGACGACCCCGGGCGGCGGCGCCTGCGCGGCCTCCGGCAAGAGCGCGGCGGCCCCGACGTACAGCGACGGCACGGTCAACGTGTCGGCGGAGAACTCCGGTTACTGGCAGGCGTACGAGTACGACGTCCTCGGCAACCGCACGAAGAAGACGGCGTACAGCGCGAGTTTCACCTCCGGCGTGCGCGACACCAAGGGTGACGTCACCACCGAGTACACGTACGGCACTTCGGGGGCCGCCGGTTCGCTGCCGGCCCAGCCGCACACGCTGACGTCGTACGCGGAGAAGTCGACGACGGCGGCGGGCGCGCAGGTCACGTCCCGGTCGACGCAGTCGTACGACGCGGCGGGCGATCTGACCAGCCGGACCACCGCCGACGACACCGCGCAGAGTCTGGCGTGGACGTGGGACGGCAAGGTCGAGTCGGTGACCGGGTTCGGCGCGGACGGGTCGGGGCCGTGGGTCGGCACGGCGGGGCTGTGCATGGACCTCGCCGGCGGCCTCACGACGGCCGGCACCGCGATCCAGATCTTCGTCTGCAACGGCAGCAAGCCGCAGAACTTCCGTATCCAGGCGGCCGACGCGAACGGCGACGGCTCGGTGGAGGACGCGACGCTGGGCCAGCTGGTCGTGGGCGGCCAGTGCGCCCAGCCCTCGGGCACGGCGGCGGGTTCGGCGGTGGTCGTCCAGACATGCGTCTCCGCGACGGCGGCCCAGCGCTGGCAGACCCTGTCCACCGGCCAGCTGAAGCACGTCTCGACGGGCCTGTGCCTGTCGGCGCCGGCCTCGACGAGCGGCACCCGCCTGACCCTGGCGGCCTGCAACTCCACCTTGGCGACCCAGCTGTGGAAGCCGGCGTCCAAGACGGCGTACGTGTACGACGCGATGGGCAACCGGCTCCTTGAGCGCACCAGCGCGGGCGCCGTGCTGCACCTCCCCGACACGAAGCTGTCCCTCACGACCGCCGGCAAGGTCCGCTACGCGGAGCGCACGTACGCCGGCCCGGTGCCGGTGACGCGGTACCACGAGGGCGCGAACAACACCGCCGGGTACGTCGAGCACCAGTACGCCCAGTCGGCCGACCTCAACGGCACCCCGCTCGCCGAGGTCCGCCTCGACGGCGGGATGACGGTCAAGGTCACCAAGAAGGACCCGTGGGGCGAGGACCGCGCGGCGAACCTGCTGCCGCGTTCCCACACCGGGTTCCACACCGGGGACGACGATCCGGGTTCGGGCCTGGTCCATATGGGCGCGCGGGAGTACGACCCCTCGACGGGCCGTTTCCTCTCGGCGGACCCGGTCCTCGACCAGTCGGACCCGCTCCAGGCGAACGGGTACGCGTACGCGAACAACAATCCCGTGACGCACTCGGACCCGTCGGGCCTCACGTCGACGGCGTCGAGCTTCGACGCGTCGATCGCGGCGCTGGACGCGAAGATCGCGTCGTATCAGCGGACGCTGAACCGGTCGATCGGGGATGTGATCCTCAGTGTCGGCTGGTCCGTCTTCAAGGAGTTCGTCGGCTGGAACGACGTCGTCGGCTGCTTCTCGCAAGGTGACCTGTGGGCCTGCGGCAGCCTTCTGATGGACGCCATCCCTTGGACCAGCGTCTTCTCCAAGGGCAAGAAGATGTGGCGGGCCTTCGAGGCGACGCTGGGGGCGGTGAAGGCGTGGCGGGCGGCGAAGCGGGCGGCGGAGATCGGCATCAACGCGGCGAAAGCGGCGAAGGCTGCGCTGATCAAGGCGAAGAAGGCTGCGGAGGCGGCTGCGGCGGAGGCGAAGCGGAAGGCCCGGGAGGCGGCGAAGGCCGCGGCAGAGGCGGCTCGGAAGAAGTCCCATACGGGGTCCAAGGGGGCTCGGGGGAACTCTGTCCAGGTCCAGGCTCGGAAGTCTTCGCAGGCTAAGGGGTCTTCGGGCGGGGGGAAGGCGGAGAGTAAGTCTGGGGGGTCTCGGAGTAAGTCGGGGAGCGACAGCGAGGGGGGTTCGGGCGGCGGCTCGGGTGACTCCGGCGGCGGAGCGAGCTGTCCGATCAACAACAGCTTCACCCCGGGTACCCGTGTCCTGATGGCCGACGGCTCCACGAAGCCGATCGACCAAGTGAAGGCCGGCGACAGGGTCCTGGCGACCGATCCGGAGACCGGGGAGACCCGGGCGGAGACGGTGACTCGGGAGATCAAGGGCAAGGGGATCAAACACCTCGTCACGATCACCATCGACACCGACGGCGCCAAGGGCACCCGGACGGCGAAGGTCACGGCTACGGACGGACATCCGTTCTGGGTACCGGAGTTGGGGCAGTGGATCGACGCGACCGACCTCCGGGCGGGCGAATGGCTGCGGACCGGGTCGGGAACGCTGGTCCAGATCACGGCGGTCCAACGGTGGACGGCACTGGACGCCACCGTCCACAACCTCACCGTCAGCAGGCTGCATACGTACTATGTGCTGGCAGGTAACGCACCAGTTCTGGTCCACAACTGCGGAGAAATCGACTACGGAAGCATCGACGCAGAGGGTCGCCGGTCCGGAATCGTCGCAGAAGTCACCCCGAGCATGCTCGGTACCGGAGGGAAGGCGTCAAGAAGCGTGACTCCCCCTGGCTTCGTGAGCGGGGCCAATGGAGACGCACGTGGACATCTCCTCCCGAAGGCACTGGGCGGTTCCGGAAATACTCCGGAAAACTTCGTCAGAACGACAGCGGCCATCGACAACGGTCCCATGAATGAATTCGAGAAGGAAGTCGCCGACTACGTCTCGAAGGGCAACACCATCATGTATGCGGCGACGCCGCACTATCGCCCTGGCGGCAACGTCCCGTTTGCCGTATCGCTCGAAGCGTTCGATGACACTGGATGGTTCATGAGCAGGACTTTCGTGCAGTGACCCTGTCACCCGATCGGTAAATACCTTGCGGGCGGAGTTCCAAAAAATCCGCCCGCATTCTTTTCAGCCCGCAAGGCAGCCTTCAGCGACGCCATTCGTAAACGCCTGATGCTGTTTTCAGCACTTCACTCGGCCAATCCCGCGCCACCTCTCGGAGGTGTTCGCGCTGCTTCTCGACCCAGCCGGCACCCAGGGCGATCGGGATAGTTGCCGATGCTCCAGATCCGGACGCGTCCTCGATGTGGACCGTCGGGACGGAAGGGTCGGCCTCAGGGAATTCGATCCTAATCACCGGGCCATTTCCTTCGTCCAGCCATTCGGCACTCCCGCCGCCTTCAAGAGCGTCCAGTGCCGAGGACCACTGGTCCAGGTCCGAGAGATAGCAACAGACCCTGAGGCACCCGCTGATGAACCCGCTCTCCAGGATGATCTCTGCGTCGAGCAAGTCATGCAGCGGCAGCACCCCGGGCTCCCGCCGGCCCAGAACACGTACACGGACGCTGTTGTCGCCGTCCGAGAGGTTGATCAAATCCACGGTGCCGTTCCCGTCCATAGTGCTGGAGTGCTACGACCAAGAGGTGGGCTCGGTCGAAGTGATGAAAGCTTGCCAGACCTGTGGAGTGAAGGTCAGGGGTGGTCTGTCCGGGGTTTTGCTGTCTGCCCACCGGGCGTCGGAGGAGTGCTTCGTCGAGGATGAACCAGTGAGCGGGCGGGGGACCTTGGCGCAGCACGTTCTGGTGGCTCAGGCGCTTCGCGATCCAGTTGTCGAACTTCCGTTCCGGCATGCCGGGATTTCCTTCGCGGAACAGCGCCCCCACCCTCAGGCCGCCACCGCCTCCACCACCGACAACACCGTCGACGTAGGCAGCACCCGGTTCAGCCGAAGCCCCGCCCCCTCCAGCACCCCCCCGAAATCCCCCTCCGTCCGCTCCCGCCCCGTGAACGACGCCAGCATCATCAAGTCCAGTGCCTTGGACTGGTGATAGGCGTTCCCCGAAGGGACGACCGCGTCGAAGATCAGGACCCGGCCTCCGGGGCGTAGGGCGCGGCGGCAATGGGTCAGCAGCCTCGTGCAGCTCTCGTCGTCCCAGTCATGCGTGATCCTCTTCATCATCACCACGTCCCCTGACGGGACCGACTCGAAGAAGTCGCCTTCCTCCAGGGCCCAGCGGCCCTCGATCGCCGGTTCCGACCCCAGCTCATGGCCCGCCAGGACGTGCGCGCGGTCGTACAACACCCCCCTCAACTCACCGTTCCTCAAAAGGACTTCCCGCAGCAAGCCTCCGTGGCCGCCACCCACGTCCACCACCGTCCCGTCCGCCGGGAACTCGTACGCCGCCGCGATCAGCGCGTTCTCGGAGTCCGACATCGCCGCCATGCCGTCGTGGAACACCGCCGCCGTACGGGCGTCCTGCGCGAAGTAGTCGAAGAACGGCATGCCGAACATCGCGTCGAAGGAGGGGGTTCCCTTGGTGAGGCAGGTCGTCAGCTCGCCCGCCGGCTGCCACATGCTGCGGTCCGTGATCATCTGTACGGCCGTACGGGCCGAGTACGGGGCGTCGGAGCGCAGGGCCATCCCTGGGGGCGCCAGCGTGAAGCGGCCGTCCGGGGTCTCCTCGACCACTCCCCTCGTCGCCAGCAGCCGCAGCAGGCGGTAGAGGGTGCGCGGGTCGGTGGCGGTCGCCGACGCCAGTTCCTCCGGTGTGCGCGGGCCGTCGGTCATGTGGTCCGCCACGCCTACGTCCGCCGCCGCCTTCAGCGCCGCCGGGTAGAGGAAGCTCAGCGCCTCGTCGATAAGGAAAGCCGCCGAGCCGCGGTACTCCTCGTCCGTCCGGTCCTGTTCCATCGCCCTGCCGCCCTTCCGCACGCCTTCGCCTTCGCCTTCTGTCACTTATAGCGACCAAAGGGGGCAATGCGGCAAGAGGCGGACCGGACAAATGGCGGAAGCCGCTCCCGTACGGCGAAAAGGTGACCCCGCGCGGCGACTTCCCGGAACGGCGGAAGCCGGCCCCGCGCAGCGGCTTCCCGGAACGGCGAAACCCCGCCCCGCACACCGACTTCCGGAAACAGAAGAGGCCGACCCCCTACGAGGCCGGCCCCTCCTTCGACTACCCCGCTCAGTGATTGCGCGGGAACCCGAGGTCCACCCCGGACGGCCCCTCGGACGGGTCCGGCCACCGCGTGGTGATGACCTTGCCGCGCGTGTAGAAGTGGGTGCCGTCGTTGCCGTAGATGTGGTGGTCCCCGAACAGCGAGTCCTTCCAGCCGCCGAACGAGTGGTACCCCACCGGCACCGGGATCGGCACGTTGATGCCGACCATCCCCGCCTCGACCTCCAGCTGGAACCGCCGCGCCGCACCCCCGTCCCGCGTGAAGATCGCCGTGCCGTTGCCGAACGGCGACGCGTTGATCAGCGAGATGCCCTCGTCGTACGTCTCGACGCGCAGCACCAGCAGGACCGGGCCGAAGATCTCGTCCTGGTACGCCTTCGCGGACGTCGGGACCTTGTCGAGGAGGGAGATGCCGATCCAGTGGCCGTTCTCGTAACCCTCGACCGTGAAGCCGGTGCCGTCGAGGACGACCTCCGCGCCCTCGGCCTCGGCGCCGGTCACGTACGACGCGACCTTGTCGCGGTGCGCGGCGGTGATCAGCGGGCCCATCTCGGACGCCGGGTCGTTGCCGGGGCCGATCTTGATCTTCTCGGCGCGCTCGCGGATCTTCTCGACCAGCTCGTCGCCGATCGCGCCGACGGCCACGACCGTCGAGATCGCCATGCAGCGCTCGCCGGCGGAGCCGTACGCCGCCGACACGGCCGCGTCCGCCGCCGCGTCGAGGTCGGCGTCCGGGAGGACCAGCATGTGGTTCTTGGCGCCGCCAAGTGCCTGGACGCGCTTGCCATTTGCCGAGGCGGTGGTGTGGATGTAGCGCGCGATCGGGGTCGAGCCGACGAAGGACACGGCCTTCACGTCGGGGTGCTCGAGGAGGCGGTCGACCGCGACCTTGTCGCCGTGGACGACGTTGAAGACGCCGTCGGGCAGGCCCGCCTCGGCGAGCAGTTCGGCGATCTTCAGCGACGCCGACGGGTCCTTCTCGGACGGCTTCAGGACGAACGTGTTGCCGGTCGCGATGGCGATGGGGAACATCCACATCGGCACCATGGCCGGGAAGTTGAACGGCGTGATGCCGGCGACGACGCCCAGCGGCTGGCGGATCGAGGAGACGTCGACGCGGGTGGCGACCTGCGTGGACAGCTCGCCCTTCAGCTGGACGGTGATGCCGCAGGCGAGTTCGACGATCTCCAGGCCGCGGGCGACCTCGCCGAGCGCGTCGGAGTGGACCTTGCCGTGCTCGGCGGTGATCAGCTCGGCGATCGCGTCGCGGTTGGCGTCGAGCAGGGCGCGGAACTTGAAGAGGATCTCCGTGCGCTTGGCCAGCGAGGACTGGCCCCACGTCACGAAGGCGTCCTTCGCGGCGGCGACCGCGGCGTCGACCTCCTCGACGGTCGCGAACGCGACCTTGGTGGTGACCTCGCCGGTCGCCGGGTCCGTGACCGGACCGAACGTGCCCGACGCGCCTTCGACGGTCTTGCCGCCGATCCAGTGGTTGACGATCTTCGTCATGCCAGGTGCTCCTTCATCGAAATCGGCGGCTTCTAGAGATGGCGGCGGCGGGACGCGGCGTGCCGTTCGTACTGCTCACGGGCCTTGACCGCGGACGCGCGGGTCGCGGTGGCGGCCACGGGGACATCCCACCAGGCCTGGGCCGGGGGCGCGCCCGACACTGTGTCGGCCGTTTCGGTCTCGACGTAGACACAAGTGGGGGTGTCGGCGGCGCGCGCCTCGGTGAGGGCCGCGCGCAGGTCGGCGACGGTCTTCGCGCGCAGGACGCGCATGCCGAGGCTCTCGACGTTCGCCGCGAGGTCGACCGGCAGCGGCGCGCCCGAGAACGTGCCGTCCGCCGCCCGGTAGCGGTACGCCGTCCCGTAGCGCTCGGCGCCGGTCTCCTCCGACAGGCCGCCGATGGACGCGTATCCGTGGTTCTGGATGAGGAGGATCTTGATGGCGATCCCCTCCTGCACGGCCGTGACGATCTCCGTCGGCATCATCAGGTACGTGCCGTCGCCGACCAGCGCCCAGACGTCGCGCTCGGGCGCGGCCATCTTGACGCCGATCGCGGCCGGGATCTCGTACCCCATGCAGGAGTAGCCGTACTCCAGGTGGTAGCCGTCGCGCGACCGGGCCCGCCAGAGTTTGTGCAGGTCACCGGGGAGGGAACCGGCCGCGTTGATCACGATGTCGGACTCGTCGGCCAGCGAGTCGAGGACGCCCAGGACCTGGGTCTGGGTCGGGCGGACGTCCTCCTCCGGGGTCTCGTACGCCGCGTCGACGCGCTGCTCCCAGCGCTCCTTGTCCTGCGTGTACTCCTCGACGTACGGCTCCTCGACCTCGTGGCCGGCGAGGGCTTCCGTCAGCTGGGTCAGGGCGCTGCGGGCGTCCGCGACCAGGGGGAGGCCGGCCAGCTTGTGGCTGTCGTAGCCGGCGATGTTGAGGTTGAGGAACCGGCCGGCCGCGTTGAACAGGGTGTTCGAGGCGGTCGTGAAGTCGGTGTAGCGGGTGCCGACGCCGATGATCAGGTCGGCGGTGCGGGCGAGTTCGTTGGAGGTCGCGGTGCCGGTGTGGCCGACGCCGCCGACGTCCTGCGGGTGGTCGTAGGGCAGGGAGCCCTTGCCCGCCTGGGTCGACGCGACCGGGATGCCCGTCGCGCTCACGAAGGCTTGCAGGGCCTCCTCCGCGCGGCTGTGGTGGACGCCGCCGCCCGCCACGATCAGGGGGCGCCGGGCCGAGCGGATCGCCTCGATCGCCGCCGACAGTTCGACCGGGTCGGCGCCGGGGCGGCGGACGGTCCAGACGCGGTCGGCGAAGAACTCGTCCGGCCAGTCGTACGCCTCCGCCTGCACGTCCTGCGGGAGGGCGAGGGTGACCGCGCCGGTCTCGACCGGGTCCGTGAGGACGCGCATCGCCTGGAGGGCGGCCGGGATCAGGGCCTCGGGGCGCGTCACCCGGTCGAAGTACTTCGACACCGGGCGCAGCGCGTCGTTCACCGACACGTCGCCCGCGTACGGGACTTCGAGCTGCTGGAGCACCGGGTCGGCCACCCGGGTCGCGAAGATATCGCCCGGAAGGAGGAGGACCGGAAGGTGGTTGACGGTCGCCAGGGCCGCGCCCGTGACGAGGTTCGTCGCGCCGGGGCCGATCGACGTCGTCACCGCCTGCGCGGAGAGCCGGTTGGACTGGCGGGCGAAGCCGACGGCCGCGTGGACCATCGACTGCTCGTTGCGGCCCTGGAGGTAGGGCATCCGATCGCCGTACTCCAGCAGCGCCTGGCCGAGGCCCGCCACGTTGCCGTGGCCGAAGATGCCCCAGGTCGCGTCGATCAGCCGGCGGCGCTCGCCGTCGCGTTCGGTGTACTGGGCGGCGAGGAAGCGGACGAGGGCTTGCGCCACGGTCAGCCGGGTCGTCGTCATCGGTAACCCTCCGTGTGGTCCGGGTGGAAGCAGATCCGCCACTCACGCGTGGCACCCGGGCCTGCCATGACGTTCAGGTAGTACATGTCGTGGCCCGGCTGCGCGATCGACGGGCCGTGCCAGCCGTCGGGTACGAGGACGGCGTCACCCGAGCGGACCTCCGCGAGCACCTCCGCGCCGCCCTCGCGGGACGGGGACACGCGCTGGTAGCCGAAGCCGTGCGGCCCGTCGATCTCGAAGTAGTAGATCTCCTCCAGCTCGGATTCCTCGCCGGGCCGGGTCTCGTCGTGCTTGTGCGGCGGGTACGACGACCAGTTGCCGCCGGGGGTGATCACCTCGACGGCGATCAGCTTGGCGCAGTCGAAGGCGTCGGCGGAGGCGAAGTTGCGCACGTGCCGCAACTGCGTGCCGCTGCCGCGCTCTTCGACGGGGACCTCCGGTGCGGGGCCGTAGCGGGCGGGGAGTCGTCGCTCGCACTTCGCTCCTGCCAGGGCGAAGCGGCCTCCCGCACCGGAGGCGATCGATGCCCGGGCGTCTCTGGGAACGTACGCGAAGTCGGTTACGCCCGCGAAAACACTTTCCCTGCCCAGGAGTTGGAACTCTTTTCCTTCTGTTTGCACGGTACAGCCGCCTTCGAGGGGCAGCACGATCCACTCGCTGTCCCCGGCGTCGAAGGTGTGGCCGCCACCGGGCGTCAACTCGACGATCCGCAGGGCGCTGTAGCCCCAGCCGGCGCTCTCCGGGTCGATGTCGAGGGCGTAACCGCCGTGCGCGGCGGCCCCCTTGGGTACGTGGAGATCCTTGGTGCTCATGCGGCCCTCACAGCAGTCCTACGGCGGTGTCGACGGCGGCGGCGACGTCCCCGTCCGCCGGGTAGAGCAGCGAACGGCCGACCACCAGGCCCCGGACGGTGGGGAGTTGGAGGGCGCCGCGCCACTTCTCGTACGCGCCGTCCTGGTCCTCGCCGACCTCGCCGCCCAGCAGGACGGCCGGGAGCGTCGACGTCTCCATGACCTGCGCCATGTCGTCGGGGTTCTCGGTGACCGGGAGTTTCAGCCAGGTGTAGGCCGAAGTGCCGCCCAGGCCCGAGGCGATGGCGATGGAGCGGGTGACGGCCTCGGCGGAGAGGTCGTTCTTCACCTTGCCCTCGGGGGTCCGGCGGCTGATGAACGGCTCGACGAACAACGGGAGTTGACGGGCCGCCATGTCGTCGATGGCGCGGGCCGTGGACTCCAGGGTGGTCAGCGAGCCCGGGTCGTCGTAGTCGATGCGCAGCAGGAGCTTGCCGGCGTCGAAACCCAGGCGCTGGATGTCCTCGGCGCGGTGGCCGGTGAAGCGGTCGTCCAGCTCGAAGGACGCGCCCTGGAGGCCGCCGCGGTTCATCGAGCCCATGACGACCTTGCCGTCGAGGGCGCCGAGCAGGAGGAGGTCGTCGAGGATGTCGGCGGTCGCGAGGACGCCGTCCACGCCGGGGCGGCTGAGCGCCAGGCAGAGGCGTTCGAGCAGGTCGGCGCGGTTGGCCATGGCGAGCTTGGCACCGCCGACGCCGAGGGCGCCGCGCGCGGGGTGGTCGGCCGCGACGATCATCAGCCGGCCGCTGGGCCCGAGCAGCGGGCGGCGCTCGCGGCGGGCGGCGGCTTCGGCGACCGCTTCGGGGCGCTCGGTACGGAGGCGGACGATCTCGGAGACGTCCACGGCTACGGGGGTCATCGGGGGGCTCCGGGGGTCGCGGGCGCGGTTTGAGCTGCGGCGGCGGGCGCGGTTCGCACTGCGGCGGCGGCTTGGGCTGCGGCGGGCGCGGCTTGGGCTGCGGCGGCGGTCGGGTTCCCGGTCGTGCGGGGCGGGCTCGCGGGGCTCATCGGCCGGCTCCGGGGGTCTCGCCCGCGGTCTGCGCCACGGCGCCCGCCGCGCCGGAGATCTCCGCCGTCACCTCGCCCGCCGCCACCGCCGCCTCGATCTCGTCGGTCCTCGGCATGGCGGAGCCGCACTCCAGGCGGGAGGCGACGATCGCGCCGGCCGCGTTGGCGTGCCGCATGACCTTCTCCAGGTCCCAGCCCTCGAGGAGCCCGTGGCACAGCGAGCCGCCGAAGGCGTCGCCGGCGCCGAGGCCGTTGAGGACGGTCACGGGCAGCGGCGGCACCTCGGCCTCGTTGCCGTGCGCGTCGACCGCGAGCACACCCTTGGGGCCCTGCTTGACGACGGCCAGTTCGACGCCCGCGTCGAGCAACGCCCGTGCGGCGGCCCGGGGTTCGCGCACTCCGGTGGCGACCTCGACCTCGTCCAGGTTGCCGACGGCGACCGTGGTGTGCTTCAGCGCCTCGGCGTAGAAGGGGCGGGCCGCCTCGGGGTCGGACCAGAACATGGGGCGCCAGTCCAGGTCGAAGACGGTGTGGCCGGACTTCGCGCGGTGGGCGAGGGCGGCGAGGGTCGCCGTACGGCTGGGCTCCTCGCTCAGGCCCGTGCCGGTGACCCAGAAGATGCGGGCCCGCTGGAGCTCCGCCAGGTCCAGGTCGTCCTCGGTGAGTTCGAGGTCGGGGGCCTTGGGGCGGCGGTAGAAGTAGAGCGGGAAGTCGTCCGGCGGGAAGACCTCGCAGAAGGTGACCGGGGTGTTGAGGCCGGGGGTCGGGCGGACCCAGCGGTCGTCGACGCCGAAGCCCTGGAGCTCCTGGTGGAGGTAGGTGCCGAAGGGGTCGTCGCCGGTGCGGGTGATCACCGCCGTACGGCGGCCGAGGCGCGCCGCGGCGACCGCGACGTTCGTCGCCGAGCCGCCCAGGAACTTCCCGAACGAGGTGACCTGCGGGAGCGGGACGCCCGTCTGGAGCGGATAGAGGTCCACCCCGATCCGTCCCATGGTGATCAGGTCGTACGCCATCGAGTTCCCTTCGTGTCGGCTCGTCTCAGCTCACGTGCTCGCTGGGCGCAAGGTTCTTCGGTGCGGTCGTGCGGTCACCGCGTTTCTAGTCCCGTTCACCGAGCCCTGTCAATACTTTGTCCAGACATTCGGACCAGCCCTTGACACCCCAGCGGTCCCACCCGCACGCTGACGGCCATGACGTCGTTGTCCTCGCCCTCGCCGGCTCTTTCGCGTATCCGCATCGGCTCGGCCCCCGACAGCTGGGGTGTCTGGTTCCCGGACGACCCCGCGCAGGTCCCCTGGCAGCGCTTCCTCGACGAGGTCGCGCAGTCCGGCTACGAGTGGATCGAGCTGGGCCCCTACGGGTACCTCCCGACCGACCCCGAGATCCTGACCCGCGAGATCGCCGAGCGCGGTCTGAAGGTGTCGGCCGGAACGGTCTTCACCGGTCTGCATCACGGCGAGTCCGTGTGGGACAAGACCTGGGCGCACGTGGCCGACAACGCGGTCCTGGCCCAGGCCATGGGCGCCAAGCACCTCGTCGTCATCCCGTCCTTCTGGCGCGACGACAAGACCGGCGAGGTCCTGGAGCCGGACACCCTCACGCCGGAGCAGTGGCGCAATCTCACCTCGCTGACCGAGCGGCTCGGGGAGCGGGTGCGGGACGAGTACGGGCTCCAGATCGTCGTCCACCCGCACGCCGACACCCACATCGACAGCGAGGACAACGTCGCCCGCTTCCTGGACGGCACCGACTCCGGCCTGGTCTCTTTGTGCCTCGACACCGGGCACTACGCGTACTGCGGCGGCGACAGCGTCAAGCTGATCGAGACCTACGGGGAGCGGATCGGGTATCTGCACCTCAAGCAGGTGGACCCGGAGATCCTGGCCGACGTCCGCGCGAAGGGCACGCCGTTCGGGCCCGCCGTCGCTCAGGGTGTCATGTGCGAGCCCCCTAAGGGTGTCCCTGAGCTGGGGCCCGTGCTGGAGGCGGCCGGGAAGCTCGACGTCGATCTCTTCGCGATCGTCGAGCAGGACATGTACCCGTGCCCGCCGGACCAGCCGCTGCCGATCGCCCAGCGGACCCGGGCGTTCCTGCGGTCCTGCGGGGCCTGAGGGGGCGGTACGGCAGCGGAGGGTCCTGGGGGTGTGTCGGCCCCGGGGCCCTTCTTGTTGTGCGCGTTGCTGTGTGCGGCGGGGAGGCGTCGGTGGGGGGTGGGGGCGTCGGCGGGGGGCGTCACCTTCGTCGCCACGCGTCCCTCTGCTTCAGGTCTGTCACAAAAGCCACCTTTGTGTCACATGCGTCACATGTACGCGGCTTTACTGTCACCCCTCGTCAACAAGCACATGCGGAGCGTCACTCTGCGTCGTTCATCGGGCGCAGGGTGGTGATCGCGAGGTGGTCACCGCCGGTGATCCACAGCGTGGCTCCGGGCTCCCCCGGGCGGTCTCCCGGCCGCCGTCCGGGCCGCGCAGGGAGGTGCAGTCATGACCGACCGACAGCTCTGGTCCTACAAGGACATCGCCGCCCATATCCGGGTCCAGCCGGACACGGTCCGCTCCTACCGCAAGCACGGGCTGCTGCCGCCGCCGGACCATGTCGAGGGCGGCAAGCCGTACTGGTACGCCGACACCGTCCGCGCGTGGGTCGCGGCCCGACCGGGGAACCGGAGCCGGCGGGCCGACTGAGGGTCGGTGAGGAGACCGTGCCCCGCAGCTTTCTCGCGGGGCACGCCTTTGTGTGGGGGCCGGTCAACTGGGGTTTCGGCGGCCGGAGTTCGGGTCACCGGAGTTTCGGCCGCCAGGGTTTCGCTCACGCCCAGGGTTCGATCACCGTCACCCCCGCCCCCGGCGCGCTCCCCAGCTCCGGCAGTGCCTTCGGTACGGCGTCCAGCGTGATCGTCGATGTCACCAGGAGGTCGGGGCGCAGGGCGCCCGCGCGGACCGCCTCCAGCATCTCGGGGTAGGTGTGGGCGGCCATGCCGTGGCTGCCGAGGAGCTGGAGTTCCAGGGCGATGACGCGGGCCATGGGGACGGGGGTGGTGCCGTCGCCCGAGGGCAGCAGGCCTACCTGGAGGTGACGCCCTCTGCGGCGCAGGGAGTTGACGGAGGCCGCGCAGGTCACCGGGGAGCCGAGGGCGTCGAGGGAGAGATGGGCCCCGCCGCCGGTCAGCTCACGGACTCGGGCGGCTGTGTCTAGGGGGCTGGGGCTGGACTCGGGGTCGGGGGCGGTGGAGCCAGGGGCGGGAGTGCCGGACCCGGAGTCGGGGGCGGGGGACCCGGAGGCGGGAGCGGGGGCCCCGGAGTCGGAGGCGGGGGACCCGGAGTCGGAGTCGGAGGACCCGGAGTCGGAGGCGCCGGCCGCGTTCACGCACTCGCTCGCGCCGAACCGCCGCGCCAGCTCCAGCGCGCGCGGCGAGACGTCCACGGCGACGACCCTCGCTCCCGAGGCCGCCGCGATCATCACGGCCGACAGGCCGACCCCGCCGCAGCCGTGGACGGCGACCCACTCCCCCGGCGCGGCCCGGCCCTGCTGGACCACCGCGCGGAACGCGGTCGCGAACCGGCAGCCCAGGGAGGCCGCCGTGGCGTACGAGAGGTCGTCGGGGATCGCCACCAGGTTGACGTCGGCGTGGTCCAGGGCGACGTACTGGGCGAAGGAGCCCCAGTGGGTGAAGCCGGGCTGGGTCTGGCGCTCGCACACCTGGTGGTCGCCGGCCGCGCAGGCCGGGCAGCTGCCGCAGCCGGAGACGAAGGGGACGGTGACGCGGTCCCCGGGGCGCCAGTTGGTGACCGCCGCGCCGACCTCCTCGACGACGCCGGCGAGTTCGTGGCCGGGGACGTGCGGGAGGGTGATGTCCGGGTCGTGGCCGATCCAGCCGTGCCAGTCGCTGCGGCACAGGCCGGTCGCCTCGACCCGGACCAGCACGCCGTGGGGGGCCGGGCGCGGGGTGGGCACCTCGCGCACCTCCAGCTGACCGCCGTACTGCTCGAAGAGCACCGCCCGCATCCCGGACCTCCCCTTTAGTTGACCGCTTCGGCTAGCGGTTCGGTGTGCTCGGCCGGCCGGTCACCGCCATGGGCGGCGCCTTCCCCCTCGCTCACTCCGAACCGCTCATGGAACTTACGCAACGGACCCGGCGCCCACCATGTCGCCCTCCCGGTCAGTTTCATGATCGCGGGGACCAGGAGGCTGCGGACGACCATCGCGTCCATGAGGACCGCCAGGGCGAGGCCGAGTCCGAGCATCTTGATGTTGGTGACCCGGGAGGTGCCTATGGCGACCATCACGACCGCGAGGATGACCGCCGCCGCCGTGATGAGCCCGCCCGTGCGCCGCAGGCCGAGGCGGACCGCGCGGTCGTGGTCGCCGCTCTCGTCGTACTCCTCCTTGATGCGGGACAGGAGGAAGACGCCGTAGTCCATGGAGAGGCCGAAGGCGACGCAGAACATCAGGACGGGGAGGGTGGTCTCGATGGAGCCGGTGGCGGTGAAGCCGAGGAGACCGGCGAGGTGGCCGTCCTGGAAGACCCAGACGACCGCGCCGAACATGGCCGTCAGGCTGAGCGCGTTGAGCAGGACCGCCTGGAGGGGGACGAGGACGCTGCCGGTGAGGAGGAAGACCAGGAAGAGCGTGACGACGGCGATGAGGGCGAGCGCCCAGGGCAGCCGGTCGGCGATGGCGTGCTGGGAGTCGACCAGGATCGCCGCCGTGCCGGTCACCTTGGTGTCGAAGGGGGCGTCGGTGGCGCGCAGTTCGCCGACCAGACGCTGGGCCCGCCGGTCGGTGGACTCGCCCTTGGGCTGGACGGTGAAGTACGCCAGGTCGCCCTTGACGAGCGGGCCGTCCACGCGGGCGACCTCGGGGAGGGCGGCGACCTTCTCCTTGTAGGCGGTGTAGTCGGCGGCGCTCGCGCGGCCCTCGGCGAGGATCTCCAGGGAGCCGCCGGGGTTGCCGGGGAAACCGTCCCTGATGTGCTGCTGGACGGTGTGGGACTCGGCGGAGGCGGGCAGCTGGCGGTCGTCGGCGCTGCCGAACCTCACGCCCAGGAACGGGAGTCCGAGCAGGAGGAGGACGGCGGTCGTGCCGACGGCGAAGAAGGGGGCGCGGCGCATGACGAGCGACGCGGCACGGCCCCAGCCGGCGCCGGCTTCAACTCCAGCGGCACCCCGCTTCCTGCGGAACACCTTGCGCAGGTCGAGCGAGTTGACCCGGTCGCCCAGGAGCGTCAGGGCCGCCGGGAGGAGGATCAGCGCGGCGGCTGCGGCGAGGACGACGACGGCGATCCCGGCGTAGGCGAAGGAGCGCAGGAAGTACTGCGGGAAGATCAGCATCGCGGCGAGGGAGACGGCGACGGTCAGCGCGGAGAACAGCACCGTACGGCCCGCCGTGCGCAGCGTCGTGCCGATCGCGGTCGAGCGGTCGGCGCCGGCGGCGAGTTCTTCGCGGAAGCGGCGGACGATGAACAGCGCGTAGTCGATGGCCAGGCCGAGGCCCAGGGCGGTGGTGAGGTTCATCGCGAAGACGGAGACGTCGGTGAACCGGGTGAGGGCGTTGAGGACCGCGTTGGTGCCGAGGATGGCGACGATGCCGACGGCCAGCGGGAGGAGGGCGGCGACCGCGCTGCCGAAGACCATGATCAGCAGGAGCAGGGTGACGGGCAGGGCGATCAGCTCGGCGCGGGTGAGGTCTTCCTGGATGGTGCGCTGCATCTCGTGCTGCACGGCGGTCCGGCCGCCGAGGGTGACCTTCAACGGGCCGTGGGTACCGCGGTAGGCGGGGGCGATGCGGTCGAGGGTCTTGGCGCTCGCCTTCTCGTCGCCGGTGAGGCGGGCGGCGATCAGGGCCTCATGGCCGTCTTGCGCGCGCAGCGTCGGGGACTTGGCCTGCCAGTAGGAGCCGACGCCCGTGACGCCCTGTTCGGCGGCGAGGCGTTCGGTGAGGCGGGCGGCCTCGGCGGCGACCGCCGGGTCGTCGACGGAGGCGCCGCCCGCGTCGACCAGCAGGAGCAGGTTCGGCTGCGAGTCGGGGAAGGCGCGCTCCAGGGCGTCGGTCGCGTAGGTGGACTGCGCGGCCGGGTCCTGCCAGCCGCCGCTGCCGAGGCGGTCGGCGACGCCGCTGCCGGCGAGGACCGCGAGGGCGGTCAGGAGCAGGGCCGCGAGGAGCGTGAGCCTGGGCCGGGCGGTCACGAACCTGGTCCAGCCGCCGGGCGGCGGGCTGTCGGAGCCGGTCATCTACGGGTCCCCCACTTCACCGTGGAAAATTGCGCTGATGGTCATCGCCACGGCGCGCCACGCGCCGTAGACTCGGAAAACGCGAGACCCCGCTCGTGTTTTCCGATCCCAGAATGCGAGCGGCCGCTCGTGTTTGTCAACCGGGTCCGGAAGGCTGTGGATAACTCGTGTCCGAGGAGCAGACGAAAGAGCAGCCGGTCCGCCGCCAGGCGCGCGGCGAGCGGCGGATCGCCCAGTTGCTGGACGCCGCCGCGACCGTCTTCACCGCCAGCGGCTACACCGCCGCGAGCACCAACGCGATCGCCCGCGAGGCCGGCGTCTCCCCCGGCACGCTGTACCAGTTCTTCCCGAACAAGGAGGCCATCGCCATCGAGCTGGGCGAGCGCCTGACCCACCAGATGCGGGAGCTGTACGGCGAGGCGCTCGCGCCGGTCGCCCCGGCGACCCCGGTGGAGGAGGCCGTCGCCACCGCCGTCGACCGGTTCACCGCGTTCAACTGCGCCCACCCGGTCGCCTTCGCCCTGATGCACGGCCCCGACATCCCCGGCCGGGTGGCCGAGAGCCACGACGCGCTGCACGCGAGCCTGCTCACGCGCATCGAGGAGCTGCTGGTGAGCTTCGTGCCGGACGCGCCCCCGGAGCGGATCGCCCGGACCTCCCAGATGTGCCTGGGGATGTACAAGGCCGGCCTGGAGCTGATCCTGCGGCACGAGGGCGCCGAGCGGCAGGCGTACGTCGAGGAGCTGAAGAACGCGCTCGTGGCGTACCTGAGGCCGCTGACCGAGGCGCGCCCCTAACCCGACCGAGGGCCTCGGACTGCGGCACGGCACACACGCCCCTAAAGTGCGACCAAAGCCGTATACCGGCACCGTCCTCCCGGTCGTACGAGGGGCCCTCTTTCGTGACCCACTCCCCGCAGCCCGGCGCGCCCCGGGCCCGCATCCCCGGTCCGCAGCAGCCGCCGTCGAGCTACCCCCGTATCCGCGCGGGCCTGTGGAAGCACTGCCTGGGCGGCGGGCTCGCCCTGTGGGCGCTGACCGCGGCCGTCACCTACGCCACCCGCAACACGACCCTGCTGCCGACGCTGATCCTGCTCGGCAGCTTCCTGGTGCCGGTCACCTTCGTGCTGTGGGCGTACGAGCGGCACGGCCGCGATCTGGGCGTGAGCGCGATCCTGGGGTGCTTCCTGACCGGCGGCACCCTGGGCGTCCTGGGCGCCTCCCTGATGGAGACCTATCTGCTGCACCCCTCCCTGGGGATGTTCGTCGGCGTCGGGCTGATCGAGGAGGCCGCCAAGCTGGCCGCCCTGATGCTGGTGCTGCGCGGCCAGACGCGGCTGCGCGGGATGAGGGCGGGGCTCGTCCTGGGGGCGGCCGTCGGCTTCGGCTTCGCGGCCCTGGAGAGCGCCGGGTACGCCTTCAACGCGGCCGTCTCCACCGAGGGCATCGACCTGCGGGCGCTGCTGGAGACGGAGATCCTGCGCGGCGTCCTCGCCCCCTTCGGGCACGGCCTGTGGACGGCGATCGCGGGCGGCGTCCTGCTGGCGCACCGGCGCCCGGACGGCCGGTTCCGGCTCGGCGCGGCGGTCGTGTGGACGTATCTCGGGGTCTCCCTGCTGCACGCCCTGTGGGACTCCACGCACGGGATCGCGGTCTGGCTGGTGACCCGGCTGACCAGTACGACGTTGGACCGGGCGCTGTTCGAGCTGGGTTATCTCGCGCGGCCGACGGACCAGCAGCAGCACCTGTTCACGCTGTTCTCGGTCGGCGGGATGGTCTGCGTGGCGCTCTTCGGGCTGGTCTGGGTGCGCTCGCTGACCCGGCGGGACCCCTCTTGGAGGAATACCCCCTAGGGGTATACAGTGGGGAAGTGGAGGGCACCGTGGGCCCCGACCGGCCCGCGCCGCCCCGCGCACCGCACCCTTCCCACGAGGAGTAACCCCATGAGCGGCACCCAGGACACCGTCACCACCGTCTACAAGGTGAGCGGCATGAGCTGCGGCCACTGCGAGGGGGCGGTCTCCGGCGAGATCTCCCGGCTCGACGGCGTCAGCTCGGTCAAGGCCGTCGCCTCCAGCGGCGAGGTCACCGTCGTCTCCGCCGCCGCGCTCGACGAGGACGCCGTCCGCGCGGCCGTCGACGAGGCCGGTTTCGAACTGGCCGGCCAGGTCTGAGAGCCGCCGCCCGCCGTGCTTTCCCGTTCCTGGAGTAGGACATGTCCAGCACGCACACTCCGATAGCCCCCGGACTCCCGTCCGAAGTCGATCTGGTGATCGGCGGCATGACCTGTGCCTCCTGCGCCGCCCGGATCGAGAAGAAGCTCAACCGCATGGACGGCGTCACCGCCGCCGTCAACTACGCGACCGAGAAGGCCAAGGTCAGTTACCCCCCAGGGGTGACGGTCGCCGATCTGATCGAGACGGTCGTCAGGACCGGCTACACGGCCGAGGAACCCGCGCCCGAAGCACCCGCGCGCGTGGAGCGAGAAACGGTCGAAAGCGATCCCGAACTGACCGCGCTGCGTCACCGGCTGCTCGTGACGGCCGCCCTGGCGCTGCCGGTGATCCTCCTGTCGATGATCCCGGCGCTCCAGTTCGACAACTGGCAGTGGCTGTCGCTGACGCTGGCCGCGCCCGCCGTCGTCTGGGGCGGCTGGTCCTTCCACAAGGCCGCGTGGACGAACCTGCGGCACGGCGCCTCCACCATGGACACGCTGGTCTCCGTGGGCACGCTCGCCGCGTTCGGCTGGTCCCTGTGGGCGCTGTTCTTCGGGCACGCCGGGATGCCGGGGATGCGGCACGGCTTCGAGTTCACCGTCACCCGCGCGGACGCCTCCTCCTCGCTCTACCTGGAGGTCGCCGCCGGGGTCACCGCGTTCCTGCTCCTCGGGCGCTATCTGGAGGCCCGCGCGAAGCGGCGCTCCGGGGCCGCCCTGAGAGCGCTCATGGAACTCGGCGCCAAGGACGTCGCCGTCCTGCGCGCGGGGCGTGAAGTCCGCGTCCCCGTGGGCGAGTTGCCGGCCGGTGACCTGTTCGTCGTGCGGCCCGGCGAGAAGATCGCCACCGACGGTGTCGTCACCGAGGGCGTCTCGGCCGTCGACGCGTCCATGCTGACCGGCGAGTCGGTGCCGGTGGACGTGGGGCCCGGGGACGGCGTCACCGGGGCGACGGTGAACGCCGGCGGGCGGCTCGTCGTGCGCGCCACGCGCGTGGGCGGTGACACGCAGCTCGCGCGGATGGCGCGGCTCGTGGAGGCGGCGCAGAGCGGGAAGGCGGAGGTCCAGCGGCTGGCGGACCGGGTGTCGGCGGTGTTCGTGCCGGTCGTGCTGGTGATCGCCGCGGCGACCTTCGCCGGGTGGCTCGCGGCCACCGGGGACACCGTCGCCGCGTTCACGGCCGCCGTCGCGGTGCTGATCATCGCCTGCCCGTGCGCGCTGGGGCTCGCCACACCGACGGCCCTGATGGTCGGCACGGGGCGCGGCGCCCAGCTGGGCATCCTGATCAAGGGCCCTGAGGTCCTGGAGTCCACGCGCCGCGTCGACACCGTCGTCCTGGACAAGACCGGCACGGTGACGACCGGGCGGATGACCCTCCAGGACGTGTACGCCGCCGAAGGCACCGACGAGGGGCAGTTGCTGCGGCTCGCGGGGGCGCTGGAGCACGCCTCGGAGCATCCGGTCGCGCGCGCCGTGGCCGCAGGGGCGGCTGAGCGGGCCGGGGGGCTGCCGGAGGTGTCCGGGTTCGAGAACGTGCCCGGCAGGGGCGTACGCGGGCGGGTGGAGGGTTTCTCGGTGGCCGCGGGGCGGCTCTTCGAGGAGCTGCCCGAGGAGCTGGCGCGGGTGCGGGACGGGTTCGAGCGGGCCGGGCGCACCGCTGTCGTCGTCGGCTGGGACGGCGCCGCGCGCGGGGTGCTGGCCGTCGCGGACGCCGTGAAGGACACCAGCGCGCAGGCGGTGCGCGAGCTGCGCGCGCTGGGGCTCACGCCGGTGCTGCTGACCGGCGACAACCGGACCGTCGCCGAGGCGGTCGCGGCGCAGGTCGGCATCGACGAGGTGATCGCCGGGGTGCTGCCCGAGGACAAGGTGGCCGCCGTGCGGCGGTTGCAGGGCGAGGGCCGGGTCGTGGCGATGGTCGGGGACGGCGTCAACGACGCGGCGGCACTCGCGCGGGCCGATCTGGGGCTCGCGATGGGCACGGGCACGGACGCGGCGATCGAGGCGAGCGACCTGACGCTGGTGCGCGGGGATCTGCGTACGGCCGGTGACGCGATCCGGCTGGCGCGGCGGACGCTCGCGACCATCAAGGGGAACCTCGTGTGGGCGTTCGGCTACAACGTGGCCGCGCTGCCGCTGGCCGCCGCCGGGCTGCTCAACCCGATGATCGCGGGGGCGGCGATGGCGTTCTCGTCGGTGTTCGTGGTGACCAACAGCCTCCGGCTGCGTGCGTTCCGTTGATCTCGCACCCGGACCAGGCGTAGGTTACCCACGGTCACGCAAAAGTTGTTCAATTCGAGACGACCGAATATGACAATCCCCCTGGAGTCCGGCCGACGCCTCACATAAGCTCTTCACAAGGCTCGCGCATCTTCCTTACGCTTGGGCCCCGATCGCCGTACCTGGTCACTTGTGTATCTAACGGGACATATACAAGAGACACAGATCACAGTGATGTGAACGTAACCATCGAAGGGGTTCGAAGGTCTAAGTTGACGATGTCAGGAAGCGTCTTGGGGGGCGCCGACTGGCGTCTGGGGATGTCTTGGGGGACTTCTCCAGAGATGCGTTGCCGGGACACGTACAACGGGAAGCTTTGAGCGGCCCTCCCAGCGTGCGCGTCCCGGCAGATCGCAATAACCGCATAACTCGCAGCACATAGCTCGCAGCACAGCGATTCAGGCGCTGTCCTCCGAAACGCCCGGCCGGATCCCGTGGGGGGAATCCGCACCGGGACACGGGAAGGCGCCCTGTTCGTCGGCCCGTGGGGGGACCGGCGTCGGGGCGCCTTCTGCTGCGTTCTGATCCTTTTTGTCGTTTTCGTCGACCTGGTCAACTGTCCGAAACGGCAACCTAAAAGGGGCCGCCCTTACGGGCAGCCCCTGTCAGAGTCGAAACTCAGCGTGCGGAAACCGCTCAGCGCTCCTCGACGGGCACGAAGTCCCGCTCGACGACGCCCGTGTAGATCTGGCGCGGGCGGCCGATGCGCGAACCCGGCTCCTTGATCATCTCGTGCCACTGGGCGATCCAGCCCGGGAGCCGGCCGAGGGCGAACAGGACCGTGAACATCTCGGTCGGGAAGCCCATGGCCCGGTAGATCAGGCCGGTGTAGAAGTCGACGTTCGGGTAGAGGTTGCGCGAGACGAAGTACTCGTCGGAGAGCGCGTGCTCCTCCAGCTTCAGCGCGATGTCCAGCAGCTCGTCGGACTTGCCGAGGGCCGACAGGACGTCGTGCGCGGCGGCCTTGATGATCTTCGCGCGCGGGTCGAAGGACTTGTACACCCGGTGGCCGAAGCCCATCAGGCGGACGCCGTCCTCCTTGTTCTTCACCTTGCGGATGAAGGAGTCGACGTCGCCGCCGTTCGCCTGGATGCCCTCCAGCATCTCCAGCACCGACTGGTTGGCGCCGCCGTGCAGCGGGCCCCACAGGGCGTTGATGCCGGCGGAGATCGAGGCGAACATGTTCGCCTGCGAGGAGCCCACCAGGCGGACCGTGGAGGTCGAGCAGTTCTGCTCGTGGTCCGCGTGCAGGATGAGCAGCTTGTCGAGCGCGGCGACGACGACCGGGTCGAGGTCGTAGTCCTGCGCCGGCACGGAGAACGTCATGCGCAGGAAGTTCTCGACGTAGCCGAGGTCGTTGCGCGGGTAGACGAAGGGGTGGCCGACCGACTTCTTGTACGCGTAGGCCGCGATCGTCGGAAGCTTGGCGAGCAGCCGGATCGTCGAGAGGTTGCGCTGCTTCTCGTCGAACGGGTTGTGGCTGTCCTGGTAGAACGTCGACAGCGCGGAGACGACCGAGGACAGCATGGCCATCGGGTGGGCGTCGCGCGGGAACCCCTTGTAGAAGTTCTTGACGTCCTCGTGCAGCAGGGTGTGCTGCGTGATCTCGCTCTTGAAGGAGGAGAGTTCGTCGACGGTGGGCAGCTCACCGTTGATGAGCAGGTAGGCGACCTCCAGGAAGGTGGAGCGCTCGGCCAGCTGCTCGATCGGGTAGCCGCGGTAGCGGAGGATGCCCGCCTCGCCGTCGAGGTAGGTGATCGCGGATTTATAGGCGGCGGTGTTGCCGTAACCGCTGTCCAGCGTTACGAGACCGGTCTGGGCCCGGAGCTTCCCGATGTCGAAGCCCTTGTCGCCGACGGTGCTGTCGATCACCGGGTAGGTGTACTCGCCGTCGCCGTACCGCAGTACTACAGAGTTGTCGCTCACGTCTTCCCTCACCGACGTTGTGCCTCATCTTCGAGGTTGCCCTGACTGTCTCTACCATCCCCCATTTGGCGCAGGTGCGTGCACTCGGGGTCGACCATTGGGCTTATCGACGGCACTCAGTGCCGCCAACTTGCTCATCCTGCCGCCTTCGTCCCGCTTCCGGTAGTGCTCTGTGACCTTCGTGACTCATTTGATCGATCATTTTTTCTGATGCTTCACGAGGCGGGTACAGGCGCTGTGCGCGCGGGTGTTCGGGCGCGGCGGGAGGCGTCGTCCGCGCGGTGGGCCGCTTCAGCCGCGCGCGAGGCGGAAGGCGAGGGCGGTGCAGCGCCGGCCCCCGGAGACCGTCCGCACCGCCTGTCCTATCGCCTTGCGCGAGCCGACCAGCACGACCAGGCGTTTCGCGCGCGTGACGGCCGTATACAGCAGGTTGCGCTGGAGCATCATCCATGCGCCGGTGGTGACCGGGATCACGACGGCCGGGTATTCGCTGCCCTGGGAGCGGTGGATGGTGACGGCGTAGGCGTGCGCCAGTTCGTCCAGTTCGTCGAAGTCGTAGGGCACCTCCTCGTCCTCGTCCGTCAGCACGGTGAGGGTCTGTTCCACCGGGTCGAGTGAGGTGACGACGCCGACGGTGCCGTTGAAGACGCCGCTCGCGCCCTTGTCGTAGTTGTTGCGGATCTGGGTGACCTTGTCGCCGACGCGGAAGACCCGGCCGCCGAAGCGTTTCTCGGGGGTGTCGGGGCGGCCGGGGGTGACGGCCTGCTGGAGGAGGCCGTTGAGGGCGGCGGCGCCCGCGGGGCCGCGGTGCATGGGGGCGAGGACCTGGATGTCGCGGCGCGGGTCGAGGCCGAACTTCGCGGGGATGCGCCGCGCGGCGACGTCCACGGTGAGCCGGCCCGCCTCCTCCGTGTCGTCCTCGACGAACAGGAAGAAGTCCTTCATGCCGTCGGTCAGCGGATGCTGCCCGGAGTTGATGCGGTGCGCGTTGGTGACCACCCCGGACTGCTGGGCCTGGCGGAACACCCGGGTGAGGCGGACGGCGGGAACCGGGCCGCCGTCGGCCAGGAGGTCGCGCAGGACCTCGCCCGCGCCGACGCTGGGCAGCTGGTCGACGTCGCCGACGAACAGCAGATGCGCGCCCGGGGGGACGGCCTTGACGAGCTTGTTGGCGAGCAGCAGGTCCAGCATGGACGCCTCGTCGACGACGACCAGGTCGGCCTCCAGCGGGCGGTCGCGGTCGTACGCGGCGTCGCCGCCCGGCTTCAGCTCCAGCAGGCGGTGGACCGTGGACGCCTCGGCGCCGGTCAGCTCCGCCAGGCGTTTGGCGGCGCGGCCCGTGGGGGCGGCGAGCAGGACCTTGGCCTTGCGGGCGCGGGCCAGCTCGACGACCGACCGGACGGTGAACGACTTGCCGCAGCCGGGACCGCCGGTGAGGACGGCGACCCGCTGCGTCAGCGCCAGCTTGACGGCGGCCTCCTGCTCGGGCGCCAGCTCCACCCCCGTACGCCCCTTCAGCCACTCCAGGGCGCGCTCCCAGCGGACGTCCTGGAAGACCGGCATGCGGTCCTCCCGCGCGCGCAGGAGGCGCAGCAGCTGGGCGGAGAGGGAGAGTTCGGCGCGGTGGAAGGGGACCAGGTAGACGGCCGTGATCTCCTCGCCGTCGGGCCCGGGGACCTTCTCGCGGACGACGCCGGGCTCCTCGCCGTCCTCCCCGGGCCCGGCGAGTTCGGCCAGGCACTCGATGACCAGGCCGGTGTCGACCTGGAGGAGTTTGACGGCGTCGGCGATGAGGCGTTCCTCGGGGAGGAAGCAGTTGCCCTGGTCCGCCGACTGCGAGAGGGCGTACTGGAGGCCCGCCTTGACGCGCTGGGGGCTGTCGTGCGGGATGCCGACGGACTGGGCGATCTTGTCGGCGGTGAGGAAGCCGATGCCCCAGACGTCGGCGGCGAGGCGGTAGGGCTGCTCCTTGACGACCGCGATGGAGGCGTCGCCGTACTTCTTGTAGATGCGCACGGCGATGGAGGTGGAGACCTCGACGGTCTGGAGGAAGAGCATGACCTCCTTGATCGCCTTCTGCTCCTCCCAGGCCTCGGCGATCTTCTTGGTGCGCTTGGGGCCCAGGCCCGGGACCTCGATGAGCCGCTTGGGCTCCTCCTCGATGATCGTCAGGGTGTCGGCGCCGAAATGCCGCGTGATGCGGTCGGCGAAGACCGGGCCGATGCCTTTGACGAGGCCGGAGCCGAGGTAGCGGCGGATGCCCTGGACGGTGGCGGGCAGGACGGTCGTGTAGTTCTCGACGGTGAACTGCTTGCCGTACTGCGGGTGCGAGCCCCAGCGGCCCTCCATGCGCAGGGACTCGCCGGCCTGGGCGCCGAGCAGGGCGCCGACGACCGTGAGGAGGTCGTTCGCGCCGCGGCCGGTGTCCACGCGCGCGACGGTGTAGCCGTTGTCCTCATTGGCGTACGTGATCCGCTCCAGCACGCCCTCGACCACGGCGAGGCGCCGTTCGCCCGCCGGGCCCGTCTTCTGCTCCGCCGTCTGCTGCTCCGCCGTCTGCTGCGACATGGCACGACGGTACCGGCCGGCACTGACAGCGGGGTACGGAAACCGGCCCGTGAAGCTACCGCCGGGTATCCGGACAAGCGCTCACCATTTCACCGCCGGTCCACAAGCGTGATCGAAGCTTTACACTTCAAGCATCAGGCCGGTCTATTTTTGCGAACTTTTGCATGAGAGGATCAAAGAGCTGATCGCGGAGCACCTGAAATAAGCCTCGCGGTACAGCGAGATCCGGTCCCTGGGATTCCCCCACCCCGACCCGCCCGGAGCCAGCACCATGCCCTCTCCCCCGCCCCGATCCGTGCTGATCGGCTCGTTCGCCGTCGGCACGCTGCTGATCGCCATGGCGCCGCCGGTGTTATCAAGAGGCGTACCACCCCTTCACGCTCCGCATTCGGCACCCAATGCGAGACCGCCCGGACTTCCCCCCGCGCACCCCGCACCGCACTCCGATTCCCGGCCGTGGCCGAGCCCTGGACCGGGCTGATCCGGCTTTCCTGTCAATTCCCCGTGCCGGAATCCGCATTACCGAAGAAAGAAATACGAACCGCCCTATGCCGCCCACTCCGCTGCCGATGAAGCCGCTCCCGCCCGAGGCCCCGGCCACCGCCCCGGCGGCCCGCCGCGACCCCTGGGAGACCTCGCCCGCCGAGCGGCCCCGCTGGAGACGCGCCGTGCTCGCGGCCCGCGTCCCGTTCGCCGTGTACGCGTTCTCGCTGGTGCTGCACCTCGCGCTGCTGGCCGCGCTGAACCCGGCGGACGGCCCCGGTCTGCACGAGCGGCTGACGGCATGGGACGGGGAGTGGTTCCTGGACATAGCGCGCAACGGCTACCCCCAGGACTACGCGATCACCCAGGACGGCCTCCAGGGCGGCACCCTGGCCTTCTTCCCGGCCTACCCGCTGCTGATCCGCGCGGTGCACGCGGTGACCAGTCTCGGCTACGCCACGGCCGGCATCGTCGCCGCCCATCTCGCCCTGCTGGCCGCGCTGATCTGCCTGCACCGGCTGCTGCTGCGGCTGTACGACCGGCGCACCGCGCACATCGCCGTGTTCCTGGTCGCCTGCGCCCAGCCGATGGCCCTGGTCTTCCTGATGACCTACAGCGAGTCCCTGTTCCTCGCGCTGGCCGCCGGGACGCTGCTCGCGATCCACCGCAAGGCCTGGCTGACGGCCGGCTTCCTGGTGCTGTGCGCCGGGCTCACCCGGTCCGTCGCCGTCGCGCTGATCGCGGCCCTGGGGGTCGCCGTCGCGCTGCACCTGCGCAAGGAGCGGCGCGTGGAGTGGCGTCCCCTGGTCGCCATGGTGGTGTCCTACCTCGGGGTGCCCGGGTACGTCCTGTGGGTGGCCGCGCGCACCGGGAAGCTGGACGCCTGGTTCGAGATACAGCAGGCCGGCTGGGGGACCCGCTGGGACAACGGCGGCGCCTTCTTCGACTTCCTGAAGTACGCGTTCGTCCGCGCGGACGGCTGGGTCGCCGTCAGCACCGCCCTGCTGCTGATCACCCTGGTGCTCGCCACGGCCGCCGCCTGGCGCGAGCGGACCTGGCTGCCGCTGGCGGTCTACGGCACGGTCGTCCTGGTCATGACGCTGGGGCAGAGCAACTACTACCACTCCAAGCTGCGGCTGCTGATACCCGCGCTGATCTTCGTCATACCGGCGGCCCGCGCGCTCGCGCGCGTACGGACGTCCACCGCGATCGTCACCCTGGCCGTCGCCGCCCTCTTCGGGTCCTGGTACGGGGCGTACATGCTGGACGTGTGGCGGTACGCCATATAGCGAGCCCCCCTCCCCATAGAGACCCCCTTCCAGACGCCGCTCATCTGAGCGGCGTTTATCACGATCGGGTTTCAGCCACTGGCGGAACTCTTGCTCAACCCCCATGTAATCGATTCCAATCGACCGCACACGTCGATGTAATCGATTCCACGAGGAGGTGGAGCCGGCGATGGCGAGTATCAAGGACGTCGCTGCCGAGGCGGGAGTGTCTGTCGCCACGGTCTCGCGTGTCCTGAACGAGCACCCCTCGGTGAGCGAAGAGGCACGCGCGCGGGTGCTGGCCGCCGTCGAGGCGCTGGGCTACCGGCCCAACGCCGTCGCCCGGTCGCTGCGCACCGACCAGACGCACACCCTGGGCCTGGTCATCAGCGATGTGCTGAACCCGTACTTCACCGAACTGGCCCGCTCCGTCGAGGAGGAGGCCCGCGCGCTCGGGTACAGCGTGATCATCGGGAACGCCGACGAGCGGCCCGACCTCCAGGACCACCACGTCCGCACGCTGCTGGACCGGCGGATCGACGGGCTGCTGGTCTCCCCCACCGACGGCGGGTCCCCGCTGATGCTGGACGCCGTGCGGGCCGGGACGCCGATGGTCTTCGTCGACCGGTGGATCCCGGGCGTGGACGTGCCCGTGGTCCGCGCGGACGGCCGGGCGGCCGTACGGGACCTCGTGGCACATCTGCACCGGCTCGGGCACCGGCGGCTCGCGATCATCGCGGGTCCGGCGGCCACCACGACCGGCCAGGAACGCGTCGAGGCGTTCCGTGAGGCCCTCCAGGAGGTCGGTCTGGACCTTCCCGAGGAGTACATCGGGCAGGGCGACTTCCAGGCCGCCAGCGGGCGGCGGGTGACCGAGGGGTTCCTCGATCTCGCCGAGCCGCCGCAGGTCGTGTTCGCCGCCGACAACCTGATGGCCCTGGGCGCCCTGGACGCCGTACGCGCGCGCGGGCTGCGGGTGCCGGACGACATCGCGCTGGCGGCGTTCGACGACATCCCCTGGTTCGTGCACACGGACCCGCCCGTCACCGCGGTCGCCCAGCCCACGGGCGAGCTGGGGCGGGCCGCCGTGCGCGCGCTCGTGGACCGCATCGAGGGGCGTGCGCCGCGGTCGGTGACGCTCCCCGCCCGTCTCGTCGTTCGCCGCTCCTGCGGCGAGCCCCCCGCAACGAACAGGAGCCAGCCGTGAGCGACCCGGACGAGTTGCTGCGCATCGAAGGGCTGCGGAAGACCTTCCCCGGGGTGGTCGCGCTGGACCGCGTCGACTTCGACCTGCGCCGGGGCGAGGTGCACGTCCTGCTGGGCGAGAACGGCGCCGGAAAGAGCACGCTGATCAAGATGCTCTCCGGCGCCTACACCCCCGACGAGGGCCGCATCCTGGCCGGCGGCGAAGAAGTGCGCATCCATGGCGCACAGGACTCCGAGCGGCTGGGGATCGCCACGATCTACCAGGAGTTCAACCTGGTGCCCGACCTGACGGTCGCCGAGAACATCTTCCTGGGCCGTCAGCCGCGCCGCTACGGGATGATCGACCGGGGGACCATGGAGGCGGAGGCCGCCGTCCTCCTGGAGCGCGTCGGCGTGAACGTGTCGCCCCGCACGCGGGTGCGTGAACTGGGCATCGCGCGGCTCCAGATGGTCGAGATCGCCAAGGCGCTGAGCCTGAACGCGCGCGTGCTCATCATGGACGAGCCGACGGCCGTGCTGACCTCCGAGGAGGTCGAGAAGCTGTTCGTCATCGTGCGCAAGCTGCGCGAGGACGGCGTGGGGATCGTCTTCATCACGCACCACCTGGAGGAGATCGCCGCCCTGGGCGACCGTGTGACGGTCATCCGGGACGGCAAGTCCGTCGGCCAGGTGCCCGCCTCCACCCCGGAGGACGAACTCGTCCGCCTCATGGTGGGCCGCTCCATCGAGCAGCAGTACCCGCGCGCGCGGGACACCGACAAGGGCGCCGCCCTGCTGTCGGTCGAAGGGCTCACCCGGGACGGCGTCTTCCACGACGTCAGCTTCGAGGTGCGCGCCGGTGAGGTCGTCGGCATCGCCGGCCTGGTCGGCGCGGGCCGCACCGAGGTCGTACGGGCCGTCTTCGGGGCCGATCCGTACGACCGGGGGGCCGTGAAGGTCTCCGGGGCCGTGGTGCGCCGGCATGACGTGGGCGCGGCCATGGCGGCCGGGATCGGGCTGGTGCCGGAGGACCGCAAGGGGCAGGGGCTCGTCCTCGACCAGTCGGTCGAGGAGAACCTGGGCCTGGTCACCCTCAGGGCGGCCACCAAGGGCGGTGTCGTCGACCTCAAGGGGCAGCGTGAGGCCGCCGCGCGGATCGCCGGGCAGCTGGGCGTGCGGATGGCCGGGCTCGGCCAGCAGGTGCGCACGCTGTCCGGCGGCAACCAGCAGAAGGTCGTCATCGGCAAGTGGCTGCTCGCCGACACCAAGGTGCTGATCCTCGACGAGCCCACGCGCGGGATCGACGTCGGCGCCAAGGTCGAGATCTACCAGCTGATCAACGAACTGACGGCCGCCGGGGCCGCCGTACTGATGATCTCCAGCGATCTGCCCGAGGTGCTCGGCATGAGCGACCGGGTGCTGGTGATGGCCCAGGGCCGGATCGCGGGCGAGCTGTCCGCCGAAGCGGCCACGCAGGACGCGGTGATGTCCCTCGCCGTGAGTACTCCCACTACCGAACTGGAGGCCCCCCGTGGCCGCTGACACGCTCAAGGGCGGCACGGGCGCCGGTGGCGCCGCGGCGGTGCGCCGTCTGCTGCTCGACAACGGCGCGCTGACCGCGCTGATCGTCCTCGTCATCGCCATGTCGGCGCTGTCGGGCGACTTCCTGACGACCGACAACCTGCTGAACGTCGGCGTCCAGGCGGCCGTGACGGCCATCCTGGCGTTCGGCGTGACCTTCGTGATCGTCTCCGCCGGCATCGACCTCTCGGTCGGCTCGGTGGCCGCGCTGTCGGCGACCGTGCTGGCCTGGAGCGCGACCTCGCACGGCGTACCGGTGTTCCTCGCGGTGCTGCTGGCCCTGGCGACCGGCATCGCCGCCGGTCTGATCAACGGGTTCCTCATCTCGTACGGCAAGCTGCCGCCGTTCATCGCGACGCTCGCCATGCTGTCGGTGGCCCGCGGTCTGGCACTGGTGATCTCCGGCGGTTCGCCGATCGCCTTCCCGGACTCGGTCTCACATCTGGGCGACACACTCGGGGGCTGGCTGCCGGTGCCGGTGCTGGTCATGGTCGTCATGGGGCTGATCGCGGCGTTCGTGCTGGCGCGGACCTACATCGGGCGTTCCATGTACGCGATCGGCGGCAACGAGGAGGCCGCGCGGCTGTCCGGGCTGCGGGTGCCGAAGCAGAAGCTCGCGATCTACGCGCTGTCCGGTGTCTTCGCGGCCGTCGCGGGCGTCGTGCTCGCCTCCCGGCTGTCGTCCGCGCAGCCGCAGGCCGCCGACGGGTACGAGCTGGACGCGATCGCGGCCGTCGTCATCGGCGGCGCCTCCCTCGCGGGCGGCACCGGCAAGGCGTCGGGGACGCTGATCGGCGCGCTGATCCTCGCGGTGCTGCGCAACGGGCTCAACCTGCTGAACGTGTCCGCGTTCTGGCAGCAGGTCGTCATCGGTGTCGTCATCGCGCTGGCGGTGCTGCTGGACACGGTCCGGCGCAAGGCCGGGGCGGCGCCCACGGCGGTGGGGACCGGCGGTCGCGGCAGGCAGGCCGCCACGTACGGGCTCGCGGCCGTGGTGACGGTGGCGATCGTGGGGGCGACGTCGTTCCTGCACGACGGCGGGTCCGCGACGGACAGGCCGAAGGTCGGGCTCTCGCTCTCCACGCTCAACAACCCGTTCTTCGTGCAGATCCGCGCCGGCGCGCAGGCCGAGGCGAAGAAGCTCGGCGTCGACCTGACCGTCACCGACGCCCAGAACGACGCCTCGCAGCAGGCCAACCAGCTTCAGAACTTCACCAGTTCGAGCCTCAAGGCGATCATCGTCAACCCGGTGGACTCCGACGCGGCGAGCAACTCCGTGAAGGCCGCGGACAAGGCGAAGATCCCCGTCATCGCCGTCGACCGGGGCGTCAACAAGGCGGACGTCGACGCGCTCGTCGCCTCCGACAACGTCGCCGGCGGCGAGCAGGCCGCCAAGACGCTCGCCGAGAAGCTGGGCGGCACCGGGAAGATCGTCATCCTCCAGGGGCAGGCCGGTACGTCCGCCGCGCGCGAGCGGGCCGAGGGCTTCGCCAAGGGGCTGAAGGCGTACCCCGGCATCCAGGTCCTCGCCCAGCAGCCGGCCGACTTCGACCGCACCAAGGGCCTCGACGTCATGTCGAACCTCCTCCAGGCGCACCCCGACGTCCAGGGCGTCATCGCCGCCAACGACGAGATGGCGCTCGGCGCGGCGAAGGCGCTCGGCGCGAAGGCCGGCAAGTCGGTCCAGGTCGTCGGCTTCGACGGAACTCCCGACGGGCTCAAGGCCGTTGAGAACGGGACCCTGTACGCGTCGGTGGCCCAGCAGCCCTCGCAGCTCGGGCGGATCGCCGTCGACAACGCGCTGCGGGCGCTCCAGGGCAAGAAGGTCGAGGAGACCGTCAAGGTGCCGGTGAAGGTGGTCACCAAGGAGAACGTGGCCGGGTTCAGCGGCTGAGGTGAGCGGGCGGCCGGGGTGCTTCACAAGTACCCCGGCCGCATCGGTAGTTCGGCCCGGGGCCGTCCAAGTGGCCCGTCCTGATTGGGGAGTTACATGTACGACTACGACCTGCTGGTCGTCGGGTCGGCCAACGCCGATCTCGTGATCGGCGTCGAGCGCAGGCCCGGCGCCGGGGAGACCGTGCTCGGCTCAGACCTCGCCGTCCACCCGGGCGGCAAGGGCGCCAACCAGGCTGTCGCGGCGGCCAAGTTGGGCGCCCGTACGGCCCTGCTGGCGCGGGTCGGCGACGACGCCAACGGGCGGCTGCTGCTTCAGTCCCAGCGGGCGGCCGGGGTCGACACGGTGGGCGTGCTGGTGGGCGGGGCGCCGACCGGCGTCGCGCTGATCACCGTCGATCCGTCGGGCGACAACAGCATCGTCGTCTCCCCCGGCGCCAACGGCCGCCTCACCCCGGCGGACGTCCGCGCGGCGGGTTCCCTCCTCCACGCCTCGCGGGTGGTCTCGGCGCAGCTGGAGATCCCGATGGAGACGGTCGAGGAGGTCGTGCGGCAGCTGCCGGAGGGGACGCGGTTCGTGCTCAACCCCTCGCCGCCGCAAGGGCTTTCGGCGGAGGTGCTGCGCGCCTGTGATCCGCTGATCGTGAATGAGCACGAGGCCCGGGTGATTCTCGGGGGCGGGGCGCTCGGGGGCGATCCTGCCGAGTGGGTGCGGGAGTTGCTGGCGAGCGGGCCCAAGTCGGTTGTGGTGACGATGGGTTCGGAGGGGGCGTTGGTCGCCACTCGGGCTCCGGACGGGGCCGGGGGTGCCGATGACGTCGTCCGGGTGCCGTCCGTGAAGGTCGACGCCGTCGACACGACCGGGGCCGGGGACTCCTTCACGGCCGCGCTGGCCTGGAAGTTGGGGGCGGGGGCCACTCTGGCCGAGGCAGCCGTGTACGCGGCCCGGGTCGGGGCGGTCGCCGTGACCCGGCGGGGGGCGCAGGAGTCGTTCCCGACCGCTGAAGAGGTCGACGCCCTGGAGACGTTCCCTACGGCCACGGAGGTCGGGTCCCTGTGAAGAAGTCCGGAATCCTCAACCGCCATCTCGCCGGTGCCGTCGCCGAGTTGGGGCACGGGGACGGGGTGCTGATCTGTGACGCCGGGATGCCGATACCGGACGGGCCGCGCGTCGTCGACCTCGCGTTCCGGGCGGGGACGCCGTCGTTCGCTGAGGTGCTCGCGGGGCTGCTGGAGGAGCTGGTGATCGAGGGGGCGACGGCCGCGCAGGAGGTGCGGGCGGCGAACCCCGAGGCGACGGCGCTGCTCGACTCGGCTTTCCCCGGGCTGGAGTTGGTCTCCCACGAGCGGCTGAAGGAGCTGTCGGCGGGGGCGCGGCTGGTGGTGCGGACGGGGGAGGCGCGGCCTTACGCGAACGTGCTGCTGCGGTGCGGGGTGTTCTTCTAACGGGCGCTCGCGGAACCGGCGTTCGCACGGGCGGCGCTGAACCGGCGTTCGCGCGGGCGGCGCTGAACCGGCGTTCGCGCGGGCGGCGCTGAACCGGCGTTCGCACGGGCGGCGCTGAACCGGCGCCACCGGCACCGGCGTTCGAGCGGGCGCCCCCGCAACTGACGTACCCCTGGCGAAACTTCGAGGGGCCCGGTCCGTCGACTGGGCCCCTCGGTCTTCCCCCCTGCGTGCCGGAACCCCCTTGCGATCCCCCCAGATCCCCCTCCGGGGCCCGGCGACATGTATGACCGGCGGCCCCCCGTAAGGGTTGTACGGGATTCCAAGATTTTTTTCAGGTGGCGCGGGGCCGGTCCTGGCCCGGCGTGCAGGACAATCGACGGAGCTTGCCCCACCCCGGATCGGACGGGGTGGGGCAAGCGGTCTCACGGGGTGATCAGGCGACGCGGACCAGGACCTCGGCGGAGACGGTGCTGCCGTCGACGACCCGCAGGACCTGGGCGCCCTTCTTCGTGAACTTGTCGGTGACCTTGTAGGCGCTCTTCACGACCGGGGCGGCGTTAGGGAGGGTCAGCCACTTGTTGCCGGTCTTGACCTGGAGGGTGACCTTGGAGCCCTCCTTGAGGCCGGCGGTCTTGCCGGTGAAGGTGACGACGTCGCCGAGCTTGATGTCCGTCTTGCTGGCCTTGATGGTGATGGTCGCCTTGGGGGCGGGGACCGGGTTCGGGGCGGCGGACGCGGCGGCGGCGCCGGTCACGACGAGGGCGGCGGACAGCGCGGAAACGGCGGCGATACGCGTGTTCACAGTTATCTCCTGGTTTTCCATAGGGTTTATCGGCCGCAATTTGCAACGCCTTCGCATTGGATCGCGGCGCGCTGATCCTACAGACACGACCAGGTCGGTCACGGTTCCCGAGTTCTTGAAAAAGTGCAGATCAACAGCCCAGTCACAGTTAATTCGGCGCAACCGGACCGCTGATCTGCAATTCTTGGCGAGAGCTGTGTGAATAAGGCTTCACAAAGAGCCGACCGGCTATGGGATCAGCCCGCGTGCTCCACGAACCGCGCCGCCGTCTCCGCGAGCACCTCGCGGCCGTCGCGCGCCCACAGCCCGTCGTTGAACAGCTCGACCTCGATCGGCCCGGCGTACCCGGCCGCCTCGACGTACCCCTTCCACTCCCGCATGTCGATCGCGCCGTCCCCGATCTGCCCGCGCCCGTTGAGGACGCCTTCGGGCAACGGGGTGGTCCAGTCGGCGATTTGGAAGGTGTGGATACGGTTCCCGGCGCCCGCGCGGGCGATCTGCGCGGGCGCGTCGTCGTCCCACCAGATGTGGTACGTGTCGACCGTCACGCCGACCTGGTGCGCCGGGAAGCGCTCGGCGATGTCGAGGGCCTGGGCGAGGGTCGAGACGACACAGCGGTCGGCCGCGTACATCGGGTGCAGCGGCTCGATCGCGAGGCGTACGCCGTGCTGTTCGGCGTACGGGCCCAGTTCGGCGAGGGCGTCCGCGATGCGTTCGCGGGCGCCGTGCAGGTCCTTGGAGCCGGCCGGGAGGCCGCCGGAGACGAGGACGAGGGTGTCGGTGCCGAGGGCCGCCGCCTCCTCGATGGCGCGGCGGTTGTCGGCGAGGGCGGCCTGGCGCTCGGCCGGGTCGATCGCGGTGAAGAAGCCGCCCCGGCACAGCGTCGTGACCGCGAGGCCCGCCTCGCCGAGGAGTTTGGCGGTGGCCTCGAGTCCGTACGTCTGGACGGGCTCGCGCCATAGGCCGACTTTGGTGACGCCCAACTCGCCGCAGGCGGCGGCGAGTTCCGGGATCGACAGCTGCTTCACCGTCATCTGGTTGATGCTGAAGCGGCTCAGGGAGTCGGTCACTGATTCACCCCGTAGACAGAGAGCAGGTTCTTCATCCGCTCCTGCGCCAGCTTCGGGTCGGGGAACAGGCCCAGTCCGTCGGCGAGTTCGTAGGCGCGGGCGAGGTGCGGGAGGGAGCGGGCCGACTGGAGGCCGCCGACCATCGTGAAGTGGGACTGGTGGCCGGCGAGCCAGGCGAGGAAGACGACTCCCGTCTTGTAGAAGCGCGTCGGCGTCTGGAAGAGGTGGCGGGACAACTCCACCGTGGGGTCGAGGAGTTCACGGAAGCCCGCCGTGTTCCCGGTGTCCAGGACGCGCACCGCCTCGGCGGCCAGCGGGCCCAGCGGGTCGAAGATGCCCAGCAGGGCGTGGCTGAAGCCCTTCTCGTCGCCCGCGATCAGCTCGGGGTAGTTGAAGTCGTCGCCGGTGTAGCAGCGCACGCCCTGCGGGAGCCTGCGGCGCAGGTCGACCTCGCGCTGGGCGTCGAGCAGGGAGACCTTGATGCCGTCGACCTTGTCGGGGTGGGCGGCGATCACTTCGAGGAAGGTGTCGGTGGCCGCGTCCAGGTCGGACGAGCCCCAGTAGCCTTCCAGCGCCGGGTCGAACATCGGGCCCAGCCAGTGCAGCACGACCGGCTCGGCGGCCTGGCGCAGGAGGTGGCCGTACACCTCCAGGTAGTCCTCGGGGCCCGAGGCCGCCGCCGCGAGGGCGCGGGAGGCCATGAGGATGGCCTGGGCGCCGGACTCCTCGACGAGGGCCAGCTGCTCCTCGTAGGCCGCGCGGATCGCCGCGAGGGACCCGTCGGCCGCAGTGAGCTGGTCGGTGCCGACGCCGCACGCGATCCGGCCGCCAACTGCCTTTGCCTCGGCGGCACTTCGGCGGATCAGTTCCGCCGCGCCCGCCCAGTCCAGGCCCATGCCGCGCTGGGCGGTGTCCATCGCCTCGGCGACACCCAGGCCGTGCGCCCAGAGGTGGCGGCGGAAGGCGAGGGTGGCGTCCCAGTCGACGGCGGCCGGGGAGTCGGGCGAGACGTCGGCGAAGGGGTCGGCGACGACGTGGGCCGCCGAGAAGACCGTACGCGAGGTGAGCGGTACGCCCGGGGAGACGGCGAGGGGTTCGGTGCGCGGGTCGTAGGCGCGCAAACCGCCGTCCGCCGTGGGGAGTTGGATGGTCACAGGGAGATCTCCGGGACGTCGAGGCGGCGGCCCTCGGTGGAGGACTTCAGGCCCAGTTCGGCGAGTTGGACGCCTCGGGCGCCGGCGAGGAGGTCCCAGTGGTAGGGGGCGTCGGCGTAGACGTGCCTGAGGAACAGCTCCCACTGCGCCTTGAAGCCGTTGTCGAACTCCCCGTTGTCCGGGACCTCCTGCCACTGGTCGCGGAAGACCTCGGTGGCCGGGATGTCCGGGTTCCACACCGGCTTCGGGGTCGAACTGCGGTGCTGGGCACGGCAGTTGCGCAGGCCCGCGACGGCCGAGCCCTCGGTGCCGTCGACCTGGAACTCGACGAGCTCGTCGCGGTTGACGCGCACCGCCCAGGAGGAGTTGATCTGCGCGACCGCGCCGCCGTCCAGCTCGAAGACGCCGTACGCGGCGTCGTCGGCGGTCGCGGTGTAGGGCTTGCCCTGCTCGTCCCAGCGCTGCGGGATGTGGGTGGTGGCGAGCGCCTGGACGGACTTGACGCGGCCGAACAGCTCGTGCAGGACGTACTCCCAGTGCGGGAACATGTCGACGACGATGCCGCCGCCGTCCTCCGCGCGGTAGTTCCACGACGGGCGCTGGGCGTCCTGCCAGTCGCCCTCGAAGACCCAGTAGCCGAACTCGCCCCGGACGGACAGGATGCGGCCGAAGAAGCCGCCGTCGATGAGGCGCTTCAGCTTGAGCAGGCCCGGCAGGAAGATCTTGTCCTGGACGACGCCGTGCTTGATGCCCTTGGCCTCGGCGAGCCGGGCCAGTTCCAGGGCGCCGTCGAGGCCGGTCGCGGTCGGCTTCTCGGTGTAGATGTGCTTGCCTGCGGCGATCGCCTTCGTGATCGCCTCCTCGCGGGCGGAGGTGACCTGGGCGTCGAAGTAGATGTCGACGCTCGGGTCGGCCAGGACGGCGTCCACGTCGGTGGAAACGCTTTCCAGGCCGTGCCGCTCCGCCATCGCGCGCAGCACGTGCTCGCGGCGGCCGACCAGGATCGGCTCGGGCCACAGCACGGTGCCGTCGCCGAGGTCGAGGCCGCCCTGTTCGCGGATGGCCAGGATGGAGCGGACGAGGTGCTGGCGGTAGCCCATCCGTCCGGTGACGCCGTTCATGGCGATCCGCACCGTCTTGCGTGTCACGTCGGTCCCTTCGCAGAAGTCGTACGCGGTGAGTGTGCGCCGCACGTACGCCTCTCCCTGATCAGCGTCACAGCAAGCGCTTTCTATACAGAGGCAAGCTAGCCTCTGACCAGTGGTCCGGACAAGACCGTGTCCGGTTCGAGATGCCGGTGTCGTTCGAGCGGGCGAACGCGGCGGTGCTTCGGCCGTAGGGTCTCTCCGGTACGACGATGTACGACGAGACCTGCACGACCGGAGGACGACGAGATGACGGTGACCCTGGCGGACGTGGCGGCCCGCGCTCAGGTCTCCCCCGCGACGGTGTCGCGCGTGCTGAACGGGAACTATCCCGTGGCGGCCTCGACCCGGGAGCGGGTGCTGCGTGCCGTCGACGAGCTGGACTACGTCCTGAACGGTCCCGCGAGCGCGCTCGCCGCCGCGACCTCCGATCTCGTCGGCATCCTCGTCAACGACATCGCCGACCCCTTCTTCGGGATCATGGCCGGCGCGATCCAGTCCGAGATCGGCGGTTCCGCCGGGCGGGCGGGCGGGGAGCGGCTGGCGGTGGTCTGCAACACCGGGGGCGATCCGGAGCGCGAGCTGACCTATCTCACGCTGCTCCAGCGGCAGCGGGCGGCGGCCGTCGTCCTCACCGGCGGGGCGATGGAGAACGAGCCGCACGCGCTCGCCGTCGCGGCGAAGCTGCGCAGGCTGAGCGAGGCGGGGACGCGGCTGGTGCTGTGCGGCCGGCCGCCGGCCCCCGACACCGGGGCGATCGCGCTGACTTTCGACAACCGGGGCGGGGGGCGTGAACTGACCGAGCACCTCATCGGGCTCGGGCACCGGCGGCTCGGTTACATCGCGGGGCCGGAGGAGCGTACGACGACCCGGCACCGGCTCGAAGGGCATCGCGCGGCGCTGGCTGCTGCGGGGATCGAGGAGTTGCCGGGGTGGACCGTGCATGGTCCCTACGACCGCCGGGCCGGGTACGAGGCCACGCTCGAACTCCTGCGGCGGGACGGGCAGTTGACGGCCGTCGTCGCCGCCAACGACTCCGTCGCGCTCGGGGCGTGCGCGGCGCTGCGGGATTCGGGGCTGCGGATTCCGGAGGATGTCTCCGTCGCCGGGTTCGACGATCTGCCGTTCAGCATCGATGCGGTGCCTTCGCTGACGACGGTGCGGTTGCCGTTGGCGGAGGCGGGGGCTCGGGCGGGGCGGATCGCGATGGGGCGGGAGGAGGCGCCGCATGGGGGGATCGCTGTGATCCGGGGGGAGTTGATGGTGCGGGGGTCTTCTGGGGTGCCGCGCGCTGCCGCTGGGTGAGCGGGGGTGTGGGGGAGTTGGGGGCCGCTTGAAGCGGGGGGAGCTTCGGGGGTGTTGGGGGCGGCTTGCAGTGAGGGGGTTTCGGGAGCGTCGGGTGAGCATGTGCGCCCCTGCGGGGCGGGGGGAGGCCGGGGGTGGGGCTGTTGGGTGCCGGGTGCGGTCGGGCCCGCCGTGCGGTGCCGAGTATTTGCGGACCTGCGGGGGAGGCCGTGAGTGGGGCTGCTCGGTGCCGGGTGCGGCCTGCTCGTTGTGGGGCTTCGGGGCCGTCTCCTGTGCTCGCTGCGCTTCTCCAACTCTCCGGCCCGTCTTAGGTGTTGTCGGTCCGGTGGCTCCGGGTCCCCTCCCCCGGCCCCCAACTCCCCTACCTCGCCGACAGCTTCGCCTCGCCGTCCAGGCACCAGTCCAGGACCGACGGCCACTCCCCGTAGCCCTCGTCCAGGCTCAAGTGGCCCGCGCCCGGGAGGACTTCGGCCAGGACTCCCAAGGGGTCGCCGAAAGCTTGTTGGGCGCCCTCGGGGCAGTACGGGTCCGTGTCGCCCGCCACCAGGCGGATCGGGGCGGGCAGGGCCAGGCCGTCCAGGTGGGGCGGGGTGAACTCCGCCACCTCCGGGTGCGCGGCCAGGACCGACGCGGAGGGCGGGGCCACCAGCAGGACCCGTTCGACGCCGTCCAGGCCGGGCAGCCCCCGCGCCACCGCGTGCAGCCACAGCACGGCCGCCAGGCTGTGCGCGACGACCACCCGGCCGCCCCTGCCCAGCAGATGCCCCGCCAACTCGTCCAGCCACACGTCCAGTTCGGGTTCGTCCGGGTCGGGCAGCTGCGGATAGGCGACCTCATGGCCCAGCCCGGTCAGCCGGTCAGCCAGCCAGTGCTGCCAGTGGCCCTCGGGGCGGTGGTTCTGCCAGCCGTGCAGGATCAGGAAGGACGCGGTAGGGGTCATGGCCCGATCATTCCTCACCGCCCGGCGATCGGTCTCGGGACCGGGTTGTTCGGGTGTGGTCGGAGTAGGGGCGCAAAATGCTCGGGCGGGGTACCGGGAACGTTCGGGCGGGGTGCGGGAAACGCCGCCCCTCCCCATCGAGCGGGGTGCCAGAAACGCCGCCCCTCCCGAGCGGGCGGGGCTCTGAAAACGCCGTCCCTCCCGCTCGGGCAGGGCCCGAAAACTCCGTCCCTCAGCCCCCGATCTCCTCCCGCAGCCTCCCGAACACCTCATGGAACTCCGGGAACGTCTTGCGTACGCACCCCGGGTCGTCGAAGGAGATGCCCGGTGTGCGCAGGGACGTCACCGCGAAGGACATGACGATGCGGTGGTCGCCGTACGTCTTGATCTCGGCGGGGGCCGGTGTGCCCGGGGCGATCTCGATCCAGTCGGGGCCCGTCGTCACGGCCACGCCCAGGCGCCGCAGGTTCTCCGCGCACGCGTCCAGGCGGTCGCACTCCTTGACCCGCGTGTTGGCGACGTCCTCGATACGGACCGGGCCGTCGGCGAAGGGGGCGAGCGCGGCGAGGGTGGGCATCGTGTCGGAGATGTCCCGCATGTTGACGGTGACGCCGCGCAGGGTGCCGGTGCCTCGGACCGTCGTGCGGTCCACGGCGACGTCGACGTCCGCGCCCATCTCGCGCAGCACCTCCACGAACCCCAAGTCGCCCTGGAGCGCGCCCTTCCCGAGGCCCGGGACGGTGATCTCGGTACCGGTCAGCGCCGCCGCCGCGAAGAAGTAGCTCGCGGTGGAGGCGTCCGGTTCGATGGGGTAGGTGGCGGCACGGTAGCCGCCGGGCGGGACGACGTAGACGGTCTCACCGGGCCGGACTTCGCCGCCGGGGCCGACCGCACCTCCAGAACCAACCGCGCTTCCGGAACCGGCCGCTCCGGAACCAACCGCACCTCCAAGGCCAGCCGCTCCGGAACCGGCCGCACCTCCAGCACCAGCCGCTCCCGAGCCGGCTCCGCCGCCGGCGCCGGCCCCTCCTGATCCGGCCCCTCCTGATCCGGCGCCCCCGGAATCGCCCTCCACCTTCTCCACCCCCACCCCGAACGCCCGCATCATCGCGATCGTGATCTCGACGTACGGCACCGACACCAGATCCGTGACCCTGATCCGCAGCCCCTTGCGGGTCAGCGGGCCGAGGAGGAGCAGGGCCGTCAGGTACTGGGAGGACTGGCCGGCGTCCAGAGTCACCTCGCCGCCCTCCACCCCGGCCGCGTGCACGGTCAGCGGGTGGTGGCCCTCCTCCGCCCCGTGCCGCAGGTCGACGCCGAGGTCGCGCAGGGCCTGCGTGAGCGGGAGGAGCGGGCGGCGGCGCATCTGCGGGGACGCGTCGAAGCGGTACGTGCCGTGGCCCGCCGCCGCGAGGGTCGGCAGGAAGCGGGCGGTCGTCGCGCCGTCCCGGCAGTAGACGTCGGCCTCCGGGACCGCGGGACCCTGCGGGCGCCCGTCCACCTGCCAGCTGTCCGGCGTCCGCCCGACCCGGTACCCGAGGGCGGCCAGCCCCTCGGCGAACCCCTCCGTGTCGTCGGAGCGCAGCGGGCGGACCAGCGTCGTGACGCCGTCCGCAGCCGCCGCCAGGAAGAGGGCGCGCGCGGTGAGGGACTTGGACCCGGGGATGTCGACACGAGGCATGCCCGCCATGATCTCCCGGAGGAGGGGGCGGACGCGAGGGCGTCCAGGGGGTGGAACGGTGGGTTCCAGGTGAACGGCGGCGGACGGCTACGCGTACGAGGGTCCCGGCCGGGGTTTGTACGAGGGTCCCGGCCCGGACGTGTACGAGCGTCCCGGCCGGGATGTGTACGAGCGTCCCGGCCCGGACGTGTACGACCACTCCGGCGCCCACCGCACCGGACACCTACACCGCCCCGCCCACCCGCTCCCTCCGCTCAACCGCCCCCGCCCCCGCCCCCGCCCCCGCCCGAACAGCCCCCCTCTTCCCCGCCCCCAGCGAAGTCAGCGCCACCCCACCCACCAGCAACGCCCCCGCGCACCACCGCAGTCCGCTGATCCCCTCCCCCAGGAACACCGCCGCCGACGACATCCCGAACACCGGGACCAGGAGCGAGAACGGTGCGACCGTGGACGCCGGATGGCGGCGCAGCAGCCACCCCCACGCGCCGAAGCCGAAGACGGTCGCGCCCCAGGCCACGAACAGCACCGCCCCGACCCCCGCCCAGTCCAGTGACCGCAACGCCTCGATGTCCCGCCCCGCCCCTTCCGTCAGCAGCGAGAGCCCGAGCAGCGGCAGGACCGGGACCGTGCTGACCCAGACCATGAAGTTCAGGGCGTCGGGGGGCGCGGCCTTGCGGGTGAGGACGTTGGAGACGCCCCAGCAGGCGGCAGCGGCGATCACGAGGGCGAACGCGCCGAGCGGTCCTGAGGTGCCCTCGTCGACGGCGGCCACGCCGATGCCGGCGAGGGCGATGCCCATGCCCAACACCTTTGGCCAGGTGGGGCGTTCGCCCAGGACCGCGAAGGCGATGAGCGCGGTGAACACGGCCTGGATCTGGAGCACGAGCGAGGACAGCCCGGCGGGCATCCCGGCGGCCATCCCGACGAACACGAGCCCGAACTTGGCGACGCCCAGGGAGAGTCCGACGCCGAGGAGCCACTTCCAGGCGACCGTGGGCCGGCCCACGAAGAACACGGCGGGCAGCGCGGCCACCAGGAACCGCAGCGCGGAGAAGAGCAGCGGCGGGAAGTGGCCGAGGCCGATCTCGATGACCGTGAAGTTGACGCCCCACACGGCGGTGACGAGGACGGCGAGGAGGAGGTGAGCTGGTCGCATGCGTCGAGGATCACCTGGACCGAACGTGCAGTACCAGCGATGATTGCTGCACGGAAGGATGAAGCAACGCTAACCGATCAAGCCGAGACCGACAGTTCAGGGAGCCGTCCGCCCATGCTCGACCTCCAGCGCCTGCGCGCCCTGCACGCGGTCTCCGTCCACGGCACGGTCGGCGCCGCCGCTGCCGCCCTCGGTTACACCTCCTCCGCCGTCTCCCAGCAGATCGCCAAGCTGGAGCGGGAGACGCGGACCGTTCTCCTCGAACGCGAGGGCAGAGGTGTCCGGTTGACCGACGAGGCCCGGCAACTCGCCGTCACCGCACAGCAGTTGATGGCGATCGTCGAGCGGGCCGAGACCGATCTGGAGGAGCGCAGGGGGCTGCCCGCCGGGCGGCTGACCATCGCCGCGTTCCCCTCCGCCGCGCGCGGTCTGATGCCGGCGGTCCTCGCCGACCTGGCCCGCCGCCACCCCGCCCTCGACACCCGGCTCACCGAGGTCGACCCGCACCTCTCGGTGGACCTGGTGGCGAAGGGCGCCGTCGATCTGGTGATCGCCCATGACTGGGACATCGCCCCGCTGCCCGCCCCGGCCGGTGTCGAACAGGCGTATTTCGGCGACGACTTGTGCGACTTCCTGGTCCCCGAGGACCACCCCTTCGCCGGGCGCGCTTCGGTCCGGCACGAGGAGCTGGGCGGCGAGCGGTGGATCTGCCAGCCGCCGGGCCGGGTCTGCCACGAGTGGCTGCTGCGGACCCTGCGGACGGCGGGACATGAGCCGGAGGTGGTCCATCAGGCCGACGAGAACCCGACGTTGGTGGCCCTCGTCGCGGCGGGACTCGGGGTCGCGCTGATCCCCCGCCTCGGGCGCGGCCCGCTCCCGCCGGGCGTCGTCGAGGTCGCCCTGGAACCGGTCCCGGTCCGCCACCTCTACGCCCTCTGGCGCAAGGGCGCGGCCCGCCGCCCGGCGATCGCGGAGACGGTCCGCACGGTCAGGGACCACTGGCCGAGGGTGAGCGCACGGCCGCCGGCGTAGCGACTGTCCGGCGACCCTGGCGATTGCCCGGCGGCTACCCCGGAGCGGTCTGACCGCCAACTTGCCTCGCCCATAAGGGATTTACCCGGACCCGGCGGCTGCCCGGCCGGGCTCGGCGGCTGCCCGGCCGGGCCGGCCCGGAGCAGCCCTGGCCGCCGACTCGCCCTCCCTGTACGGGACTTCCTCCCCGCCTCCCCCGATCTGCCCGTGCCGGGAACCCGCTCGCCCCCGCCCGCGTCCAACCCCCGGCACTGCCGGAGAGCCTCCTCGGTGCGGTGCCGGTCTCGCTCTTGCCGCGAGCGTCGGCCCAACCCTCTCCGCCGCACCCCGGCCGGCAGCATGACCGTCATCGGCGCGCACCCCTCCAAAGCGCCGGTGACGGCCTCCAAGCCGCCCAAGCACCCCAAGCCGCCGAGCATCCCAAGTCGCCGAGTCTCCCAACGCCGACCCTTCAAGTCCCCGGCGTCACACCCCCGTTGCCCCCCATGAACACTCCATGTCAGCCCCGTTGCCCCCACCCCCCAACCCCCTCCCCCACCGTAAAGTGGCCCGATGCGTGCGGGGATCGGGCTCAGGGACGTGGCCGAGCGGGCCGGGGTGTCGATGCGGACCGTGTCCAACGTCGTGCGCGGCACCGGCCGTTTCTCCGAGGCGACCCGGGAGCGGGTGCTGAGGGCCGTCGAGGAGCTGGGGTACCGCCCGAACACGGCCGCGCGCGGGCTGCGTACGGGCCGCAGCGGGGTGCTGCTGCTCGCCGTGCCCGACCTGTCGATGCCGTACTTCGCCGAACTGGCCGGACATGTCCTGCGCCAAGCCGCCGACCACGGCTGCACGTTGCTCGTCGAGGCCACCGGCGGCGCCCCGCACGCCGAACTCGAACTCGCCCTCGGCCGCACCGACCCCTTGGTCGACGGAGTCATCCTCAGCCCGCTCGCCCTGGACGAGAAAGCGGCCTCGACCGCCCCTCCCAGCACCCCACTTGTGCTGCTCGGCGAACGCCTCCACGACCTCCCCCACCCGCACGTCACCATCGACAACACCGGCGCCGCCCGCGAGGCGACCGCCCACCTCATCGCCCGGGGCCGGCGCCGGATCGGCGTGATCGGCCGCCAGACGGTCCCGCACGCCGGCACCTCCGACACCCGCCTCGTCGGCCACCGCCAGGCACTTGAGGCCGCGGGGCTCGGCTACGACGAACAACTCGCCCCGCCCGTAAGGTCGTACGACCGCACCGCCGGAGCCGAGGCCATGCGCGCGCTGCTCGCGTTGGCCCAACCCCCGGACGCCGTCTGCTGTTTCGCCGACACCATGGCCGAGGGCGCCCTGTACGCGGCGCGGGAGCGGGGGCTGCGGGTGCCCGGCGACCTCGCGGTGACGGGGTTCGACGATATCGAGACCGCCCGGTATGTCTCCCCTCCGCTCACCACCGTCGCCCCGGACAAGTCCGAGCTGGCGCGGCTCGCGGTGACGGCCCTGCTGCGCCGGATCGAGGGCGGCGGCGACCAGCGGTCACCGCTCGTCGCCGGGCACCAGTTGGTCGTCCGCGAGAGTGCCTGAGAACACCAACTGGCCCTCGCCAGGCGCACGGTGAGCGATGCCCCCTGGTGTCACGCCCCGGCGCTGGGCTACGTTCCGGCGGACATTCCTCACACCCGCCGCACAGGCGGGGCATGGAAAGGAAGGGTGCACGCGCATGCGCAAGGCGCTCAGATGGCTGCTCACGCTCATCGTGCTCATAGGCACACTGGGCACGGCCACCACGACGGCCACCGCCGCCGAGGCCGACATCAAGGACCGGCTGCTGGCGATCCCGGGCATGAGCCTGGTGCAGGAGAAGCCGTACCCCGGCTACCGGTTCTTCGTGCTGGAGTACACGCAGCCCATCGACCACCGGCACCCGGGGGCCGGCACGTTCCAGCAGCGGATCACCGTGCTGCACAAGGACGTCAGCCGCCCGACCGTCTTCTACACCGGCGGCTACGGCGTCTCCACCAACCCCGGCCGCCGCGAGCCCACGCAGATCGTCGACGGCAACCAAGTCTCCATGGAGTACCGCTACTTCGCCCCGTCGCGCCCCCAAGAGCCCGCCGACTGGACCAAGTTGACGATCTGGCAGGCGGCGAGCGACCAACACCGCGTCTTCCAGGCCCTGAAGCCGGTCTACACGAAGAACTGGCTTGCCACCGGCGGCTCCAAGGGCGGCATGACGGCGACCTACTACGAGCGCTTCTACCCGCGTGACATGAACGGCGTCGTCGCCTACGTCGCCCCCAACGACGTGGTGAACGACGAGGATTCGGCGTACGACCGCTTCTTCGCGACCGTCGGCACCAAGGAGTGCCGCGACCGCCTGAACGCCGTGCAGCGCGAGGCGCTGGTGCGCCGGGCGCCGCTGGAGGAGCGGTACGCGAAGTACGCGGCGGAGAACGAGTACACGTTCACCACGATCGGCACCCTCGACAAGGCGTACGAGGCCGTCGTCCTCGACTACGTGTGGGGCTTCTGGCAGTACGCGAACCTCTCGGACTGCGAGTCGATCCCGGCCGACGCCCGCAGCGCCACCGACGAGGACATCTGGAACTCGGTCGACGCGATCTCCGGGTTCTCCGCCCCCGCCGACCAGAGCCTCGCCGCGTACGTCCCGTACTACTACCAGGCGGCCACCCAACTCGGCGCGCCCACCATCAAGTTCCCGCACATCGAGAAGAAGTACATCCGCTACGGCTACCAGCCGCCGTCGAACTACGTCCCGAAGAACATCCCGATCCCGCGCTTCCAGACCTACGCGATGGCCGACATCGACCACTGGATCCGCCACCACGCGCGCCGCACGCTCTACGTGTACGGGCAGAACGACCCGTGGGGCTCGGAGCGGTTCCGCGTCGACAAGGGCGCGAAGGACTCGTACGTGTTCACCGCGCCCGGCATGAACCACGGCGCGAACGTCGCCGGGCTCGCCGCCGGCCAGAAGGACTTCGCCACCGCCCGCGTGCTGGACTGGGCGGGCCTGTCCGACGCCGCCGTCACGGCCGCGAAGCCGCTCGCGCGCTACGACGCGAAGCTGGACGTCCACGACCTGGAGCGGGAGCCGGCGCTGCGCCCCTGAGCTGCTCTCCCGTCACTCTCCGACGGCCGGCCGGCCCACATTCCGGTCGGCCGTCGTGCCTTTCACCGGCGATGTGTATAGTCCCGGCCCATGGAATCCACCGGTGTCGAGCTTGTGAAGCGCGCCCACGTCGACCTGCTCCGGGTCGCCACCGCGCTGTGTAGCTGACCCCTGCTCGCGCCCTCCGCGTGACTCCGCGCGCCTGATTCCGGCGCCCTCTTCACGAATTCCCCCGATCCCGCCGTTTTCCGTGCCTTTCCGTACGGCTCGGCGGCGCCCCGCCTTTGGCGTGATTCAACGTTGCATCCACGCCGGAATCGCATATTGCCTGCGTATCCCCGCTCCATAGGCCGTTGGAGACCTCATGACCGTGCGCCTGCACTGGTTCCTGCCCACCACCGGTGACGACCGTGACGTCGTCGGTGTCACCGCCCGCGACTCGCTCCAGTCCCGTTCCACCGCGCGCCCGCCGACCCTGGACTACCTCGCCCAGGTCGCGCGCGCCGCCGAGTCGGCCGGTTTCGAGGCGGTGCTGACCCCGACGGGCAGCGACTGCGAGGACTCCTGGCTGACCACGGCCGCCCTCCTCCCGCAGACCAGCCGGCTGAAGTTCCTGGTCGCGTTCCGCCCCGGCGTGATCGCCCCGCCGCTGGCCGCGCAGATGACGGCGACCTACCAACGCCTCTCGGGCGGACGCCTGTTGCTGAACGTCGTCACCGGCTCCGACGCCGACGAACAGCGCGCCTACGGCGACTTCCTCTCCCACACCGAGCGCTACACCCGCACGGCGGAGTTCCTGGAGCTGCTGCGGACGGCGTGGACGGGCGAGCCGTACGACTACGAGGGCGCCCACTACCGGGTCGCGGGCGGACGGCTGCGCAAGCCGCCGGTCCCCCAGCCCCCGGTGTTCTTCGGGGGTTCGTCCGCCGCCGCTCTGCCTGTCGCCGCCAAGTACGCCGACACGTACCTCACGTGGGGTGAGCCGCCCGCCGCCGTGGCCCAGAAGATAGGCCGGGTACGGGAGTTGGCCGCCGCCGAGGGGCGGGAGCTGTCGTACGGGATCCGGCTGCACGTCATCAGCCGGGACACCGCCGCCGAGGCGTGGGCGGAGGCCGACCGCATCCTGGACAGCCTCGACCCGGCCGCGATCGCGGCGGCGCACGAGCGGTTCCGGAACTCGGAGTCGGCCGGGCAGCGGGCGATGGCCGCGCTCAGCGGCGGGCGCACCGACCGGCTTGAGATCCACCCCAACCTGTGGGCCGGGTTCGGGCTCGTGCGGCCCGGCGCCGGTACCGCCCTGGTCGGCAGCCATAGCCAAGTCGCCGAGCGGATCGAGGAGTTCGCCGCGCTCGGCATCGAGCACTTCATCCTCTCGGGCCAGCCGCACCTGGAGGAGGCGATCCGGTTCGGGGAGTGCGTACGGCCGCTGCTCGCCTCGCAACTCGCCGCCGTCTGACACCAGTTCACCAGAAAGAGACCTCACGCCATGTCCCGTGCGCTCGACAGACGATCCGCCCTCCGCCTCTTCGCCGCCTCCGGCCTCGGTCTGGGCCTGGCCGCCTGCGCCGGTCCCGGCGGCAGCGGCGGCGCCTCCTCCGGGGGCAGCAACTCCCCTTCCGCGCTCGCCACTTCGGGCGCCGTCAAGGGCACCGTGTCCTTCGCCCACTGGCGGGCCGAGGACAAGGCGGTCATCGCGCGGTTGGTGAAGGCGTTCACGGCGAAGCATCCGGACGCGGGCGTCGAGCAGGACATCTCACCCTCCGCCGACTACCAGTCGACGGCCCTGCGCCGCATCCAGGGCTCGAAGACCGGTGACCTGTTCACGGCGTTCCGGGGCGCGCAGTTCCAGCAGATCGTGAAGGCCGGCGTGTACGCGCCGCTGACCGGGACGGACGTGGTCGGCAAGTACCAGGCGAACCTGATCGCGCCGGGCGCGCTGAGCGGCCAACAGTACGGTCTGCCCTACCAGTTGGTGTTCAACATGCCGCTCGCCAACGCGGACGCCCTCGACAAGGCGGGGCACACCAGCGCGCCGAAGGACTGGAACGGCTTCCTCCAGCTGCTCGACGACCTCAAGTCCAAGGGCTACACGCCGCTCGCGTGGCCGGGCGGCGACACCGCGAACGCGGGGCAGCTGCTCAACACGATGGTCATGAACAACGCGCCCAGCGACGACATGTTCACGAAGGTCGAGTCGGGCGCGTACAAGGTGACCGACGACTGGTTCCTCAAGACCCTTGAGCAGTACGCCCAGTTGGCGCCCTACTTCCAGGCCCGCGCGACCGGCTCGACCACCGACGCGGTCGTCCAGCTCTTCGCCGAGGGCAAGGCCGGGCTGCTGGCGACGGGTTCCTTCCAGATGGCCGGGGTGCGGGCGCTGGGCGCGAAGTTCCCCTTCGACCTGGTCGCGCCGATCACTACCGACGCCGGGAAGGCGAAGTACGAGGGCGTCTTCAACACGACGTTCATCCTGGGCGTGAACAGCGCGTCCAAGGTGCAGCCCGCGGCGTACGCGTTCCTGGAGTTCCTCAGCGACCCGGTGAACGCGGCCACGTACGCCAACGGGACCGGGCAGCATGTGACCGTCTCCGGGGTCGAGTACACCAACACCGACCTGAAGGCCGTCGCGCCCTGGCTGACGCGCAAGACGCTGCTGGCGCCGCGCTTTCAGTTCCTGGACCTGGACATCCGGTCGGCCGTCGAGAACGCGGCCGTGGCCGTCGTCGGGGGGAAGAAGCCGGCGCAGGCGGCCGAGGAGGCCCAGCGTGTCATCGACCAGAAGCGCGCGTAGCCGCCGCCGTACGGCGCGGGCGCTGTGGCTGTTCCCGGTGCCCGCGCTGGGGCTGTACCTGTTCTTCTTCGCGTACCCGACCGTGCAGGCGGTGCAGTACGCGCTGACGGACTGGGACGGCTACAGCGCGGCGTACAAGAACGTCGGTCTGAAGAACTTCACTCAACTGACCACTTCTGACGACGTGTTCAGGAACGCGGCCGAGAACAACCTGAAGCTGATGGTCGTGGTGGTGCTCGCGCAGACCGCGCTGGCGCTGCTGCTCGCGCTGTATCTGGTGCGCACGACCCGGATGTCGACGTTCCTGCGGGCGCTGTTCTTCCTGCCGACGGTCCTGTCGTCGGTGTCGGTCGCGTTCGTGTGGCGGTTCGTGTACGACCCCGACGGCGGGCTGCTCAACTCGGGCCTGCGGACTGTGGGGTTGGGCGGCTTGCAGTCGGTGTACCTGGGGAACCCGGACACGGCCGTGTTCTGGCTGGCGCTGACGCAGGTGTGGTTCCACGCGGGCCAGATGATGGTCGTGTTCGTCGCCGGACTCCAGGCGATCCCACGGGAGTTGTACGAGGCGGCGGAGCTGGACGGGGCCGGGCGGTGGGCGCGGTTCCGGTACGTGACGTGGCCGCTGGTGGCGCCGGCGACCGGCATCGTCGTCGCGTACACAACGGTCCAGTCTTTCAAGGCATTTGACCTGGTCCTCGGGCTCGGCGGGAATCCGCCGGGTCCTGCGCTCGATCTGCTCTCGACGCGGGTCTACACGACCTTCTCCAACAACCAGTTCGGCTACGCGGCGGCGCAGTCGCTGCTGTTCATGGCGCTCATCGCGCTGCTGACGTGGGTGCAGCGGCGGGCGATCAGGAGGGCGACCCGATGACCAGGACCCTGCGACCGGTCGTACTGACGCTGGGCGTGCTGACGGTCGTGCTGCCGCTGCTGGTGGTCGTGTTCGGCACCTTCAAGACCCTTCCCCAGCTGTTCGGTTCACCGCTGGCGCCGCCGTCGTCGCCGACGCTCGACAACTACCGGCGGGCCGTGGACGAGGGCGGGCTGGGCTCGGCGTTCGTCAACAGCGCGCTCGTCACGGCGGGCGCGGTGACCCTCACGCTCGTCGTGGCGGCCCTGGCGGCGTTCTTCTGCGCCCGCGTGCCGGGCCGCGCGGGCTGGATCGTCTACGGCGTCCTCGTGGCCGGTCTCGCGGTGCCCGCGCAGGCGGCGATCGTCCCGCAGTACGTCCTGTTCGACCGGCTCGGCCTCACCGACAGCCTCCTCGGGCTGGTCCTGGTCGACACGACGATGACGCTGCCGACGGCCGTGTTCATCCTCGGCGGGTTCCTGCGGACGATCCCCGAGGAGCTGTACGAGGCGGCCGAGCTGGACGGCGCCGGGCCGCTGCGGGCGTTCCGCTCGATCGCGCTGCCGCTGACCCGGCCCGCGCTCGCGACGACGGCGATCTTCCTGTTCGTCATGGACTGGAACGACCTGCTCTACCCGCTGCTGTTCATCCGCTCCCACGAGCACCGCACGCTGCCGCTGGCGCTGCTGGACTTCCAGGGCGAGTTCCTGACCCAGTACCCCTTGCTGTTCGCGGGGGTCGTGATCGCGTCGGTGCCGGTGGTCGTCGTCTACGTGCTGCTGCAACGGCACTTCGTGTCGGGGCTGACGGCGGGGGCGGTGCGGGGGTGAGGGGCCGGGTTCATATGCGGTACGCCCCCGTACGCGGCACCCCGTGCACGCGCGCGTGGGGCGTCAGGGCGATCAGGCCCGTGCCGCGCACCCGCGTCATCGGGCCCAGCGTGTAGGGGCTGACGCTCAGTTCGGCGGCCAGTTCGGGGGCGAGGTGGCCCGCGCGGTCGGTCCAGTCGGCGTCGTCGGCCAGGAGCGCGCGGTGCGCCTCCTCGGCGGGCAGGGGCTCGCCCAGGGTGTAGACGTCGTCGTCGGCCGCCCAGGACGCCGCGAACCGCCGTACGGGCCTGCCCTCCTCGGCGATCAGCCAGCCGGAGCCGTCGCCCTGTTCGCCGAAGTAGTAGGCGTGGGCGCGGCCGTAGTGGGCGCTCAGTTCGGTGACCAGCTCCAGGACGTCGGCGGCGCGGCCGGGGTCGACGGGGTTGCACCAGGGGCCCAGGACGAGGGTCCAGCCGTCGAGCTGCGGGGTGACGTGGACGCGGCCGTACTCGGTGACGTCATGGCTGTCGTGCGCCCCGACGCTGCGGGCCAGCGCGAAGGTCGCCGGACGGGCGCCCCACAGGCCGAGGCGTTTGACGACGCCCTCCTGGTCGTCGCCGGGGACGGCGATCCAGGAGGTGAAGCAGACGTCCAGGGGCTGCGGCCGGTCCGCGCGGAGCTTGACGCGGACCAGGCGCTGTACGGCGGCCCGGTCGCGCGGGGAGAGGGCCTCCTCTCCGCCGACGCCGGCCAGCGCGGACAGCGCCCGCGCGCGCAGCCGCCCGGGGCCGTGTGCGCGCACCGCGCGGAGGGGTTCCAGGGCTTCGGGGCCGATCAGGGTGAGGACGCACTGCGCGCGCTCGGCGACCTCGGGGACGGGGTCGCCCAGGAGAGGGATCAGGGCGGCGACGACGGACGGGACGTCCAGGGCGGGGGCCGGGCGGCGGCCGTAGGCGAGCGAGCAGACGGTCTGCAAGCCCTGGGCCGCTGCGGAGCGGACCTGCGCGTGCGGGTGCGCGAGGGCCTCCATGTACCGCCCGACCGTGCCCAGCGCGGTGAACACGCGGCGGGCGCGGCCCCTGCGCTCCTCGTCGGGCGCGGTGATCAGGGCGGCCAGGACGTCGTCGTAGGCGGGGGCGCCGATCCGCTTGGTCAGGACGAACTCGATCTCCCAGGGCTTGACCGAGGAGGCGGGGTCCCACAGTTCGCGCAGGAGGGGGCGGACGGCCGCGCGTCCCATGGCGGCGAGTTCGTCGCGCGCGCTCGCCCGGCGCTCCAGGTGGGCGAGCTGCCTGATGACGTCCATACGCTGTTCCCCGTTCCCCCGGCGTTCGGTGCGTTTCCATGGTCGCAAACGTGTCTGAGAACGCGACAGGCTCCTTGAACAAGGTGTTTGCAATAACCAGTTGAGGTCTGCTCGTTTATTTCGCATGCTGGGGCACATGTCCATGATTCCTCCCGATCCCTTCACCCCTCCCGACCCCGACGAGGCCCGCGCGCGGCGTGCGCCCGCTGCGCTTTTCCGCATATCCGAGCGGTACGCCGCGAGCGAAGCGCGGCGCGCCCGGCAGACGAACCCGATGGTGCTCGCGCCGCACGAGGCGGTGCGGCTGGTGGCGTTCCTGCTCAGCGGGGCGGCGCTGCTCGCGGAGGACGAGCCGGAGCTGGACCTGTCCGACGTCACGGCCGCCCTCACCCTCGTCCCGCTGATGCGTGCCGAGACGGACGAGCTGGAGGCGGGGCTGCTGGAGATGGCGCGCGGGCGCGGGATGACGTGGCAGGAGATCGCGTTCGGGCTGGGGCTGGGGACACCGCAGGCGGCCCGGCAGCGGTACGAGCGGCTGGCCGGCCGGCGGGACGAGGGGGCGGCGCTGTAGGGGGCGGCGCCTGCGATCGGCCGTCTAGCGTGCCGTCAGCACAGGATCCAGCCCGAGCTGACCGACCCCGTCCCGGCGGTCCCCCGTACCCACACGCACCGCCGTCCCGCGTGGACCGTCACCGCCGGGGAGGTCCTGGGGTGCAGCCGGGTGCGGCGGACGGGGAGGTTGCCGCGCGCCTGCACGCTGACCGACAGCAGCTGCCGTCCGCCGGGCCGCTTGGCGTGGGTGACCGCGCAGACGTATCCGCCGGGCCGCTTGTAGATCAGGACCGAGCCGGTGGCGAAGGTGAGCGTGCGTACCTTGCGCCCGACGCAGACGGCTCCCTGCTCCCCCTGCGCCGCCCCGGCCACCCCGGGCGCCGCCACCGCGAACAGCCCGGCCGTCATCACCACGGCCGCCGCCCGCGCCAGCCGGCGCCGCGTTCCCCGCCCATCCATGACCCCACCCGTAGCTGTCGCCCGCCCCCGTACTGATGTACGGACGCAGGACGTATGTCGGACGGTTGCACGACCGTCACGGGGACGGGTGGCGCGGGGCGGGATCAGGCCGCACCGCGTTCCCGCGGGAAACGGCGGCAGGAGCCCGGACCGGGCCGCCTCAGACGCCGCCGGCCCCGCCCGCTCAGCCCCGCCCGCTCACCCCTCCACCCCCACCGCCTCCCCCACGAACGCCCGCCACAGCCGCGCGTACCGCCCCTCCAGCGCCAGCAGTTCCTCGTGCGTCCCGTCCTCCGCGACGCGTCCGTCGGACATGACGACCACCCGGTCCGCGCGGGCGGCGGTGGTCAGCCGGTGGGCGACGACCAGGGTCGTGCGGCGGCCCGACAGGCGTTCCGTCGCCTGGTTGACCTGTGCCTCCGTCGCCAGGTCCAGCGCCGCCGTCGCCTCGTCCAGCAGCAGGACGTCCGGGTCGACCAGTTCCGCGCGCGCCAGCGCTATCAGCTGCCGTTGCCCGGCGGACAGGTTGCGGCCCCGCTCGGCGACCTCGTGCAGATACCCGCTCTCCAGCTTCGCGATCATCTCGTGCGCCCCCACGGCCCGCGCCGCCGCCTCGACCTGGGCGTCGCTCGCGGCGGGGCGGCCGTAGGCGATGGCGTCGCGGATCGTGCCCTGGAAGAGGTACGCCTCCTGCGGGACCACGCCCAGGCGGTGGCGGTAGGACGTCAGGTCGAGGCTGCGCAGGTCGGTGCCGTCGGCCAGCACCCGCCCGGACGTGGGGTCGTAGAAGCGGGCCACCAGCTTCACCAGGGTCGACTTGCCCGCGCCGGTCTCGCCGACGAACGCGACGGTCTGGCCCGCCGGGATGGTCAACGAGACGCCGGTCAGGGCCTCTTCGTCGTCGGTGTAGGCGAAGTGGACGTCGTCGAAGGCGACTTCGCCGCGCAGCGAGAGCACTTCCAGGGGTTCGTCGGCGGACTTGGTGGACGTCGGTTCGCGCAGCAACTCCTGTATGCGGCCCAGCGACACGCTCGCCTGCTGGTAGCCGTCGAAGACCTGGGAGAGCTGCTGCACAGGGGCGAAGAACAGGTCGATGTAGAGGAGGTAGGCGACCAGCGCGCCCGTGGTGAGCGTCGCGTCCTGCACCCGCCCGGCGCCCGCGACCAGGACGGCGGCTGCGGCCACCGTCGACAGGAGCTGGACGAACGGGAAGTACACGGAGATCAGCCACTGCCCGCGCACCCGCGCGTCCCGGTAGGACCGACTGCCTTGCGCGAAGCGGGACTTGCCGTCGCTCTCGCGCCGGAACGCCTGCACGATCCGCAGCCCGGCGACGGCCTCCTGGAGGTCGGCGTTGACACCGGAGATCCGCTCACGGGCGAGCTCGTACGCCTTCACGCTGGCCCGGCGGAAGAAGTACGTGCCGACGACCAGCGGCGGCAGGGTCAGGAAGACCACCAGGGCCAGCTGGACGTCGATGACGACGAGGGCGGCCATGATGCCGAAGAAGGTGACGACGGAGACGAACGCGGTGACGAGCCCGGTCTGGAGGAACGTCGACAGCGCGTCGACGTCCGTCGTCATCCGGGTCATGATCCGGCCGGTCAGCTCCCGTTCGTAGTAGTCGAGTCCGAGCCGCTGGAGCTGGGCGAAGATCTTCAGGCGGAGCGAGTAGAGGACGCGTTCGCCGGTGCGGCCCGTCATGCGGGTCTCGCCGATCTGCGCGGCCCACTGGATGAGGACGGTGACCAGCGCGAGCAGCGAGGCGGCCCAGACCGCGCCGAGGGCGGCCTCGGTGACGCCGGAGTCGATGCCGTGCCGGATCAGCACGGGCAGCAGCAGGCTCATGCCGGCGTCGGTGGCGACGAGCGCGAGGCTGATCAGCAGCGGGGTACGGAACCCGCGCAGCAGCCGGCGCAGGCCGTAGGAGTCCTCGGGGGTGACCGCGCGTGCCTCGTCTATCCCCGGGGTGTCGGCCGCCGGGGGCAACGCCTCGACCTGGGCGAGGAGTTCGGGGGTCGCCGGGGTGCCGGAGAGGGCGGTGTCCCTGGGTATTCGCTCACCGGCCCACAGCCGGGGCGTGATCCCGCGCTCGGCGTCGAACTCGGCGTCCAGCTCGTCCCGTACGGTCGTGTCCTCGGCCTCCTCCGGTACCCGGCCCGCGAGTTGATGTCCGGAGCTGACCGCGCCGAGTCCGTCCGGGTCGGTCAACAGGCGCCGGTACAGAGGCGATCGGCGTTCCAGCTCCTCGTGGGTGCCGACGTCGGCGAGGCGGCCGGCGTCCAGGACGGCGATGCGGTCGGCGAGGTTGAGGGTGGAGCGGCGGTGGGCGATGAGGAGGGTGGTGCGGTCCCGCATGACGTGCGCGAGCGCCTCGTGGATCTCGTGCTCGACGCGGGCGTCGACGGCCGAGGTGGCGTCGTCGAGGACGAGGAGGCGGGGGTCGGTGAGGATGGCGCGGGCGAGGGCGACGCGCTGGCGCTGGCCGCCGGAGAGGGTGAGGCCGTGCTCGCCGACCTTCGTGCCGTAGCCGTGCGGCAGCTCGGCGATGAAACGGTCCGCCTGGGCGGCGCGGGCGGCGCTCTCGATCTCGGCGTCGGTGGCGCCGGGGCGGCCGTAGGCGATGTTCTCGCGGACGGTCGCGGAGAACAGGAACGAGTCCTCGGGGACCAGGCCGATCGCGGCGCGCAGGGAGTCGTGGGTCAGCTCGCGGACGTCGTGGCCGCCGACCAGGACGGCGCCGTGGGTGACGTCGTAGAAGCGCGGCAGGAGCAGGGAGAGCGTCGACTTGCCAGAACCCGAGGCGCCGACGACGGCCAGGGTCTCGCCGGGGCGGATCTCGAAGCTGAGGCCGTTCAGGACGGGGGTGTCGCCGTAGCCGAAGGACACGTCGTCGAACTCGACGGTCGCCGGGGCGTCGGCGGGCAGTTCCTTGGTGCCCTCGCGCAGCGTCGGTTCGGTGTCGATGAGTTCGAGGACGCGTTCGGTGCCGGCGCGGGCCTGCTGGCCGACGGTGAGGACCAGCGCGAGCATCTTCACCGGGCCCACGAGCTGGGCGAGGTAGGTGGAGAAGGCGACGAACGTGCCGAGCGTGATGTGCCCGCGCACCGCGAGCCAGCCGCCGAGCGCGAGCATCGCGACCTGCCCGAGCGCGGGGACGGCCTGGAGGGCGGGCGTGTACCTGGAGTTGAGCCGTATCGTCCGCAGCCGCCCGGCGAACAGCCGCCGCCCGACCTCGCGCAGTTTCCCGGTCTCCTGCTCCTCCTGCCCGAACCCCTTGACGACGCGGACGCCGCTGACGGCCCCGTCGACGACCCCGGCGACGGCGGCGGCCTGGGCCTGCGCGTACCAGGTCGCGGGGTGCAGCCGGGTCCTGCTGCGCCCGGCGATCCAGATCAGGGCGGGTCCGACGGCGAGCGCGACCAGGGTCAGCGGGATCGACAGCCACGCCATGACCACCAGCGACACCACGAACAGGGCGGCGTTGCCGATCGTCATCGGCAGCATGAACAGCAGGCTCTGGATCAGCTGGAGGTCGCTGGTGGCGCGGCCGACGACCTGCCCGGTCGACAGCTCGTCCTGGCGGCGGCCGTCGAGCCGGGTGATCGTGGCGTACATCTCGGTGCGCAGGTCGTGCTGCACGTCGAGGGCGAGCCGGCCGCCGTAGTAGCGGCGGACGTAGGTGAGCGCGTACACGACGACGGCGGCGCCGATCAGCGCTCCCGCCCAGGGGGCCATGGAACGCGTGCGGTCGCCGACGACGTCGTCGATGATGACCTTCGTGATCAGCGGCATCAGCGCTGTCACGGCCATGCCCAGGAGCGACGAGACGAGGGCCAGGACCACGTCCTTCGGATACCGCCAGGCGTATCCCGCCAGCCGTTTCGCCCACCCCGGTTGCGCTGTCACGCGGTGTCCTCCTTCAGACCTGAGCTGCCGGAAGGGGTCAACGCGGACAGAACCGGATTTCATCCCTCCGCAACAATCCCGGCGACGGCCTGCTCCTCCTCCGGCTCCTTGGCGGTCCGCCCGGACAGGCAGACGAGCCCGCAGCCGGCGGCGACGACGGCGGCGACGTACCAGTTCAGACCGGGTACGCCGAGCGACTGGGACAGGTCGAACAGGACGCCCGCGAGGAGCGAGCCGGCCATGTTCCCGGCGCTGCGGAAGAAGTGCATGGCGCCCATCGCCTTCGCCAGCCGCTCCTCGGGGACCTTGCGCGCGACCCACATGTCGAAGGACGGCACGAAGAGGATGTCGCCGAGGACGACGACGAGGCAGCCCGCGAACACCCAGCCCGCGCCGCGCCCGGCGCCGAACGCGAGGAACGCCAGCGTCATGCCGGCCAGCCCGATCGCCATGACCGTGCCGGGCTCCAGCCGCTTGATGAGCGCCTTGAACAGGGGGTACTGGAGCACCAGCACCACCAGGCCGGTGACCCAGAACGGGGAGGAGGGCGCCCAGCCGGGGACGTACTTCTCCATGTGCAGCGGGATGCCGACGATGAAGCCGATCGACAGGAACCAGAACACGGCCGAGAGCAGGAAGTAGCGGGTCGCGCCGCCCACCTCGATGCCCTTGAAGACGGCGGTGCTGAACAGCGGGGGCTTCGTCCCGTCGGCGGCGGGGGCGGAGGTCGCCGCGAACCCGTCGCGCGGGATGAACGCCGACGACGCCAGGCAGAAGCCGATGAAGATCGCGAAGACGACCGAGAAGAGGGTGCGCAGGTTCAGGCCGACGAAGAGGCCGCCGATCAGCGCGCCGCCGAGCAGGCCGACCTGCGCGGCCATCTGGAACGTGGAGAACGCCTTGGGCCGCTCGTCGTCCGGGTAGGACACGAGGATGTTCTTCAGGCCGGGGAAGGCGGTGCCCGAGCCGAAGCCGATGAACAGGGCGAGGGCGCTGTAGGCCGCGACGCCGCCGACGAAGCCCATCGCGCCGAGCGCGGTCGCCTCCAGCGCCGTACCGGCGAAGACGGCGCCCCGGATGCCGACGCGGGCCGCGAACCCCTCGTAGAAGAAGGTCGCGGCGAGCCGGCCCACGTACGTCATGCACATCACGACGCCGGCCCAGAACCCGCTGTCGGTGCCGCCGAGGGAGGCGACGAAGACGGGGAACCAGATGTAGTTGCCGATGTGGGCGAGGAAGATGCCGGCGTTGACGCCGACGAGCGCCCGCCTGCGTTCGGGGGTCACAGGGATGCCTTTCTGCGGAGTGCGGCGATCGCCCCGGCCACGGCCGGGCGGTCGACGGGGACGCCGTGCACGGCCGTGCGCAGCGGGAGCGCGGTCAGGGGCGCTCCGGGGTCGATGAGGTTGTAGGTGGCGGGCGCGCCGGGGCTGAGCGGGTGCGCGCCGGAGGGGGCGCCGCTCAGCTCGTCGAAGTAGCGCCGGCCGCCGACGGTGGCCTGGCGGCGCAGCGGCTCGTCCAGCGAGGCGTCAAAGCCGCGCAGCAGGCCCAGCTCGCCGAGCAGCGAATAGCCGTGGTAGGCGCCGGTGTTGCCGGAGTCGGTGCCGACGAGCAGGCTGCCGTCGGCGAGCGCGGCGAGCGCGTTGCGCCGCATGTCGCCGAGGGCGGCGGTACGGGTCTCCTGGACGCCGAACTTGACGCCGTAGGGCTGCTCGATGCCGCGTACGAGGTCCAGGTTGGCGGTGTCCTGGGTCTCGGCGAAGCCCTCGCGGGAGTACTCCGCGAGGAACTCGTCGCCGGTCATGACCATCGGGCGCAGTCCCGCGAGGGTCGAGATGAAGCGGGCGCCCTCGAACTCCTTCCAGTCGGCGGCGTCCAGGGTGCGGTCGCGGACGGTGTGGGCGAAGAGGCGGAAGCCGCACTCGTAGGCCCAGCGGGTCTCCTGGAGGGTGTTGCAGTCGATGACGGCGGTGACGCCGCGCTCGGCGGCCAGGCGGGCGGTGAAGCTGAGGACCTCCCGGGAGATCCGGGAGAACTTCACGGGGCTGCCTGGCTGTTCGGTGCCGTCGGTGAACATCACCTTCAGGAACGTGCCGCCGCGTGCCGCGTTGGCGGCCAGCGCGTGGTCGAGGTCGGCCTCGACGGACAGCATGTGCACGGGCGCCGGGAACTCGACGCCGTGCCCGGTGCGCCCGGCGGTGTCGGTCGTCGCGGTGACGGCGTACCCGCAGTGGACGAGTTCGGGGTAGGGCCAGGGCGAGGCGGTGGCGCCCTCGGCCCAGGCGTCGGCGACCAGGGGGAAGCCGAACATGTCCACGACGTGCGTGACCCCGTGGTAGAGGTACTGCAACGCCACGATCTCCGGGGCGTCGGCGGTGTCGTCCCAGTTGGCGGGCAGCGCGACGTGCGCGTGGGTCTCGGTGTAGCCGGGCCACAGCTCGTGCTCGCCGCCCGCGCGCGGGCCCGCCTCGCAAAAGGCGGTGAAGACGCCGTCCTCGGCGGTGACGTCGTAGACGCTCCCGGGGTCGAGGGCGGGGACGGCGACTCCTCGTACGGTGGCCTCGCTCACCGCGCGACCTCCACCTTGAGGCGCAGGCCGATGCGGTCCAGGCCGTCCTCGCAGCGCTTGTTGACCTCGTCGCGGCCGTCGCCGGTGAAGATGACGTGGCCGATCCAGTCGAAGTTGCTGCGCGAGAGGCGGGTGACGGCGACGCCGGGCTTCTTGTAGGCGAGGGCGCTGTGGAAGCCGGGCAGCTCGGCGAGCCCGGCGAAGCCGATCTCCTCGACCGTGCCGGCGACCGGCGAGCCGAACCAGTGCCCGCCCGCGGTGACCTCACCGGGGAACGCCAGCTCGGGCCGCTCGCCGAGGGCCAGCCGGATGACCTCCAGATAGGCGTCGACGCCGGAGCTGAGCTGCATCAGGCTGGGGACGATCCCGCCGACGAGCCGCCCGTTGACCTCGCACAGCACCGGCCCGTCGGGGCCCAGCAGGAACTCGGTGTGGATGAACCCGAAGTCGATGCCCAGCTCTTCGAGGACACGGGACGTCATCGCGAACAGCTCGTCCTGGAGCGGGTGCCCGGAGAAGTAGGTGGCGCCCATCTCGATGAAGTACGGGAAGCCGCTCAGCGGGCGGTCGGTGAGCCCGAGGTTGACGATCTCGCCGGCGCCGAGGACGCAGGACTCGACGGAGATCAGCTCGCCGGTGACGAACTCCTCGATCAGCACGTCCGGGACGCGTACGACGCCGCGCCCGTAGTCGGTGACGGCCGCCAGCTCCGTGAGGTACGCGGCCAGGTCGTCCTCGTCCTTGAGGTGCAGGACGTGCAGGCTCGCGGTGCCGTCGGAGGGCTTCACGACGCAGGGGAAGCCGATCGCGCGGACGGCGGCCTCGATCGCGGCCGGGTCGTCGGTGTCGGCGACGTGCGCGAACCGGGGCTGGCGGATACCGGCCTTGCCGTCCAGGGTGAGCCGGGTGCGGTGCTTGTGCCGGGCGTTGCGGGCGCCCTCGACGCTCATCCCGGGCAGCCCGAGCGCTTCGGCGACGGCGGCCGTGTGCACGGTGTGGTACTCGCTGTACGTCGTCACGCCGTGCACCGGGTTCGCGGCGTGCAGCTCGCGGGCGAGGGCGATCAACTCCTCGACGACGAAGGCGCGTTCACTCTTGACGACGGTGCAGCGCGGGTGCGCGTACGCGGCCTCGGTGAGCGGGGACGCCGCGAGGTAGAAGTCGGGGTCGGCGGAGATCAGGGTGACGTCGTGGCCCAGTTCCAGGGCGTTGGCGATACCGGCGACACCGTTGGGGTTGCATTCGATCATCAGGACGTGCATGACAGGCTCCTCGGCTGGGTGGGGGTGGACTGCGGCGCGGCGTTCTCCAACGCCTTGAGGACGGCGGGGAGTTCGAGGCCGAGCCCGGCCATGACCTCCGCGTGGTCGCCGCCGTACGACGGCCAGCTGCGGTCGGCGGCGACCGAGACGACCTCGCGGCGGGGCAGCAGGAGGGCCAGCGCCTCGGCCGTGCCGCCTTGCGTGCGGTGTTCCTCGACGACGACGAACGTGCGGTGCCGGCGCGCGAGTCGGGGCGCCGCCTCGGCCAGGTGCTCGTGGTCGGCGTACACCAGGTGGGCGTGGGCGGTGCCAGGACGCTGGGCGCGGGCCTCGGTGGCGAGGCGGGTGCCCTCCTCGCCGACCGAGACCAGGCAGACGTCGCCGTCCGCCGACTCCCAGTTGACGAGCGGGAGTTGGTCCGCGCCGGGGAGGGAGGCGTAGCGGGCGTTGCGGCCGGTGCGGATGTAGTGCGGGCGCCCGGAGCGGACCGCCTCGCGGATCACCGCGCGCATCTCCGCCTCGCCGTGCGGCGCGGCGATGACCACGCCGGGTACGGCCCGCAGGACCGCCAGGTCCTCCAGGCAGTGGTGGGTGGTGCCGAACCAGGCGCCGGAGACTCCGGCGTAGGGGGCGACGACCGTGACGCCGGCGCCCAGGTAGCCCAGGGTCAGCTTCAGGCTCTCCGCCGCGCGCAGGGCGGCGAAGGGGGCGAAGGTGCTGACGAACGGCTTGTACCCGCCGGCCGCGAGCCCCGCCGCCATGTCGACCATCGCGCCCTCGGCGATCCCGAGGTTGAAGAAGCGGTCCGGATGGGCGAGTTGGAAGGGGTGGCCTTTGCCGCCGAGGTCGGCTTCGAGGCAGACGATCGCGCTGTCATCGGCGGCGAGGAGCGCGAGTTCGTCGCGGTAGGCGTCGCGGCCGGAGAGGGGCTGAGGAGGCGGGGCGGCTTCCTGGCCGGTGCCCTGTGGGGCCTGTGCGGTGGTCATCGTATGACTCGCTTCCACTTGGCCGCCCGTGCCGCGTCGATCGTCACGTAGTGGGAGGCCGCCTTGCCCTCGACGGCCGGAACTCCCTTGCCCTTGACGGTCGTCGCCAGGACCGCCAGCGGGCGGCCGGTGGCGGGGCGGCCGGCGGTGAACAGGGCGGTGAGGGCGGCCAGGTCGTGGCCGTCGGTCTCGGCGGCCTCGAAGCCGAACGCCCGGAAGCGGTCGGCGAGCCCCGGCAGCGGGGAGATGTCGGCGACCATCCCGTCGTTCTGCCCGCCGTTGACGTCGACGACCAGCACGAACCGGCCCAGCTGCTGCGCGGCGGCGACCTGGCAGGTCTCCCAGACCAGGCCCTCCTGGAGCTCGCCGTCCCCGGCGACCGCGATCCCGAGGCCGGACTCGCCGCGCAGCCGCCGGGCCAGCGCCCAGCCGGCCGCGTAGGGGACGCCGTGCCCGAGGCTGCCGGTGGGGAAGCGGACGCCGGGAACCTTCGGCCCGGGGTGTCCGGTGAACGGTTCGCCGGCGAGGCCGTAGCGGGGCGCCGGGTTCTCCGGCAGGACCCCGCTGACGTGCAGCGCGGCGTACAGTCCGGCCGCCGCGTGGCCTTTGCTGAGCACCACTTCGGTGCCGTCCCCGGCCGCCGCCCGGTGCAGGGCGGCGATCAGGATGTCCAGCACGGAGAGGCTGCCGCCGAGATGGCAGCCGCGCGGACTGGCCGCCATGTCGACGACGAGCCGGCGGGCCTCGACGGCACGCAGGGCCAGCATGTCCGCGACCTCTGCGATCTCAACCTCACGTACGTCGGTGACGCTCACGTCCGGCTCCCTTCCGGCAGCGCCAGCCACCGGTTCACGGCGTCCGCGAGCAGCGAGCGCGCGGTGCGGTACTCCATCGCCCCGATGCGCTCCTCGTCGGTGTGGTCGAGGGCGGAGTCACCGGGTCCGTAGGCGACCATCGGCACCCCGCGCCAGCTCGTGGCCAGCGTGTTCATGTCGGAGGTGCCTTTCTTCACGACGAACCGGGGCCGCACCCCGACGTCCGCGAAGGCCCGTGTGAAGGACTTCACGAGCGGTCCGGTCCGGCCGCCCGCGTACCCGGGGGTGGCGCGCAGCACGTCGATCGAGACGTCGTCGGACACATGGGCGAGGGCGGCGGCGCGCAGGGCGTCGAGGTCGGCGCCCGGCGGCACCCGGAAGTTGAGGATGCCGGTGGCCAGGCCCTGTTCGCGGCCGGTCGCGCAGGAGACGTCGATGACGGCGCTGAGCGCGTCCGGCGCCTGGGCGAGGACGTCCGCGCGGATCCCGGCGAGCGCCTCGATGAGCCGGTCGGGCGCGGAGACGGCGGCCATGCCCGCCGAGTGCCCGGCCGGCACGGACGCGGTGACCCTCAGCTTGAACAGCCCGAAGTACCCGAGCGTGAGGGTCTGCGCGCCGCTGGGCTCGCCGATGACGACGGCGTCGGCCGGGTAGTGGTCGCGGGCGTAGAAGGCGCCCTTGGAGGAGGAGATCTCCTCCTCGACCGCGCCGACGACCATGACCTGCCCGTCCTCGGGGATGTCGGCGTGCGCCAGCACCTCGAGGAACGCGGCGAGGCAGCCCTTGGCGTCGACGCTGCCGCGCCCCCACAGCTCGCCGTCGCGCCACTCGGTGGGCCACACGTGCGGGACGGTGTCGAGGTGCCCCATGAGCAGCAGCCGGCGCGGGCCCCGGCCCCGGCTCGCGACGAGGTTGCCGGCCGGGTCGACGTGCGCGTCCATGCCGCGCTCGCGGCACCACTCGGCGAGGAACGCGGCGAGTTCGGCCTCGTCCCCGGAGACCGAGGGCACGCCGACCACGCGGGTCAGCAGGGTGAGGTCGGCGGCGGGCTCGCGGGTGCGCCAGAAGCGGGTCCAGCCGGTCGGCTCGTCCATGGTGTGCGGGCCGGTGATCGCGACGTCCGCGCTGCCCTCCAGGGCGAGTTCGGCGGCGCGGACCTTCTGCCGCATCCGCCCGCCGGCGTAGCGCGCCGCGTCGCCCAGGCAGGCGTCGGTGAGCGTCGAGCCCGGGTCGTCGGGGTCGGTGAGCAGGCCCCGGGTGCCGGTGACGAGGCGGACGTGGTCGGCGTGCAGGGCGTTGGCGAGGGCCGCCGCGAGGACGTCGGCGTCGACGTTCAGCGGCGCCCCGCCGGCCGCGTCGGCGACCGGCGGCGCGAGGCAGACGACGTCGTAGGCGTCCAGCAGCGCGGCCAGCCGGACGGTGTCCACGTCGGCGGGGACCCCCGCGCGGTGGTCGCGCACGACGAGGGCGCGGCCGGCCGGGGACACCGCCTTCAGCGGCCGGTTGGCGCGCCCGGTGACGAGCGAACCCCGGGCGGCGACGGCGGTGAAGACGCTCAACTCGTGGAGTTTCAGGCCCTCTTCGACGGCCGGCAGGGTGACCTGCTGGTAGGCGTCGACGAGGTGGGCCATCTCCTGCGGCGGGCAGTAGCGCACCGAGTCCCCGTTGGCCAGGCGCAGTTGGGGCATCGGGCGGCCGATCGCCTGGTAGTGGCGCTCGATCCCGGTGGCTCCCCCGGCGACCAGCAGGACGCGGGCGCCGCGTCCGGCGAGGTCGGCGATCTCCTTGAACACGGTCTCCCGGTCGAGGGTCGCGCTGCCCGCCTTGATCACGTACAGCGGCCGGGCGCTCATGGCGACACCGCCGTGCTCGGCAGCCCGGCCGACTCGTCGAACCCGCAGATCAGGTTCATCGCCTGGACGGCCTGCCCGGCGGCGCCCTTGACGAGGTTGTCGAGGGCGGCGACGGTGACGCACTGCCCGTCGCGGACGGCGACGGCGACCTCGGCGACGTTGGAGCCGACGACGGCCTTCAGCATCGGGAAGTCCTGCGGCGCCTTCGGCGCGGGCCGCACCCGCACGAACGGCTTGCCGACGTAACTCTTGGCGTAGGCCCGCTTGACGTCCAACGCCGTGACACCGTCGCGGAGTTCGGAGTACGCGGTGACGAGGATGCCGCGCGGGACGTCCAGGCTGTGGGTGGAGAAGCGCAGGTTCACCGCCGCGCCGGTGAGGTCGGCGAGGGCCTGGCGGATCTCCGGGGCGTGCCGGTGGCCGTAGAGCTTGTGCACCCGGAAGTTGCCGGAGCGCTCGGCCGGGGGCTCGCCGCTGTCCCGGCCGCCGCCGGTGGAGCCGGTCTTGGCGTCGACGACGATCCCGTCGGTCACCAACTGCCCCTGCGCGAACAGCGGGTGGAGGGCGTAGATGGTGGTGACGGCCATGCAGCCGGGCAGGCTGACGAACCGGCCCGACGGCACTTCCGCGCTCAACTCGGGGATGTAGTAGGTGAATTCGTCCGGCGGCGGGTGTTCGGCGGTCTTCGGGTAGTGGCTGCGGACCTCGGCCGCGTCGCGCAGCCGGTAGTCGCCGCCCAGGTTGAGGACCCGCTTGGCGTGCGCGGCGATCAGTTCGAGCCGCTCGGGCAGCGCGCCGGTCGGCAGACAGGTGAACGCCACGTCCACCGGCTCCAGTTGGCCCAGTTCGGCGAGGGGCCGCAGCTTCAGCGCCGCCGCCCGGGGGTGGTTGCGCAGCCAGGGGTGGACGGCGCCGACGGACTGCCCGGCGGCGCGCTCGGCGGAGAGGAACGCCAGCTCCACGCAGGGGTGTTCGAGCAGGAGGCGGATCACCTCACCGCCGGTGTACCCGCTCGCGCCGATCACGGCGACCCGGATGCGGTACGGCTCAGCCAAGGCGGGCCGCCTTCTCGTACGGCCGCCGGTAGTCGCGCTCCTGGACCAGTTTGCGGATCGCGTCGGGGCGGCGGGCGACCTTGCGGAACGCGTCGGCGTACCTGATGATCCGCTCGTACTCGACGGGCGAGCGCAGTTCGCGGCAGAGGACCAGCGTGGAGTCGAGCATGCCGAGCGTGACGGGGAAGTCCTGCGGGGCGTGGTCGCGCACGGCGCCGGGGTTGAGACTGAACGGGTAGCCGCCCCCGAACCCGTCGCGGCGGCGGAACGGCAGGTGGCAGGGGATCGGCGTGTTCTGCCACTCGCGGGCCGGTACGCCCTCGGCGACGAGGAGTTCGTGCACGGCCTCCTTGACGGCGAACACCGGCAGGTCGTCGAGTCCGACGGCCTGCGGGTGGAGGGTCGTGCGGTACATGTTGTACGCGTGGACGTGGCCCTCGGGGACCTGCGGCGGGGTGAACAGGCCGGTGCCGTCGAGGACTTCGCCGAGCAGCGCGGCGTTGCGGGCGCGGATCTCGTCGTAGTACGGCAGCCGCTTGAGCTGGCTCGCGCCGAACGCGGCGGCGATCCAGGACATGCCGTAGTCGATGCCGTGCTCGGCGAGGTAGGCGACGGCGCGGTCGTAGGACTCCTGCCGGGCGAAGAAGGCGATGCCGCCCTCGCCGCCGAGCGGGAAGTTCTTGTCGGCCATCAGGCTCTGCCCGGCCGCGTCGCCGAAGGACCCGGCGACCTGGCCGCCGATCTTCGCGGAGTGCGCGTGCGAGGCGTCCTCGACGAGGGCGATCCCCCGCGCGTCGGCCAGCGCCCGCAACTGCGGTACGTCGGCGGGCAGTCCGTGGACGTGGACCGGCATGAGCGCACGGGTGCGGCCGGTGATCGCGGCTGCCGCGGCGGCCGGGTCCATGCAGTACGTCACCGGGTCGATGTCGACGAACACGGGGATCGCGTGCGCGGCGACGACGGCCTGGGCGGTGGCGATGAACGTGAAGGCAGGGACGATGACTTCGTCGCCCGGTCGCACCCCCGCGCCGACCAGAGCCAGGTGGAGACTGGACGTGCCGCTCGCGGTGGGCAGCGCGAACTCGGCGCCCACATACGCCCGGTAGGCCTCCGCGAAGTCCGCGACGACCTTCTGCGGCGCCTGGCGCGCGGCCAGCATCAGGTTGAAGACGTCTTCCTTCGTGATGACCGGGAAGAGCGTGCGGCGCAGCGCCTTGGGGATGATCTCGGCGCCGCCGAGCGCGGCGAGTTCGGCGTCCACGTCGGCCGGGTCGGGCAGCGGCAGCGGGGCCGCGGGGAAGTCGGTGATCACTGGTGCGCTCCCGAGGTGGCGGCCGGCCGGGCCGCCTGGGTCAGGGCCATCCGCACACAGGCGGCGACCAGCGGGCTGAGCCGGTAGTTGAACTGCACGCCGGGCACGAGCTGTTCGTCGGCCTCTTCCTGCGTCCACATGGTCCGCAGGTCGTAGGCGCCGAAGATCTTCAGCCGCTCGGCGCGCGCCCACAGCCGCTCGTCGTCGGTGAGGACGGCGGCGGCCGGACCGAAGCCGAGCCCGGTGAGGTCGACGACGAGCGCGGGGGCGGTGGAGGTGAACTCGCCCAGCGTGTACGCGTTCTCGGCGTCGAGGGCGAGGAAGTCGTACGGCTTCGGGGCGCCCGCGTCGGTGACGGTGACGCCGAGCCAGCCGAGGAAGGCGGCGGTCTCGGGCGTGACGTCGGGCAGGCTGACGGCGCTGCCGTGGCCGATGCCCTGGCCGGCGAGGGCGGCGTGCAGGGCGCCGGTGCGGCTGTTGAGGAGGACGGCCTTGGCGCGGCCGGTCTTCTTGGTCAGCAGGCGTTCCAGACCGGGCAGTTCCCGGTCGCTCTTCTCGATGCTCATGACCACGCCCGAGGTGAGGACGCGGGTGAGCACCGTCGCGGTGTCGAACAGTTCCATGACGGTGGGTGGTCTCCGGTTCAGGCGGCTACGGGTGTCGTCGTGAGCTGCTCGGCGACGTGGTCGGCGAGCAGCCCGGCCACGTCCACGCCGTGCTGCGCGGAGGACTTGGCGAACTCCGGGTTGGCGTTGGTCTCCAGGACGAGCAGCTGCCCCGCGGCCCGGTCCTCGACCAGGTCGACGCCGTAGAAGCCGGGCCCGAGGAGGTCGGTGACCTGGGCGCACAACTTCTCGATCTCCGCGGTCAGTTCGACCCTGCGGACGGTGGCCCCGAGGTGCGTGTTGGTGCGGAAGTCGTCGGAGGCGCGCTCGATGGCGACGACCGGGGTGCGGCCGACGACGACCACGCGCAGGTCGTGGCCGGGCTTGTCGACGTATTCCTGGACGACGACGGGGAACAGCTTCCCGCCCGCGTCGGCGGACTCCCGGCCGCCGGCCCAGGCCTCGACGCACTCGGCGTTGGCCATCTTGGTGACCCCGCGCCCCCAGGAGCCGCTGACCGGCTTCACGACGGCCGGCAGCCCGAGCGCGAACACGCTCTCGCGGACCTGGTCGTAGCTGTAGGCGTGCCGGGTCACCGGGTGCGGGATGCCGTGCCGGGCGTAGAGCAGGGCCTGAAGGCCCTTGTCGTTGCAGGTCTCGATGACGGACGCGCGGTTGAGGGTGGTGACCCCGGCGTGTTCGAGGCGCCGGGCGACGCCGATCGCGTCGCGGTGGGAGAGGTTGCGGATCAGGGCGAGGGCGGGCGGGGCGCTGTCGCCCGCGACCACCCCGGCCAGGTCCTCCGTCAGCAGCGGGCTGGCGTCCAGGCCCCGGTCACGCAGCGCCCCGAGGAGGAGTTTCTCCTCGGGGCGGAGCATGGTGACCGAGAGCAGGACCCGGTCGGCGGAAGTCACTCGCCCCAGTCCTCCTCGACCTCGGGAGCGAGGTCAAGACGCGTTTCGGCGTCGGTCTTCACCACGACCTCGTGCTCCTGCCCGCAGGCGCCGCACTCGGTGATCTCGCCCTTTTCCCAGTCGGCCTGCACCTCGAATTCGGTGTCACAGACGAGGCACTTGGGAGCCGCTACGGCAAGGGTCATCGAAAAGCACTCCTTAAATTCACGTAAAGATTCTTGACGAGCCGACAGAAATACCCGGGGTAACGGGGATTTCAGCCCCAGCGGTCGTCGTCCGGGACGGACGCGGTGGCCGCGCCGGTCGGCGCGGGGTGGGCGACGGCCGTGGCGGCGCCGGAGTAGGCGACGGAGGCCACGGCGAGAGCGGCGAACACTCTGGCGACCCGGCGGATCAATACGACGCGCTTCATTTTTTCCCCCTGTTTGTTCCGGGCAGTTTTCGAGGTCCTGCCCGCACGACCAAAGACTGCCCGTACAGGGATGCTTGCCGAAAGACACGACGGGGTTCATGATCGTGCGTTGCAGAAGTCAGAAGGGGGATGACGATATGTGTGGCAAAACAGACATAAGCAGAGTCGAGCTACCCGCCGAACTCTGCTCCGCCGGAATCGCGTTCTACCAGAACGCCGTCCGGCACGGCCGCGCCCTGCGGGACGGGGCCCCGGACTGTCTGGCGTCGCTCGGGCTGCTCACGCCGGCCGTGGACGACCCGCACGCGCTGGTGCCGGTGCCGCCCGAGACCGCGCTGGTGACCCTGACCAGGCCGCTGGAGGAGCGCATCCTGGACCAGCAGCGCGCCATGGCCGCCGCCCGCGCCACGATGGCCCAGGTGGAGAGCGTCTACCGGGACCTGCGGGAGCGCGACGGCGGCTCGGTGCAGCGGCTGACCGGGGAGGCCGTCATCACCGCCGCGATCGACGACGCCGTGCGCGGCGCGCGGACCGAGGCGCTCTCCGCGCACCCGGGCGGCGGCCGGCCCCAGTACCTGCTCGCCCAGGCCCTCCCGCTGGCCCTGGAGGCCCGTGAGCGCGGGGTGCGCCAGCGCCGGCTCTACCAGCACACCGTGCGCACCCACGGGCCGACCCTGGAGTACATCAAGGCGGTCACGGAGGTCGGCGTCGGCGTCCGCACCGTCGACGAGGTCTTCGACCGGCTGCTCATCTACGACCGGTCGGTCGCGTTCATCCCCGACGTGGAGAAGGAGCACCGCGATCACGCGCTGCGGGTGACCGACCCCGGTGTCGTCCACTTCCTCGTGTCGGTCTTCGAGCACACCTGGGAGCGGGCGCAGCCGGTCGTCTACGCCGAGGACCACCACCGCCCGCAGCTGCTCACCGATGAGACACGTCTACGCGTGTTGCGCCTGATGGTCGACGGCTACACCGACGCGGCCATCGCCGGCCGGCTCGGCATGAGCACCCGCAGCGTCGCCAGCCACCTGAAGAAGGTCTCGGACCTCCTGGGCAGCAACAGCAGGGCCCAGCTGGCGTATCTGACGGCGCAGAGCGGGCTGCTGGACGGGGCGCAGGAGGGGACGGCGGGGTGAGCGGGGGGGCGGCGGCGGGGAGGTGAGCGGGGGCGGCTGACCCTTTGCGGATCAGCCGCCCCCTCAGGTCAACCGACCCGCACCCGCAGGAAGGAGAACCGCGTCGTCTGTACAGGGTTCTCGTTGTCGTCGCTGACCAGCGTCACCCGCAGCCGGTCCCCGGCCCGCCCCTCGACCGCCATCCCCTCGATGTTGTCGAGCAGCGGATTGGGCTGGGGCTGCTTGGCGGTGGCGCCCAGCGAGGGGCAGGCGGCGAGGTCGGCGAGGAGCGTCTTGGTGACCGTCCGCACCCCCGCCTGGCCGGTCAGGTACTCCACCCCGCCGGTGTCGCTCGCGCGGCGCGGGTCGGCGAGGTAGAGGCGGACGGTGTTGCCGACGTTCGCGGTGTACCCGCGTTCCAGGACGAGCAGCCGCCCGTCGGGCAGGGCCTGCACCTCGGGGACGCCGAGTCCGGTGTCCGCGCGGTAGGCGTACTGCGCGGCGAGGGCGTACGTCCCGCCGCTCTGCCGCTTCCAGGTCTGGAAACGGACCGCGTTGTCACCGGCCAGCGGGTACTCCATCGCCGCGAGCAGCCGGCGGCCCCCGTCGAAGAGGGTCAGCCCCTCGAACGTGCCGTTGGAGACGGCCCGCCCGGCGGGGGCGACGCGCAGGTAGTCAGGGACGGGGAGGCGGCCCAGGAGCCGGCCGTCGGGGCTGTAACGCCGTACCGAGGGCTCGATCTCGGAGGTGATCAGGCGGGTGCCGTCGCGTTCGATGGCGAGGCCCTCGGAGTCGAGGGCGGCGCCGGACTCGTCGGCGAGCGGAACTACCTTGCGGGGCTGGAGAGTTCGCCGGTCGAGGGAGAAGAGCGCGGAGCGGTCGGACAGGGCGGCGAGGGTGCCGTCCCTGTCCGCCGCCAGCGCCGAGAAGTTCCCGACGGGCGTCGCGTCGTACGTCGTCTTGTCCAGCGAGTCGGTGAAGCCGTCGAGGGACACGGCCGGTGAACAGGCGTGGTCCGTGGGCGGGTTGGCGGTGGCCGGGGACGCGGCGGTCAGGGAGGCCGCGGCCACCGCGGTGGCGAGGGCGATTCTCAGGCGCATACGCGCCACGGTAGAGCCGCCAGGTGTCCCCCGGCCCAACTCCTTCAGGACGCTTCGGGATCAGGGCACTTGGACCTCAAGGCCCTTGGGATCAGGACGCCTTGAGATCGGCGTGGACGACCTTGGCGATGGCCTGGATCGTCGCGATGCCGTAGTTCATGGTGGCGTTGCCGTGCGTGAGGACCGTCATCGTGTAGTCGTGGCCGCCGCCGGTGAACGTGCCGACGCTGTGCACGCGCCAGCCGTTGGTCGCCCGCTGGAGCCAACCGTTCTTGACGCGGACGGCGACACCGCTCGGGACGCCGTACGGAGTGCCCCAGCGCTGGCCCGAAATGACCTTGCTCATCAGGTCGTTGACGTAGGCGCGGGAGGCGTCGGTGAGGACGGTGTTCTTCGCGGCGAGGAGCTTCAGCAGCTTCTGCTCGTCGGTGACGGTGATCTGGGTGAGGCCCCAGTAGCCGTTCGCGCCGGGCTTGGTCTGCGTCATCGCGGCGGCCTTGAGGAAGGCGTTCACCTTGGCCGTGCCGAGCTGCTTCCACAGGGTGGTGGTGGAGGCGTTGTCCGACTTGGTGATCATCGCGGTGGCGAGGGACTTCTCGCGGGCGGTGAGGGCCCGGCTCGTCTTCTGCGCGTCCCACAGGAGGGTGGACAGGACGGTCACCTTCACGACGCTCGCCGAGTCGTAGGCGGATCCGGCGCGCAGGGTGCAGGTGGTGCTGGTGGTGCGGTCGTAGACACCGACGGCGACCGTGCCCTTGCGGGTGCCTATCGCGGTGGTGATGTCCTTCTTCAGCTTCGTCGCGAGGGCCGCCTTGGCCGAGGTGCAGGTGACGGCGGGGGCGGCGGCGGAGGCCGGGGCCGCGGCGACCCCGGTGATGAGGAAGCCGGTGCCGAGGGCGGTGGCCACGAGGGCCCGGCGTCTCGAACGGGTGAATGTCATACCGGAGATGACTCATCAGTTCGAGGGAATGGTTGTGCGTTCGACCGGCAACGGTTGGGCAACGGTTGGACGGCGCGTTACCCCGCCCTTTGCGTTTTCACAGCGGACGGCCAGCTTCGGCACAGCGGTCGCCAACCCCGGCCGACCAGCATGCTGGGGTGACTTCTGCCACCGATCCCCACCCCCACACGACCGTGTCCGCCGATCCCCCGCCGCCGGGCGACCCCGCGGCGCCGCCGGACAAGGCGCCGCGCTGGTCCCTGCCCGCGCTGCTCGCGATCCTGGTCCTGGCGGCGGTCCTGTACTCCTGGAACCTCTCCGGGTCCGGCCTGAACAGCTTCTACAGCGCGGCGGTGCTCAGCGGCACCGAGAGCTGGAAGGCCTGGTTCTTCGGCTCGCTGGACGCCGGCAACTTCATGACCGTCGACAAGCCGCCGTTCGCGCTGATGGTCATGGGCCTGTCCTGCCGGATCCTCGGCTTCGGCACCTGGCAGATGATGCTGCCGATGATCGCGGTCGCGCTCGGCACGATCTGGCTCGTCCACTCGACGGTGAAGAAGGCCTGGGGCCACGGCGCGGCGACCGTCGCGGCGCTGGTGCTCGCGCTCACCCCGATCACCGTCGCCATCAACCGCGACAACAACCCCGACACGCTCCTGGTGTTCCTGATGGCGGCCGGTGCGGCCCTCGCGCTGCGCGCCGTCGACAACGGCAAGGTGCTGCCGCTGCTCGGCTCGGCGGCCTGCTTCGGCTTCGCCTTCAACACCAAGATGCTCCAGGGCTACATCGCCCTCCCGGCCGTCTTCGCGGTCTACCTGTACGCCGCGAAGCCCAAGTTGGTGAAGCGGATCGTCAACCTGGCCCTCGCGGGCGTCGTGCTGGCGATCTCGTCCTTCTGGTGGGCCGCCGCGGTCTCCCTGGTGCCCGCCTCCGAGCGCCCCTACATCGGCGGCTCGACGGACGGCACGGCCTGGGACCTGATCATGGGCTACAACGGCCTGGGCCGCGTCTTCGGCGGCGACGGCAACATGGGCGGCGGAGGCGGCGGGGGCGGTGGCGGCGGCGGCTTCTCCGGCACCGCGGGCATCGGCCGTATGTTCAACGACATCCTCGGCGGCCAGATCTCCTGGCTGCTGCCGTTCGCCGCGATCGCGTTCGTCGGCGCGCTCGTCCTGTGCGGACGCGCCCCGCGCACCGACCTCACCCGCGCCACCCTGCTGGTCTGGGGCGGCTGGCTGGGCCTGCACTTCCTGACCTTCAGCATGGCCGAGGGCACCATGCACCCGTACTACACGACCGCCATGGCCCCCGGTATCGCGGCCCTGTGCGGCGGCGGTGGCGCGATGCTCCTGCGCGCCCTGCGCACCGACAAGCGCTGGGTGTGGGTGCTCCCGCTGGCCCTCGGTACGACGGCGGTCTGGGCGATCGTCCTGCTGCGCCGCGCCTCCGGCTGGAACACCTGGCTGTGGCCGGCGATCGGCGTCGTCATGGCGCTCGCCGTCGTCGGGCTGATCCTCTTCCGCTCCGGCACGAAGACCCGCCTGCTCGCGGCGTCTATCGCGGCGGCGGTCGCGGCCTCGGTCGCGGGCCCGGCGGCGTACGCCTGGTCGGTCCCGTCCGGCACGGGCGGCGGCATGGGCGGCACCAACCCGACGGCCGGGCCCAGCACGGGCAGCGGCGGCTTCGGCGGGGGTCCCGGCGGGGGCGGCCAGCGCGGCGGCATGGGCGGCGGGTTCCCTGGCGGGCAGGAGGGCCAGGAGGGCGGCATGGGCGGGTTCCCGGGCGGCGGGCAGGGTCAGGCCGACGGCCAGGGCGGTCAGGGCGACGGTCAGCAGGGCGGCGGGAGCGGGGAACTGCCCGGCGGGCAGGCACCCGGCGGCACCGGCTCCGAGGCGGGTTCGGGCTCCGGCTCCGAAGCGCGCTCCGCGCCCGGCAACTCCGAGGCCGGCGAGGCCGGTTCGGGCGCCGGCGGCATGACCGGCGGCGGCCCCGGCGGGGGCGGCATGGGCGGCGGCATGGGCATGGGCGGCGCGAACAGCGAGCTGATCACCTACCTGAAGAAGCACCAGGACGGCGCCAAGTGGCTGCTGGCGGTGTCGAGTTCGCAGAGCGCGGCGCAGCTCATCCTCTCCAGCAAGGAGCCGGTGATCTCCATGTGGGGCTGGTCCGGCAGCGACAAGGCGATGACCCTCGCCAAGCTGAAGGAACTGGTCAAGAAGGGCGAGCTGCACTACATCCAGCTCGGCGGCGGCATGGGCGGCGGCGGGATGGGCGGCGGCTCGAACGTCACCTCCGAGGTCACCGCGTGGGTGCAGGCGCACGCGACGGCGGTGAAGGAGAGCGAGTACAGCAAGAGCGCGTCTTCCACGGCGAGTTCGGGTACGACCGAGTCCGGCACCGAGTCCTCGTCCACGTCGAACACCTCGACGATCTACCGCCTGGACCCGTCGGACCTGAACTGACCCCAAGGTCCCACCACTCCACGGAAGCGGCCTCCCCACCTCGGCGTGGGGAGGCCGCTTTACCGTTTTGCCGTTACCGGAACCGCGGTTTGTGCTTCGCGGGCGGTCAACTCGCGTAGATCGCCACCGATTTGCCGTTTCTTGACACTGGATGGACACGTCGCATTCATTTACATGACTGCATGTCCATGCCACTCTCCCATCTGGCGCCGCTCCTCAACCCGCGTAGATGGGACACTCGTTATGCTGGCGACACGCATCCGCCGCCGCTGGAAGTCAGTGGCTCTGACGACCGCGACGGTCCTGGTGGGCCTCACCGCCCCCGTCGTGACCGCGACCCCGGCCGCCGCGACGACCACGGCGTACGACGCGACGTACTACAAGAACGCGGTCGGCAAGACCGGTACGAGCCTGAAGTCCTCGCTGCACACGATCATCAGCAGCCAGACGAAGATCTCGTACTCGGCCGTCTGGGACGCGCTGAAGGCGACCGACCAGGACCCGAACAACAGCAGCAACGTGCTGCTGCTGTACAGCGGCGTCTCCCGCAGCAAGTCGCTCAACGGCGGTGCCGTCGGCGACTGGAACCGGGAGCACGTGTGGGCCAAGTCGCACGGGGACTTCGGCGAGGTGACCGGTCCCGGCACCGACCTGCACCACCTGCGTCCGGCGGACGTCCAGGTCAACAGCACGCGCGGGAACCTGGACTTCGACAACGGCGGCAGCGCCGTCACCAACGGCGGCGGCAGCAAGTCCGACTCGGACTCCTTCGAGCCGCGCGACGCGGACAAGGGTGATGTCGCCCGCATGATCCTCTACATGGCCGTGCGCTACGAGGGCGACGACGGCTTCGCCGACCTGGAGCCGAACGAGAAGGTCGGCAACGGCAGCAACCCGTTCATGGGCAAGCTGTCCGTCCTGAAGGCGTGGAACGAGCAGGACCCGCCGAGCGCCTTCGAGGAGCGCCGCAACCAGGTCATCTACGACACCTACCAGCACAACCGCAACCCGTTCATCGACCACCCGGAGTGGGTCGAGGCGATCTGGTAGAAACCGCGCGGGCCCTCCCCGGTCAGGGGGAGGGCCCGTCTCAGTCCGCGCGCGCCCGGACGGCGGAGACCAGCGCGCCGACCGCGGCCGAGGCGGCGATCACCCCCGCCGCCAGCAGCCCGTAGTAGACCCCGCCGGGCAGGAACCCGCCGGCGAGCAGCAGCGCGAGCACCGACCCCGCCGCCGCGAGCGCGAGCAACGCCAGTGCCGGCGCCGGAACTTGCCTCCCCTGCCCGTCCAACATCCCCTCCGTACAGCTCGCCCACAGCTTCCGCCCACCCTACCCGGCCCCCTCGGAAACCCCGATTCCCTTTTCCACAACGGGAGTTGGCCTTCCCCCGGGGTACAGCGGATCATGTGCTGTCCACGGACCGCGAGGGGAAGGACGACGGTGGGTTACGCCCTGGAGATGAGCGCGGGGGACATGCGCGAGGTCGTGCGGCTGCTGACGGCGGTGGAGCGGACGGCGGAGCAGGAACGCCGGCTGGACGCCGTGCGCGAGCGCTGCCGGGCCGCCGACACGCGGCTCAAGGGACGCGGGGTCGTCTACGACGTCTCCGTCACCCGCGCGCTGGACGAACTCGCCGAAGGGGCGCCGAGCACCTCGATGTGCCCGTCCTACACGCACGCCTTCCGCGAGGTCGTCGCCGTCTGCTTCGCCGGCCCCACCGACTTCGGCAGCTGGCGCCGGATGTCGTGGTTCCAGACCGTCTCCAACGAGCTGACCCGGTGCGGCGTACCCGTCGAACTCCTCCCGGACACCTTCCTGTTCACCGGACCGCCGCTGCGGCTGCCGCACCCCGGCGACATCCGTCCGCAGATCGGCACGCTGTCCGTGGAGCGGGCCCGCGCCGCCGGGGAGGCGTACACGGCAGCCCTCGACCGGGTCCGTCCCGACGTCCAGGACACGGTCGGCCGGTTCGCGGAGGTGTTCCGGGCGGAGGGGATGCGGCGGGCGGGGGACACGCTGTTCTTCTGGTTCGACTGAGGCTTGCCGCCCGCTGATTGAGGCCCGCCACCCGCCAGCTGGAGCCAGCCGCCCGCCGATTGAGCCTCGCCGCCCACTAACTAGGGCTCGCCACCTCCCAGTTGCGGCCCCCAAAGACCTCACCCCACATGCGTGGCCCCGAACATCCGCAGCACCGCCGGCAGCACCACCACCGAAGGCCCCGGCTCCGCAAGCGACTTGGCGAGGTCCGCCGCCAAAGACTCCGGTGTCGTCCGCACCCCCGGCACCCCGAACGACTCCGCCAGCGCGACGAAGTCCGGCCGCGCCAGCTCCGTCCCCGTGGCCTCCCCGAACTCCCCGGTCATGTACTCCCGCAGAATCCCGTACCCCCCGTCGTCGACGATCAGCCACGTCACGTCCAGCCCGTACTGCCTGGCCGTCGCCAGCTCGGCGATCGAGTACAGCGCGCCCCCGTCCCCCGACACCGCCAGCACCGGCCGCGTCGGATCGGCGGCGGCCGCACCGAGCGCGCCCGGGAACGCGTACCCGAGCCCCCCCGAACCCTGCGCGGAATGCATCAAGTTGGGCCCGCCGGCGTCGAACCCGGCCCACGCCCAGTACCCCAGGATCGTCATGTCCCAGAAGGACGCGGCCCCGCGCGGCAGGGCTCGCCGTATGGACTCCAACACCCCCTGCTCCAGATCGAGTCGCTGCGAGGCCAGCCGCGCCTCCACCCGTTCGAGCAGCCCCCGCACCCGCGCGGGCGCGCCCTCGTCCACCCGCTCCGGAACCGTCTCCAGCAACGCCTGCAAGGCGAGCCGCGCGTCCGCGTGGATGCCCAGCGCCGGATGGTTCGACTCCAGCTTCCCGAGGTCCGCCTCGATCTGCACGACCCGCCCGCGCGGCGCGAACGTGTGGTAGTTCGAGGAGAGTTCACCGAGCCCGGACCCGACGACCAGCAGCACGTCGGCGTCCTCGAGGAACTCGGTGGTGTACCGGTCCTCCACCCACGACTGCAACGACAGCGGATGCCGCCAGGGGAACGCCCCTTTGCCGCCGTACGTCGTCACGACCGGCGCGGACAGCCGCTCGGCCAGCTGACGCAGCTTCCCCGAGGCGTCGGAGCGGACCACCCCGCCGCCCGCGATGATCACGGGCCGCTCCGCGCGGGCGAGCAAGTCGGCGGCGACGGCGGTGAGTTCGGGGCGCGGCGCCAGCTCCTCGGGGGTCGCGTCGCCGCCGGTCACCACGGGGATGGAGGTCGGCGCGGACAGCACGTCCTGCGGGATCTCCACCCACACCGGGCCGTGCGGAGCGGTCAGCGCGGAGCGCCAGGCGCCGGCGATCGCGGAGGGGATCTGGGAGGCGGTGCGCGCGGTGTGCACGGACTTCACCACGCCCCTGAACGAGGCGGCCTGGTCGGGGAGTTCGTGGAGATAGCCGTGCCGCCCGCCGCCGAGCCCGGCGCGCGGCACCTGGCTGCTGATCGCGAGCACGGGCGCCGACGCGGCGGCGGCCTCCTGGAGCGCGGCGAGCGAGGTCAGCGCGCCGGGCCCGGTGGACAGCAGCAGCGGCGCGGCCTCGCCGGTGACCCGGCCGTACGCGTCGGCCGCGAACCCGGCGTTGTTCTCCACCCGCAGGCCGACGTACCGCAGGTCCGAGCGGCGCAGCGCGTCGAACATGCCGAGGGCGTGCTGTCCGGGCAGGCCGAAGACGGTCGTCGCGCCGAGCCCGGACAGGGTCTCCATGACGAGGTCGCCGCCGATGCGCCCGGCGGGCGGGTTCAGCGCGGCCTCGGTCTGGGCGGGCGTCGGGCGGAGCACCAGGTCATGGTCGTGAGTCACTGCGTACGGGCCTCGGCAATCTGGCGGGACATGAGGGTGACCAGTTCGTAGGCCGTGTGGGAGGCGGCCACGGACGTGATCTCGGCGTGGTCGTACGCCGGTGCAACCTCTACCACATCGGCCGAAACGAGGTTGCACCCGGACAGGCCGCGCAGGATCTCCAGGAGTTCGCGGGAGGTCATGCCGCCGGCCTCGGGGGTGCCGGTGCCGGGCGCGTGCGCGGGGTCGAGGCAGTCGATGTCGATCGACACGTACAGCGGCCGGTCCCCGACCCGCTGGCGCAGCTGGTCGGCGATCTCGTCGACGCCGCGCCGCATGACGTCGGCGGAGGTGACGATCCCGAAGCCCATCTTCTCGTCGTCGGTGAGGTCCCGCTTGCCGTACAGCGGGCCGCGCGTGCCGACGTGCGACAGCGCCGAGGTGTCCAGGATGCCTTCCTCGACGGCCCGGCGGAACGGGGTGCCGTGGGTGTACTCGGCGCCGAAGTAGGTGTCCCAGGTGTCGAGATGGGCGTCGAAGTGCAGCAGCGCGACCGGCCCGTGCTTCTTGGCGACCGACCGCAGCAGCGGCAGCGCGATGGTGTGGTCCCCGCCCAGCGTCATCAACCGGGCCCCACTGTCCAGGAGTTGGTCAGCTGCTGCCTCGATCGTCTCGACCGCCTCATGGATGTCGAACGGGTTGACGGCGATGTCCCCGCCGTCGGCGACCTGCGCCAGCGCGAACGGCGAGGCGTCCTGCGCGGGGTTGTACGGCCGCAGCAGCCGCGACGCCTCCCGGATCGCGTTCCCCCCGAACCGCGCCCCCGGCCGGTAGGACACCCCGGAGTCGAACGGCACGCCCACGACGGCGACTTCGGCCCGCCCGCCGACCTCGTCCAGCCTGGGCAGCCGCGCGAAGGTCGCGGGCCCGGCGTACCGGGGGATGCGCGAGGAGTCGACGGGCCCGCGCGGCGTCTGGTTGTCAGCCATGGTCAAGTGCCTTTCCTGTACAGCCTGTTGAGCTATTCCCCGAACGCTCGCTACGACGAGGTCGCCGCCGCGGAGAGCTGATGATCCGTCACTTCCGGTCCCCGCCCGGCCAGTCGCTCACGCCAGCTGGCCAGCACGGCCGCGTCGGTCGGCGGCGTCAGCAGCGACACGGCGGCATAGGCGGCGAGGGACGCCAGCAGCCCGTAATACACCGGCTCGTTGGCGAGCACCCCGTACCCCGCCATCAGCCCGACGACCGCGCCGCCGCCCACCAGCACCGAGGCCAGCGCGCCCTGCACGGTCCCCCGCTTCCACAGCAGCCCGCCGAGGATGGGCACCAACAGGCCGCCGACGAGGAGGTTGTAGGCGACGGTGAGCGCCTCGACGACGTCGTTCAGCGCGACCGCCGTACCGATCACGGCGACGCCCATGACGAGGATGAACGCCCGGTTCCCGGCGATCTCGTCGTCCCCCTCCGACGAAGCCCGCCCCTTGAGCCGCGCCCAGATGTCGTTGTTGGCGACCGTCGCACAGGCGATCAGCGCCCCCGAGGACGTCGACATCACCGCGGCCAGCGCCGCCGCCAGCACCAACCCCCGTACGCCGACCGGCAGTTCGTCCTTCACGATGGTCGCGAACGCGTCGTCCGCCGAAGCCAGGTCCGGATACAGCACCTTGGCCGCCGTACCGATGACGGCCCCCGCGAGCGCGTACGCCAGGCAGTACGTCCCGGCGACCGTCCCGCCCCACTTGGCCGTCCGGTCGTCGCGCGCGGTGAACACGCGCTGCCAGATGTCCTGCCCGATCAGCATCCCGAACGTATAGATGAGGACGTACGTGAAGATGGTCTCGCCGCCGATGCCCAGCGGGTCGAAGTACGACGTCGGCAACTGGTCCCGCATCGCGCCGAAGCCGCCCGCCTTGACGACGGCGATCGGCAGCAGGAGCAGCAGCACGCCGATCGTCTTGACGACGAACTGGACCATGTCGGTGAGGGTGATCGACCACATGCCGCCGAGCGTGGAGTAGGCGACGACGACCGAGCCGCCGAGGACGATCGCGAGGGTGCGGTCCATGTCGAAGAGGACGTCGAAGATCGTGGCGTAGGCGATGGTCGAGGTGACCGCGAGCATCAGCGTGTACGCCCACATCACCACCCCGGAGACCACCCCCGCGCGTCCGCCGCCGTAGCGCAGGTCGAGCATCTCCGAGACCGTGTACACCTTCAGCCGGGCGATGCGGGCGGAGAAGAAGACGGACAGGGCGAGCAGGCCGAGGCCGATGGTGAGGACCATCCAGGCGCCCGACAGGCCGTACTTGTAGCCGAGGCCGACGCCGCCGATGGTGGAGGCGCCGCCGAGGACGAGCGCGGCCATCGTGCCGGAGTACAGCGCGGGCCCGAGCCGCCGCCCGGCGACCAGGAACTCGCTCTTGGAGCGGGCGCGGCGCATGCCCCACCAGCCCATGGCCAGCATCCCGGCCAGATAGAGGGCGATCACGGTGTAGTCGACGGCCATGGAGAGCCTTTCGCGCTGATGCCGTGCCGCTGTGGGCACTCGGTGTCGCCTGCGGGTGACGTTCCGACCTTAGGTGGCCGGAAAGCGACTGCGAAGTGTACGTTTCCTCCACCACGGCGCTCCCGGGAGGAGGAAACGCACACCATGCCGACGGAAAACGCCGTCCCGCCCACTCCCCCGGTCCCCCTGGCCGCCCTCCTGGCCCAGGAGACCCTGGCCCTGCGGCAGATCGCGGGCCCGGTGGACCCGGCGACGGTCCTGCACGGCGCGCACGTCTCCGAGATGGCCGACCCCTACCCGTACCTCCTGGGCGGCGAGCTGCTGCTGACGGCCGGCGTCCACATCCCGGACGCGGCGGGCTCGGGCACGTACTTCGACGACTACGTCTCCCGGATCGTCGCCGCCGGCGGCGCGGCCCTGGGCTTCGGTGTCGCCCCGGTGCACGACACGGTCCCGCGCGCCCTGGTCGCCGCCTGCGAGGCGTACGGGCTGCCGCTGATCGAGGTCCCCGAGCGCACGACGTTCGCCGAAGTGGCGCGCGCGGTCTGGCAGTTGATGGAGCGGGCCCGTACCTCGGAGCTGCGCCGGGTGACCGAGGCGCAGCGGGGTCTGACGGCCGCCGCCTCCCGCCCCGACCCGGCCCCCTCGGTCCTGCGCCAGCTCGCGCGGCGCCTCGGCGGCGGCGCGGCGCTGTACGGACCGGAGGGCACGGAGGTGCTGGCCGCGGGCCGCGAACCGGCGCCCGGGATCCGTGCGGCGCTGGCCCGGCTGGCAACGGTCGTCCGCCCGGACGGCAGCGCCTCCACGGCCACCGACACCCTCTCCGGCACCCACCTCACGGCCTACGCGCTGGGCCCGTCCCGCGGTTTCGTCCTCACCACCGCCGCCCCCGGCCGCACCCCGGGCGACCACACGATCACCTCGGTGGCGGCGGTCCTGCTGACCCTCCTGACCGCCGAACAGCGCGGCGGCACGAGCGCGGGGCGTACGTCGGCGCTGGTCAGGCTGCTGCTGGGGGCGGCCCCCGAGGAGGTGGCCCCGCTGCTGGGCGCCGCCCGCTGGAGCGTCGCGCACGCCCGCAGAAACGGCCCGCCCCCGGACCAGCTGGCCGCGTCGGCGCTCGGCACGGCGCTGGGGACGGCCCTGGTGGACGTCGCCGACGGCGTCGTACGGCTGCTGCTGCCCGGTGGGGAGGCGGCGGCGCCCGAGGGGTGGACGCTCGGGGTGAGCGCGCCGGCCGGGGCCGGGGAGCTGGGCGTGGCCGACGGGCAGGCCGCGCGGGCGCTCGCGCGGGCCGTGGCGACGCGGACGGCGGTGGTGCGCCACTCCGCGCGCGAGGGGCTGGCGGGGCTGGTCGCGGCGGACGATCTGCGGGCGTACGCGCGGGAGTTGCTCGCGCCGCTCGCACAACTCCCCGTGCTGGCCGAGACGTTGCGCACCTGGCTCTCCCTGCACGGGAGTTGGGACCGTACGGCGGTGGCGCTCGGGGTGCACCGCAACACCGTGCGGCAACGGATCGCGCGGTGCGGGGTGTTGCTGGGGACGGACCTGGACGATCCGGACGTACGGATGGAGTTGTGGTTCGCGCTCAGGGAACGCGCCGGCGCCGGGGCATGATCGCCGGAGTGACCCGCGTCCCAGCGGGGTGAAGGGCGCTGACGCGCACAGGCCGCTGGCCCAGAATGGGGGTATGCCGATACCCCGGATTCCGACCCGCAGCGAGCTCGTCGAACACCTGGTCAAGACCCGCGTCGCGGGACAGGTCGCCACGCCGCGCGAGAACAACCTCTCCCACTACCGCCAGCTCGCCAACGGGGTACGGGGGTACTGGCTCGGTCTGGAGCTCGGGGACCGGTGGGCCGACGAGCAGGACGTGCTGGCGGTGATGGCGGAGCGGGTCGGCGTGAACGACGACCCCGAGTACCGCTACGGGCAGGACACCATCGACCCGGAGCTGACCGTCGACGCCCTGGACCGGATGGCGGCCCGGCTGCGCAAGGCGGCCGACGGCAAGCAGCGGGTGCTGTTCGCGACCGGGCACCCCGGGGGCCTGCTGGACGTGCACCGCGCGGTCGCCGCCGCCCTGAAAGCGGCCGGCTGCGACATCGTCGTCATCCCCGACGGCCTCCAGACCGAGGAGGGGTACGTCATGCAGTTCGCCGACGTCGCCGTCCTCGAACACGGGGCGACCCTCTGGCACACCCACTCCGGCGAGCCGATGCGGCAGATCCTGACGGCCCTGGAGCGCACCGCCCGCCCGCTGCCCGACCTGGTCGTCGCCGACCACGGCTGGGCGGGGTACGCCGGCCAGCACGGCATCGACTCCCTGGGCTACGCCGACTGCAACGACCCCGCGCTGTTCCTCGCGGAGTCGGAGGGGACCGTGCAGGTGGCGGTGCCGCTGGACGACCATGTGCCGAGCCCGCGGTATTACGACCCGATGGTCGCGTATCTGTTGGCGGAGGCGGGGTTGTAGGAGGCCGGCTGTAAGGGGCGCCCTCCATGGCGAGGGACCCTTACAGGTCAGCGGGGGACCCTGACGACGCCCTCCTGGATCACCGAAACCGCCAGCTCCCCCGCGCGCGTATAGATGCGCGCCTGCCCAAGTCCCCGTCCGCCGTGCGCCGACGGGGACTCCTGGTCGTACAGCAGCCACTCGTCGGCCCGGAACGGCCGGTGGAACCACATGGCGTGGTCGAGGGAGGCGCCGACGACGTCCCCGACGGCCCAGCCCCCGCGCCCGTGCGCGAGCAGGATCGAGTCCAGGAGGGTCATGTCGGAGACGTAGGTCGCGAGGACGACGTGCAGGAGGGGGTCGTCGGCGAGTTTGCCGTCGGTGCGGAACCAGACCTGGGTGCGGGGTTCGCGCGGGGTGCCGTACTCGCCGTAGGGGGGCGCCTCGACGTGCCGGAGGTCGATCGCCTCGCGGGCCTCCAGGAGCCTGTCCACGACGTCCTGGGGGAGGTGTCCGTAGTCGCGCAGCCGTTCCGGGCCCGTGGGGAGGGTCTCCGGGTCGGGGGCGGGCGGCATGGGCGCCTGGTGGTCGAGGCCGTCCTCGTGGACCTGGAAGGACGCCGACAGGGCGAAGATCGGCCGCCCGTGCTGGACGGCGACCGCGCGGCGGGTGGTGAAGGAGCGGCCGTCGCGCAGGCGTTCCACCGTGTAGACGATGGGGGCGCCGGGGTCGCCGGGGCGCAGGAAGTAGGCGTGCAGGGAGTGCGGGAGGCGCTCGGGCGGGACGGTGCGGCCGGCGGCGACGAGGGCCTGGGCGGCGACCTGGCCGCCGAAGACGCGGGGGACGACGGCGGAGCGGGACTGGCCGCGGAAGATGTCCTCCTCGATCTGTTCGAGGTCGAGCAGATCGAGGAGGTCCTGGAGGGCGGGGGCCTGGTTCATGGCAGCGTGTTTCTAGTAGCGAGAACTGTGCGGAGAACTTTCAGGAACCCTGCCTGTTGATGCGTCTCGCGGGTGAAAGCCGGCCCGCTCAGAGCCCCATGTTCTTGGCGATGATCGACTTCATGATCTCGCTGGTGCCGCCGTAGATGCGGTTGACGCGGTTGTCGGCGTACAGGCGGGCGATGGGGTACTCGTTCATGAAGCCGTAGCCGCCGTGCAGCTGGAGGCAGCGGTCGATGACGCGGTGGGCGACCTCGGTGCAGAACAGCTTGGCGGAGGCGGCCTCGGCGGGGGACAGCTCGCCCTCGTCCAGGGCCTCCAGCGCGCGGTCGGCGACGGCCTGGGCGGCGTCGACCTCGGCCTGGCAGGCGGCCAGCTCGAACTTGGTGTTCTGGAAGGCGGCGACGGGCTGGCCGAAGACGACGCGCTGCTGGACGTAGTCCTTGGCGAACCGGACGGCGGCGGCGGCCTGCGCGTAGGCGCCGTAGGCGATGCCCCAGCGCTCGGAGGCGAGATTGTGGCCGAGGTAGGAGAAGCCCTTGTTCTCCTCGCCCAGGAGGTCCTCGACGGGCACCTTGACGTCGACGAAGGCCAGCTCGGCGGTGTCGGAGGTCTTCAGGCCGAGCTTGTCGAGCTTGCGGCCGACGGAGTAGCCCTCGGCCTTGGTGTCGACGACGAAGAGGGAGATGCCGTAGCGGCGGTCCTCGGCGGTCGGGGCGGCGGTGCGGGCGCAGACGATCATGCGGTCGGCGTGGACGCCGCCGGTGATGAAGGTCTTGGCGCCGTTGAGGACGTAGTGCGTGCCGTCCTCGCTGAGCTTGGCGGAGGTCTTCATGCCCGCGAGGTCGGAGCCGGTGCCCGGCTCGGTCATCGCGATGGCCCACATCTCCTCGCCGGAGACGAACTTGGGCAGGTAGCGCTTCTTCTGCTCGTCGTCGGCGAGCAGCTTGACGTAGGGCAGCCCGAGCAGCGTGTGCACCCCGGAGCCGCCGAACGAGACACCCGCGCGGGCGGTCTCCTCGTAGATGACGGCCTCGAACTTGTACGAGTCGATGCCGGCGCCGCCGTACTCCTCGGCGACCTGGATCCCGAAGACGCCCAGCTCGGCGAGCTTGTAGTAGAACTCGCGCGGCGCCTGCCCCGCGGCGAACCACTCGTCGTAGACGGGCACGACCTCGGCCTCGATGAAGTCCCGGAGGGTCTCCCGGAACGCCTCGTGATCCTCGTTGAACACCGTACGGCGCACGCCGCCACCTCCAGCTACCCGTCTAAGCGCTTGCTCAGAGTCGAGCGTACCGGCGAGTAGGCAGGAGCGCCAGAGATGCAAGTCACTCTGGGGCCACGTGCCCGCGTGGCGTCAGTTCCCGGCTTTGCCGTAACGACGGAACTGGTCCGTCTCGACGGTCCAGGGACCGAAGGGGACGGAGTCGCCGAAGATGTAGGACTCCTTGCGGGTGTAGCGGCCCTTGCAGGGGTCGGAGTGGACCTCGATGGTCCCTACGCGCGGGTCGACGATCAGGTAGTGGGCGATCTCCATGGCCGGGTAGTCGGCGAGCTTCTGGATGTAGTCGTTGTCGGGATTGGACGGCGAGACGATCTCGACGACGGCCAGCACCTGAGTGGCATCGACGGCGATGCCTTCTTCATCGAGAACGCCCTCGGGGATGACGATCGCGTCGGGGAGGCGCATACGACCGATCGCCGGGTGCTCGATCTCGGGACCGCTCTCGCAGATATAGCCAGGGTGTGTGTCGAGAAGCTGCTCGTCCAACTGCTTACGGATACGTCGGATCGTGCCCTCGTGCCGCTTCGACGGGCACATCATGGCCAGTATCGGGCCCGATGCGCCGATCTCGACACTCCAGGTCCCTTCGAGCTGTTCGGCAAAGGCCCCGAGCTCTTCGGCGATCGCGCGCATCTTCGCGTAGTCCATACCGCCCAGAGTAGTGAGAACTACTCCCCCGCCGCCGCCTCGAACGCCCCCCGCGCCATCCGGTGCAGCAGCCCCGCCGTCGCCCCCCGCCCGGGGAGGGTCCCCGCCCGCCCCAGGTGCGGGGTGGAGTTCAGGAGGCCGAAGACCGAGTGGACGGCTGAGCGGGCTGTGGGTTCGGGGAGGTGGGGGTAGCGTGCGCGGACCGATTCGACCCACAACTCGACGTACTGGCGCTGGAGTTGGCGGACGAGTTTGCGGTCGCTGTCGCGGAGGCGGTCGAGTTCGCGGTCGTGGAGGGTGATCAGGGGGCGGTCGTCGAGGGCGAAGTCGATGTGGCCCTCGATCAGGGAGTCCAGGGCGGCCTCCGGGGAGGCCTCCGTGAGGCGGTGCCGCGCGCCGGTCAGGAGGCGCCCGCTGATGCCGACCAGGAGTTCCGCGAGCATCGCGTCCTTGCCGGGGAAGTGGCGGTAGAGACCGGGGCCGCTGATGCCGACGGCGGCGCCTATCTCGTCGACGCCGACGCCGTGGAACCCGCGCTCGGCGAAGAGGCGGGCGGCCTCCTTGAGGATCTGCTCGCGCCGCGTGGGGATGTCGGTTCTGCTGGCCATGCGAATGATTCTAGACAGGCCTGTTAGCGGTCGTTAACATGAGAGCCATGGGTTAACGCTCATTAACACGAGGAGGGGACTGCGCGATGGAGCAGGCACCGGTGCTGGCCGGCGCGGCGGACCCCGCGTCGGAGGCCTGGCGGGCCAACGAGGCGGCGCACCGCGAGCTGGTCGCCGAACTGCACGCCAAGCTGGCCGCGGCCCGCCTGGGCGGCGGCGAGAAGGCCCGCGCCCGGCACACGGCCCGCGGCAAACTCCTCCCGCGCGACCGCGTGGACACCCTCCTGGACCCCGGCTCCCCCTTCCTGGAGCTGGCCCCGCTCGCCGCCGAGGGGATGTACGACGGCCAGGCCCCGGCCGCCGGGGTCATCGCCGGCGTCGGCCGCGTGAGCGGGCGCGAGTGTGTGATCGTCGCCAACGACGCGACCGTCAAGGGCGGCACGTATTACCCGATGACCGTGAAGAAGCACCTGCGCGCGCAGGAGGTCGCCCTCGACAACCGCCTGCCGTGCATCTACCTGGTCGACTCGGGCGGCGCCTTCCTCCCCATGCAGGACGAGGTCTTCCCCGACCGGGACCACTTCGGCCGCATCTTCTACAACCAGGCGCGCATGTCCGGCGCCGGAATCCCGCAGATCGCCGCCGTCCTGGGTTCGTGCACGGCCGGCGGGGCGTACGTCCCGGCGATGAGCGACGAGGCGGTGATCGTCCGAGGTCAGGGCACGATCTTCCTGGGCGGCCCCCCGCTGGTGAAGGCGGCCACCGGAGAGGTCGTCACGGCGGAGGAGCTGGGCGGCGGCGAGGTCCACGCGCGGGTGTCGGGCGTCACGGACCACCTCGCGGAGGACGACGCGCACGCCCTGAGGATCGTCCGCACCATCGCCGCGACCCTCCCCGCGCGCGGGGCCCTCCCCTGGGAGGTGAAGCAGTCCGTGGAGCCGAAAGCAGACCCGCAGGGTCTCTACGGCGCCGTCCCCGTCGACCCCCGTACCCCTTACGACGTACGGGAGATCATCGCGCGCATCACCGACGGCTCGCGGTTCGCGGAGTTCAAGGCGGAGTTCGGGCAGACCCTGGTGACCGGCTTCGCCCGCATCCATGGCCATCCGGTCGGCATCGTCGCCAACAACGGCATCCTGTTCTCCGAGTCGGCCCAGAAGGGCGCCCACTTCATCGAGCTGTGCGACCAGCGCGGCATCCCCCTGGTGTTCCTCCAGAACATCTCGGGCTTCATGGTCGGCAAGGCGTACGAGGCGGGCGGCATCGCCAAGCACGGCGCGAAGATGGTGACGGCCGTGGCGTGCACGCGGGTGCCGAAGCTGACGGTCGTGGTCGGCGGCTCCTACGGCGCGGGCAACTACTCGATGTGCGGCCGGGCCTACTCCCCCCGCTTCCTGTGGATGTGGCCCGGCGCGAAGATCTCCGTCATGGGCGGCGAACAGGCCGCCTCGGTCCTCGCGACCGTCAAGCGCGACCAGCTGGAGGCGCGCGGCGAGCAGTGGCCGGCCGCCGAGGAGGACGCCTTCAAGGCCCCGGTCCGCGCCCAGTACGACCGCCAGGGCAGCGCCTACTACGCGACGGCCCGCCTCTGGGACGACGGTGTGATCGACCCCCTGGAGACCCGCCAAGTGCTGGGCCTCGCCCTGACCGCCTGCGCCAACGCGCCGCTGGGAGATCCCCAGTTCGGCGTCTTCAGGATGTGAGGACCATGTTCGACACCGCACTGGTCGCCAACCGGGGCGAGATCGCCGTCCGCGTGATCCGCACCCTGCGCGCGCTGGGCGTGCGTTCGGTGGCGGTGTACTCGGACGCCGACGCCGACGCCCGCCATGTCCGCGAGGCCGACACCGCCGTACGCATCGGCCCCCCGGCCGCGGCGGAGAGCTATCTCCAGGTCGAGCGGATTCTGGAGGCCGCCGCGCGGACGGGGGCGCAGGCCGTTCACCCGGGGTACGGGTTCCTCGCGGAGAACGCGGGGTTCGCGCGGGCCTGCGCGGACGCCGGGCTGGTGTTCATCGGGCCGCCGGCCGAGGCCATCGCGCTGATGGGCGACAAGATCCGCGCGAAGGAGACCGTCGAGGCGGCCGGGGTGCCCGTCGTCCCCGGCGGCCGTGACCCCGAACTCGCCGAGGCCGCCCGCGCGTTGGGCGCCCCGGTGCTGCTGAAGCCCAGCGCGGGCGGCGGCGGCAAGGGCATGCGCCTGGTGCGCGACCTGACCCTCCTGGACGACGAGATCGCCGCCGCCCGCCGCGAGGCCCGCGCCTCCTTCGGCGACGACACGCTCCTGGTCGAACGCTGGGTCGACGGCCCCCGCCACATCGAGATCCAGGTCCTGGCCGACGCGCACGGCAACGTCGTCCACCTCGGCGAGCGCGAGTGCTCCCTCCAGCGGCGGCACCAGAAGGTGATCGAGGAGGCCCCCAGCGTCCTCCTGGACGACGGGACACGGGCCGCGATGGGCGAGGCGGCCGTCCAGGCGGCGCGCTCCTGCGGGTACCGGGGCGCGGGGACGGTCGAGTTCATCGTCCCGGGCGAAGACCCCTCCCAGTACTGCTTCATGGAGATGAACACCCGCCTCCAGGTGGAACACCCGGTCACCGAACTCGTCACCGGCATCGACCTGGTCGAGTGGCAGCTGAGGGTCGCGGCCGGCGAGCGACTGCCCTTCGGGCAGCAGGACATCACCCTCACCGGCCACGCCGTGGAGGCCCGCGTCTGCGCAGAGACCGTCTCGGTCAAGGAGGGCGCCCGGGGCTTCCTCCCCTCCGGCGGCAGCGTCCTGAAGCTCGCCGAACCCCAGGGCGACGGCGTCCGCACCGACTCGGGCCTCAGCGAGGGCACCGAGGTGAGCAGCCTGTACGACCCGATGCTCGCCAAGGTCATCGCCTACGGCCCCGACCGCGCGACCGCCCTGCGCAAGCTCCGCGCGGCCCTCGCCGCCACGGTCACCCTGGGCGTCCCCACCAACGCCGGCTTCCTGCGCCGCCTGCTGGCCCACCCGGCGGTCGTGGCGGGCGAGCTGGACACAGGCCTGGTCGAGCGCGTGATGGACGACCTGGTGCCGGCGGAGGTCCCGGAGGAGGTGTACGAGGCCGCGGCCGCCGTACGCATGGAGGCGCTGCGGCCCGCCAAGGAGGGGTGGGTGGACCCGTTCTCGGTGCCCAGCGGCTGGCGGCTGGGCGGGGCGGCGAAGCCGGTCTCATTCCAGCTGAGGGTGCACGAGCCCCGGGAGTACGTCCCGCGCGGCGCCCATACGGTCACCGCCGGCGAGGTCTCCGTCACCCTGGACGGCGTCCGCCACACCTTCCACCGCGCGGCGGACTGGCTGGGCCGCGACGGCGACGCCTGGCAGGTGCGCGACCACGATCCGGTGACCGCCTCCCTCACGGCCACCGACCGCGCGGGCGCGGACGCGCTGACCGCGCCGATGCCGGGGACGGTGACGGTCGTCAAGGTGGCCGTCGGCGACGAAGTCACCGCCGGGCAGAGCCTGTTGGTGGTGGAGGCGATGAAGATGGAGCACGTCATCGCGGCCCCGCACGCGGGGACGGTCACCGAGCTGGACGTGACCCCGGGGACGGCCGTGACGATGGACCAGGTCCTGGCCGTCGTGACCCCCAAGGAAGACGCCCCGCGCGAAGACACCCCCCATGAAGACGCCCCACGCGAGAACGCCCCGCGCGAGACGGCCACCCCCCGCGAGGAGGCCCCGAATGCCTGACCCCGCGCTCCCCATGACCGTCGCCGTCCAAGACCTCCCCGCCCGCGTCCGCATCCACGAAGTGGGCGCCCGGGACGGCCTCCAGAACGAGAAGACGGCCGTCCCGACCGCCGTGAAGGCGGAGTTCATCCACCGCCTGGCCGCCGCGGGCCTGACGACGATCGAGGCGACGAGCTTCGTCCGCCCCGACCGGGTCCCCCAACTCGCCGACGCGGAAGCCCTGTTCCCCCAGCTCGCCGACCTGAAGGCCACACACCTCCCGGTCCTCGTCCCCAACTCCCGTGGCCTGGACCGCGCCTTGGCCCTCGGCGCGACCAGGATCGCCGTCTTCGCGTCCGCCACCGAGTCCTTCGCGAAGGCCAACCTCAACCGCACGGTGGACGAGGCGCTGGCCATGTTCGAACCGGTCGTCGCGACGGCGAAGGAACACAAGGCCCATGTCCGCGGCTACCTCTCGATGTGCTTCGGCGACCCCTGGGAGGGCCCGGTCCCGGTCCACCAGGTCGTCCGCGTCAGCAAGGCCCTGTACGACATGGGGTGCGACGAGCTGAGCCTCGGGGACACGATCGGCACCGGCACCCCAGGGCACGTCTCGGCCCTCCTGAACAACCTCAACGAAGCCGGTGTCCCCACCTCCGCGCTGGGCGTCCACTTCCACGACACCTACGGCCAGGCCCTCGCGAACACCCTGGCCGCGCTCCAGCACGGCGTCACCACGGTCGACGCCTCCGCCGGCGGCCTCGGCGGCTGCCCGTTCGCGAAGTCCGCCACCGGGAATCTCGCCACCGAAGACCTCGTGTGGATGCTCACCGGCCTCGGCATCGAGACCGGCGTCGACCTGGGCCGTCTCGTCGCCACGAGCGCGTGGATGGCCGGTCACCTGGGCCGGCCGAGTCCGTCCCGCACCGTCCGAGCCCTCTCTCACAAAGACGAGGACTCCAAGGACCACCCGGACCGGAAGGACCTGTGATGGACCACCGCCTCTCCCCCGAACTCGACGAACTGCGGCGCACGGTCGAGCAGTTCGCGCACGACGTGGTCGCCCCGAAGATCGGCGACTTCTACGAGCACCACGAGTTCCCCTACGAGATCGTCCGCGAGATGGCCCGCATGGGCCTGTTCGGCCTGCCGTTCCCGGAGGAGTACGGCGGCATGGGCGGCGACTACTTCGCCCTGGGCGTCGCCCTGGAGGAGCTGGCCCGCGTGGACTCGTCGGTGGCGATCACCCTGGAGGCGGGCGTCTCCCTGGGCGCGATGCCGATCCACCTCTTCGGCACCGCCGCGCAGAAGCAGGAGTGGCTGCCCCGCCTGTGCGCGGGCGAGATCCTGGGCGCGTTCGGCCTGACCGAGCCGGGCGGCGGCAGCGACGCGGGCGCGACGCGCACGACGGCCCGCCTCGACCCGGAGACGGACGAGTGGGTGATCAACGGCACGAAGTGCTTCATCACCAACTCCGGTACGGACATCACGGCGTTGGTGACGGTCACGGCGGTCACCGGCCGCAAGCCCGACGGCAAGCCGCTGATCTCCTCGATCATCGTCCCGTCCGGCACCCCGGGCTTCACGGTCGGCGCCCCTTACTCGAAGGTCGGCTGGAACGCCTCGGACACCCGCGAGCTGTCGTTCCAGGACGTGCGGGTGCCGGCGGCGAACCTGCTGGGCGAACTGGGCCGGGGCTACGCGCAGTTCCTGCGCATCCTGGACGAGGGCCGGATCGCGATCGCCGCGCTGGCGACGGGGCTCGCGCAGGGCTGTGTGGACGAGTCGGTCAAGTACGCCAAGGAGCGCGAGGCGTTCGGGCGGCCGATCGCGGCGAACCAGGCGATCCAGTTCAAGATCGCGGACATGGAGATGCGGGCCCACACCGCGCGGCTGTCCTGGCGGGACGCGGCGGCCCGGCTGGTGGCCGGTGAGCCGTTCAAGAAGGAGGCGGCGCTGGCGAAGCTGTACTCGTCGACGGTCGCGGTGGACAACGCGCGGGACGCGACGCAGATCCACGGCGGCTACGGCTTCATGAACGAGTATCCGGTGGCCCGGATGTGGCGGGACTCGAAGATCCTGGAGATCGGCGAGGGCACCAGCGAGGTCCAGCGGATGCTGATCGCAAGGGAGTTGGGGATCGCGGGCTGACATTCCAAGCCCCACAGGGCCTTCACGGCTTTCGTTCCAAGGAACCTGCCCCCTGGACATCTACTGAGGTTAGGCTAACCTACCTTTCGTTCCGTCCGGCGGAGTTCCGCACGTCCGAAAGCAGCCCTTACCTGATGCCCAACGCCAGAGCCACCCACCTCACCCGCCGGGGCGTCCTCGCCGCCGGCGGCGCCCTCGGCCTCGGTGCCGTCCTCGCGGCCTGCGGGGACGGCGACGCGAAAAGCAGTGGCCCGGACGCCTCGGCGAGCGCGTCGGCCGCCAAGTCGGGCCCCTGGACGTTCAAGGACGACCGCGGCACGACCGTGCGGCTCGACAAGATCCCCGCGACCATCGTCGCCTTCACGGGCGCCGGCGCCGCGCTGTACGACTACGGCATCGAGGTGAAGGGCGTCTTCGGCCCGACCAAGAAGAGCGACGGCACCGCCGACGTCCAGGCCGGCGACATGGACGTCTCGAAGCTGACCGTCCTTGGCAACGTCTGGGACGAGTTCAACGTCGAGAAGTACGCGGCCCTCGCCCCGGACGTCCTCATCACGACCATGTTCGACAGCGCCGGCACCCTCTGGTACGTCCCCCAGGCGTCCAAGGACAAGATCGCCAAGCTGGCGCCCAGCGTGGGCATCTCCGTCTACGACCGCCAGCTGACCGCGCCGCTCCAGCGGATGTGGGAGCTGGCCGAGTCGCTGGGCGCGGACATGACCGCGACGAAGGTGACCGAGGCGAAGCGGCGCTTCGAGACCGCCGCGACCCGGCTGCGCGCCGCCGCCAAGGCCAAGCCCGAGATCAAGGTCCTCGCCGGTTCGGCGAGCGAGCAGCTGTTCTACGTCTCCGGCTCCGACCTCTCCGTCGACCTGGAGTACTTCAAGGCGCTCGGCGTGAACTTCGTCGAGCCCCCGGCCGCGGTCCTGAAGGCGAGCGGCGGCTGGTTCGAGCCGCTCAGCTGGGAGAACGTCGACAAGTACCCGGCGGACGTCATCATCATGGACGACCGCACCTCGGCCATCCAGCCCGCCGCGATCACCGAGGCCACCTGGAAGAAGCTCCCCGCGGTCAAGGCCGGCCAGGTCATCTCCCGCTCCCCCGAGCCGATCCTGTCGTACGCCAAGTGCGCGCCGCTGCTGGAGTCGCTCGCCGAGGCCATCGAGAAGGCCAAGAAGGTCACCTGACCGATCCGTTGAATCCGCAGGAGGAGTCAATTCCCTTATGCCGACCGCCGTCGAGTCCCCGTTTCGTTTCTTCTCCCTTCACGTCACGCGGACTCGGCGGATTTCTCCGTCGCTGGTCCGTGTCACTTTCGGCGGAGAAGAACTTCAGCATTTCCTTTCTCTCGGCCACGACCAGTCCCTCTCGCTCTTCGTCCCGCATCCCGGACAGAGCGCGCCCCAAGTCCCCGTCGAATTGGGCGACGGCTGGTGGCAGGGCTGGCGTGAACTCCCCGATGACGCACGGGCCGTGATGCGCTCGTACACCCTGCGCGCGCTGCGCCGGGACCCCGATGAGATCGACATCGACTTCGTGCTGCACCGGCCGGCCGGGCCCGCGTCCGGGTGGGCCGAGCGGGCGGCGGCCGGGGACCGGGTGGTGCTGCTCGGTCCCGCCGTCGCCGACAACCGGGCGATCCGGTTCCGGCGGCCCGACGACGCCGACCTCGTCGTCCTGTGGGGTGACGCGACCGCGCTGCCGGCCATCGCGGCCGTGCTCGAAGCCCTTCCGCCGCGGCAGACCACGCGGGTCTGGATCGAGATCGGCGCCGCCTCGGACGTCGTGGACCTCGCCGCGCCGGCCGGTACCGAGATCAACTGGATCGTCGGCGAAAGCTCTCTCGAAACGCTCCGCGCGGCCCAGCTCCCGCCCGCGGAGCTTCCTTATGTCTGGATCGCCGGGGAATCCGGATCGGTGAAGGCGCTGCGGCGGCATTTCGTCCAGGAGCGCGGGTTCGACCGGCGACGCATCACTTTTGTCGGTTATTGGCGGCAGGGAATGTCGGAGGAAGAGCTGCGCGCCTCAGGCGAATGACAGCCCGTTCATAAACTCCGGGAAAAACGTGATCACGCTCACGGCAGGCCCAGAATTTCGGACGGTGAAGTTAGGTTAGGCTTACCTAAGTTCGATCATCTTCCCCCCGGAGGACCCCACCATGCGCTCGCATCTGCTCAACGACACGACCGCGGAGCAGTACCGCCGCTCCGTGACCGCCGGAGTAGCGCGGGTGGCCGCCCGGCTCGCCACCACCGACCGGCCGTTCACCGGCGTCACGGTCGACGCCCTCGCCCCCCTGATCGACGGCATCGACCTCGACAAGCCCCTGCACGACACCACCGCGGTGCTCGACGAACTGGAGGACGTCTACCTCCGGGACGCCGTCTACTTCCACCACCCGCGCTACCTCGCCCACCTCAACTGCCCCGTCGTCATACCGGCGGTGCTCGGCGAGGCGGTCCTCACGGCCGTCAACTCCTCGCTGGACACCTGGGACCAGTCGGCCGGCGGCACGCTCATCGAGCGGAAACTGATCGACTGGACGACCGACCGCATCGGCCTCGGCCCGCGCGCCGACGGGGTGTTCACCTCCGGCGGCACCCAGTCCAACCTCCAGGCGCTGCTGCTGGCCCGCGAGGAGGCCAAGAGCGAGAACCTGAGCACCCTGCGCGTGTTCGCCTCCGAGGCCAGCCACTTCAGCGTGAAGAAGTCCGCGAAACTGCTCGGTCTCGGCCCCGAAGCGGTCGTCTCCCTCCCCGTCGACCACGACAAGCGGATGCAGACGGTCGCCCTCGCCCGCGAGCTGGAGCGCTGCCGGGCGGCCGGGCTGACCCCGATGGCGGTCGTCGCCACCGCCGGCACCACCGACTTCGGCTCCATCGACCCGCTCCCGGAGATCGCCGGACTCTGCGCGCAGTACGGGAGTTGGCTGCACGTGGACGCCGCGTACGGCTGCGGGCTGCTCGCCAGCGTCAAGTACCGCGACCGGATCGCCGGCATCGAGCGCGCCGACTCCGTCACCGTCGACTACCACAAGTCCTTCTTCCAGCCGGTGAGTTCGTCCGCCGTGCTGGTCCGCGACGCGGCCACGCTGCGGCACGCGACCTACCACGCCGAGTACCTGAACCCGCGCCGCATGGTGCAGGAGCGCATCCCCAACCAGGTCGACAAGTCCCTCCAGACCACCCGCCGCTTCGACGCGCTCAAGCTGTGGATGACGCTGCGCACGATGGGCGCCGGCGGCATCGGCCAACTCTTCGACGAGGTATGCGACTTGGCCGTGCAGGGCTGGCAACTCCTGGCCGCCGACCCGAGGTTCGACGTCGTCGTCGAACCGTCGCTGTCCACGCTGGTGTTCCGCTACATCCCCGCCCGCGTCACCGACCCGGCGGAGACCGACCGCGCCAACCTGTACGCCCGCAAGGCCCTGTTCGCCTCCGGCGCCGCCGTCGTCGCGGGCACCAAGGTCGGCGCCCGGCACTACCTGAAGTTCACCCTGCTCAACCCCGAGACCACGGCCGGCGACATCACGGCCGTCCTCGACCTGATCGCCGGCCACGCCGAGCAGTACCTGGGAGAGTCCCTTGACCGCGCGTCCTGACCGCACAGAGACCTACGACTTCGTCGGGATCGGCCTCGGCCCCTTCAACCTCGGCCTCGCCTGCCTGACCGAGCCGATCGCCGAACTGCGCGGCGTCTTCCTGGAGTCGAAGCCCGACTTCAGCTGGCACCCGGGCATGTTCCTCGACGGCGCCCACCTCCAGACCCCGTTCCTGTCCGACCTGGTCACCCTCGCCGACCCCACCTCGCCCTACTCCTTCCTCAACTACCTGAAGGAGAAAGGCCGTCTGTACCCGTTCTACATCCGCGAGAACTTCTACCCGCTGCGGGTCGAGTACGACGACTACTGCCGCTGGGCCGCCCACCGGCTGAGCAGCGTCCGCTTCTCGACGACCGTCCGACAGGTCACCCACGACGGCGAGTTCTACGACGTCCGCACCACCGCCGGCGACGTCTACCGCACCCGCAGACTCGTCCTCGGCACCGGCACCCAGCCCCACCACCCGCCGGCCGTCCAGGGACTCGGCGGCGACTTCATCCACAACTCCCGCTATATGAGCCGCCGTTCGGAGCTGGTGAAGAAGGAGTCGATCACGCTGATCGGCTCGGGCCAGTCGGCGGCGGAGATCTACCACGACCTCCTCGGCGAGATCGACGTACACGGCTACCGCCTCAACTGGGTCACGCGCTCCCCCCGGTTCTTCCCGCTGGAGTACACCAAGCTGACGCTGGAGATGACGTCCCCGGAGTACATCGACTACTTCCGCGCCCTCCCCGAGTCCACCCGCTACCGCCTCGCCGGCGGACAGAAGGGCCTGTTCAAGGGCATCGACGGCGCCCTCGTCGACGACATCTTCGACCTGCTCTACCGGAAGAACCTCACCGGCCCGGTCCCCACCCGCCTCCTCACCAACTCCGCGCTCACCAAAGCGAGTTACGACAGCGGCGGCTACACCCTCACCTTCCGCCAGGAGGAGCAGGAGAAGGACTTCGAGCTGACCTCGGAGGGCCTCGTCCTCGCCACCGGATACGCCTACACCGAGCCGGAGTTCCTCGCCCCCGTCCGCGACCGCCTCGTCTACGACACGCACGGCAACTTCGACATCGCCCGCAACTACGCGATCGACACCACCGGCCGGGGCGTCTTCCTCCAGAACGCGGGCGTCCACACGCACAGCGTCACCTCCCCCGACCTCGGGATGGGCGCCTACCGCAACAGCAGCATCATCGCGGAGCTGCTGGGCCGGGAGCACTACCCGGTGGAGAAGAGCATCGCGTTCCAGGAGTTCGCGGTATGAACCTCTCTTTCCGGCCCCTGGACCCCTTGAAAGACTCGGAGTTGGTCCATTCCTGGGTCACTCACCCCAAAGCGGCGTTCTGGCTGATGCGGGACGCCCGGCTGGAGGACGTCGAACGCGCCTACATGGAGATCGCGGCCGACGACCACTGGCACGCGCTCCTCGGACTGCGCGACGGCGAACCGGCGTTCCTCATGGAGCACTACGACCCCGCGCACCGCGAACTCGTGGGCCTCTACGAGCCGTTGCCCGGCGACGTCGGCATGCACTTCCTCACCCCGGCGACGGACCACCCGGTGCACGGCTTCACCCGAGCCGTCATCACCGCCGTCATGGCCCGCCTCTTCGCCGACCCCGCCGTCCAACGGGTCGTCGTGGAACCCGACATCAGCAACAAAGCAGTCCACGCCCTGAACGAAGCCGTCGGTTTCGTCCCCGCCCGCGAGATCCAGAAGCCGGAGAAGAGAGCATTGCTGAGTTTCTGCACCCGGGAGCAGTTCACCCGGAAGCACGGCATGGCGGTGACCGCATGACCCCCGCCGACTCCGTCGCCCACCTCTCCCCCGAGCGCTGGGCCACGGCCAACCGCCAGCTGATCCGCAAGGCGCTCGCCGAGTTCTCCCACGAGCTGATCCTCAACCCCGAGGAGGACAACGGGAGTTATGTCGTCCACAGCGACGACGGCCGGACCACGTACCGCTTCACCGCCATCCGCCGCGCCCTCGACCACTGGCAGGTCGCCGCCGGCTCGATCACCCGCCACCGCGAAGGCGCCGAACTCCCCCTGGCCGCCCTGGACTTCTTCATCGAGTTCAAGGACACCCTCGGCCTCAGCGACAAGATCCTCCCGGTCTACCTGGAGGAGATCTCCTCCACCCTCTCCGGCACCTGCTACAAGCTCACCAAACCGCAGCTCCCGGTGGCCGAGCTGATCGACAGCGGCTTCCAGGCGATCGAGACCGGCATGACCGAGGGCCACCCCTGCTTCGTCGCCAACAACGGCCGCCTCGGCTTCGGCGTCCACGAATACCTCGCCTACGCCCCGGAGACGGCCGCCCCGGTCCGGCTGATCTGGCTCGCCGCCCACCGCTCCCGCGCCGCCTTCACGGCCGGCGCCGGCATCGAGTACGAGGGCTTCCTGCGCGAGGAGTTGGGCGCGGAGACGGTCAGCCGCTTCAACAGCACGCTCCACCAACTCGGCCAGGACCCCGCCGAGTTCCTGTTCATCCCCGTCCACCCCTGGCAGTGGTGGAACAAACTGACGGTGACGTTCGCGGCGGAGGTCGCGCGCGGCACGCTGATCTGCCTGGGCGAGGGCGACGACGAGTACCTGGCCCAGCAGTCCATCCGCACCTTCTTCAACAGCTCCAACCCTGAGAAGCACTACGTCAAAACGGCCCTCTCGGTCATCAACATGGGCTTTATGCGCGGCCTTTCGGCGGCGTACATGGAGGCGACCCCGGCCATCAACGACTGGCTCGCCCAACTGATCAAGAACGACCCGGTGTTGAAGGACGCGGGCCTGTCGATCATCCGCGAGCGCGCCGCCGTCGGCTACCGCCACCTGGAGTACGAGGCCGCCACCGACCGCTACTCCCCGTACCGCAAAATGCTCGCCGCCCTCTGGCGCGAGAGCCCGGTGAGCGCCCTCCAGGAGGGCGAGCAACTGGCGACGATGGCCTCGCTGATCCACACCGACCACGAGGGAAACTCTTTCGCGGCGGCGCTGATCGAGCGCTCGGGCCTGGCACCCGTCGAGTGGCTGAAGCAATACCTCGCCGCCTACTACACGCCGCTCCTGCACTCCTTCTACGCCTACGACCTCGTCTTCATGCCGCACGGCGAGAACACGATCCTCGTCCTCAAGGACGGCGCCGTGCAGCGGGCGATCTACAAGGACATCGCCGAGGAGATCGCCGTCATGGACCCGGACGCGGTGCTGCCGCCCGAGGTCCGCCGGATCGCCGTCGACGTCCCCGAGGACAAGAAACTCCTGTCCCTCTTCACCGACGTCTACGACTGCTTCTTCCGCTTCCTCGCCGCCGACCTGGCCGCCGCCGGAGTCCTCACGGAGGACGACTTCTGGCGCACGGTGGCCGGGACGACCCGCGCCTACCAGGAGGCGCACCCCGAACTCGCCGACAAATTCCGGCAGTACGACCTGTTCGCCCCCGAGTTCGCCCGCTCCTGCCTGAACCGCCTCCAGCTGCGCGACAACGAGCAGATGGTCGACCTGTCCGACCCGGCGGGGGCCCTCCAGCTGATCGGTACCCTGGAAAATCCCGTCACGGGGTACTGATCGGAGAAAGACAGGCGCCCCCGAGTACGGTCCTCGGGGGCGCCTGTCGCCATCTGGTGGACAATCATGCCATGGCGGAAATCCTCCAGAAGGACGGCAGTTGGATCTTCGACGGCGACCGGCTGCGGCTGACGCCGGGACGGGACAAGAACGTCGGGCTGCTCCGCAGGGAGCTGGGCGAGCTCGTCGTGCCCCTGGAAGCGCTCGCGGGCGTCTCCTTCGAGCAGGGGAAGAAGACCGGGCGGCTGAAGCTACGGCTGCGGGACGGGGCCGATCCCCTGCTCCAGGCGACCGGCGGCCGGCTGGCCGAGCCGCACGACCCGTACCAGCTGACCGTCGAGTCCGACCGGTACGGCGTCGCCGAGTACTTCGTGGACGAGGTCCGCAACGCCCTGCTCCTGGACCAGATCTCCGCCGCCCCCGTGGACGCGTTCCTGCTGCCGGGGCCCGCCGTGCCGCTGTCGGTGTCGGCCGGTGACGGCAGCGTCGCGTTCGACGGGGAGACGGTACGGCTGGAGTGGAACTGGAAGACCGAGGAGGCCAAGTCCGCTGCCGGGACCCGGCACTTGGCGGTCGCCGACATCCTCGCCGTGGAGTGGCAGCCCAGCGTCGGCCTGGAGAACGGGCACTTGAGGTTCACCGTGCGGGGCGCGGCGACCAAGGCGCCGCCCAAGTACGACCCCAACGCGGTGGAGCTGTGGGGGTTCAAGAAAGACCCGCTGATGGCGTTGGTGGCGGCGGCCGTCCAGGCCCGGCTGCCGCATCCGTCGACCGCGCCCGCCTTGGAGACAGCGGCTGCTCAGGATGTAACTCCCGCCCGGATCACGGGAGATGACCATGACGCGCTGCTGCGGCGGCTGCGGGAGCTGGGCGAGCTGCACCGGGACGGGGTGCTGACGGACGAGGAGTTCGCGCTGGCCAAGCAGGCTGTCCTCCGACGGCTCTGAAAACCCCGAAAGGCTCTCAAAGCCAACCAGCCCCGAGGACAGCCCACTTGAAGTAATACGCCCTGCCTTCTGGGCGTACCCACACCTACTTCGCGCGCCGCGCCACCGTGAAGTGGTCCACCTGCTCACCGGTCTCCGCGATCCCCCGCACGGTCAGCGTCGCCGTCCGCCCCTTGGCCGCCGGAGCGACGTCGACCCGCAGGAACGAGTAGTCGAGGTAGCGCACCCGCGACCAGGCGACGGTCTCATTGACCTTGCCGTCCTTGGTGTTGATGAAGGAGGCCACCGACTCGACCTCGTTCTCGTGCCCCTCGTAGGACAGCGGCGCGGTGAACGCGTACAGGCTGCGGCCGGCCGCGCCCGCGGTGACGTACACGACGCCCTCGGTCTCCGGGTACGCGGTCCCGCCGATCGGGAGCTTCTTGGTGACCGCGCCGTTCTTCAGGACGTCCGTGCGCTCGTACTGGTGGTTGTGGCCGTTGATGACCAGGTCGACCGTGTACTTCTCGAACAGCGGCACCCACTCCTGCCGGACCCCGCCCTCGGAGGCGTGCGCGGTGGAGGTGCAGTAGGCACAGTGGTGGAAGAAGACGACGACGAAGTCGATGTCGTGGGCGGCGCGGTACTTCTTGAGCTGCGCCTCCAGCCACTTGGTCTGGGTGCCGCCGGAGATGCCGAGGTTGGCCGGGATCTCGAAGGAGATGTCGTTGGCGTCGAGGGAGATGACGGCGGTGTTGCCGTAGGTGAAGGTGTAGACGCCCGGGAGGTTCTTCTTGTCGGGCCCGTTGTCGGGGAGGTTCCAGCGGGCCTCCTCGCCGCCGTAGCCGTTGGGCGAGTACCAGGCCTCCATGTCGTGGTTGCCGTAAGCCGGCATCCAGGGCACGGACTTGGCGACCGACTCGGTCTGGGCGAGGAACTGGTCCCAGACACGGGAGTCGAACCCGGTGTCGGCCGTCTTGCCCTGCCCGGCCGGGTCGGCGTAGGCGATGTCGCCGGCGTGCAGGTGGAAGGCCGGGTTCTGGCCGAGCAGGAGGCTGTTGTTGGCGAGGCCGTGGTAGCTGACGCCCTCGTCGCCGAACGCGGTGAAGGTGAACGGCTCCTTGTGGGCGGGCGCGGTGGTGAACGTGCCCAGGGTGCCCAGGAGATGGGGCTCGGCCGGGTCGAAGCCGGCGTGGCCGACGCCGTAGTAGTAGGTGCGGCCGGGCTTGAGGTGGGTCAGCTCGGCGTGCAGGTAGTACTGCGTGTGGTTGCCGCTGGCGCCGACGCCGGCCGGGGTGAAGAGGGTGCGGACCTCGGCGTCGATCTTGCGGGAGAGGTCGCAGGGGTGGGCGCCGATGCGGATGAACGGCTTCTTGACGGCGACGGGGACCTGCCAGGAGACGCTGATCTCCGTGCGGGGGTCGTTGCCGTAGGCGAGGTGGCGGCCGAAGGGGGCGACGAGGGAGCCGTCGACAGTCTCGGCAGCGGGCTTCGAAACAGGCGTCGCGGCCTGCGCGACGGCGCCCGGCACGAAGGCGCCGCCGGTGACGGCGCCGAGGGTGACCGCGCCGCCTCTGATCATCGACCGGCGGGAGAACTTGGCGCGCAGGTACTCGTGCTGCTCGGCCATCGTCATGCGGGCGGCGAGCCGCTCGGGTACGCCCATGCGAGGAGTGTCCATGACGTCTGAAATTCGTCGCTTCGGACGACGTGGCGCAAGACGCCGGATGGACGAATCGCGAACGGGGGCTCATGAGCGGTTCAAGACTTCTTCACAGGCCGCTGCCCGATAGCGGGCAGATTTCTTGCGAAAGCGGTCCCGGTACCTCAGCATCTACCGAGTGCACGACGAACTCGTTGATCACCTGACCCGCTCCACGCCCTTGAACAGGGGCGAGGCGCTGCGGGTGATCCAGGACGTGCTCGCCTACTTCGACGAGACGACGGAAGGGTACGTCCGTCGCCGCCACCGCGAGCTCCAGGCGCAGGGTCTGGTGAACGCGGAGATCTTCGAGCGGATCGCGGCGGATCTGAAGTACAGGGCGGTCGCCCCGCCGGAGCTGTCGCTCCGGCAGCTGCGCCGCATGGTCTACGGCTGAGGAACAACTTTCATATGTGCGGAATCGTCGGATACATCGGCAAGCGGGACGTCGCCCCCCTCCTCCTGGAGGGTTTGCAGCGGCTGGAGTACCGGGGCTACGACTCGGCCGGCATCGTCGTCTCCTCGCCGAAGTCGGCGGGCCTGAAGACGGTCAAGGCCAAGGGCCGCGTCCGTGACCTGGAGGCGAAGGTCCCGGCCCGGTTCAAGGGCACGACCGGTATCGCCCACACCCGCTGGGCCACGCACGGCGCCCCCTCCGACGTGAACGCGCACCCGCACCTGGACGGCACGGGCAAGGTCGCCGTCGTCCACAACGGCATCATCGACAACGCCACCGACCTGCGCCGCAAGCTGGAGGCGGACGGGGTGGAGTTCCTCTCCGAGACCGACACCGAGGTCCTGACCCACCTGATCGGCCGCTCGCAGGCCGAGAAGCTGGAGGACAAGGTCCGCGACGCGCTGCGGGTGGTCGAGGGCACGTACGGCATCGCCGTCATGCACGCCGACTTCCCCGACCGGATCGTCGTCGCCCGCAACGGCTCCCCGGTCGTCCTCGGCATCGGCGAGAAGGAGATGTTCGTCGCCTCGGACATCGCCGCGCTGGTCGCGCACACCCGCCAGGTCGTCACGCTGGACGACGGCGAGATGGCGACGCTGAAGGCGGACGACTTCCGCACGTACACGACCGAGGGCACGCGGACGACGTCGGAGCCGACCACCGTCGAGTGGGAGGCCGCCTCCTACGACATGGGCGGCCACGACACGTACATGCACAAGGAGATCCACGAGCAGGCGGAGGCCGTGGACCGGGTGCTGCGCGGCCGGATCGACGACCGGTTCTCCACCGTCCACCTCGGCGGGCTGAACCTGGACGCGCGCGAGGCCCGGCAGATCCGCCGGGTGAAGATCCTCGGCTGCGGCACCTCCTACCACGCGGGCATGATCGGCGCCCAGATGATCGAGGAGCTGGCCCGCATCCCCGCCGACGCCGAGCCGGCCTCGGAGTTCCGCTACCGCAACCCGGTGGTCGACCCCGACACCCTGTACATCGCGGTCTCCCAGTCGGGCGAGACGTACGACGTGCTGGCCGCCGTCCAGGAGCTGAAGCGCAAGGGCGCGCGGGTCCTCGGTGTCGTCAACGTGGTGGGTTCGGCGATCGCCCGTGAGGCGGACGGCGGGATCTACGTCCACGCCGGTCCCGAGGTCTGTGTCGTCTCCACGAAGTGCTTCACGAACACGACGGTCGCGTTCGCGCTGCTCGCGCTGCACCTGGGCCGCACCCGTGACCTGTCGGTGCGCGACGGCAAGCGGATCATCGAGGGCCTGCGCAAGCTGCCCGGCCAGATCGCGGAGATCATGGCGAACGAGGCGGAGTACGAGAAGCTGGCCGCCGAACTCGCCGAGGCCCGCTCGATGCTGTTCATCGGCCGGGTCCGGGGCTACCCGGTGGCCCGCGAGGCCTCGCTGAAGCTGAAGGAGGTCTCCTACATCCACGCGGAGGCCTACCCCGCCTCGGAGTTGAAGCACGGGCCGCTGGCGCTCATCGAGCCGGCGCTGCCGACGGTCGCGATCGTCCCCAATGACGATCTGCTGGAGAAGAACCGCGCGGCCCTGGAGGAGATCAAGGCCCGCAGCGGCCGGATCGTCGCCGTCGCGCACCAGGAGCAGGAGAAGGCCGACCGCACGATCGTCGTCCCGAAGAACGAGGACGAGCTGGACCCGATCCTCATGGGCATCCCGCTCCAGCTGCTGGCGTACTACACGGCGAAGGCGCTGGGCCGGGACATCGACAAGCCGCGCAACTTGGCGAAGTCGGTGACGGTGGAGTAGGACGGCCGAAAACAATCGTGAACGAACCCCGGTGACGCCACCTTTCACCGGGGCCCGTCCCTTTTCGGCTGCCGGGGATGCCCAACTCTCCGGCCGGCAGCGCGCAGTTGAGGGAGTGTCGGCACAACTGCGCCTGAGGTGCCGGGAGTTCACCCGGAGGGGCTAGGGGATGACGACGACGGGCCGCTGGGCCCGCTTGGCGAGCCGCCCCGCGACGGACCCGAAGATCCGCCCGACGACCCCGTGGGTGGAGCCGACGACGATGGCGTCCGCCTCGTACTCCCGCCCGACCTCCTCCAGTTCGTGACAGATGTCCCCGCCGCGCTCGACGAGGATCCAGGGAACCTCGGACAGGTACTCCGCACAGGCCAGTTCGAGTCCGAGCACCTCGGTGCGGTGGTCGGGGACATCGACGAAGACCGGTGGTTCACAGCCGGCCCACACCGTGGTGGGCAGCCGGTTGGCGACGTGGACGATGATCAGACCCGCGCGGGAGCGGTGGGCCATGCCGATGGCGTACGCGAGCGCGCGCTCGCTCGACGTGGAGCCGTCGAAGCCGACGACGACGCCGTGCTTGAACGCGGGATCGCAGGTGGGGCGTAGCTCTTGCGCCGCCTGGGGCTCGTCCGACGCGGGATCGGCGACGGGCCGCTTGCGGCTTTCGGGTTCGAAGAATTCGTGACCGGCCATGGCTGTCTCGGCGTATCGATCCTTGTCATGGGAGGGACGACATAGGGCAGCGGAACGTGTCCTGGAATCAGTCCGGGAATCATCTTCCCAACCCCATACCCCCAAGGGTACGGCGGCACGCCTCCTCAGCCCATATACCGCACCACTTCCGTGGGGGTTCCAGGGAGCATGCACGAGGGAGCGCGCATTACGCAATGGTTGCTGACCCGTACAGGCGGTTTGCACAGCATTAACTGACGCGCCCCCTACCGACCGAGTGACCGACCGGTCGAACAGGCGTTGAACCCGGTGACCGAGCCGCCAGGGAGACGCCATGCCGCACACCCGCCCCACTCCAGAGCCGGACGCCCGCACGAGCGAGGTGATCCGCTGGGCGGCGTTCTCCTGTCTCCTGGTACCGGTGGTGCTCCTCTGGTACGGCACCTCGCTGGCCGGCACGGCGGGCACGGCGCTGGGGCTCGCGGCGGTGACGGCGGTCTGCCGGGTACTGCTGCGCCAGTCGGAGCGCGCCGGTGAGCACACGCCGCACACGCCCCATCGCGGGCGCCCCCCGCGCACGGCGGCGGGCGTGCATCGAGGCGGACGTCACAGTGGGGGAAACACACCGGTCGGCTGACCGGTTTTCACGCACGGGCACATCGCTTTTCAGCCAACTTCCGCCACCTGTGCATCCGCGCCGGAACTCACCCCCCTCACCCCACCTGACCTGCACGAAAGGGCCTTCCGGAACCCCCCGGACCCTATGCAGATTAGCCACTAATCAAAGGCGCACTTCCCTGTAGGACTCACTAGTGCAACGCTTCGTGATCGAATGCTTCACGCCAAGTTGCCATGTCGACAATGTGCCGGGTGGAGAACTGGCCACCGGGGCACGGCGCGACGCAGTAGATTTCGATCTTGACTGTCTACGGCGGGGGACTCGTGCAGGACCAAGGGGAAACGTGCAGGAGCGACACAACCGAGGAGCCGCGACCACCGAGGGGGGCTTAGCAGGATGAGCCACGACTCCACCGCCGCACCGGAAGCAGCGGCCCGGAAGCTGACCGGGCGCCGCCGCAAGGAGATCGTCGCGGTGCTGCTGTTCAGCGGCGGCCCCATCTTCGAGAGTTCCATCCCGCTGTCGGTGTTCGGCATCGACCGCCAGGACGCCGGCGTGCCGCGCTACCGCCTGCTGGTGTGCGGCGGCGAAGACGGCCCGCTGCGGACCACAGGGGGCCTGGAACTCACCGCACCGCATGGGCTGGAGGCGATATCCCGCGCCGGGACGGTCGTCGTGCCGGCCTGGCGGTCGATCACCTCACCACCACCGGAAGAAGCGCTCGACGCACTGCGCCGCGCGCATGAGGAAGGCGCGAGGATCGTCGGTCTGTGCACCGGCGCCTTCGTCCTCGCCGCCGCCGGACTGCTGGACGGCCGGCCGGCGACGACCCACTGGATGTACGCGCCGACGCTGGCCAAGCGCTATCCGTCGGTGCACGTCGATCCGCGGGAGCTGTTCGTCGACGACGGCGACGTACTGACGTCGGCGGGCACGGCGGCCGGGATCGATCTGTGCCTGCACATCGTGCGCACGGACCACGGGAACGAGGCGGCCGGCGCGCTGGCCCGCAGGCTCGTGGTCCCGCCGCGCCGCTCGGGCGGTCAGGAGCGCTACCTCGACAGGTCTTTACCCGAGGAGATCGGGGCCGACCCGCTGGCCGAGGTCGTCTCCTGGGCGCTGGAACACCTCCACGAGCAGTTCGACGTGGAGACGCTGGCGGCACGGGCGTACATGTCGCGGCGGACCTTCGACCGCCGCTTCCGCTCGCTCACCGGCAGCGCGCCGCTGCAGTGGCTGATCACCCAACGGGTGCTCCAGGCACAGCGGTTGCTGGAGACGTCGGACTACTCGGTGGACGAGGTCGCGGGCCGCTGCGGCTTCCGCTCACCGGTGGCGCTGCGCGGGCACTTCCGCCGCCAGCTCGGCTCGTCCCCCGCGGCGTACCGCGCCGCGTACCGGGCCCGCCGTCCGCAGGGCGAACGCCCGATCGACAGCGAGCCGCCGGCCCCCATGGGCCTGCCGCCGGGCCTCCATCCGGAGTCCCCGGTTCCGCTCCAGGCGAGGCGCACGGCGACGGTGCACCAGGCGTCGGCGCTGGAACACGCGGGCCGCGATCCGTACGCGTCCGCGCGGGCGGCGCTGCCGGGGCAGCGGAGCGGGGCGTAAGGGGCGTTCTCGCGGCGCGGGGGGGGGGGGGGGGGGGGGGGGGGGGGGGGGTGCAGCCACACCCCCCACCTCGGCGTCAGGAG
>NZ_JBVLTJ010000017.1:113275-163026 GCF_055597585.1 Streptomyces sp. AMJ-169
GGCGCATGGGCCTTTCTCGTGTTGTGGGGCTGGGGTTGGCGGACCTTTTGTTGTCCCCCCCCCCCGGCCCCGGCGTCGTCGTAGGCGTCTTCATCGGGCTCGGGGTGCCGTATCTCGCACTCACCAGGGGTCGAAAGCCGAGGTAGGGGTACACCCGATCGGTGGATGTCAGCCTTAGGGTGGACGCATGAACGATCGCATGGTGTGGATCGACTGCGAGATGACCGGCCTCTCGCTGTCCGACGACGCGCTCATCGAGGTAGCCGCCCTCGTCACCGACTCCGAGCTGAACATTCTCGGCGAGGGGGTGGACATCGTCATCCGGCCGCCGGACGCCGCGCTGGAGACGATGCCGGAGGTGGTGCGTCAGATGCACACCGCGTCCGGCCTGCTCGCCGAACTGGCGGGCGGTACGACGCTGGCGGACGCCGAGGCGCAGGTCCTTGCGTACGTCCGCGAGCATGTGAAGGAGCCCGGGAAGGCGCCGCTGTGCGGCAACTCCGTCGGCACCGACAGGGGCTTCCTCGCCCGGGACATGTCGGCGCTGGAGTCCTACCTCCACTACCGCATCGTCGACGTCTCCTCGGTGAAGGAGCTGGCGCGGCGCTGGTATCCGCGCGCCTACTTCAACAGCCCCGAGAAGAACGGCAACCACCGCGCGCTGGCGGACATCCGGGAGTCGATCGCGGAGCTGCGGTACTACCGGGAGGCGGTGTTCGTCCCGCAGCCGGGCCCCGACTCGGAGACGGCGAAGACGATCGCGGCGAGACACGTGGTGCCTGCGCAGTAGCCATACCTGGAGAGGGCCGCTCCGGAAGGGGCGCCCGGGGCTCTCGGAAAGGGCGCTCAGGGCTCTCGGAAGAGGCGGCTCGAAAGCCGTGCGCGAGCACCCCTTCGGACCCTGTACACTTTTTCTCAGCCGGTCAGGGGAACACTCCAAAGCCGGTCGCGGTGGGTGTAGCTCAGCTGGTAGAGCACCTGGTTGTGGTCCAGGATGCCGCGGGTTCGAGTCCCGTCACTCACCCTGAATAGACCCGGCCGGTGGCCTCTCGGAAGAGAGCCACCGGCCGGAGTCGCATCTACAGCTGCACCGCTCGCCGCGCTCTGGCGATCACATGGTGAGCGGCTGTCCCGTACAGCGCTGACTCTCGTAGCGTCGCCCAGGTACGCAGGTGAGTGCCGACGCTCGCCTGATCGTCGATCCACAGTTCCGCGTGCCAGTTCTCCACGATCACCTGTCGGTCGTCGTAGATCCAGAAGGCTGCGGCCGGGGGGATCTTGACGGGCGCGGAGAGCGGGATGATCCCCAGCTCCACCGTGTCGAGTCCGGTCACTCCCGCCAGCCGGTCCAGCTGGGCGGCGAGTACCGAGGGCGGACAGACCAAGGTGTGGAGAGCGGGTTCCCACAGCAGGAGGTGGAACTTCTTCGAGGAGTCCCACAGGGCGGACTGCCGCTGGATGCGGGAGCGGACGGCGGCCTCGGTGTCGCGGGGTGTGCGATGCAGTTCGGCGTACCGGGTGAAAATATGCCGGGCGTAGTCCGGGGTCTGGAGGATGCCGAAGATCATCGACGTCTCCCAGCCGCGGAAGAGGCTCGCGTCGGCGTGGGCGGAGAGGTGGGTGTCCTGGACCGGCCGGTGTCCTGAGGCGAGTTGGCGACGCCACGACCGGATGTGGGACTCGAAGCCACGAAGCCGGGCAAGCAGTTCGTCGTACGCGTCGGGCTGCCCGGTCGCGTCCGCCCAGGCTCGCAGGTCGTCAGAGGTGGCGGTCTGGCGCCCGTTCTCCAGCCGGGAGACCTTCGACTTGTGCCAGCCCTGCCGCGCGGCGAGCTGGGTGCCGGTGAGCCGGCCGCCGGGCGCGGAGAGCCGGAGTTCGCGCAGGCGTCCTCCGAGGGCCTCCCGGGCCTGCTGGTAGTCCGTGCTCACCGCTGCCCCGCCTACTCCCCCGTGGTCAGCCGGACCGCGAACTCCCTGTACGGGACGGCGCGGTGCAAGGCGGCGTCGCGCGCCATGGCGTAGTGCAGCACGGCGGCCGGTTCCCTGATGAGTTCGACGTCCACGAGATGGTCGGCGTCATCGAAGCCCAGCAGTGCGACGAGCCTGGAGTCGAAGATCCAGAAGTCCTCCTGCGGCAGACCCGCCCTGTCGGCGTCCGCTCGCCGGAGGCTGCGGATGTTCTCGCCCACCGCGCTGTTGCGGCGCGCGTTGTCGAGCAGGTAGAGCTGGCCGGTGGTAGGCGGGTCGTCGACAACACGGACCCGTTCGAACCTCTTGCCCAGCGCGGTCTGTTCACTGCGCTCGGTGCACCAGGCCGCGTCCGCCCCGTCCCAGTCGACAGGCTCACCTCGGGTGAACTGGGCGTAGGTGTCGGTGACTTCATCGGAGGCGTACCGCCGACGCGTCTCCAGGCGGAAGGCGGTGTACTCGAACTTCGTGAAGAGTCCGTCGAATTCGTCGAGACCGATGAAGTCGGGCGTACGGGTCACCTCCTTGGGACCGAAGTCGACGAGAAGCTCGCGGGGTACGACGATCGGCACCTCACCCTCACCGAGGTGACGGAGGCGGGCGATGTCCTCGGGGTCCGTCAGGGGCGGTCCGTGCACGACGACCTCCCCGCTGTCCATGTCCTCGTGGAGGGACGGGCAACCGTTCACTCCGCTGCCTGTGCCGTTGAAGCGCAGCCGACGTGCCATCAGATCTCCTTCGCGGTGCTGGTGGAGCTCTCAGCATGTACGGCGGTGAGGCCGTCTGGGGTGCGGTTCTCCGGGGCATACCGACAACTTCTCGCAACCCAGGCGGAACTGCGCGCAACTCCGCGCAACTTGGCTGGCGACCCTCAACTGGCCCCTCCTAACGTCCCGTTGTACACGGGGCGGGCCCAAGGCCCTGCCCCAGCTGCGAAAGGGAAGTGACGCCATGAGCGTATCGCCCGCCTGTGTGAGGGGCCTGCTGACTCCTGAGGGGTTCGGAGGCGTGACCGCGACTGTCCTCGACAACAACCCGGGCATGACCGAACCGACGGCCGTGCGGATCGTGACGGATGCGCTCAAGTTCATCGTGGCCGCGGCCACGTACCCGGATGTCAGGATCGTCCCGTCCGATGTGGTGGACGAGGGGTGGCACGCGCTCATCCTCCACACCGCTCTGTACTCCAGGCTCTGCGGGCGGCTGGGCCGGTTCGTGAACCACTGGCCGGAGCGCCCCGACCCGGCCCGGTACGACGAACACGCGCTGACCCGCACCGTCGCCATGATCGAGCACGTCGGGTACACCGTCGACGCGGAACTGTGGACGGGACCCACCCAGGCGCTCGTCCCCGTCGCGGCGAACTGCTCCCACACCCCCGTACCGGGAGGCTGCGGCCCGATCAACCCGGGCAGCTGCGCGTCGCACTGCTCGGGCGGCGGCGAATAAGCTGCCCACCCACAACGGGGCGAAAGGAAAACGCATATGGACGAAGCACAGGCCCGGCACGTCGACGCCCTGCTGAGACGGCTGAGCATCCCGGGCGTGCCGGCACCGGCCGACCCCTACGCCCCCTCGGGGGACTGGCGGGTGTACGACTCGGCGGCCCCGCAGACTCGACGGGACATCACCGCCGACGTCCTCGCGGCCGTAGCGGCGGCCCTCGCCCCGCAACTCCGCGGTGACGGGCCCGCACGCGGATTCGTCATCCTGCCCAAAGACGGCAGCTGATCCGTCGCACGGCGCTCTCCTGCCATGGCACCGGCGACTGGTCCTCATCGCTCGCCCGGCCGGTACTCTCTCGAAAGAGGGGTCACCGGCCGGAGTCGTTTACAGGGAAGAGCGGGCCATGCGTACGACACCGATCACGGCCCCGCGGCTGAAGCTGATCCCTCTCGACCCCGGGCACGCGGTGGAGATGGCGGCGGCGTTGTCGGATCCGGCGCTTCACACGTACATCGGCGGGGAACCTCTGTCCGCCGAGGCGCTGCGGTCCCGTTACTCGCGGCTCGCGGCCGGCTCTCCTGATCCCTCTGTCGGCTGGCTCAACTGGTCCGTGCTGCTGACCGGGACCGATGAGCTGATCGGGACGGTTCAGGCGACGGTCACCGAGGGGGGTCGGGTGGCGGAGGTCGCGTGGGTGATGGGGACCGCTTGGCAGGGACGGGGGTTGGCCTCGGAGGCGGCTCGGGCCCTCGTGGGGTGGCTGCGGGAGAGCGGCGTGCGGGTTTTCATCGCTCATGTCCATCCGGAGCATTCCGCTTCCGCGGGGGTGGCTCGGGCGGTGGGGATGGAGCGGACGGATGTGTGGGTGGAGGGGGAGGTGCGGTGGTGTCTGTCGGATGAGGGGGGTGGGGGTTGAGAGTTGGGGGCTGAGAGTTGGGGGTTGGGGGTTGGGGGTGGTCAGCCTGGCAGTTTCCATTCCGCCCAGACCGTTTTGCCGATGCCCAGCCTTGGACCGTACCCCCATTCATGACAGAACCCGCTGACCAAGGTGAGGCCGCGGCCGAACTGTTCGTGGGGGGCCGCTTGCCTGGGGGTGGGGACGCGTTCGGTTCGGGGGTCGCTGACTTCCAGGCGGAGGACGGTGTCGGTGGCGAGGAGGCGGACCTTGATGAGGCGGTCCCTGATGCTGCCGTGGAGGAGGGCGTTGGTGGTGAGTTCGCTGGTGACGAGGGCTACGTCCGGGGCGAGGGTGGGGTAGCCCCATTTCATGGTGAGTTCGGCGGTTCGGGTGCGGGCTCGGGTGATGCTTTTGGTGGTGGGGGTGTAGTCGAGTTCGTCGTCGTGGGGTTCGGGCATCGGGGGGCCTTCCCTGTGTGAGCGGTTCGGCACCGACGGTAAGGGTGAGATCGGTACGGCAGCAATCGGTTCAGGGAAGTTCTTCCCCGAATTGATGAATCGGTCGACCTGAGTGGTGACTTGGGTACACACTGTGGCCGTGAATCGATCAACCCAGCCTGCGGGCAATCGGGCGTCAACTGTCTTGGGGCGCAAGCTTGGTGGGGAGTTGCTGCGGCTGAGGACGGCGGCCGGCAGAACTCAGCAGCAGGCCGCCGCATCCATCAACGCGACCGGCACGAAGATCGTGAAGATGGAGCAGGGCTGGGTGCCGATGCGGGACCCGGACATCCGGGTGCTGTGCGAGTTCTACGGCTTGGAGGACCCCGAAGTCCGTGGCCGCCTGCTGGAGTTGGCGAAGCTGGATCGGGAGCGGCGCAAGGCGAGGGGCTGGTGGCAGGAGTCGCCCCACCCAGGCGCGCTGACCGAGTACATCGCGTTGGAAGACGCCGCCAGCCGCATCCGGACGTGGCAAGTCTCGCTGATTCCAGGGCTGTTCCAGACTGCGGAGTACGCTCGCGCGCTCGCGGTCAGCGAAGGAGTGGGGGTGTGGGAGGACCCGGACGAGATCGACCGAGTCGTCGAGACTCGTATGCGCCGCCAGGCACGGCTGTATGACGAGCAGCCGCTTGAGGTGTACGCCATTGTCTGGGAAGCGGCGTTGCGGCAGCTGGTCGGCGGTCCCGCGACAATGCGCGCGCAGCTGGAACACCTGTTGGACATCACCAAGTTCTCCAACGTCCGTCTCCAGATCCTGCCGTTCCACGCCGGCGGACATCCCAGCATCACGGGCCCGTTCACGGTCATCTCGTTCACCGAGAGCGAGGCCGTGGATATCGTCCATGCGGACACGATCATGTCTACCGAATGGGTGGAGAATGAGGTCGGCAGTTCGACTTATGTGGGCTTCTTCGAGCGCACAGCTCGGCTCAGCCTTGCCCCACATGACTCTGCCTTGCTGATTGACACGATCCGCCAGGAGATCTGACCCATGCCCCAGTTCGACTTCGTCAAGTCCAGCTACAGCAACACCGCCGGCGAATGCGTCGAGGTCGCCCGCAACATCCCGCACACCGTCGCCGTACGCGACTCCAAGATCTCCACCGGCCCCCTGCTGGAGCTCACCCCCGCCGCCTGGAGCAAGTTCACCGCCGACCTCCAGGCGTAACCCCTCGCGAGACGGCCGCCGGGCCCCGCTGAACGCCCGCCTGGCGGCCGATACTTGAGAGGTCCGCTACCACCCGTGCCGTTGACGCAACACGGCCCTACCCCGACGCGGACCGGGCGTTGGAACGGCATCGGTGAACCCCTCGTCGGCAAGCACAAGAAGTCCGGGACCAGGAAGGCGACTCGGATCGACGTCGGCCGCCCCTGTGCTGGTGGTCTCGCGGGTCGATGACGTGACCGCCGACGCGGTGATCGAGGACACCCCGGCGTCGCTCGCCAAAAGTGTGCGGCGGTACATGGCCGCCTTCGGCCTCGTCTTCGGCGCCTTCGACTTCGGGGTCGGCCGTGACCACTGATCCAGCAGCATGGGGCACTGCTCTGGCCGAGGAGATCGCCCCGCCTCCTCCGCCGCTCTCCCTTCCCTCGTCGTACGCACCGCCCAGGTCGCCGGGCTCCGGCCGAGGCTGAAGGTCCTTGAGATCGGTACCGGGACCGGGTACTCCACCGCGCTGCTGTGTCATCGGCTGGGCACGGAGAACGTCGTCAGCATCGAGTACGACGCCCGGCTCGTTGTCGGTGACGGTCTCCAGGGGTGCGCGGAACACGCCGACTACGACGCGATCGTCGCCACTTGTGCCGTGCGGTCGATCCCGCCGGGCTGCTCCGGCTCACCCTCGATGACGAAGGTGTCGCCCATGGCCGGTTCGTGGACGACGAGATCGCCTACATGCTCGCCCGGCCACATGAACGGCCCCCGTCCTCCGCCTTCTACCGGCAGGACGGCGAAACCCGCGAGGTCCGGCTCGACCCCGAGTTGCGGGCCTGGCAGGAGGAAGGGGCCCCGGATCTGGGCGCGTTCGGGATGACGGCAACCCCGGAGGAGCAAGTCGTGTGGATCGGCTCTCCCGAAGGACCCGGCTGGCGGCTTCCGGTCTAGGTACGAGGGGGTGCTTCCCCAGGTCAGGCGGGTGGGAGTGGGGGTGGGCCGAAGGGGTCCACGAAGTCCGGGCGTGGGGGGTCCTTCGGGCGGTGGCCCGGTTTGCAGCCTGCGAAGGGGCCTTGCGGGGAGCGCAGGGAGTCCATGACCGGGCCCAGGTAGTCGCGGTGCCATGTCGCCGGGCCCGTCATGTCGGAGTCCGGGCCCGTCAGATCGCCCCACGCCAGCCAGAGACCGTGCAACTGGGCCACCGCCTCCGGGTGTTCCCACCAGCGGCCGCACCATGGCGTCGTGGAGGTGACCTCGCGGCCGTAGACCGGGAGCAGGACGTGGTGGGTCCAGAGGGTCAGGCGGCGGAGGGTGTCCGCGTACTCGGGGCCGTCCAGGTAGAGGATGAACTTCGGCTTCGGGGGAGTTGGGGGGGCTTGCGGCGGGGGCTGGTCGGGCGGGCCCGGCTGCGGCTGCGGCGCCGAGGGCGGCTCCGGATACGGTCCCGGCTGCGGCGCCGAGTGCAGGTCCGGCTGCGGCGCGGAATCCGACTCAGGCCGCGCTCCCGGCTGTCGCGCCGAGTCCGGCTCAAGCCGCGCTCCCGGCTGTCGCGCCGAGTCCCGCTCAGGCCGCGCTCCCGACGGCGAGCCCAAGTGCTCCGGCTGCAACCCCGGCCGCCCCTGCGGCTGTTGTCCGGGCTGCTGATCGTACGGACCCAACTGCCGCTCCAAGCCCGCCCGTTGCTCCGTACCCAACTGCTCCTGCTCCCCCGGCTCCGGTGCGGGGCGCTCCCATCTCGGGGGTGGGGCGGTCGTCAAACTCTGCTCCTCTGTATGGCTGTTCGGCGGCGGTGACCGGGAAGTCGCCGCCGCCGAACGGGACCTGCCGTCGGGATCATGCCGGTGCCGCGGGGGCCGGTGTGCGCTCACCCAAGTCGCCTCGGGCGGGCAGGCGTTGGCCTCTACGCCCCCGGCCGGCCCCGCCGCCGCACGCACCGGACCCCGCACACCTCAGCCGGACGAACGTCCCTAGCCGGCGCTGGTCCCGCCGCCCCGCTTCCGCCCGCTGCCGCTGCTGTTGTTGTTGCTGCCGCTCCCGCTCCCGTGGTGGCGGCTGCCGTGGTGGGTCTTGTCGCTGCTGCTGCTGTTCTTCTCCTTCTTGTCGCTCGTCGTCTTGCGCGGGGCGCTGCTCTGCTCGGTGTACTGTCCGGCCGCGCCGCCCTGGACCGGGTTCTGCGGCTGATAACTCGGGTTGTAGTCGAAGCTCTGCGCCTGGGAGGAGGTGGTCGACGCCGCGTACCCGCCGCCCTGGTAGGCCGGGGCCATCACCGGCGCCGTCATCCGCGTCGTCGCGAAAGTCGAGGCCGGGGCCTGCGTCTGCGGCTGGGCGTAATAGCCCCCGTCGTACTGATCCGCCTGGACGTACGTCTGCCGGGGGTACGACTGGGGCGCCGGCGGCAGTGCGCTGGTCTGGCCCGACGGGGCCAGGTCGGACATCTGGAAGCCCTGCATCTGGTTGGTCAGCGAGGTCATGCTCGCCTGGTACGAGGGCTCCTGGAGCTGGTACTGCGAGAAGTTGCCCACGGAGGGGGCGGGGGACGTGTACGGGGAGGTGAGCGCCGGGGTGGAGGTCGTCGTCGACTGCTGCTGCGGCTCCTCCTCCCGCGCGAGCCAGGGAGCCGCGCCGGCCGCGACGCCCGCGCCGATGGCGGTCACGGCCTGGCCGATCTGGGCGGTGGTCGGGTCGGTCACCGCGCCCGAGGCGTAGTAGCCGTAGCCCATCACGAACCCCGCCGCCGCGAGGTTCGCCGTCATCTCGGCGTAGTTGACGGACTTCGGCGTCTTCTCCGGGTGCTTGTAGTTGCCGTAGAGCTTGTAGGCCTCCTTGATGCCCTTGTACCCCGACAGCAGCCCGGTGATGGAGACACCGCCGCCGTAGGCCCCCTGCCCCTGCGTCGAGGCGGGCGCCGCCGCGGGCTGGCCCGCGATGCCGGCGCCCTGGAGGAGCGAACCGCCGCCGGTGCCGATGGACTCCAGGATCCGGGTGTCGTTCTGCGCGGCCCAGGAGGCCGCCTTGCCCGCGCCCCGCTGGGCCCCGACGAGGAGCCTGCTGCCCTGCCGGTAGAGCCAGTCGCCGGTGTCGTGGTTCAGCCAGGCGGTGCGCTCCGGGATGTGCCGCAGGGACTCCGGGTCGAGCCGCGGGGAGGCGGCGACGCGGCGGTCCGACGGCGGCTCGGGCGGCAGTGAGTCGAAGAGCCCCCGCAGGCCGTAGCTGGACGCGCTCGAACCGCTGCCCGCCGAACCGGTGGGGGAAGTCCCGCGATGAGACGGCTCCCCGCCCGACGTGGACTTGTTCGACTTGGAGGACTTGTTCTTGTCCCTGTCCTTGGGTGCCATGCCGTACCTCTCTCGTGGTCCGCGCGAGCCGGCTCCCCCGGCGAGACCGTCCAGACGGCCGTCCCCAGCCCGCTCCCGGAACACAACGGGCCATGGTGACGACGGGTTCAAGTCACGCCCGCCGAAGCGGACTTCAGGACGCCGCGGTGAACCGGACCTTCCCCTTCCCCCGTTGTCATGCACGCGGTCTCGGTACGAGCGGGACGGCCGTCCCGTCCTCCGGCGACCGCCCTGACCGAAGAGAGGAACGCCATGGCAGGGTCCGATTCCGGAGCCAGCAGCAACGACTCGAACGCGAGTTTCTACAGGTCCGTCTACGTCGACCACAACGCCGACGTCATCATCCCCTTCGAGCCCGCCCCCGTCCCGGAGAACGCCCCGCAGCCGCACACGGACTCCGTGCTGTCCGTGTACAGCGAGAGCAACGACACCTTCTACTCGATCACCCCGAGCAGCGCGGCGACCCATTACGAGGCCCAGCGCTGGGACCAGCGTGCCCTGGCCTGGATCAACGACAACTGGGACACCGTCGGCCGGGCCCTGGTCAACGCCGCGCCGACGCTGATCCAGGGCAGCGCGGGCCTCCTGCCCGACGGCAGCACCGCCCGTACCGTCGTACGAGGGGTGGGCATCGGTCTCCAGGCGGGACTTGCGGCCTACGACGGCTACCAGCTGTACCAGGAGGCCGATCCGCATCCGCTGCGCGGTGTCTCGGTCACGTTCCAGGGGGCTTCCACGGCGGCCAACTTCTACAGCGCCCTGGGTCCGGCCGGCACGCTCCAGGCCGGCGGCGCGGGTACCTGGGCCGGCGCCGTCGGGACCTTCAGCGGTGTGATGGCCGATGTGCTGGACGCGGACCGGGGGCAGGTGTACCAGCAGCCCGCGAACATCCCGCTCCAGGACCTGCCGCCCCGCATGCAGCCGCCGTCGGTCTCCTCCTACGGGCCGGTCTCCTACGGCCCCGTCTCCTACGCGGCCACGCCGCACACGTCCACCACGTCGGTCAGCACGGGCCACCAGTCGTACGAGACCGCGTACTCCCAGTACCCCCCGGCCCCGCTCACCACCCAGCCCGCCGACGCCTTCAACCCGCCCGCCGGTTCGAGGAGTTCCCGCGAATCGGGCCGCTCCAGCCGCCACCGCCACGGCCAGCAGGACCAGCAGTCGAGGCAACAAGGAGGAGGCCAGGGTCCCGCCCGCTGACTCCGACTTAGTCCGCCTTAAGCAAGGGGCCGACCTCAACTCCGGTTCCGGCAAGGCCCGTTCCGGCTCACACCTACGACGGCGTGGCGGCCGTCCCCTCCCCACGGGAAGCGGCCCGCCGCCACGCCGTCACGAACTCCCCCTCGACAACCCCCCGTTCACGACGACGCCCGTACCACCAGCTCCGTCACCAGTTCCACCTGCCTCCGCTCCACCCCCCGCGACAGCGCCGGGCGGCGGTCCGCGATCTCGGTCAGCAGGAGGTCCAGCATCTTGCGGCCCATGTCCTCTATCGGCTGCCGCACGCTCGTGAGGGGCGGGTCCATGTGGCGGGCGATCGCGGAGTCGTCGTAGCCGACCAGCGCGACGTCGCCCGGGATCGTACGGCCGCTCTCGCGCAGGGCCTGGCGGGCGCCGGCCGCCATGACGTCGGAGCCGGCGAAGACCGCGTCCAGGTCGGGGGCGCGTTCGAGGAGCCGCTGGGCCGCCATGTAGCCGCTCTCCTCCGTGAAGTCACCGGATTCGATGAGGTCGGCGGCGTACCCGGCGTCCTCCAGGGCGTCCTGGTAGCCGTCGACGCGGCGCTGGGCGCCGTAGACGTCGAGGCGGCCGGTGATGTGGGCGATGCGGCGGCGGCCCCGGCCCAGGAGGTGCTCGACGGCCGAGCGGGCGCCGCCGTAGTTGTCGGAGTCGACGCTGGGCAGGGTCTCGGCGGCCGAGCGGGGGCCGCTGATCACGGACGGGATCTCCAGCTGCGCGAGGAGGTCGGGGAGGGGGTCGTCGGCGTGCACGGAGACCAGCAGGACGCCGTCCACCCGATGGGCGGCGAGGTACTGCGCGAGCCGCTTGCGCTCCTTGTCGTTGCCCGCGAAGATCAGCAGCAACTGCATCTCGGTGTCGGCGAGTTCGGCCCCGACCCCGCGCAGCATCTCGGAGAAGTACGGCTCGGTGAAGAAGCGGGTCTCGGGCTCCGGTACGACGAGAGCTATCGCGTCCGTGCGGTTGGCGGCCAGCGCGCGGGCGGCGGTGTTGGGGACGTACCCGAGTTCGGCTACGGCCGCTTCGACGGCGGCCCGGGTGGCGTCGCTGACGCGGGGGGAGCCGTTGATCACGCGGGAGACCGTGCCCCGGCCGACGCCCGCGCGGGCGGCCACCTCTTCGAGGGTCGGGCGCCCGCCGCTGCGGCCCCGTGTTCCGTGGGTTGCCATGGGCCCCGCCTTCCCTCGTCGTCATCACGCTGGCCTGGAATCTAACAGCCCACTCCGGACCCGGAACGGCGCCCCTGAGAGCGCTCCCCCTAGGGGGCCCAGCCCTTCTGAGAGCCCTCCGGCCCCCGGCCGAAAACCGCCCCTCCGCCTTCATCTAACGTCCCGATAACCGAACGCACCGGACCGTGCCGCCTCCCTTGACACCCCCGCCGGAACCGGCCACCCTTCAACACATCACTTGTGGGAGCGCTCCCACAGTACCTGACACATACACATCCCGCACGTTCCCCGCCCGAGCCGTAGCGAGAAACACACGGGTCGACCATGCCGTCGGCCGGGGGGTCGATACGTCAGGGCAACAGGAGGACGCAATGCGCGCACGTACCCGAACCTCCCGTCGGGTGGTGGTCCTGGCCGCCGCGATGTCGCTGGGGGCCGGGCTGCTGGCCGGCTGTGCGAACGACAGCGGAAGTTCCTCGGACGGCTCCTCGTCCGGCGGCGACAGCAGCGGCAAGACCACCCTCACCCTGGGCCTGTTCGGCACGATGGGCTTCAAGGAGGCCGGGCTCTACACCGAGTACGAGAAGCTGCACCCCGACATCAAGATCACCGAGAATGTCGTGGAGCGCAACGAGAACTACTACCCGGCGCTGCTGAACCACCTGACCACCAACAGCGGCCTGATGGACGTGCAGGCCGTCGAGGTCGGCAACATCGCGGAGGTCGTCGCCACGCAGGCCGGCAAGTTCGAGGACCTGTCGAAGGTCTCGGGGGTGAGCAAGGACAACTGGCTGGCGTGGAAGTGGGCGCAGGCCACCACCAAGGACGGGAAGACCATCGGGCTCGGCACCGACATCGGGCCGATGGCGATCTGCTATCGCAAGGACCTCTTCCAGGCGGCCGGGCTGCCGACGGACCGCACGCAGGTGGGCCAGCTGTGGGCGGGCGACTGGAAGAAGCTCGTCGCCGCCGGCGAGCGCTACAAGAGCAAGGCGCCGAGCGGCACCTTCTTCATGGACTCCCCCGGCGGCCTGATCAACGCGATCCTCAGCAGCCAGCCGGAGAAGTTCTACGACGCCTCGGGGAACGTCGTCTACAAGACGAACCCGGCGGTGAAGGCCGCGTTCGACCTGACCGCCGACGCCGCCGCGAAGGGGCTCGTGCAGGCGCAGACGCAGTTCCAGCCGACCTGGGACCAGACCATCGCCAACAGCAAGTTCGCGACCGTCGCCTGCCCGCCCTGGATGCTGGGCTACCTCAAGGGCAAGTCGAAGCCGGAGTCGGTCGGCAAGTGGGACGTCGCGCAGGCGCCGAAGGCCGGCAACTGGGGCGGCACCTTCCTCGCGGTGCCCAAGAGCGGCAAACACGTCAAGCAGGCCGAGGAGTTCATCACCTGGCTGACCCAACCCGCCCAGCTGGCCAAGCTGTTCGCGACGCAGGGCAGTGTGCCGAGCACTCCGGCCGCGTACACGCTCCCCCAAGTCACCGGCGCCAAGAACGAGATGACCGGTGACGCGCCGATCGGGCAGATCTTCACCGAGGCCGCCAAGAACATCCCGGTCCAGCCGATCGGCCCGAAGGACCAGATCATCCAGCAGGGCCTGTCCGACAACGGCGTGATCCTCGTGACGAAGGGCAAGACCGCGCAGGAGGCCTGGGACACGGCGACCAAGACCATCGACAACAACCTGGACAAGTGACCCGAATGGCCAGTCACGACACCGCCGCGCCCCCCGCGAAGGGGGGCGCGGCCCCGGGCCGCCGGCCGCCGGCGGAACCGACGGAGGCGGAGCGCAAGCGCCGGGCGCGGCTCTCCCGGCGCTGGCAGCGGGACATCAAGTGGAGCCCGTACGCCTTCATCTCGCCGTTCTTCCTGCTCTTCGTCGCCTTCGGGCTGTTCCCGCTGCTGTACACCGGCTGGGCCTCGCTGCACCAGGTCGAGCTGACCGCGCCGACCGACATGACGTGGGTGGGGCTGCGCAACTACACGCGGATCTTCGACGACGAGTTCTTCTGGAACGCGGCGCGCAACACCCTCACCATCGGGATCATCTCGACCGTCCCGCAGCTGCTGATGGCGATGGGCCTCGCGCACATCCTCAACTACAAGCTGCGCGGCTCGACGCTCTACCGCGTCGTCATGCTCGCCCCCTACGCCACCTCGATCGCCGCCGCCTCCCTGGTCTTCGTGCTGCTCTTCGGCCGCGACTACGGCATGATCAACTGGGTGCTGCACCTCTTCGGGGGCGGCGCGGTCGACTGGCAGAACGACAAGTGGCCCTCGCAGCTGGCGGTTTCGTCGATCGTCATCTGGCGCTGGACCGGCTACAACGCGCTGATCTACCTGGCGGCGATGCAGGCCATCCCCAACGACCTCTACGAATCGGCCGCGTTGGACGGCGCGAACCGCTGGCAGCAGTTCCTGCACGTCACACTGCCTTCGCTGCGCCCGACGATCCTCTTCACGGTCGTCGTCTCCACGATCGGCGCGAGCCAGGTCTTCGGCGAGCCGTTGCTGTTCGACGCCAACAAGGGCGCGTCGGGCGGCGCGGAGCACCAGTTCCAGACCCTGGGCCTCTATCTCTACGAACAGGGCTGGGTGAACCAGCACTTGGGCCGCGCCTCCGCGATCGCCTGGGCCATGTTCCTGATCCTCATCGTGGTCGGGATCCTCAACTACGTCATCTCGCGCCGCCTGCGCGCCAGCAGTGGCAGTTAGGAGTACGACGATGACGACGACACTGACACTCCGTCAGGAACCTTCCGTGCAGCCCAAATCCCCGCGCCGCCGCTCCAAGTCGGCCCGCGCGGGCGGCCAGTTGCACGCGGGGCCCATCGCGTACGTGATCCTCGCGGTGTTCACGATCGGCTCCCTCTTCCCGCTGGTCTGGACGGCGATCGCCGCGTCCCGGGACACCAACCGGCTGGCGCAGACCCCGCCGCCCTTCTGGTTCGGCTCCAACCTCTTCCACAACCTGGACAAGGCCTGGGGCGACGCCAACCTGGGCAAGGCGTTCGTCAACACCACGATCGTGGCCGGGACTTCGGCGCTGACGATCGTCCTGCTGTCGACGATCGCCGGGTTCGCGTTCGCCAAACTCCGCTTCCGGGGCCGGGGCGCGCTGATGCTGATCGTCATCGGCACGATGATGGTGCCGCCCCAACTGAGCATCATCCCGCTGTACATGATGGTCGCGAAGCTCCAGTGGACCGACCAGCTCCAGTCCGTCATCCTGCCGTCCCTGGTCAGCGCGTTCGGTGTGTTCTTCATGCGGCAGTACCTGCTCCAGGCGCTGCCGGACGAGCTGATCGAGGCGGCGCGCGTGGACGGCGCGGGCAGCTGGCGGATCATCTGGCACGTCGTCTTCCCGGCCGCCCGCCCCGCCATGGCGGTCCTCGGGATGCTGATGTTCGTCCAGACCTGGAACGACTTCCTGTGGCCGTTCCTGGTGCTGAGCCAGACCGGCAACCCGACGGTCCAGGTCGCCCTCGCGGGGCTCGGCCGGGGCTACACCCCCGACCAGTCCCTGATCATGGCCGGGGCCCTCCTCGGCACCCTGCCCCTGCTCCTCGTCTTCGCGGTCTTCGGCAAGCAGATCGTGGGCGGCATCATGCAGGGCGCGGTGAAGGGCTGAGGCCCGAACAAGGCGTGGGCGGGGGCGAGTCGCCGTACGACGCCCCCTCCCCCGCCGCTCCACCTTCCCCCCTCCACTCTCCGTCGGTCTCGACGACCACCTCTGGGAGCGCTTCCATGTCAGAGCCCATGACCCCGGTGACCTTCCCCGCCAACTTCCTCTGGGGCAGCGCCACTTCGGCCTACCAGATCGAGGGGGCGGCGCGCCTCGGCGGGCGTACGCCGTCCATCTGGGACACCTTCAGCCACACACCGGGCAAGACGTACGGCGGTGAGACAGGTGACAACGCTGTCGACCACTACCACCGTTACCGCGACGACGTGGCGCTGATGAAGGACCTGGGCCTTGGCGCGTACCGCTTCTCGGTGTCGTGGTCGCGGGTGCAGCCGACCGGGCGCGGGCCCGCCGTGCAGGTCGGTCTCGACTTCTACCGGCGGCTCGTGGACGAGCTGCTGGCGGCCGGGATCAAGCCGGCGCTCACCCTCTACCACTGGGACCTGCCGCAGGAGTTGGAGGACGCGGGCGGCTGGCCGGCCCGGGACACGGCGCTGCGGTTCGCGGAGTACGCGCAGATCGTCGCGGAGGCACTGGGCGACCGGGTGGAGTTCTGGATCACCCTCAACGAGCCCTGGTGCAGCGCCTTTCTGGGCTACGGCTCCGGCGTCCACGCCCCCGGCCGGACCGACCCGGCGGCGGCCCTGCGCGCGGCCCATCACCTCAACCTGGGCCATGGCCTGGCGACTTCGGCGCTGCGCGCGGTGATGCCGGCCCGCAACTCGGTGGCGGTCAGCCTCAACTCCCATGTCGTACGCCCCCTTTCGCAGGACCCCGCCGACCTGGCGGCCGTCCGCAAGATCGACGACCTCGCCAACGGGACGTTCAACGGGCCGCTGCTGCACGGGGCTTACCCCGAGACGCTGCTGGCGGCGACCTCCTCGGTGACCGACTGGGCGTTCGTCCGCGACGGCGATCTGCGCGCGATCCACCAGCCGTTGGACGCGCTGGGCCTCAACTACTACGCCCCGACGCTGGTTTCGGCCGGCGGCAACGCGGCGCAGGGCCGGCAGGCCGACGGCCACGGCGCCAGCACGCACTCCCCCTGGCCGGGCGCGGACGACGTCGCCTTCCATCAAACCCCGGGCGAGCGCACGGAGATGGGCTGGACGATCGACCCGACCGGCCTGCACGAACTCATCACGCGCTGCACCCGCGAGGTCCCCGGACTCCCCCTCTACATCACGGAGAACGGCGCCGCCTACGACGACAAGCCCGACCCCGAGGGCCGCGTCCACGACCCCGAGCGCGTCGCCTACCTCCACTCCCACCTCTCCGCCGTCCACGACGCCCTCGCCGAAGGGGCCGACGTACGCGGCTACTTCCTCTGGTCGCTGCTGGACAACTTCGAGTGGTCGTACGGCTACAGCAAGCGGTTCGGGGCGGTGTACGTGGACTACGCGACGCTGGAGCGGACGCCGAAGTCGAGCGCGCGGTGGTACGGCCAGGCGGCGCGGACGGGGCGGTTGCCGGGGGTGGAGGAGGCCTGAGGCCGGCTGAGGGGGCGGGTCGGGGTGCGGCACGCGGAGGGGGCGTGCCCCACCCCGGCGGGGGCCGCTCTCACAGGAAGCGCTCAGCGTCCCCGCAGCCGGTGCTCAACTCGTCGGCATTTCCTGGGCGTACGGGGTGATCCCCGTGGATCTGGGAGGACGTCATGGGACTCGTCGTGCTGTTGCTGCTCGCGCTGATCGTCGGCGGGGCGGTGCTGATGATGAGGCAGCGGCAGGGGGCGCCGGGAGCGGCGGGGCCGGGGTCGTCGTACGACGCCGGGCTGGAGGCCGCCGCCGAGGCCGAGCGGTGGGTCGAGCGGCTGGGCGGGTCCGTCGCCACGCTCGACGCGGGCGGCGACCGGGCGGCCCGCCAGTGCCTCGCGGACGCGGCCGAACGCCACCGCGCGGCCCAGGCGCAGCTGGCGACGGCCTACTCGCCGGCCCAGTACGCGCTGGTCACGCGGACGGCGGTGGAGGGGCTGCACTACGTGCGCGCGGCGCGTACGGCGCTGGGGCTCGACCCGGGGCCCGCGCTGCCGCCCGCCGGGGCCGCGACGGGCGGGCAGGTGACCGTCGACGGGCAGACGTACACGGCGACTTCGCAGCCGGGCGCCGGCCATCCGTACTACTACCCCGGCGGGACGGTCGGCGGGCGGAGCGTGCCCGGCGGCTGGTACAGCACGCCGTGGTGGAAGACGGCTCTCGTCGCGGGCGCGGCCGGGGTGGGCGGCATGCTGCTGGCGGACGCGCTGTTCGACGGGTTCCATCATCATGGGCCGGGGCATGGGGGGTTCGGGGGGCCGGGCGGGTTCGGGGGGTTCGGGGGGTTCGGGGGGCCTGGTCCGTTCTGAGGCAAGTCGCTTGCGGGACAGTGCCGTTGACTCCTGGGCCGCCAACTCCCTTTGGCGGCAGGCCCGTTATCTGAACACCGACGCCGGTGGTGCCGGGGACGCCGTCGCCGACGCGTCGGTCACCGGTGTCGCCCCGCCCGTGAAGTCCCTGAGCGCGCGGCCGTGTTCGACTCTCGCCGGGTGGGGGTCGGAGGCCGCTCTGCGGGTCAGGTCGGCGATGGGGAGTTCCGCGTCCGAGGCGGCCAGGACCGCGTTGCCGAAGCGCTTGCCGCGCAGGACCGCCGGGTCGGCGGTCACGGCGAGGTGGGTGAACAGGGCCGCCGCCGTGGCTATTTGGGCGCGCAGGTGGGTCAGCGGGGGGCCGTCGGCGAGGTTGGCCGTGTACAGGCCGGAGGGTTTCAGGACGCGGCGGACCTCGGTCAGGTACTCCGTCGACGTCAGGTGGGCCGGGGTGCGGGCGCCGCTGAAGACGTCGGCGACGATGACGTCGGCCCAGCCGTCGGGGATCTTCGCCAGTCCCTCGCGCGCGTCCGCCGAGCGGACCCTGATGCGCGCCGCCGGGTCCAACGGGAGTGCGCGGCGCACCAGTTGGACCAGGGGTGCGTCCCGTTCGATGACCTGCTGGGTCGAGCGGGGGCGGGTCGCCGCGAGGTAGCGGGCCAGGGTCAGGGCGCCGCCGCCGAGGTGCAGGGCGTGCAGCGGACGGCCGGGCGGTGCGGCGAGGTCGAGGAGGTGGCCGATGCGGCGCTGGTACTCGAAGGAGAGGTACGCGGGGTCGTCGAGGTCGACGTGCGACTGCGGGGCGCCGTCGATGAGGAGCGTCCACGCGCGCGGGCGGTCCCGGTCGGGTATGAGCTGCGCCAGCCCGCCGTCCACCTCCTCGGCGACCGCGACCGCCTCACCCCCGCCCCGCCGCCCGCTCCTGCCCTTTGCCATACGGCCATCTTCGCAGGCGGGGGGCGGGGGCGCAGGGGCGGCCGGGAGGGCCGGGGCCGGGCGGTGCGCACAGGGTGGCCGACAGCTCGGGCGGCGCGCACAGGGGGCCGGCCGCGCCCGACGCCTCCCGCAGAACCCGCGCGCCCCTTGCGGACGCCTCCCGCAGCCCCCAGCAGGAGCGTTTCCCCACCTTCGTGAGGCGGAGCCCCTAGCTGCAACTGTCCGCCGCCTCGATCAGGCGGGCCGCCTCGCCGAGGGCGTCGCGCAGGACCGCCGGGTCGGTGGCGAGGTCGGTGTCGCCGGGCGGCAGGAGCCAGTCGGAGCCCTCCACGGGGGGCTCGGGGGCCAGGCGCAGGCCGCGGCCGTCGGTGCCGGTGCAGGTGCTGCCGGGGACGTCCCAGGCGGCGGCCGTGCCGGGCGGGACGAGGAAGCCGAGGGTGCGGCCGTCGTCGTCGTGCAGGACGGGTCCTACGGCGGCCGGGGCGCCCCGGCGCAGGATGTCGACGGCTTCGAGGCCCTGGCGGGTCGGCACCGTCACTAGGTCGCACGCCGCCGCCGAGGGCGTCGTACAAAGGTCTTCGCTCTGGCTGGTCTCCATGACGGCCTCCACCGCGCAGCCCGAATTCGTCCACAGCGTTCAACGCGTCACGCTGTCAACGGGTACGGCGGAAGTCCGCCGCAAAGGATGGCAGTTCATGGCAGATCCTGGATGAGATATCCGGTTTGTAGCCAAACCCTGTGTGGCGACCCTGGAACACCAGGTACGTTCTTGCTCGCCGGAAACGGTCGGTACAGCCGGATTTGGTGGCTTTACCGGCCAAGTACCCATGAATCCGGCATGGTTCGACGGTTCGCACGAGAGGACCCGGCCATGGCGTCGTCAACGGTGACCCCACCCCGTCCCGACCGGCCCGCACGCCCCAATCTCGCCTTCCGCCGGCTGCGCGGCCCGCGCTCGCCCGCCGAGTTCGCCGCTCTGGTGCGGCGCGCGGCGCGGGAGATCGGGGAGCGGGTCAGCTGTGACGCGCGCTACATCGGGCGGGTCGAGGCGGGCGAGATCCGCTGCCCCAACTACGCGTACGAACGGGTGTTCCTGCACATGTTCCCCGGCCGCTCGCTCGCCGATCTGGGCTTCGCGCCCCGCGCGTCCGTCCGCGGCCGCGGGGCGCGCGGACCCCATGACGCGCCCTGCGCTCACATCCCGAGCCCCGCGCGCGCCCCCGATCCCGCGCCGCCGCCGGCTGAACCGCGCCGGGCGGACGGGCCGTATGACACGCAGGACCCGTACGACAAGCACCCACACCACGAGGAGAGCGACGTGCTGCGTCGCGCATTCATGACCGGCTCGGGCGCCGCGGTGGCGGCCGTCTCGCTGGGCCCCCTCGGCTTCGCCGCCGAGGCCGCGGCGGCCGGCCGCCCCGTGCGCCGGGCCGGCGCCGGCGAGGCGAACGCCCTGGAGGAAGCCGTCCGCAGGATCCGCCTGCTGGACGACCAGTACGGCGCGGACGGCCTCTACCGCCGCGCCGCGGCCCCCCTGAAGGCCGCCTACGCGCTGCTGGACGCCGGGGCGGCCAGACCGGCCACCGCGAACCGGCTGCACGCCGGAGCGGGCGAGCTGGCCATCTCCGTGGGCTGGCTGGCCCATGACTCCGGGCGGTTCGCGGACGCCCGCTCGCACTACGCGGAAGCCCTCGCGACCGCCCGTATGACCGGGGACCTCGCGCTGGAGGCGCACGCCTTCTGCAACACCGCGTTCCTCGCGCGCGACGCCGGCCGCCCCCGGGAGGCCGTCCGGGCCGCGCAGGCCGCCCAGCGGGTGGCGCACTCCCTGGGCTCGCCCCGGCTGCTGTCGCTGCTCGCGCTGCGCGAGGCGGGCGGCTGGGCGGGGCTGGCCGATCCGACCGGCTGTGCGCGCGCGCTGGTGCGCGCCCAGGCCCTGTACGAGCGAGGCCCCTCGGACGCCGACCCCGAGTGGATGAGCTTCTACGGGGAGGCCGAGCTGGTGGGCCTTGAGGCGCAGTGCTGGTCCACCCTGGGCGACTGGTCCCGCGCGGCCCGGCACGCGCGCCGCGCGGCCGGTCTCCAGGACCCGCACTTCACCCGCAACATCGCCCTGTACACCGCCGAACTCGCGGACGACCTCGCGCGCGGGGGGCGCCCCGACGAGGCGGCGCTGGCCGGGATGCGGGTGCTGGACCTGCTGGACGAGGTCCAGTCGTCACGCATCCAGACGATGCTGGCGAACACCGCGCGGGTGCTGCTCCCGCACCGGCGGGCGGCGGAGGTGTCGGCGTTCCTGGAGCGGCACGGGCAGCCCCGGGGTACCTAGGAGAGGTGCCCCAGGTCGTTCCAGCTCTCGATCGCCGGTTCGCCGTAGGCCCAGCCCAGCACCGACAAGGACGTCGGGCTGAGGCGGACGCGGGCCGCGAAGTCCAGGCCGAGGCCGAGCCAGCGGGCGCCGATGGAACGCAGGATGTGCCCGTGGGCGAACACCAGGACGTCGCGGTCGGCCTCGCGCGCCCAGGCGACGACCTCGTCCGCGCGCGCGGTGACATCGGCCACGCTCTCCCCCTCGGGGACGCCGTCGCGCCAGATCAGCCAGTCGGGACGGTCCGCGCGGATCTCCTCCGGGGTGAGGCCCTCGTAGGCGCCGTAGTCCCACTCCATGAGCGTGTCCCACAGCTGCGCGCGCTCCCCGAAGCCGGCGATCTGGCACGTCTCGCGCGCGCGGGAGAGCGGGCTGCTGCGGACCTCGACGCCCGCGAGCCCGTCGTACGGCGCCCGGTGGAGCCGTTCGCCCAGGAGCTTGGCGCCCCGGCGGCCCTCCTCCAGGAGCGGTATGTCGGTCCTGCCGGTGTGCTTGCCGGACAGCGACCACTCGGTCTGTCCGTGCCGGGCCAGCAGGATGCGCGGTGCCATGAGGGGCCTTTCCGGGAGGGGAACGGGAGGGGAACGTGAGGCGTGCCACCTCCATCATCGCGTACCGCCCGGGGCGGCAACCCGGGGGCCGGTCCGGGCGTCTTCACAGGCCGAGGGCGCCCGGACCGGCCAGGCGCGTACGCCGTTACAGTGACACGTCCGCGCGGACGCGCCAGCGGTACTTCAGCGAACGGGAAGGGGAGGCGATCGGGATGCCCAAGACCGATACACCGGGCACCCAGGAGGCTCCCTGGGGGCGGCTGCGCTGGTGGACGGAGCTGCCGCTGATCCTCCTGGTGTACGCCTCCTACTCGGCGGGCCGCCTCCTCGCGCGCGGGGACGTCCAGACAGCCGTCGACCACGGCCTGGCGATCCTGCGGGTCGAGAAGGCGCTGCACATCAACGCCGAGCACCCGCTGAACCGGCTGTTCACCCGCGAACCCTGGATAGGCGTCCCGGCGGACTTCTGGTACGCCTCCCTGCACTACGTGGTGACCCCGGCGATCCTGATCTGGCTGTTCCGCGCGCGCAAGCAGGTCTACCGGGCGGCCCGCACCTGGCTGCTGACGTCCACGTTCATCGGCCTCATCGGCTTCACCCTGCTGCCGACCTGCCCGCCCCGCCTCCTGGCGTCCTCCCAGGGCTTCGTCGACACCATGGCCCAGTACAGCTCGTACGGCTGGTGGGGCGGCGAGGCGAGCGCCCCCCGGGGCCTGGGCGGCATGACCAACCAGTACGCGGCGATGCCCAGCCTGCACGTCGGCTGGGCCCTGTGGTGCGGCGTGATGCTGTGGCGGCACGGGGGCACGCGGACGGCGAAGGCGGCCGGCGTCGCCTATCCGCTGATCACCGCGCTCGTCGTCATGGGCACGGCCAACCACTACCTCCTCGACGCGGTCGCCGGCGCCGCCGTGATGGCCGTCGGCCTGCTCCTGACCCCCCGCATGCTGCGCGGTCTGGACCGGCTGAAGTCCCTTCTGCCCGGCGTCACATCCGGCTCCCGGGCCGCTTCCGCCCCGATTGTCAGTGGCGGATGCCAGACTTCGGCAGGTGAGCACTTTCCACGGCAGCGCGAGTCCCGTTTCGGGCCAGGAGCCGAGCCGAGTACCGCTCCCGCGGACGCGGGGGACGGCTCTCCGGCACCGGCTCGCTGAACTGCGCGGCCCCGACGTCCCGGCCCGCCCGCTCGACGCCCGCGCCCTGGCCGCGCTCGCGGCGAACCCCGGGTGCAGGCGGCGCGCGCTGCTCGACGGCGCCGGGGTCGACAAGACGGCGCTCGCCGGGGCGCTCGGGTCGCCGTCGGTCTTCGGCCGCTCCCAGTTCGCGCTGACCCGGGGGAACGCGTTCGAGGCGAAGGTGAAGGGGGACGGCGGGGCGGAGCTGCTGCGGTTGGTGCGGGAGGTGCTGGGGCCGGGGGGCAAGGGGGCGTCCGCCGGGCAGGCGCCTCTTGAGGAGGGGCTCGCCGGGGAGCCGTCCGCCGGGCAGGCGCCTGAGGGGCTCGCCGAAGAGCCGGCCTCTGAGACGCCCGCCGCAGAGAAGTCGCCCTCCGCCGAGCCCACCGCGAAAGCCCTCGTCCCCGATCTCACCGCCATCGGCCCCGAAGGCCGCACCGCGCGGACCGCTCTCGCTCTCCGGGAAGCCGTTTCGACGCCAGGGGCCTGGACCCTGCTCGACCACCCGATGCTCGCGCTCGACGTCGCGGGCTCCCCGGCCTTCCTGGAGCCGGACGCGGTCGTGGTCCACCCCGACGGCAGCTGGACGGTCGTGGAGATCAAGTCCTTCCCGATGCTGGACGGTTCGGCAGACCCGGCGAAGGTCGGCGCGGCGGCGCGGCAGGCGGCGGTGTACGTGCTGGCGCTGGAGCAGGTGGCCGCGCGGATGGCGACCCCGCCGGAGGTGCGGCGCACGGTCCTCCTGGTCTGCCCGCGCGACTTCTCCAACCTCCCCACGGCGTCGGCGGTCGACGTCCGCAAGCAACACGCGGTGACCGTCCGCCAGTTGGCCCGCCTCACCCGTATCGAGGACATCGCGGACGCCCTCCCCGACGGCGCCTGCTTCGCCCCGACGCTCCCCCAGGAGCAGCTGGAGCGGACCGTCGAGTCGGTCCCGGCGGCCTACGCCCCCGAGTGCCTGGCGGCCTGCGAACTCGCCTTCCACTGCCGCGCACGCTCCCGCGAGTCGGGCGCGGTGACGACCCTGGGCCGCTCCCTGCGCGCGGACCTGGGCGGCCTGACAACCCTGGAGGCGGTCCTGTCCGCAGCCCACGGCGAGGAGGGCGACCCGGAAGACCCGACGGTGGCGGCGCTGCGGCGGGCTGCACAACTCCGCGCGGAGGCACTGCAAGAGGCCGCGCACACCTCACCGGCCGCCCCCACACAGCCGGCGCTGACCGACCCCACGCACGCGGACACCGCCCAAGCCCCGCAGGCCACCCCCACGGAGGCCGCCCCATGTCCCTGATCGACACCCTCGCCCGCCTGGAAGCCACCTCCTCCGGCAGAGCCCAGCCCACCGCGACCGTCCGGCACCAGCACCTCTCCGAACGCCCCATGGTCCTCGTCCCGTTGATCACCGGCGGCGAGGCCGGCGCCCCGCTGGGGGTGCTGGTCGGGACCGACCCCGCGCGGCCCCGGCTGCTCGCCGTGCCCCAGCCCCGCAACCCCGACCTGCGGTTCGCGTTCCTCGCCGAGCTCGCGGACGTGGTGCTGCCGTACATCGAGTCCTACGGGGACGCCGTCGAGGCGGCCGAGCGCAGCGAGACCGACCCGGAGAGCGGGAAGCGGGTCAAGGTGGAGGTCGAACTCTGCCTGGACGCACCCCAGTTGATCGTCCCCAGCCGGGGCGGCACCGACCTCGTACGGCTGCTCGGGCGGTCGATGCGGTTCCGGCGTACGGCCGAGCAGGACCCGGAGGCGCCGCATCCCGCGCCGCCGCGCGTGCCGTTGCTGGGGCGGTGGCTGACGCACTACGGGGAGCGGGCCCGGGTCCCGGGCTCGGCGCTGCTGCTGGCGCTGACCGATGTGCTCGCGCGGCACTGGGCGACGGGTCAGTCCAGCCTGGAGGACCAGCACTTGGCGTCCCTGCTGGCCTGGATCGACCCGCCCGCGGGGACCTCGGGCGCGCAGGAGGCGCTGCTGGTCGAGCTGGCGCGGGACGGCAAAGGGCAGTTGCTGCACCCGCCGGCGGGCCCGGCGACCGACCCGGCGTTCGACAACAAGCTGCTCGCCCCGGCGATCGAGCGCTACGACCGCGCGCGGTCCGCGTTCGCCGCCGCGCAGGACGGCATGGAGGCCGACGACCTCCTGGGCGCCCTCGCCGCCGCCGAGGAGGGCGTCCGCGAGCTGGTGCTGAGCCGGACCCTGCCGACCTGGGAGCGGGTCTGGCGCGGCCTGGAGCTGCTGCGGGCGCTGCCGCCGGGGCCGTACGCGGAGGAGCGGTGGACGCGGGACCGCTGGTCGTTCACCGGCCACCGGGACCGCGTCCTGGCCGGCGAACCCCCGCAGCCGCGCCGCGACGACGCGGTGACCGCCGCCAACAAGCTGGCCACCCGCGAGCGCGAACAGGCCCGCCTGGACGCCCAGGAGGCCCTGGACGACCCCCTGGTCATGGCCGGCCGGCGGCTGTCGGGAGAGGCGTTCGCCGGGGAGGTCGTAGAGGTCGCCATGGCCTACAGCGAGGGCAGGTCCCCGCGCCCGCGCCCGCTGGTCACCGTCCGCACGGACGACCGGCCGCACCTCGGGGAGCGCGCCAAGGTCTACCGCTCGCTGGCCGGCAAGCCGCAGTCCGCCGAGTTCGTGGAGAGCTGTGAGGACGTTCTCGTCCTGCGTCTCCTCGACAAGATGGGCCGCGGCAAGGAGCCCGACGAGGGGGCCGTCCCGGAGAAGGGCGACCGGATCTGCTGGACCCTCTTCGAACACGAACAGCGCGGCGGCGCGAAGCTGCCGGACCCGGAACAGACACCGTGGACGCACGGCGGGCCGCCCGGAGAGGCCCGGCACGAGGCGGCGGACCCGGTGACCGAGGAGGACGTCCTGTGACCCTCACCCCGACTCCCGCCACCGCCTTCGACCCCGGCGCCGCCGCCGCGCGGGCCACCGACGGCATCCTTCACGACACCCTCCACGGCACCGCGCGCGGAGTCGTCGTCGACTCGCCTCCCGGCGCCGGCAAGTCCACCCTCGTCGTCCGCGCCGCCCTCGAACTCGCCGACGCCGGGCGCCCGTTGATGATCGTCGCGCAGACCAACGCGCAGGTCGACGACCTGGTCCTGCGGCTCGCCGAGAAGTCCCCGCAGCTGCCGGTGGGCCGGCTGCACAGCAGTGACGCGGACGCGTACGACAAGGGGCTGGACGCGCTGCCCCAGGTGCGGACGTCCGCCAAGGCGGGCGAGCTCCAGGGGCTGCCGGTCGTGGTGTCCACGGCGGCGAAGTGGGCGCATGTGAAGGCCGACGAGCCGTGGCCGCACGCGATCGTGGACGAGGCGTACCAGATGCGGTCGGACAGTCTGCTGGCCGTGGCCGGGCTGTTCGAGCGGGCCCTGTTCGTCGGGGACCCCGGCCAGCTGGACCCGTTCGCGATCGTCGGCAGCGAGCAGTGGGCGGGGCTGTCGTACGACCCCTCGGCGTCGGCGGTGTCGACGCTGCTCGCGCACAACCCGGGGCTGCCGCAGCACCGGCTGCCGGTGTCCTGGCGGCTGCCCGCGTCGGCCGCGCGGCTCGTCTCCGACGCGTTCTACCCGTACACCCGCTTCCGCAGCGGCACTTCCCACGGCGACCGGCGCCTCGCGTTCGCCGTCCCCTCGGACGGCTCGGGTCCCGACCGGGTCATCGACGAGGCGGCGGAGTCCGGCTGGGGCCTGCTGGAGCTCCCCGCGCGGCACACTCCGCGCACGGATCCGGAGGCGGTACGGGCGGTCGCGGCGGTCGTACGGCGGCTGCTGGACCGGGGCGGGGCGGCGACGTCGGAGCGCTCGCCCGAGCCCGCGCCGCTGACGGCGGGCCGGATCGCGGTGGGGACGGCGCACCGGGACCAGGCGGCGGCCGTCCGCGCGGCGCTGGCCGAGGCGGGCGTGAGCGGGGTCACCGTGGACACCGCCAACCGGCTCCAGGGCATGGAGTTCGACGTCACGGTCATCCTGCACCCCCTCTCCGGCCGCCCCGACGCGACGGCGTTCCACCTGGAGACGGGCCGCCTGTGCGTCCTGGCCTCACGCCACCGGCACGCGTGCATCGTGGTGTGCCGCGCGGGCGTACGCGACCTCCTGGACGACTATCCGTCCACGGAGCCGGTGCAGTTGGGGACCTTGGTGAAGTTCCCGGACGGCTGGGAGGCCAACCACGCGGTGCTGGCGCACCTGGAGGAGCACCGGGTGAGCCGGCGGTGCTAGGGCCCGAGGGCCTCTTGCGGAGGCAGGGGACAATGGAAGGTGGTCCGCAATCGCATCGTAGGAAGAGGAGAACGACATGGCGGAGCCCACGCCGCGGCACAACGGACGGCGGCTACGCCCCGCGCCCCTGCTCTTCGAGCCGGCCGAGGCGGCCGGTGACGCCGAGCACTTCTTCGACCTGGAGTCGATCGAGGACCCCCGGGCGCTGCTGGCCCGCGCGACCGAGCTGACCCAAGCCTTCCGTGCCGCCGCCGACCGCGCCACCGAGTTCCAGGCCATGGCCGCCGCCCAACTGGCCGACCCCCGCCGTTTCGACCGCCTCACCCCGGCCGACATCGCCGAACACGCCCAGTGGACCGAGGACTACGCGAAGAAGATGGTCGAGTTCGGCCGGGACCTGCTGCGCGGCGAGGAGGCGGGGGAGGGCCGCAGCGCGGTGGAGCCGATCTGAGAGAGGGCCCCGGCGACTCCGGGCGACGCCCCGACTCCGCGCAGCGCCCCACCCCCTCGCCACCCCAACCCCCTGGCATATGCCAGCCGCGCAAGATACCCCCTCCCCCACCCCCTTGTCCCCATTTCCCGCAACTCTCTGGGGCGGAGAGTTCACACCCGGTAGACATGTCTCCCATGAGGAGCGCTTGGGACGAATGTGAGCGGGTTTCGGGGGTCACCGCCGATGGGGCCGCCTGGCTGGCCTCGGCGGGCGGGTACGCGCGGAGCGTGCTGGCGCTGTGGGCCGAGCGGCCCGGTGTGCCGGTGGTGCTGGGCTGCGGGAACGTCTTCGACGTCGTCAGCACGTCCGTGCTGTTCGGGCGGCGGATGGTGGACCGGCTGTGGAGCGAGGGGGACGGGTCCGGGCCCGTCGCCGTCTGCCGGGGGCGCATGCTGCTCTTCGCCGCGCCGGGCACCGCCCAGCGGCTGCCGTCGCTGCTGGGCTGGGAGGAGTGGGGCGGCGACAGCGGTCGTACGGCCGCGATCCCGGCGCTGCTCTGCCACGGCACCGGCGACGCCATCACCGTACCGGCGATCCACCGTGCCAGCGCCGGCAGCGGCCTCCCGGGCAACCGCTGGCTCGTCGCCCCCGACTCGCGTCACCCCTGGCTGCCGGGGCCCGAGGTACTGCTGTGGGCGGCGGTTAGGGCGGCCCGCAGCGGGGTATCAGCAGCGATTTCCCCCTCCGGCGATCCTGATGCTAAGGTCTACGACGTCAGCAGGCGCCGCTAGCTCAGTTGGTTAGAGCAGCTGACTCTTAATCAGCGGGTCCGGGGTTCGAGTCCCTGGCGGCGCACAGACGGGAAAGGCCCCCTACTTCGGTAGGGGGCCTTTCTGCTGCGACGGCGACCGACTACTCCACCCCCGGCGTGATCCGCACCGTCCAAGCCCCCGCAGCCGTCCTCCCCTCCACCTCCACCCGCACCCCCCGCTCCCCCTCCCCGGCCGGGACGGTGAAGCTCTCCCCCGCGCCGACCGGGGCGTCCGCGAGCGGGGGATGGACCGAGTTCTCCCAGCAGGCCTCGGTGTGCGGATGGGCGTCGACCACCTCCATCGGGCCCGTCCCGGAGCTCGCCGCGCTGCGGATCCGGTAGATGAGGATGCCGGAGCGGCAGGAGGCGAAGTCGTTGCCGAGGGGGCCGCGGGCCTCGAAGGCGAGGGCGGTGTCGGCGCCGGTGCGCACGACCGCGAGTTTCGTGCCGTTGCCGAGGCCGAAGGCGGGCGAGCCGGAGGCGCGGCTGACCGGGACGCCGGGGCCGGCCTCCAGCGGTTCCATGGTCAGCCGGGTCGTACCCGGGCCGCGTACGCACACCACCTGTCTCGGTTCCAGCCACCCCAGCTTCCACTTGTGCCAGCCGAAGAGGTCCGGCGCCATCCCGAACTGGCTGCCCATCAGGTCCCAGTCTCCGACGTAGGTGTCCCAGTCGCCTTTGCCGTCGACGGGCCGGTGGTAGAGGTCGGGCAGGTCGAAGACGTGGCCGGTCTCGTGGGCGAGGACCAGCCGGTCGGGCGGGTGCTTCTCGAAGACGGTGACGACGCGGCGGATGTCGGTGCCGTCGGCGCGCAGCGGGGTGTCGAGGTTGACGACCTTGGTCGCGTCGGAGTCGACGCCGGGGGCGTCCGGGTCGGCGACGAAGTAGACGAGGTCGTAGCGGGAGTAGTCGACGGCCGGGTCGCTGACGGCGAGCGCGTCGCGCAGGTAGGCGGCGCGGTGGGCGGCGTTCCAGTCGCGCTGTATGGCGTACGCGGCGGCGGGTCTCGGCATCCGCAGCCACCGCTTGAGGGGGTGGGCGCGGAGGGTGAACTTGCCGTAGGAGGCGCGGCGGAAGAAGTCGGAGGTGGCCGGGAAGTGGTCGGCGGCGAGGTCGGCGGGGGTGGTCTTCGGGGTGGTGCCGGGGAAGGAGAGGAAGACCATGACGGCGTTGAGGGTGCGGACCGGGCGGGGGTAGGCCGTGTTCCAGGTGTCGAGGCCCTCGGAGTGGTGGGCGGCGGTGCGGGCCAGGGCGCAGGGGGCGGTGGAGAAGGGTTCGGCCACCGACGGGCTGCCGAGGACGGAGGTCGCGGCGAGCGCGGAGAGGGTGGTGGACACGGCCGCGAGCCCCCGCAGTCGGGGGCGCGGGAGCGGACGCGGCACAGGGACCTCCGGGGCGGGCGGATCAGGGACACCGGAAATCAGCTTGGCCGCGTTTGTCGTACTACGCCCTGTTCGCCTGCATCCAACGAGTGAGCGGCCGGGCAGGGGCGACACCCCGGAATCCTCACGGAACGTCACTTCCGGTCCGGTGTCCGCAGAACCGGTCCCGCTCCGGGCAGAAACGATCTGTCAGAACGGTTGCCCGGTCATGGACACTGGGCAGTGGCTGCGGCACTCGGGGCCCAGCCTCTATGATCGGCACACTTTCCTGACTCTTTTCTGCGCGGACAGAGATCGAGTGCACTGCGGGAGCGAGCGGTGAGCGGAACGTCCGAAGGGCCGACGCCCGCGGCAGACCTCGACCGGTCCGCCGTAACAGAGAGTGATCCTTTGGCATCGGATGGTGCGGGTGGGGCTCCGCCTGGGGAGCCCGTGAGTCTCGTCGTCGAGGCGGTCGAGATGCTGGAGACACCGTCGGGCTTCGGGCTCGACCCCGTCAGCGTGTCCCCCGCGGCCGGCAGCGACCTGCCGGCCGCGTCGTATCGCGCGGTCTTCGCCGCGTCGCCGCTGGCCATGGCGGTGGTGGGGCGCGACGGCCTGGTCACGGCGGTGAACGACGCGTTCGGCGAGGTCCTCGGGACCGCGCCCGGCGCGCTGGTCGGCCGCGGCGCCGCCGACCTCCTCGACCTCGCCTCCGACGCGCGCACCTGGCACGCCTACCGGGAGGTCCTCCTCGGCCGGCAGGCCACCCTGCGCTGCGCGCGGCGGCTGAAGCGGCCCGACGGGCGGACGCTGTGGGCGCGGGTGACGGTGTCGCCGCTCGGCGACGGCACGGACGGCCCGCCGGGCGTCCTGCTGTCGGTCGCCGACATCAGCGCCCGGCGCGAACTCCAGGCCCGGCTGCGCCACCTCCAGATGCACGATCCGGTCACGCGCTTGCCGAATCGCGCACTTTTCTTCGAACGGCTTTCGGCCGCCCTGGAGAACGACGCGTACGACCAGAGCGGCACCGGCCGGATCGGGCTGTGCTACCTCGACCTCGACGGTTTCAAGGCCGTCAACGACACCCTCGGTCACCGCGTCGGGGACCGGCTCCTCGCGGCGGTGGCCGACCGGCTGAACGCGTGCGCGGAGGACGCGGGCCGGGCGCGCGGCAACCGCCCGCTGGTCGCCCGGCTCGGCGGCGACGAGTTCGCCCTGCTGGTCGCCGACTCCACCGGCACCGACCAGCTCGCCGAGCTGGCGGAGGCGGTCCTCAAAGCGCTTCAGGCCCCGTTCGACCTGGACGGCCAGCGGCTCAACGTCACCGCGTCGATCGGGGTGGTCGAGCGGCACGCGGCGGGTACGACGGCGACGGGCCTGGTCCAGGCCGCCGACACGACGCTGTACTGGGCCAAGGTCGACGGCAAGTCCCGCTGGACGCTGTTCGACCCCGAGCGCAACGCGCACCTCATGACCCGGCAGGCGCTCGCGTCGACCTTGCGGCCGGCGATCGAGCGGGGCGAGTTCGTGCTGGAGTACCAGCCGCTGGTCGGGATGGCCGACGGGATCCTGCACGGGGTGGAGGCGCTGGTGCGCTGGGACCACCCGCGTTTCGGCCTGTTGCCGCCGAATCGGTTCGTCGGGCTGGCCGAGGAGGACGGCTCGATCGTGCCGCTCGGGCGCTGGGTTCTGGCCACCGCCTGCCGGCAGGCGCGCAGCTGGCAGCTCGCGCAGCCCGGCGAGGCGCCGCTGTTCGTGAGCGTGAACGTCGCCGTCCGGCAGGTGTGGGACTCGGATCTGGTCGCCGACGTCGCGGACATCCTGTCCGAGACCGGGCTGCCGCCGGGCCTGTTGCAGCTGGAGCTGACCGAGTCGGCCGTCATGGGCTCCGCGGGCCGCCCCTTGCAGGCGCTCCAGGCTTTGAGCGACATGGGGGTGCGGATCGCGATCGACGACTTCGGCACCGGGTACTCGAACCTCGCCTACCTCAGCCGGCTGCCGGTGTCAGTACTGAAACTGGACGGTTCCTTCGTCCGGGGCTTCCAGTACGACGGGTCGGGGGCGCCGCCGAATCCGGCCGACGAGGTGGTCGTCGAGGCGATGATCGACCTGGCGCACCGGCTGGGGCTGACGGTGACGGCGGAGTGCGTGGAGACGGCGTCGCAGGCGGCGCGGCTGCGGAGCATCGGGTGTGACACGGGGCAGGGGTGGCTGTACTCGCGGCCCGTGTCGGCGGAGCGGATCGCGGAGTTGCATGTGGGCGGGGTGGGGGGCCGGGTGGGGCGGGCGTAACTCCGGCCCGCCCGGGGCCTGTTCACTTCGGGCCGGCCCAAGCCCCCTTCACCTCGGCCCCCTTCGGCTCACGCCTTCGGCAGCCCGTACCCGTCCGCGATCAACTCGTAGGACCGCAGCCGGAGTTCGCCGCTGTGGGCGTGGCTCGTCAGCATCAACTCGTCGGCGCCCGTGCGCTTTTGGAGGTCGGTGAGGCCGGTGATGACCTCGTCCTGGGCGCCGTGGACGATGTTGGCGGACCAGGAGGTCACGAACTCCTCCTCCATGGGCGTGAATTGATGGGCGTCGGTCTCCTCGGGGGAGGGGAAGAGGCCGGGGTGGCCGGTGCGCAGGCGGAGCATGTTGAGGCTGGTGGCGCGGATCTGGCGGCGGGCCTCGGCGGGGTCGTCGGCGGCGAGGACGGAGACGCCGATCAGGGCGTAGGGGGTGTCCAGGACGGCCGAGGGCTTGAAGGACTCGCGGTAGAGGTCGAGCGCGGGGACGGTGTTCTGCGCGGAGAAGTGGTGTGCGAAGGCGAACGGCAGGCCGAGCATGCCGGCGAGGCGGGCGCTGAAGCCGGAGGAGCCGAGCAGCCAGACCGGCGGGCGGTGCGGGGACTGGACGCCGCCGGGGGAGGTCGACTGGATGGGGCCGGGGACCGCGTGGATGCGGCGGTAGGGGTGGCCGTCGGGGAAGTCGTCGTCCAGGAAGCGGATGAGTTCGGCGAGTTGCTGGGGGAAGTCGTCGGCGCCCTCGTGCGGGCGGTCCTGGCGGCGCAGGGCGGCGGCGGTGGCGCCGTCGGTGCCCGGGGCGCGGCCGAGGCCGAGGTCGACGCGGTGCGGGGCGAGCGCTTCGAGGGTGCCGAACTGTTCCGCGATGACCAGCGGGGCGTGGTTGGGCAGCATCACGCCGCCCGAGCCGAGCCTGATCCGCTCGGTGTGCGCGGCGAGGTGGGCCAGGATCACGGCCGGCGAGGAGGACGCGACGCCGGGCATGGAGTGGTGCTCGGCGACCCAGTACCGGTGGAACCCGCGCGCCTCGGCGGCCTTGGCGAGCCGCACGCTGGTCCGCAAGGCGTCCGAGGCGGTGCTCCCACTCCCCACGGTCACCAGATCCAGCACGGACAACGCCACCGGCGCCCCACCCAACGCCGCCCCACGGATCTCGCCCACCGCATGCCTCCTGTATCAACGCCAACGGGTACCGGGAACGCTAACAGGAGACAGTCCCCGTTTATTCCCGCGCGGTGGACACGGAGAACTTCTCCCCGCCGTAGACGGACTCGTAGCTGATGTCGATCACCAGCCGCCCGTTGACCAGTTCCCACAGGTGTTCGAGGCGGAGGGGGTCGTCGGACTCATAAACAAGCAGCAGGATCGGCTGCCCGGCGGGGAGGACCGAGCCCCCGCGTACGGTGCGGAACGCCGTCGGTTTGATCTCGCCCACGAGAATCCGGTGCTTGACCTCCCGGGTCCACTGGCCCGCGACCTCTCCGTCCAGCCGCACCACCGTGCGCGTGACGACGGCCGGTCCAAGGCCCGCGTTGAGCAGCCGCAGCGCCACGCGCCGCTCCTCGTGCAGCCGTGCGAGCTGGAGGATCGGCCGTACCGACTGCCGATTGTGCTCCCGCATCGCCCGCCCCTGACCATGGCTGACCCACAGCGAGCCCAGCGCGATGACCGTCGCCGCGACGGCTATGACCGTTTCCGACCGCACGCCCCGCCCCCGTCCAGAGCCGCCCCGGCTCATGCCTGCACAACGGACTCCCGAACGAAAAGCTGCCCCAATTTCGGTGCGTTCACCCGTCGCTCCGCCAGCCGTAGCCCCTCCCACACCGAAACCTGATGAGCCGTCAACACCGGTACCCCCAGCTCTCGTTCGAGTTCCAGGATGCGGGTCACCGTTCGTTCCGTCGGGTCCGGGAGGAGGAGGGCCTGGGCGTTCTTCGGGAAGGGGGCGGCGGGCAGGACCGTCAGGCCCGCCTCTGTCAGGAAGTCCGTGAACACCCCGGCCGGCCCGGTCACCGCCACCCGGCTCGCCCCCAGCTCCCCGGCCGCGTGGACGAACGCGAAGGCCGTCGACGACGCCGGGAGGCCCGCCGCGACGGCCAGCGCGCGCAGCTTCTCGTGCGCCCCCTGAAGGCCCGGGCGCGCGCTGGCGGTCGTGTCCGCCCAGACGACCGACTCGGCGCCCCCCAGCCGCAGTCGGCCCAGGTTCTCCGGGAGGGAGGTCGGGTCGGACGGGGCGAGGTCGATGCGGATGTCGCTGCCCAGGAGCTGTTCGATGCGGGGATAGTCGTCGTCGGCCGGGTCCCCGGGGACCAGCAGTCCTAGCGCGGTCATGGGCGGCCTTTCGTCGAGGCGTACCTAATTCCTTCATTTTGTACGGTTATGTCAGCGCGTTCCCTCCGGCGAGTGCCCCCTTCCTCCCCCGGTCCACCCGTACGGGCGTGTTGACGGCGCCCACCTCCGGTGCGAGCGTGAGCCGATCACGTCCCCCGGCCGCGAGGAACCCCCTCTATGCCCGCGCCCACGGTTGTCGTACTCGATGCGGATCCGCTCCCCCGGCTGGGCCGGCTGACCGGGCGGGCGAAGGTGGTGCACACCGGCCCGGCGGAGCTCGGCCGGCATCTGGCCCACGCCGACATACTCCTCGCCTGGGACACCCGCGCCCGCCTCGACTGGCCCGCCGGCGGCCCACGCCCCGCCTGGGTGCACACCCCCTCCGTCGAGGTCGACCACCTCCTCTCCCCCGCCCTCGCCGCCTCCGGCACCCTCCTCACCAACGCGCGCGGCGTCTTCGAGCAGAGCGTCGCCGAGCACGTCGCCGCCCTCGTCCTCGCCATGTCCAAAGGCCTGCCCGGGAGTTGGGAGGCGCAGCGGCGGCGCGAGTGGCGGCCGAAGGAGGTGCTGCGGGTGGCGCGGACCCGGGCGGTGGTGGTGGGCTCGGGTCCGGTCGGGCGGGCCGTCGTCCGCGTGCTGAAGGCGCTCGGCATCCATGTCGCGCTGGTCGGGCGGGTGCCCAGGACGGGGGTGTACGGGCCGGGGGATCTCGACCGGCTGCTGGCGCGGGCCGAGTGGGTGGTGGCCGCCGCGCCGCTGACCGAGGCGACCCGGGGGATGTTCGACGCCCGGCGGTTCGGGGTGATGCTGCCGTCGGCGCGGTTCGTGAACGTGGGGCGCGGCGAGCTGGTGGACGAGGCGGCGCTCGCGGAGGCGCTGCGGCGGCGGTGGATAGCGGGGGCCGCGCTGGACGTCGTCGCGCAGGAGCCGCTGGGCGCGGGGAGCCCGCTGTGGCAGGTGCCCGATCTGCTGATCTCGCCGCATGTCGGGGGGCGGACGGTGGGGTTCCACGATGTGCTGGCGGCGCAGTTCGTGGAGCTGTACGAGCGGTGGAGCCAAGGGCGTCCGCTGGCCAATGTCGTCGACCAGGCGCGGGGGTACGTACCCGGCCACTCGGGGGCCGCGCCGGCGGCGTAGACATGCCCGTGCGGCGAGCGGGGTGCGACCTCGCGGCTACCGGTCGTGAAGGGGCGAAGGGCGCTGGTCCGCGCTCCGGATCATCCCCTGGGCATCTGCGTTTCGGCCGTCGTCGCAGCTCGCGGGGGGCTACCGGCGAGTCTTGTTCTCGTCAACACCCCCTCCGCATCGGCCACTTGGCCGCTATCGTAGAGCTGATCCACCAGCAGGGAGCACGGCCGGAAAGCGACCCAGCGCCGATCTGCCATACCGAGGAGGACCGCGGTGAAGCTCGCCTCCCACCCGTCGGTCCAGGAGGCCCTGCGCGTCCTGGACACCGTCTCCCGTGCCGCCGCCGGCCTCACCGACACCGCCCTGGCCCGGCGCACCGGCCTCGGCCCCGACCGGCTGGCCCCGCTGCTGCGGATGCTGCGCCGCGAGGGGTACGTCGAGCGGCTCGCCGACGGCTCGTACACGGCGGGCGCGGCCCTCGCCCGGCTCGGCTCGGCGCACCAGCGCGAGCAGTCGCTGCGCGCCAAGCTCCAGCAGACCCTCGACCGGCTGCGCGACTCGCTGGGCGCGGCCGTGTACATCAGCCGGTACGTCGACGGGGAGATACAGGTCGAGCAGTACGCCGACAGCCCGCTGACGCCGGTCGTGCACGAGTGGGTCGACTTCCGCTCCTCCGCGCACGCGACCGCGATCGGCAAGAGCCTGCTGGTCCAGCTCGACCACGACGGCCGCCGCGACCACCTCTCCCGGCACAAGCTCCCCCGGCTCACCTCCCGCACCATCACCAGCGGCAAGCTCCTGCTGTCCCGGCTGGAGTCGCAGCCGACGGGCATGCCGGTCCTCGACCTCCAGGAGTACGCGGTCGGCACGGTCTGCGCGGCCGTCCCGATCACCGACGGCTCCTCGGTCGGCTGCCTCGCCCTGTCCCTGCCCGTCACGCACGCGCACCGGCTGCGCCAGGCGGCCGACACCCTGCACCGGCAGGCCGCTCCGGTGCTGATGGCGCTGGCGATCTGAGGGCCGGGAAAACGTGGTCGAGAGCACCCCTCGGGAGCAGGTAGTATTTTTCCTGTCGCCGGACGAAAGCAGTACAAAACCGGCGAGAGTCTGCGCCGCTAGCTCAGTTGGTTAGAGCAGCTGACTCTTAATCAGCGGGTCCGGGGTTCGAGTCCCTGGCGGCGCACAGAACGGAAGGACCTCCTGCTCAGGCAGGGGGTCCTTCTGCTTGTCCCAGCAATCGGTACGACTCCTGCCCCGGCCCCCGCCACCACACCGGGCCCGGACACCCCACCCCTTCCTGCCGCAGCCGCGACCGCCGGATCTTGTGCGTCGCGGTCACCGGCATCCGCTCCAGCAGCCGCACGAACCGGGGCGCCATCTTGGTCCCGAGATCGGGCTGCGCGCGTAAAAACTCCGCAAACCCCCGCCCGAACGTCTCCGGGTCGAAGTCCCCGGCGAGCGCCGCCATGACCTGGTCGCCGGTGACGGGATCGGGGACCGCGTACACGGCGACGGCGTCGACCCCGTCGTAGCGGGCCAGGATCTCCTCGATCAGGGCCGCCGCCAGGTTCTCGCCGTCGACGCGGATACGGTCGTCCGCGCGGCCGGCGAACCAGAGGTAGCCGTCGGTGTCGCGGTAGAAGAGGTCGCCGGTCCAGTAGCCGTCCGCGCGGCGGCGTTCGGCGTCGGCGGCCGGGTTGCGCCAGTACCCCTCGAAGGGGTTGGGCGCGTGATTGACCAACTCCCCTATCGCCTCGGTTCCGTTGAGGAGCAGCCCGGCCAAGTCCCGTACCGCGCGCGGGCATTCCTGTCCCGTCTCCGGGTTCCGTACGGCCAGTCCCGGCGCCGCCGGACCCACCGCGCCCGGCGGGGTGTCCGGGGTCCAACTCACCGCCGCGCCGCCCTCGCTGGAGCCGTAGCCCTCCACCAGGCCTACCCCGAACCGGAGTTGGAAGGCCGCCGCGTCCCGGGTGCCGGCCTCGGTGCCGAAGCCGGCGCGCAGGCGGTGGGCGCGGTCCTCGGCGGGGCGGGGCGGCGTGGCCAGGATGTACTGGATCGCGCGGCCGACGTAGGTGAAGTACGTGGCCCGGTAGCGGATGACGTCCCCGAGGAAGCCCGAGGCGGAGAAGCGGGAGCGCAGGGCGACGCCGGCGCCGGCGGCCAGGGCGGGGGCCCAGTCGGCGATGACCGCGTTGCCGTGGAACATCGGCATGCAGATGTAGTGGACGTCGTCGGGGCGGACGGCGAAGCGGGCGGCGAGGGCGCGGCCCGCGTTCGCCAGCCGGCCTTGCGTGCAGATCGCCGCCTTGGGGGCGCCGGTCGAGCCCGAGGTGAAAGAGAGGAGGAGGCGGTCGGCGGGGGTGGCGCGGGGGTCGGGCGGGGCGCCTTCGTAGGGGGCGAGGAGCGCCTCGTACGCGTCCGTTCCTGTGACCAGGATCCGGACGCCGGGGAGGTCCAGGCCGTGCAGGAGGGGGAGGTGGGACGGTTCGGTGACCAGGAGGCGGCATTCGGTGTGGCGGATGTCGCGGGCCAGGTCGGGGCCCCGGTGGGTGGGGTTGAGGCCGGCCACCGCCGCGCGGGCCAGGGCCGCCGCCGCGAGCCACAGGGGGAACTCCGGGGTGTTGTCGAGCAGGACGCCCACGTGGGGCGGCGGGCCGGGGAGGAGGTCCTGGAGGAGCGCGGCGCGGGTGGCCGCCGCCGCGGTGAGCTGGGCGCGGGTGAGGACGGTGTCCTGCCACCAGAGGGCGGGGCGGGGGTCGCCGTGGCCCGCCGCCACCAGGTCGGCAATGGTGGGTTCCATGGCGGGGGACGGTAGTTGACGGGGCGTCAGATGGCTATGGGGTGGGGAAGCCGTCGGTCGATGGGTCAATGAAGTCGAAGATCACGTGGGCGGTGGCCATGAAGGCGATGCAGCCGGCGGCGAAGAGGCCGAGGAAGAGGAGGAGGCAGCCGGACTCGGCCAGCAGGCGGCCCCGCTGCGGGCGCTTGGCGGTGGCCTGTTCCGGGCGGTCGGGGACGTAGTGGACGGTGACGAAGTCGCCCTCGACGGTCGTACCGGGGCCGTTCTCCTCCTCGAAGCGGACGGGGCGGCCGTCGCGGGTGGTGAACTCGTAGACGTGGTGGAGGGTCGTCGTCGTGCGGCCGTCGTCGAAGCCGCCGCTGGTGGTCGTGTAGGCGCGCAGGCAGCGGGCCTCCGCCGTGACGCCGCTGTCCCAGGCCCTGTTGACGCGGTGGGCGCGGTGGAGCAGGACGAAGGCGGTCGCGGCGGCCATGGCGAGCATGAGGGACGGGACTGTGTAGAAGAGGAGTTCTATGTGATTCCCCCGAGGTGATGGTGCGGTACCGGTGGTCTTCCGGTGCCGGGAACGTACCTCGGGGCGGGCGCCGCGTCTCTCAAGGGAAGCTCAGAGAACCCCAGTTCAGGGGGTTGGCCGGCCGGGGGTCCCCGCTGCTCAGGGCCCCTGCTCCCCCCTCCCCGCGCAGAACGCCACCGTCAGGTCCTTCACCAGGGCCTTGCGCTCGTAGTCGTCCAGCGCCACCAGGCCCCGCATCGTCAGCCGCGTGACCGTGTCCTCGACCGAGTCGACCACCGACGTCAGGACGGTCGCCCGGTGCTGGGCGTCCAGGGCGGCGATGCGGCGGCGGTGCATGGCGGCGGCGACCTCGGGGGCGTACTCGACCCTTACGGGCTGCACGGAGTACACCTCCAGGCCGATCGCCCCGGCGTCCGCCGCGACCAGCCGGGTCAGCGACTCCACCGTCGCCTCGACCGGCCCGCGCCCCGCACCCGGCATCTCCACCGCGACCCGCGCGAGCCCCGCCTCGACGCATTCGCGCAGGTAGCCCTCGTGGTCGTCGACCCCGAGCGTGGCCCGCGCGGTGTCGCGCACCCGCCACACCACCAGGACGACGACCCGCAGCGCGACCCCGCCGCCGTCCGCCGCCGGCATCGGCTCGCTGCGCCAGTGCCGCAGCCGTACGTCGACCCGGCGGCGCAGCAGGAGGGGGTTGACCCAGAGGAGTCCGGTGCGGCGGACCGTGCCCCGGTAGCGGCCGAAGAGGCCCAGCACCCAGGCCCGGCCCGTCCCGCCGCGCGCGAGCCCGCCGAACCCGAACAGCCCGAGCGTGCCCGCCCCGGCGTACGCGGCCCACTGGAGCGGGCCGAGGCCGGCGCCCGCGTACGCGGGGAGTTGCAGCGCCTCGACGGCGAGGGGCGGGAGCACGCCCGCCCACCAGGAGGTCGCCACGCAGCCGGCGGCTCCGCAGGCGCCGGCGAGGACGCCTGCCGCGCCGGGGAGGACTCGGGCGGGGCGTTCGACGAGAGCGGGGTCGACTTGGGCGACCGGGCGGGGGGTGGGGGGGCCGGGGCGGCGGAAGCGGGGTTGTTGCGGGGGGTGGGGGGAGAGGGGGGTGCGGCCGATGTGGGCGGGGGCGGAGGGGAGGGGGTGGTGGTCGGGGTCGTCTCGGAAGAGGAGGTGTACGGGGATTTCGGTGGTGGATTCGTTTTGGATGAGGCGGGTGGGGCGGGGGGTGAGTAGGGGGGCTTCTTGGGGGGCTGGGGGGTGAGTGTCTGGGGTGCGGGTCTCTGGGGTTCGTGCCGTGCCCGGGGGCTGTGAAGTGGCCGGTGTCTCCGGGGAGTTCGGCGTCTGTGAGTCGTCCGCTGCCTGTTCGGCGTTCGCTGCGTGTGGGGTGTTCGTCCTGTTCATTGCTGCCTCCAGCCTCCGCGCCAGATGCGTCGTACTGCTTGCCTTATCGCGCCCTGCGGGGGTCCCCGCAGGGGTGGTCAGGAGAAGAGGCGCCTCCAGGTCTCGGGGCCCGGGTAGCCGTCGGCGGCGGCGCCCCGCCAGCCCTGGGCGCGCTGGAATGCCTCCACCGCGCGGCGGTCCGCGTCGCCCCAGCGGGGGCCGGGGCCCGAGGCGTAGTACCGGCCGAGGCCCTTGCGTACGAGCTGGCGGCCGAGGCGGGTGATGTGGTCGTTGCTCGCGCCGGGGCGGAAGGCGGAGCGGCCGGGGTAGGTGGGGGGTGGGGCGGGGGGACCGGGGGCGCCGAGGGGGGGTGGGGTGCCGGGGGTGGTTCCCGGGGGGCTGGGGGCTGGGGCGGCTGAGAGGGCTGAGGTCGTTGGGGCGGCTGAGGTCGCTGGGGTGGCTGGGGTGGCTCCCGAAGTTCCGGGGGCCGGAGTGGCTCCTGTGGCTGGGGTGGCTCCGGGCGCCGCCGGGATGTCGTTGCCCTTTCCGCTCGCCAGCAGCGTCCAGGTGTCGGGGCCCGGGATGCCGTCCGCGCCCGCGCCCTTCCAGCCCTGCGCCTGCTGGAAGGCCTGGGTCGCGCGGCGGTCGGCGTCGCCCCAGCGGGGGCCCGGTCCTGTCGTATAGAAACGCCGCGCGCCGCGTTCGACCAGGAGGCGGCCGAGCAGGGTGACGTACGAATTGTTCGCGCCGGGGCCGAAATAGGCGCGGCCGGGGAAAGGGGTCTCGGTGCCGCCGGTGCTTTCCTGTTCGGCGCCCGCCGCCGCGCCCGTCACGCCTTTGTAGCGATAGGCGACGTAACTGTCGGAATGGCTCCAATAGGCGTACGGGGTGGATTGGCGGCGGGTGCGCGGGCGGGTCTGCTCGTAGGCCGTGTAGTAGCTGTGCGTGTAGTCCGTCCAGCCGCCGAAGATGACGACATGGGACCCCTTCTGAGGGTCTGTGGGATTGTGGAAGAGGAGGATGTCGCCGGGCTGGAGGTCGTCCTTGGAAATGCGGACGGCATAGCGGTCGAGGGTGCCTGTCCATTCGTTTCCGGGAAGATTCCAGGCCATCGAGACAAATCCGGAGCAGTCCTGCCGGTAACCGTCGGACCAGTACGCCGTCATGCTGTACGGGACTTTCTCCGTGACCCATTTCTTGGCCCGGTTGATGATGTCGGCGCGGGTCGTGGCGGGCGGCTCCGCGGGGGTGGCCGGGCGGCCCGGGGAGCCGTTGAGCGGGGCCGCGCCGCCCTGGGGGGTGTCGGGTTCGGCCTGGACGGGGGCGTGCGCGGCGGCCGGCGGGGCGTGGGCCGCGCCGAGGACGGTGGCGGCGGTGGCGGTCGCCACGACGATCAGGGGGCGGGCCGCCGGGGCGGCCGCCGCCGGCTTCGGCCCCAGCAGCCGTCGCTCGGCGCACCCGGCGCAGCCGCAGTCGCTCGCGGGATCGAATTCCTCGAATACCGGAGTCCTCATGAGATGCCCCTCACACTCCAGCCGAAATGTCCACTCCTGTGCACATCCGTCAGTTTCTCAACTGTCACCGGGGCGCGCATGTTGACGGTCCGAATGATGTACACGGTCACTCCGGGTCACCTCGGGCTGGTCGGAACCACCCCTGGAGGTCCGGTAGAGTTCTCTCGTCAGCAGGCGCCGCTAGCTCAGTTGGTTAGAGCAGCTGACTCTTAATCAGCGGGTCCGGGGTTCGAGTCCCTGGCGGCGCACAGACGGGAAAAGCCTTCCACTTCGGTGGGGGGCTTTTTTCTTTGTCCCAACTCCCCTTCGGCGGCACGGCTACGGCCGCGCCGCCCGGGGTAGATGCCGACGCACAAGGGGCGGGCTCGGCATGCGGGAGGGCACATAAATGCAGGACAGCCGGTTGACGACGGCCTTGGTACGGGCCGCGGACACCCTCACGGACGGTTTCGACGTCACCGTCTACCTCCGGCGGGTCTCCGGCTGGTGCGCGGAGCTGCTCGCGGCGCGGGCGGTGGGGATCATGCTGACGGACGGGGACCAGGTGGTGGCGCTCGCCGGAAGCAGCCACCAACAGGGCCTCGCCACCGCCCTGTTGGCAGCGCAGCACACCTGCGGCCCGTGCCGGGAGACCTTGCGCACGGGCCGCACGGTACCGCCGGTCTCCCTGCACTCCCCCCAAGTAGCCGCACGCTGGCCCGAGTTCACCGCACGGGCGGTGCGCGGCGGGGCGACGACGACGTTCGCGGTGCCGGTCCGACAAGGGGACGCGGTGCTGGGCGCGCTCAATGTCCTTTTGGACGAGGGAAGTTCGGCGTCCGACGACGCTCCGGCGGTGGCCCGGGCCCTCGCGGACGCGGTGGCGATGGGGCTGCGCAATCATCACGCGTACGACCGATACCGCACGCTCTGCGGGCAGTTGGAGCACGCGCTGTCGAGCCGGGTGCGGATCGAGCAGGCCAAGGGGATGCTGGCCGAACGGCAGCAGACCGACCCGGAGTCCGCCTTCGAGGTGATGCGGCGCTACGCCAGACAGCGGCGGCTCCCGCTCGATCTGGTGGCCCGCTGCATCGTCGAACGGTCCCTGGGGGAGGCGGAGTTGAGCGGGCTGATGGAGCCGGCGCCGCGCCGGCCGCCGTACGTCTGGCAGGACACCTGCGAGGGGTGACTGATAGTCATCGGGTCGCAGCTTGGCGTCAAACCCTCTAGGCCGCGGGCCCGTTTGGTCCTACAGTCATGAGGAGTCTTCTCCTACGGCCCCAGCCCCCGGCCGGTCACGCCTCAGGTTCCTTTCCCGAACCTCCCGCGCCGGTCGCCGGGTTACTCCCGCAGCCCGAGCGCGCGCGGTCGAGGACCTGCCCGGTCGGCGGTCTCGGGGGAGCGGACCGCCGACCGGGGCAGGTGCAACTTCGCTGTTTCACCGGGAGCTTGGGTGACCGTCAGGGCCCGGCCTTCGTGAGGTACGCCGACACGATCACGTTCGCCGTGTAGCTGCGGCTCGCCCTGTCGAAGGGCCCGCCGCAGGTGATGAGCCGGAGTTCGGCGCGGCCCGACTGCCGTACGCCGTAGGCGCGTCCGGCGTCGAAGCGGTCGCGCCGGACGACCTGGACGTCGTCCACCGTGAACTCGGCGACCCTCCCGTCAGCCCGGATCACCCGGACTTTCGCGCCCGCCTTGAGGGTGCTGAGCTTGTAGAACACGGCCGGCCGGGTCTCGGTGTCGACGTGCCCGACCAGCAGCGCGGTGCCGCGCGCGCCGGGGGTGACACCGGCGTCGTACCAGCCGACGACGCCCGCCTGGTCGTAGGGCGGCGCGTCGATCGCACCCCGGCTGTCGAGGCCGCGGCCGATGACGGGGGCCTGGACGCCGAGCCCGGGGATGTCGATCCGCTGAGGCACGGCTCTGTTCAACGGGTGGGCGGGGGGCGGGAGTTCGGGGTCCGCGGGGCGGCCGACGGCGGCGATGTCGCCGGTGGTCGGGGCGGATATCCCGTGCCGCACGTCGGTCAACTCCCTTCCCCAGAGCCAGAGTCCGAGGAGGAGGATGGCCCAGGTGAGGCCGGTGAGGAGGCGGGCGGGGGTGGAGGGGTGGGGGTGGGTGGCGTATCCGGAGGGGTGGTTGTGGCGGGGGTGGGGGGTGTGGGGGGTGTGGCTGGAGGGGGTTTCGCGGGTGGGGCGGGGGGTGGGTTCGGAGGGGGGGTCGCGTCTGGCGTGGGGTTTGGGGGCGAAGGGGGTCTGGTGGGCGGGGCGGGAGTTGGGACCGGGAGGGGGCTCGTGGGCGGGGCGGGAGTTGGGACCGGAAGGGGTCTCGTGGGCGGCACGGGAACTGGGACCGGAAGGGGTCTCGTGGGCGGCACGGTGTTCGTGGCCGGTGCCGTAGCTGGTGCCGTGGCCGGCTCGGGGGGCGGGTTCTGGCACGGTCAGTCCGCTCCGTCGCCGCGTCTGCGGCGGGCTCCGCGTAGGGCGATGGCTGCGGCGGCCAGGGCGGTGAGGGCCAGGCCGGTGATCGCGTGGGCGGTGCCGGGGCCTTCGGCGCGGGCTTCCGGGTCGGCTTCGGCCTCGGCGAGGGGTTGGGTGTTCTTGCCGGGGGTGGCGCCGGGGTCGGTGTTCTTGCCGGGGACGGTTCCTTCGGCGGAGTCGGGGGTTCTGCCGGGGGCCGTGTCTCTGCCGGGCTCAGTGCCCTTGCCGGGCTCGGTGTCCCTGCCGGGCTCGGTGTCCTTGGCGGTTCCGCCGCCGCCCGCGTGGACGGGGGCCACCGGGGAGGCGTACGGGGCCGGGGGGTTGTGCTGGGCCGGGGAGTTGGGCTGGTGCCCGCCGTCTCTGCCGGCGCCTCCACCTCCGCCGCCTCCGTCCGGTTGCCGGTCGCCGGGTTTCGGGGGGCCCACGACCGTGAGCTTGCCCTTGATCTCGAAGTCGGCGCAGGTGATGCGGACGTCGTAGGCGCCGGGCGCGACGGTCGAGCGGACCTTCGTCTCGCCGATCAACTGACCGTCGCTACCGGCCAGGCGGGCGTCGGAGACAAAGGCGTCCGACACGGCCTTCGCGGTCTTGCCGGCGCAGCCGCTGACCCTCAGCGCGACCTCGGCTCCGGCCGCCGGGGTCTGCGGGGTCACCGCGATCTCACGCCCGCCGTCCACCGTGTCCGCCGCGTGGGCCGGTGGGGCGTACAGCGCGGGGGTGAGCAGGAGTACGGCGGCGAGGATGCCGTCACGGAATGCGAGACGCGGTGAGCCCATCGTGAACCTCCAGATACCTGGAGGCTCCCCTAGGGGGAAGGCTGGCGCATCTGTAGCGGGGCGGGGTTGGTCCGTAAGGGTGGTACCGGGGTTGTCCCGGAGAGGGGGGCTCGGGGGTGTGCTGCGCCTCTTAGGAGGCCGTCCCTTAGAGGTGCCCTAGGGGGATGTCCTTAGGGTGCCGTTCCCTTAGGGGCGCGCCCTTAAGGAGCCGTCCCTTAGGGGCGAGCCCGTAGGTGCCGTCCCTAAGGGGCGAGCCTGTGAGTGCCGTTCCCTAGGGGCTCGCCCGTAGGTGCCGTTCCCCTAGGGGATCAGATCCGTTCGACCAGGTCCGCGATCGAGCCGACGACCTTCGACGGGCGGTACGGGTAGTTCTCCACCTGCTCCGCCTGGGTCAGCCCCGTGAGCACGAGGAACGTCTGCATACCGGCCTCGATGCCCGCGAGGACGTCGGTGTCCATACGGTCACCGATCATCGCGCTGCTCTCGGAGTGGGCGCCGATCGCGTTGAGCCCCGTACGCATCATCAGGGGGTTCGGCTTGCCCGCGAAGTACGGCTTGCTGCCGGTCGCCTTCGTGATCAGCGCGGCCACCGCACCGGTCGCGGGCAGCGGGCCCTCGGTGGAGGGGCCGGTCTCGTCGGGGTTCGTGCAGATGAAACGGGCGCCGGCGTTGATCAGCCGGACCGCCTTCGTCATCGCCTCGAAGGAGTAGGTGCGCGTCTCGCCGAGCACGACGTAGTCCGGCTCGTGGTCGGTCAGCACGTACCCGATGTCGTGCAGCGCCGTCGTCAGCCCCGCCTCGCCGATCACGTACGCCGTGCCGCCCGGCCGCTGGTCGTCGAGGAACTTCGCCGTCGCCAGCGCGGAGGTCCAGATGTTGTCGACCGGCACCTCCAGGCCCATCCGCTTGAGGCGGGCGTGCAGGTCGCGCGGGGTGTAGATGGAGTTGTTGGTCAGCACCAGGAACGGCTTGCCCGACTCCCGCAGCTTCTTCAGGAACGCGTCGGCACCGGGGATCGGCACCCCCTCATGGATCAGCACCCCGTCCATGTCGGTGAGCCACGACTCGATGGGCTTGCGATCTGCCATGTCCGGGTTCTCCTGCCGTACCGTGCGCGGATGCAACGTGAGTGCATCGGGGTCAGCCTATGCAAGGTCGGATCTTGAGGGAATGGGTGGGTTTTGGGAGGGGTGGGGTGGAGGGGGCCGGGCAGAGGGCGGGCAGGTGGAGTGGCGGCCCTTAAGGGTGGGGGCAGCATCCAAAGGGGTGTGGGGAGGATCCAGCCCCCTAGGGCAAGGTCAGTCCTTAAGGGTGGGGGCGGCGCCTCAGGGGGCGTGGGGGTGTGGTCGTACCCAAGGGATGTCCCCTAGGTGGGGGTGCGGGAGGCTTCAGGGGAGGGCCAGCCCCTAGGGGCAGGGTCAGTCCCTAAGGGTGGGGGCAGCCCTTAGGGGTGGAGGTTCCCTTAAGGGAGGCAGTTCTTAAGGGAGGGACGGCCCTTAAGGGGCGCGGTCGCTCAGCGGCGGCGTCTCGCGAGCAGCAGCCCCACCCCCGCCGCGACGAAGCACACCGCAGCCGTCAGTCCTCCCGCGATCGAGCCGAGCCCCAGGCCGGTGCGGGCGAGTTCGCGGGCCTCGTCGGCGAGGGAGCGGCCGGCGAGGGAGGGGGGTTCGGAGGGGCCGACGGGGTTGTCGGCGGAAGCGTCGGCGGGGACGTCGGCAGAGGCATCGACGCCGCTGCCGGGGCCGACGGTGAAACGGTAGGCGTTGGACTCCCCCACCCACGTCCCGTCGTCGCCGCGCTTCTGTACGACGGCGGCGCGGGCGGTGATCTCGTCGGCGGGGGCGTCGGAGGTGAAGGACAGACGGAGCCGGACGCTGAGCGTGCCGCGCGCGGGAACCGTGAACCCGGCGAAACCGCCGCCATCCCCGGTGAACGGCGCCACCAGCTCATCCGCATCCGTCCCCTCGAACCGCACCTCCCGCTCCCGCCCCCCGTCCCGAAACTCCAGCCGGGCCTGCGACGCCTTCAACACCCGCCGCGCGTCAACAAGCACAACCACCGGATGAATCCCGGCACAGCTGCGCGCGGTGGTGTTGACGAGATCGAGATACCAGATGCCGTATCCCCCGCCGGCCTCGTAGACATTCGGACCGCCGCGAAGACGGGAGGCGAGGGGGAAGTCCGCGGCAGAGGGGGCGGCGCAGGCGGGGAGAGCTAGGGCGCGGGGAACGGCGCGAGCGGCAGGAGCTAGGGCAGCGGGAGGGGTTGAAGCGGGGAGGCGGGGAGCGGCGAGGGCGGCGGGGGCAGGGAGAGCCTCAGCGACAGAGGCTTGGGCAGCGGGAATGGCTGGAGCCGGGAGGCGAGGAGCGGCAAGGGCAGCGGGAGCCGAGAGGGCCGGGGCACGCGGAATGGCGCGGACGGCATGGGCTTGAGCGGCAGGAGCCGGGAGGGCCTGAGCAGCAGGAGACGAAAGAGCTGCGGCACGCGAACCAGCGCGAGCGGCAGAGGTAGGGAGGCCAGGAGCCGCCAGGCCAGCGGAATTAGGGAACGCCGGGGCAGCGAGAGCGGGGAGAGCTGGAGCGGCAGGGGTCTGAGCTGCGGAGGCGGGAAGACCAAGGGCTGCGAGGCCGGCGAGAGTCAGGTGGGCCGGGGCAGCAAGGGCTTCGGAGGCTTGAGCGACGGAAGCAAAGAGGGCCGGAACAGGGAGAGCTGGGGCACGCGGAACAGCGCGGGCGGCAGGGGCGGAAAGGCCGGGAGCCGCCAGGCCGGCGGAAGCCCGGAAGGTCCGAGCAGCGGGGGCAGAGAGGCTTGCGGTGGCTGGAACAGCGAGGGCGGCGGGGGCAGGCAGAGCCCCGGCGGCGGAGGCGGGGAGAGCCAGGGCGCGGGCGGCGGGGGCCTGGGCTGCGGGAGCCGTTAGGGCGGCAGGTGTCGCATGGGCCCGGGCGGTGGCCATGGCGGGCGGGCCCGTGAGGATGCCGGTGAGGGTGGGGGTCAGTGCGAGGGTCGCGGCGGCGGCCAAGTGCGCGGAGGTTCGGCGGGGGCGGGACTGGCGTGAACGCGAAGACGTCGGCGTCGGCGAGGGTGAGCAAGGGGTTGGAGACCTGGGCGGGGACGGAATCGGGGACGGTCGCATGGTCATGTGAGCCTGCCGAAGCCGCCGAGGTTTCCTGGGCCGCCGCTCCGGGGCGGTTCGGAGTCCGCCCGTTCAGCTCATACGATTCTTTGCGCGCGCCGGGTTCGGGTGGGGACGGGGAACCTTACGGGGTACGCCTTACGGAGTGGGCCGTACAGGACTCGCCCTACGGGGTTGGCACTACGGAGTTAGCCCCTACGGGGTTCGCCGTCCGGCACGTCCCTTACGGGAAGCTCCCTTAAGGGATCCGCTCTACGGGGGTTGGCCTCTACGGGGTTCGCCGTACGAGGTTCACCCAACGGGACGCCCCTACGGGAAGCCTTCCCACGAGACACCCTTACGGGAAGCCCTCCCACGGGAACCCCTTACGGGAAGCCTTCCCACGAGACACCCTTACGGGAAGCCCTCCCACGGGAACCCCTTACGGGAAGCCCTCCCACGAGACACCCGTACGGGAAGCCCTACTACGAGAACCCCTTACGGGAACCACCCCTACGGGAAGCCCTCCCACAGGAAGCCCCCTTACGGGATCCACCCTACGGAATCAGCCCTACGGGATCCGCCACACCAAAAGCCCCTTAAGGGAACCCCCAGCAGCAAACCCCCTCGCCGAACTTGCCGCCCCCCCTTACGCCCCCCGCCCAAGCCCCCTCGCCAAACTTGCCCCCCTTACGAACCTCCCCCACCCCAAGCCCCCAAGGCACACCCCCTCACCCATTCCCCCTCCCGAACACCGGCCCCAACAACAACTGCGCCGCCCCCACGGCAACCCCCCGCACCCCTACCCCGGCAACCCCCACCAACCCGCTCCCGACCACAGCGGACACCCCCGCCACGAACACCTCCGGCGCCGACATCACCGTACGGCCGCCCAGGAGCACCCGGTCGATGTCCAGCAGAGCCACCAAGTTGGCCGCACCTATGCCCAACACCCTTGCCGCCTCCCCCAGTTCCCCCTCCGCGATGGCCTTGAGGCACAGCACCTCGATGCAGCCGGACTTGCCGCAGGGGCAGACGGGACCGTCGAGTTGGATGATCTGGTGGCCGAACTCGCCCGCGCCCGTGCGCACTCCACGATGGACCGCACCGTCGATGACGAGCCCCGCGCCGAGGCCGGTGCCGAGGTGGAGGTAGGCGAAGGAGCCGGACTCGCCGGCGGCGGCCAGGGCGAGGGCGGCGGCGTTGGTGTCCTTGTCGACGACCACGGGCAACCCCAGTTCACGGGCCAGGGTGTCCCTTAGGGGAAAGCCGTCCCAGTCAGGAAAGCCGGTGACACGACCGAGGACACCGAGCCGGTGATCGAGCGGCCCGGGAAGAGCGACCCCGACCCCCAGCAGCCCGGCGACGGCAGAGCCGCCGACCCCACCAACGCCGTCAGAGAAGCCGGCGCCACCGACGACGCCAGAGAAGCCTGGGCCACCGGAAACACCGCCCCCACCGACGCCACCGACGCCACCGACGCCAGACAAGCCGACGCCACCGGAAACCCCAGAGCCGCCGCCAACTCCAGCACCCCCACCAACCTCACCAACCCCGCCGCCCTCAGCAACCCCAGCCGCTCCGGCACGCCGAGCAACCCCAGCAACTCCGACAGCCCCACCCACTCCAGCAGCCCCGACAACTCCAGCACCACTACCACCCCCGACAGCCCCAGCACGTCCAGCAGCCCCACCACCCCCCGCAAATCCAGCAAGCCCAGCAGCCCCAGCCCCCCTCACAGCACCACCAGCCCCCTCACCCCCGAAAGCCCCGCCACCCCCATCAACCCCATCACCCCCAGCAGCCCCAACCTCACCGCCACCCCCCACACCCCCCACCCCACAAATCCCCCCCACCTCCCGAACCACCCCCGCAACA